>NZ_FOLC01000061.1 GCF_900112135.1 Collimonas sp. OK412
TCTCCAGTTCGTGCTGGTACGGTGCAGGGATTTTTAGCATGCCCCATTATAGAAAAAGCCTTCCAATTTCGGAAGGCTTTGTCAGCAACCTGAAGACAGGCGTTTGCCTGTCTTTTTTTATTTCCGCTATGGACCGCTTGAAAATGATCACCATCAGTCCCTATTCAGAATCGTATCGCGACGGCGTGATCGCGTTGATCCTGCCGATCCAGCAGACCGAATTCGGCTTCGCAATCACTTTGCAGGAACAACCCGACCTGCTGGATATCCCCAATTTCTACCAGAGCGGCCACGGCAATTTCTGGATCGCCCGGGCCGGCGAGGAAGTGGTCGGCAGCATATCGCTGAAAGATATCGGCAACGCCCAGGGTGCGCTGCGCAAGATGTTTGTCAAGGCGCCGTTCCGCGGCCGTGAGCACCGGGTCGCCCATCGTTTGTTGCAAGAACTGCTCGGCTGGTCGCGCCGGCAAGGATTGCGGCAGGTGTTCCTGGGCACGACGGCAGCCTTCCTGGCCGCGCATCGTTTCTATGAAAAGAACGGCTTTGCCGAGATCGACGCCAGCGGCCTGCCGCAGGCTTTCCCACGCATGGGGCTCGATACCAGGTTCTATCGCCTCGACCTGTAGTTCCAGCCAGGCCGCCGCACCAGGTGGACTGGGCGCACAGGCAGTTCCCAGGCTGGCATGCAGCGCCGGGCCAAAACGGATAGGATGATGCTCTCGGCTTGATGCCCATCCTTCCAGGAGTCCGACATGCAGTCCTTATCGATGTACCAAATTTCCGTTCCGGTGTTCGTGCGTGGCTTAGGCGTACTCGCCGGTTACCTGGAGAAGGCCGAGGCCCACGCCAAGGCCGGCAACATCGACCCCGCCGAAATGGTCAACGCCAGACTGGCGCCGGACATGCTGTCGCTGGCAGGACAGATCCAGCGCGCCAGCGACACCTCGAAAAATGCCATCGGCCGCTTGTCGGCGGTCCAGGCGCCACGCTTTGAAGACAACGAGACGACACTAGCCGAGTTGCAAGAGCGGATTGCCAAGACAATCGCATTCCTGGAAAGCGTACAGCCGCAGGATTTGCAAGAAAGCGCAACACATCCGGTGACGTTAACCTTCGGCAAGTTCAAAACCACCCTGCAAGGCGACGCCTACCTGCTGACGTTCACCCTGCCGAATTTTTTCTTCCACGTAGCCACCGCCCACGCCATCCTGCGCAACAAAGGAGTAGCCGTAGGAAAACTCGACTACCTAGGCCACTTCGACATAGAACCGGCCTAACAGAAATTAATTAGAGTCAGAGTCGAATTAACTTAGCAATAATTAATTAGGGTCAGAGTTGAATTAATTTTTAAGAATTAATTCAACTCTGATAATCATCTAGCCGTCCTCCCCTTGGCAAACGCCAAGCGATAAAGTAACGGTGCGAACCCAACTTTATCAAGGAGAACGGCATGTTA
>NZ_FOLC01000059.1 GCF_900112135.1 Collimonas sp. OK412
TCCTTGATAAAGTTGGGTTCGCACCGTTACTTTATCGCTTGGCGTTTGCCAAGGGGAGGACGGCTAGATGATTATCAGGTCTTGCAATGACACATTACCACGACACCAAACTAAAAAATCAAGCGTAAATTCGTACCACCCTATGTATCGCTGTCATTTTTTTCGATCTTCTTTATCGCTCTGCTTACGGTCGAATAATGTACGCCAAAATACTCGGCAATCTCCCGCAAAGTGTAATTTCCCGTAGCAAACGCCGCCGCCATCGCCAGCCGAGGCTCATTGCACCGCTCACAGTAGCTTGATAGCGGCTGTCCTGTGGGATGGCGTTGAGTACGCGGAATTTCTGTAATTTCCTGATTCGACAAATCCTGCATGCGGTGCAGGAATGCATCGCTGCCAAGATAGACTTGCCCACGCAAATTACCCCAAATCTCGGGTAAGCCGATGCCAGCTCTGACAAAATCGGCATATTTGGTGATAGCTCTTTTTCGCTGACGACTGAACTGCTTAAGTATCCAATCCGTCTGCAACCACCTGGGAGGATCCTCTACTCCCAGCATCGCTGCATAAGAGCTCCAATGCCATTTGCCCACAACTTTAACCATACGTGCTCGTACGGGATTGAGGACCACATATCGTGATAACTCAAGCAAATAGCTGTCTTTTTCAACCAGAATGGCTTTATACCGTCCTTGGAAGACATGACCTACTCGACCATGCCGACGGTTGATGCTTTGGGTATAAACACCGTTAAGTTGACGCATGCCTTGCGACAGATTTGCTTCCGCTGTCTCCACTACGATGTGGTAATGGTTGGACATTTGGCACCAAGCATGACAAGTCCAGTTGAATCGTTTGCAGACTTGTCCAAAGATTTCCAGCCACAGCAATCGATCTTGATCATCGACATAGATATCTTCACGCCCGTCGCCACGAGAAGTAACATGATAGACGCCGCCGGCGAGTTCTAATCTTAAAGGTCTTGACATAATTCACTCATGCTAGAACATGAAATATGTCATTGCAAGACATGACCCCGATCCTTGCGTGACCCCGATCCTTGCGAGTGCAAGCATTAAAGGATATTCGCCAGCAGGAAGAAAACAGGCTTGAGGCCAACACATTCACCGGCATGACCGACATCGCCGAACATGTGAGGCAGCACATCGCCTGGCTAAGCGCCGAGATCAACAAGTTGGAGGGCGACATTGATGACCACATTGATCGACACCCCGGCCTCAAGCATGATGCAGAGCTAATCAGGAGCATCCCAGGCATCGGAGCCACCACAGTGGCGAGGATCCTGGGCCAATTGGGCGATATCCGGAGATTTGACAGTGCCAAGGCATTTGCCGCATTTCTCGGTGTAACACCTAAGCAACGCAGTTCCGGCACCTCCATCAAAGGTCGAACCATGATTTGCAGGGCAGGAAGCACGTCTATGCGAGCGGCACTTTACATGCCCAGCTTGGTAGCATGTCGACACAACCCGATACTACGTCGTTTTGCTGAACGGCTTTCGGCCGCCGGTATGGCGAAAAAAGCTGTGATCGGGGCCGTCATGCACAAAATGACGCATCTTATTTACGGAGTGGTCCGTACAGGCAAGCCCTTCGACCCAAATTATTTAACCAACGGGCTTGCTATTCAAGACGGTATCTGACCCCGATCCTTCATTGCAAGACCTGATAATCATCTAGCCGTCCTCCCCTTGGCAAACGCCAAGCGATAAAGTAACGGTGCGAACCCAACTTTATCAAGGAGAACG
>NZ_FOLC01000057.1 GCF_900112135.1 Collimonas sp. OK412
GATGCCAACGGGCTGACCAATGGCGACCACATTGCGGCCGGACAGGTGATCTCGATTCCTAACAAGGTCAGCAACTTCCATAATACGGCGTCGACTTTCAGGGTCTATAACCCGGGGCAGGCGATTGGGGATACTTTACCGTATTTGCCGACAGAGCCGTTGCCGCCGCCTCCGCCGTCATCGGGCGGCGGGTGTGGTGGTTTTGTACAATTCCTCGCCATGGTCGTGGCGATTGTTGTGGCTGCCTATACTGGCTACGTTATGGGCCCGGGCTTGCTCAGTGGCGCCACTGCCGGTGCTGCAGCAACAGTTGCATCTCAAGGTGTATTAATAGCTGGGGGTGAGCAGAAAGGATTCGATTGGAAGGGTGTGGCAATGGGAGCCATTGGAGGGGCCGTAACAGCAGGTGTAACCCAGGGTATACCGATGGCGGGCAGCGATGCCTTTGTGCGAGGTTTGGCGCAAGGTGCTGTCGGCAGTGTGGTCACTCAGGGCGTTGGAGTGGCTATCGGATTGCAAAGCCATTTTGATTGGCGTGGCGTGGCTGCTTCTGCGATTGCTACTGGGGTCAGTGCAGGGGTTGCAGACAGTATTGGCAGATTGCAGGCGACGCCTGGTGGGATGCTGACGAATGATGTAGGGCAAGCCATGACGCGTAACCTTGCCGCCGGGTTAGCTGCGGGTGTGGCCAGCGGTTTGGTGCGAGGCGGTAGTTTCCAGAATAATTTGCCGGGGATTTTACGGGATGTGGCAGCCAGTACCATTGGCAATTCGATCGCCGATCAGATGACTGCAGTCAGTACCCAGAAAATCTACGGCATTGATGATGTAAATCGGCCTGCTGTACAACCACAACTTGCCGACGGTTTTGGCAACTCTGATGTACCGCTGGCGACGACCAGCTATGGCGGTTATACACCGGCGGATTTGACTCGGGGCGGCTATCCGGCAAGGGCGCGGTTTATTGATACACCAGTGGACCGGGACGGGTATGACATCCAAGGCGCGGCGCCGTATCAAAACGATCCGTCTTCCGGTCTTAAACCGCTGAATCCTGCATGGAACTTGAATGATCAGGGTGAGCCGGAAATGGTGCAAACGGGCAGATACAGCCGGAGCGATGTTAGGAGTCCCGCAGCGGAGTCGGTACAGACGGAGATGAGCTACGGGGAGCAAATGGGTCATGTTGGAGACTTTATTTGGGACCTTGGAAAGGGTGTCAGGAACGGTATAGTCAATGGCGTCCCGAAAATGGTGATGGGCATTGCCAGCACGTTGCAGCAAGGCCTATACATGAATGGTTTAACGGAGGCTGGCGTTGATCCGTCGGATGCATATAATATTGCTAAACAATCGACATCACAGTGGCCTAGCGGAGAACTGCTGCCTTATGCCAATCCGGTGCAAGGACTGGGCGGTTTTGTCGGCGAATTTGCCAGTCCGTTTGTCTATGGAAAAGGCTTGCAGTTAGCCGGTTCAGGGATGCGGCTCATGGGGGAGGCATTTCCGTCTGGTTCCGCAAGTGGAATATCAGTTGGCGTTAGGTATCAGATTGGGGCACTCGGAGATTCAAGTTCGATTGAATTAAGCGGAAGGAAATTACTATCGACCGAGGGTAGTATTGGGGCAAACACGACAGAAGAGTTGGTGTTGCATGCTAGGGCTGCCGAGAAAGGGTACCCAGGGGTACAGGTGACACCGAACGGTGGTCCAACATTTGCCAAGACTGACTATCTGTTTCCCATACGGGAGGGACAACAGAACGTGTTGAACCTCGAAATGACTGGTAGTCGAAGACTTGACTTTAAAGCAGCCAACGAGGCCGCTGGCCTACAAGATTTAGTGCCTCGAGGCGCTGATTCACCGAGCGGGTATGTTTGGCATCACGTTGATGATTTTAATCCTGCCACAGGAACATCTACGTTGGAATTGGTTGAGAGGGGCGCTCATAATGCGACTATCCCGCACAAAGGTTCCGTCTTTCAGTGGGAACAACTGAATGGTGTCCCTTACAGGCGATAAATGAAAGAGAGTTGATATGACTGCTTTAAAAATTACTGACGTCGCGCCTTCCGTTAGCGATGTCGAATTGAATGAGTTAGAAACCCGTTTTGGATTTTCATTTCCTGAAGACTTAAGACAACACTACCTTCATTTTAATGGAGGTAGGCCCGTGCCAAATTTGTTCCCGCGAGGAGACGAGTATTTTCCTGTGAATGAATTTCTACCGATCAAGCACGGCATGCGTGGAACTCGTTTTGAGGATACCTATGTCGATCTCATTCAGGGGAATGAATTTTTCCCAAAGAATTTAATTCCGATAGCAAGTGACTCAGGTGGGGATTATTTTTGCTATAGCTTGGAACCGGGGAAAATCGGCGCAATTTGTTTTTATCAATCTGACTATTACGATGACCCTTCAAGGGCTGTAGTGTGTCTAGCAGATAATCTCGAAATTTTCTTGAATTCTCTTGTCTCAGACGAGAACGAATAAGAGAAAGGATCGGGGGCAGCTCTTGCAATGACATATTTCATATTCTGGCAGGATTGAATTATGTCCAGACGGGGCATTTAAACTGGCTACCGACAGCGTCCAGAAATCGCACGCCAATGGCCGCTCGCTGCTCCCTATAAAGAGCAAGAACGAGCGGCCTAGCGATCAAGTCTATCTCACTTATTGCATTGGTAACACAAGGATCGGGGTCACCCATTGAGGATCAGGGTCAGGTCTTGCAATGACATATTTTGTGTTCCAATGCGTTCAATATGCTGTCGTATTTCGAATATGACGAAGAGGGCAACCGCACCCGCGAGTCCTACACCACAGCCGACGCGCCGGCAAACCGGATTTACTACCAGCTGGCCGACATCAAATACGA
>NZ_FOLC01000055.1 GCF_900112135.1 Collimonas sp. OK412
TGGTATTTGATTGCGGATGCCAACGGGCTGACCAATGGCGACCACATTGCGGCCGGACAGGTGATCTCGATTCCTAACAAGGTCAGCAACTTCCACAATACGGCGTCGACTTTCAGGGTCTATAACCCGGGACAGGCGATTGGCGATACGTTGCCGTACTTGCCGACGGAGCCGTTGCCGCCGCCACCGCCGTCTTCGGACGGCGGGTGTGGCAGTTTTGTACAATTCCTCGCAATGGTTGTCGCGATTGTTGTGACGATTTATACGGCTGGCGCTGTTCCCCCAGCTTGGGGCCCTGTCGCGGCCGGTGCCATCGGGGGGGCTGCAGGCGCAACCGCTTCGCAAGCTGTATTGATTGCAGGAGGGCAGCAAAATGGATTCGACTGGACCGGCGTAGCCATGGGAGCCATTGGCGGTGCAGTCGCCGGCGGCGTCGTGCAGTACGGTCCGGCGCTGCAAGGAAGCAGCGCTTTTACGCAAGGAGTTGTCAGAGGAGCGATTACCAGCGTTGTCAGCCAAGGGGTTGAAGTGGCTACCGGATTGCAGAGCCATTTTGATTGGCGCAGCGTGGCAGCTTCTGCGATTGCTACTGGGGTGAGTGCAGGGGTTGCAGACAGTATTGGTCGATCGCAATTTGGAGACAAAGGCTGGGAAGCGGTGCGCAGCGGAGCGTCGATGAGCGATGCGGGGCAAACCATGACACGCGGCATTGCGGCGGGGTTGGCTGCTGGTGCGGCCAGCAGTTTGGTGCGAGGTGGTAGTTTTCAGAATAACTTGCCGGGAATTTTACGAGACGTGGTGGCCAGTACGATCGGTAACGCTGTGGTCGATCAGATGGCGGCGACGCCTACCAAAATCTATGGCTATGACGATGGCAATACGCCTGTTGGTGAAAAATTCCAACTCGCTGACAGGTCTGGCAGCGCAAATGGGATGACAGAGGGGCAGTATTGGAATGGTCCTGCAAGAACTGTCGCCGATCAGTATGCCGACGTGTACGGCGGTAGTGTCGTCAATGCAACTGGCCGGCCGGTCCGCACATCGGATGGCCTGACAGTAAGCGATGGTGGCGAGCGAGGCAATACGAAATTCACGCGGCTCAATGGCATCGATAAAGGCGCAGATAGTCTTACACCAAAGCGGACTCATGATGTCTCTTATATGATTACTGACCCAGCAGAGTTTCTAGATGCGAGAAATACACAGACCTCCACCTGGAATGATTATGTTGATAGCACGGCAGCTAATCCTTACGGTGATAAGGCAAATGACCAAGCATTGAGAATAGCCTATAACAGGCAATGGACTGACGGGGTGATGGTAGGCTCTGCACAAGGCAGTGGTTTGTTACCAGCACAGGAGTTTGTTAATCGTAATGGCATGCTTTATGATTCGCCGCTTGGTGGTGCTGTGTATGGTGGTTTGAGAACCGTTGGCGTTAATGATAATACCGCGCGGGCATTTGGGGCTTTAGGTAACTCGGTAGAAATGGCTGGGGCGGTGGCTACGGGTGCACCGTTTGCCAAGCCCCGAACGGTGAATGTCGTCGGGGTAAATAACGCAGCGGTAGTGGGCGATGCGGTCCCAACACTTGGCCCAGGTTGGAGCGTCACTGCGCCTAGGGGACTTGGCTCTGCGACAGGCCCGCTTCCACCGGGCTATACAACAGTTTCCCGGTGGGTTAGTCCAGATGAGGCGGCTACTTGGATGCAAAATGGTGGAACTGCGATTCCTACTGGCATTGGAGCCGGAAATCGTGTTTATGTCACTGCGCTTGATGCTGCCAAACCTGGGGGAACCGGCCCTATAAGAATCGATTTTGCAGTTCCAGAAAAAGCGCTAAGCACAGCTGGAAAACCTGAGTGGTTCCAGATGTTCCAGCCGATGCCGAGCACCCCAGTCTATAACGTTCAAATACATGTGCCGCCTGGCACCGTAATTCCAAAGGTAAAATAATGAATACAGTTAAAGCTACAAACGAATATGGCATCGTTATTCGACAAGCGGCGCTTATTGCCAAAAGCATTGATTACACGCAACTCCTTCAGGTGATGGAAGTCGAACATCCCCTCGATAGCAATGATGATTTAGTGTCGTTTGGCCCGTCGTTTGGCGAAGAAGCAATGAATGAATTTATATCAAGACTTCAGACGCTAGGGCTTGAGTATGTTGAAGATTTCTTTGCTATTTCTTGTGATATGCCGGCGTGGTGCAGCGTGAGAGTTGGAATTAATCCGGCGTGAGGGTGTTATCCGCTGCTGGTTCGCTCAATTCCAGAAAATTGCAGAATTCTCCGCTACCTGGAAAAGCCAACAACTCACCAACCCTTTAGTTGCGTGGGAAATCCCCACTTCCCCTGAAGGACTGGTCACACACCACGCAACATGGTTGAAATCGGTAAAATCCCTGTGGTGGCAGGGATTTTACGTGTCATACAGGTACGCGTAGTTTGTAATACAGCTAAGTTGTTTATGAGAGCTAATTGCTTGATAGTAAAAGAAAATGTGGCTGTTTTTTTTAGCAAAAACTGCGATAAAAAGATGCTGAGAAAAATAACTAAAATCGCCAAAGTGCCTGTCGCAGCTGGCTTCTCAGCTGTAATACACCTACGCTTTTAGCGTATTACAGCTAACTCATGGTACGTATTGCATTTGTCATGCATGGAATTGTTTGCTGATGTCTTGTTTTAAAAAAGAAAAGCCGCTCTCAGCCCTGGCAGTTACCCAAGGTTCTGAAAGCGGCTTTTTTATTAGCGGCTAATTAAAGCGACTATTGCCCTGATTGCGCCAGCACGGTATCAAGCATCTGTAAAACAAAGCGTTGTTTCGTCTTGGGCAATTGGTTAATACGTTCGATGCTGCGCTCCAATTGCGAAGCCGGACCACGCTTGGCGTGGCTCTTCGTTGTATCGCCCAAAAATTCATCTACTTGCACCTTTAGCGTTCGCGCTAGAGCGGGCAGAGAAGGATCGGGGTCACCCATTAGCCGCCCCTTGTAAAGGGTACGAATTTAATACTCGCGATGTTCTGCGATAGGTCGATTCAATCGTGCCATCGCTGTGACGT
>NZ_FOLC01000053.1 GCF_900112135.1 Collimonas sp. OK412
TGCAGAGGGTTTTTTAATAAAAGCCTGACGATGACCTACTTTCACACTGGTTGCAGCACTATCATCGGCGCAAAGTCGTTTCACGGTCCTGTTCGGGATGGGAAGGGGTGGTACCAACTCGCTATGGTCATCAGGCATAACTTGTATCGTTCCCTGTTCCACGGTAGTGGCAACAAAGAGCGCAATTTAGAAGAAGTAGTTTTTTATACCGGCCACACCGGGGTGGGTGTGGTCGGTTGGGTATGATTGTCCAAACGGTGTTGCTATCTTTATGGATAGTCACCTTGGCAAACAAATAAGCTCATCATATAACCTGCTAAGGTTATAGGGACAAGCCTCACGGGCAATTAGTATCAGTTAGCTTAACGTATTACTACGCTTCCACACCTGACCTATCAACGTCCTGGTCTCGAACGACCCTTTAGGGGAATCTAGTTCCCGGGAAATATCATCTTAAGGCAAGTTTCCCGCTTAGATGCTTTCAGCGGTTATCTCTTCCGAACTTAGCTACCCGGCAATGCCACTGGCGTGACAACCGGTACACCAGAGGTTCGTCCACTCCGGTCCTCTCGTACTAGGAGCAGCCCCCTTCAAATTTCCAACGCCCACGGCAGATAGGGACCAAACTGTCTCACGACGTTTTAAACCCAGCTCACGTACCACTTTAAATGGCGAACAGCCATACCCTTGGGACCGGCTACAGCCCCAGGATGTGATGAGCCGACATCGAGGTGCCAAACTCCCCCGTCGATATGAACTCTTGGGAGGAATCAGCCTGTTATCCCCAGAGTACCTTTTATCCGTTGAGCGATGGCCCTTCCATACAGAACCACCGGATCACTATGTCCTACTTTCGTACCTGCTCGACTTGTCAGTCTCGCAGTTAAGCACGCTTATGCCATTGCACTATTAGCACGATGTCCGACCGTACCTAGCGTACCTTCGAACTCCTCCGTTACACTTTGGGAGGAGACCGCCCCAGTCAAACTGCCTACCATGCACTGTCCCCGATCCGGATAACGGACCAAGGTTAGAACCTCAAACAAACCAGGGTGGTATTTCAAGGTTGGCTCCACGAGAACTAGCGTCCCCGCTTCAAAGCCTCCCACCTATCCTACACAGATTGGTTCAAAGTCCAATGCAAAGCTACAGTAAAGGTTCATGGGGTCTTTCCGTCTAGCCGCGGGTAGATTGCATCATCACAAACATTTCAACTTCGCTGAGTCTCGGGAGGAGACAGTGTGGCCATCGTTACGCCATTCGTGCAGGTCGGAACTTACCCGACAAGGAATTTCGCTACCTTAGGACCGTTATAGTTACGGCCGCCGTTTACTGGGACTTCAATCAAGAGCTTGCACCCCATCATTTAATCTTCCAGCACCGGGCAGGCGTCACACCCTATACGTCCACTTTCGTGTTTGCAGAGTGCTGTGTTTTTATTAAACAGTCGCAGCCACCTTTTTATTGCAGCCCTTTCGTCCTTCTGGCGCAGGCCAGTCAAACTACATGGGCGTACCTTATCCCGAAGTTACGGTACAAATTTGCCGAGTTCCTTCTCCCGAGTTCTCTCAAGCGCCTTAGAATACTCATCTCGCCCACCTGTGTCGGTTTGCGGTACGGTCTCGTTAGACTGAAGCTTAGAGGCTTTTCTTGGAACCACTTCCGATTGCTTCACCAATAAATTGGCTCGTCCCATACCCTTGAATTACGCTGCCGGATTTGCCTAACAGCCTTCTCTGATATAGGAACCGGGACTTCCAACACCCGGACAACCTTCCGCGATCCGTCCCCCCATCGCATCTAACGACGGTGCAGGAATATTAACCTGCTTCCCATCAGCTACGCATCTCTGCCTCGCCTTAGGGGCCGACTCACCCTGCTCCGATGAACGTTGAACAGGAAACCTTGGGCTTACGGCGTGGGGGCTTTTCACCCCCATTATCGCTACTCATGTCAGCATTCGCACTTCTGATACCTCCAGCATCCTTTACAAGACACCTTCGCAGGCTTACAGAACGCTCTCCTACCATATCAATAAATTGATATCCGCAGCTTCGGTGACTGGCTTAGCCCCGTTACATCTTCCGCGCAGGACGACTCGATCAGTGAGCTATTACGCTTTCTTTAAAGGATGGCTGCTTCTAAGCCAACCTCCTGACTGTTTTAGCCTTCCCACTTCGTTTGCCACTTAGCCAATCTTTGGGACCTTAGCTGGCGGTCTGGGTTGTTTCCCTCTTGACGTCGGACGTTAGCACCCGGCGTCTGTCTCCCAAGCTCGCACTCATCGGTATTCGGAGTTTGCAATGGTTTGGTAAGTCTCGATGACCCCCTAGCCATAACAGTGCTCTACCCCCGATGGTGATACTTGAGGCACTACCTAAATAGTTTTCGGAGAGAACCAGCTATTTCCAAGTTTGTTTAGCCTTTCACCCCTACCCACAGCTCATCCCCTAATTTTTCAACATTAGTGGGTTCGGACCTCCAGTGCGTGTTACCGCACCTTCATCCTGGCCATGAGTAGATCACTTGGTTTCGGGTCTACACCCAGCGACTGAACGCCCTATTCGGACTCGATTTCTCTACGCCTTCCCTATACGGTTAAGCTTGCCACTGAATGTAAGTCGCTGACCCATTATACAAAAGGTACGCAGTCACGGAACAAGTCCGCTCCTACTGTTTGTATGCACACGGTTTCAGGATCTATTTCACTCCCCTTCCGGGGTTCTTTTCGCCTTTCCCTCACGGTACTGGTTCACTATCGGTCGATATCGAGTATTTAGCCTTGGAGGATGGTCCCCCCATGTTCAGACAGGATTACACGTGTCCCGCCCTACTTGTTGCAAGCTTAGTTCCACAATGATCATTTCGTATAAGGGGCTATCACCCTCTATGGCCGACGTTTCCAAGTCGTTCTACTATGTCCACTGCTAAAACTTGCGGCTGTTCCCATTTCGCTCGCCACTACTTTGGGAATCTCGGTTGATTTCTTTTCCTGCAGCTACTTAGATGTTTCAGTTCGCCGCGTTCGCTTTACACACCTATGTATTCAGTGTGCAATGACCACTAGGGCCGGGTTTCCCCATTCGGAAATCTGCGGATCAAAGCTTGTTTGCTAGCTCCCCGCAGCTTATCGCAAGCTACTACGTCCTTCATCGCCTGATATCGCCAAGGCATCCACCATGTGCACTTATTCACTTGTCCCTATAACGTTAGCCTCTACCTGCGTTCACAGGTAAAAAACGGTTATAGAGGTATTTCTATGAGTTTAGCGTTTGCCGTATCCAAAGTGTTTTCGCATGTCCATGCAGCTTGCGCCCATGGACTCTTTTGAGAACTCTTTACATACTTTTTGATTTGATACAATCATACCCATCCACAACAATGTCTTGTCATGGACGAATCTTTACTACTTCTTCTAAATTGTTAAAGAACAGTTATTGCTTTTGATCTTCAAAAGACCAAACCTAAATCCCAGTGCCTATCTTGCACACCGACTTAGGTTTGACATTTCTCTTTTCTCACCAAGGAAACTTGGTGGAGGTTGACGGGATCGAACCGACGACCCCCTGCTTGCAAAGCAGGTGCTCTCCCAGCTGAGCTAAACCCCCGGAAATCTTTGGTGGGTCTGGTTGGGCTCGAACCAACGACCCCCGCGTTATCAACACGGTGCTCTAACCAACTGAGCTACAGACCCGCTTGGATCAGTACGAGCCTACCATCAACTACTGCGTATCCTCTACGCACCAGCCTTTGACCGATACCTGTTCTTCTTAACTAACAGACGATAAGTGTGGACGCTTAACTTTCATGCAAACTCTAGAAAGGAGGTGATCCAGCCGCACCTTCCGATACGGCTACCTTGTTACGACTTCACCCCAGTCACGAATCCTACCGTGGTAAGCGCCCTCCTTACGGTTAGGCTACCTACTTCTGGTAAAACCCGCTCCCATGGTGTGACGGGCGGTGTGTACAAGACCCGGGAACGTATTCAC
>NZ_FOLC01000052.1 GCF_900112135.1 Collimonas sp. OK412
GTGCAATGGCTCGATGGCAACCCGGACCGGCCGCTCATCACCGGCAGCGTCTACAACCAGCGCAACATGCCGCCGTGGAAGCTGGCGACCCAGCAATCGCTGATGGGGCTCAGAAGCCGTGAATTGACCCCGAATGGCGGCAACCAGGCTGGCGGGCGCAGCAACCACCTGATCCTGGACGACACCAACGCCAAGATCCAGGCGCAGCTCAAAAGCGATCACCAGCACAGCCAGCTCAGCCTGGGCAACATCACCCGCATTGAAGACAATGCCGGCCGCAAGGATGCACGCGGCGAGGGCTGGGAACTGCGCACAGACGGCCATGGCGTGGCGCGTTCAGCGAAGGGCATGCTGATCACGACCGAAGGCCGCAGCAGTGCGGCTTCGCACATGAAGGACATGGGCGAGACGGTGCAAAGGCTGACTTCGGCACGCGACCAGCACGAGACGCTGGCGGAGATGGCGCAGCAGGCGGGGGCGCAGGAGAAGCAGGGGCAGCAGGCGGATGTTGCGCAGATCCTCAAGGCGCAGAACGAGGCGATCAAGGGCGGTGCTGCGCAGGAAGGCAGTTTCCCGGAACTGGCCCAACCGCATCTGGTGCTGGCCAGTCCTGCCGGCATAGAAACCACGACGGCGCAATCGACGCACATTGCCAGCGATGAGCATACTGCCATCACTACCGGCAAGAGCTTGTCCATTGCCAGCGGAGACAGTCTCTTCGCCAGCATCAAAAATACGTTCCGGCTGTTCGTCCAGAAAGCCAATATAAAATTGACCGCCGGGACCGGCGACATCGATATGCAGGCGCTGTCCGACAGCATCAACCTGCTATCCAAACTCAATATCACCCACACCGCCAATCGCATCACCATCACCGCCAAGGAAGAAGTGCTGATCAACGGCGGTGGTAGTTACGTCAAGTACAACGCGGCCGGCATCGAACACGGCACCAACGGCAATTATGTCTCCCATGCCGCGACGCACAGCTTGCCGGGGCCGAAGCAAATACCGGTGACGATGCCGAAATTCCAGCGCGGGGATATGGATATGAAAAGCAAATTCAAATTCAAGGCGTCCGTTTAAATGATAAAAGCGAGAACAAGACGATGTTAATCAGCCCCCCATTTTTGGTCGGAACGGACGAAGCCAGTATTCTTCAAGCAGGATTAAAGAATGTGCCAGCGCGGGAATCAACAACCCAAGCGCCTGAAGGAAATTTCCCTGTCAGCCAGAACCTGATGTGGCACACCGGCGTCCATCTTGAAGCCCCTACCAAGGAAGGAGGCGGCTATGTTCCCGTACGGGCTATTGCAGACGGTGAAGTTATCTTTATCAATCCAGCTCGCACAAAAGTGGACGATGTCAATCATCCTCAAGCATACAATCCATTCGGTAACAACGCTAGTTGGACAGACAACGGCATGCTCATTATCGAGCACGAAACGGAAATTGGTGCAGATGGCGATACACCCACCAAGATCAAGTTTTATTCGTCTTACCTGCATCTTTCCGTAATCAAACACGGCATTGAACAAGGAAAGCGAGTCTATCGTAAAGATGTTATCGGTGAGGCCGGTGAGATATTTGGCCACGCTGGTGAGATGGAAATGACAGTTGCGTGCAGCACAGACGAGCTAAAAAAGCTTATCGGTAGAAAACCAGAGTGGCAAGATCCTAAACAAATACCTACCAAAGATGGGCGGGAGGACAGTGTATTCGGGAATATCTATATTTACCTGCCAGATAACACGCCTATAAGTGTCACAGCACCGACTAGCCATCTGAGTAGCACAGGTGGTTCGATATTGACGAAAGCCCAATGGGTAGAAATTAATTACGCAAAAGGACAAGGTAGGCTTACCACCTATGGTGTGGATGGAAGCAAGGGTAATACAGCTGGCGTAGAAAAAGATTTTGAATACGAGTTGTATAAGGAAGCCAATACTCGACACGGTAGCGTAGTGAAAGCGGCTAGTGCAGCAGCCACGGTCATCACTAGCAGCCCTAGTGGCTGGTATGAACTCTTGCGCTTCGGACGTAATTTGGGACATGGTAGTAAAAATACAGATAAAGACCCATTGCCCACCAACGCCGCTCACTGGCGCAAGATCAAAACGATCGATGGTCAAGATGTATGGGCAGATCTCAATGCCCCCGGTTCGTTTAAATTTAGTGAGGCCGATTTTTTGCCGATAATGGGGTGGAATTGCTTTGGTGACGACAGTAAGCCAGACGATCAGCGCTGCGATTCTGTCAAGCTCAAAGAGCTGATAGTTGACCCAACTGATCCAGACAGTAAAAGCGACGATAAGAAATTGGCAATGCGCTTGGGTTTGCCAGAGGTATTTTCTAAACTGGCGCGTACGATCTGTCAGTTTCCAAATGAATGGGACAAGGATACGATTGTCACGCGTTATCAATGCTTGAAGGAAGGGGCTGAAGCCTTAGAAGGCGGTACGGTAGAGGGCTGGCAGGCATTTGAAGATCATCTCAAGATCATGGCTTTCGATAAGTTGCCAGCAGCATTCAAGGCGGCAGATTGGCATTTTCATCCAGCGGAGTTCATTCGAACATTACGGAGATGCACATGGTTGAGTGAGTCCGAACTGGCGCAAACAGTGGCTCTTTCGAAAAAAACCCCAGATATTGAGAGTGTTTCATCTTTATTTTCGACCGAACTAAAAGACAAGGGTGGTCGCGTAATGCGTCCGAGTTTGGTCTATCCTTCAATTTCTTTCACTATGCGCAAATACGGAATAAATACTTCGTTGCGAATGTCCCATTGGTTCGGGCAAATACTGCAGGAGACAGGAACATTTGCATACATGAGAGAGTTGGGTGATACCGCCTATTTTACAAATTATTATGAAGATCGATGCAAGACTCCCGTTACGCGAAAAATAAAGGGGAAGGATATGACGTTAAGTCCTCTTGGCAATTGCGATCCTGGTGATGGTTCTAGATTTTCTGGTAAAGGGCTGATCCAACTCACGGGAGGCGATAACTATCGCAATTATCAAGCGTATAGAGGGGCAGGGAACTTTACTGTTGATCCTGGACCGGAAACATTGATTACGAATGCCTTCAACGCATGTGATGCCGGCGGATATTATTGGTCTTCAAAGCAACGAATGCAGAAGATTAATGGGAAATTAGTGCCGCTCGGCTCTTTAGGTATCAATTATTGGACAGAAAAAGATACTTTTTCAAATTTATCGAACCTTACTGCAGTTGATGCTGCTGTTCATGATGTCACAAAAAATGTTAATCCAGGGTTGGACGGTTTAGACCATCGTCAAACTTTTTTTAAGCATGCCTTCTCGTACCTTTCTGATATGACAGATCATTTTCCCGCTGAGTTTAAACCTTTACATCATCAAGAGAAAAAATGAAGCGTCTACTAATTCTGATATATGTAATCCTTCTTTCTTATTCACATCAAGCGCTGTCTGCGAATTTATGCGGATTTAGTGTTCCTGATAGTACTACTTATGTTTTCGATCAAACCAATTGTTCGATTTCTATCAAAAATAAAAAAAATTATATGGGTCTCGACGTATTCCAGGTAAAAAAAGATCAGCCGTTTGCAGCCTTGAGAAATGACGCTACATATTTTATTTCTGATGACGGTAAGACATATTTTGCACAGGAAGAGGTGGATGACGCCAATTACACAATTCAGCCGAAACATCAACAACCGGCTACTGAAATATCAATTGGCGACATGAATGGACTGTTGGGATATTCCGAAATATTTGTTCAAAGTATGCCTAAGAAGCAGAACGTGAAAAATAGGTCAGATTTTTTCTCGCTAACACTAGATTGTTTGAACATTGCAGCCGGAGGACAAAAGAATTCTTTCATTACAATGTATTGCGTCCCGAAATCGAAATTGGGAAAGAAAAATTTGCAGGATTACAAAAACTACATATTAAAATTTCGCGAAACACCTTAGCTATTGTTGCTGAAAAAATGTGATCTAGAAGAGATTCGTGGTGCTGATGTTAATAAATAGATCTAGTTTTTGTTGGGGAATGTTGGTGTTGCTGGTGGCAGTATTTTTTAATGAGGTAACTGCCGCCGAAGCTCCAGGCACGTTATCGAATTTAGATGTTTACCCCGATTCAGATAGCACTGTACTGGTAGTTAGACAGGACGGGGCGTCCGCAAAACGATGTCACTTCCGCGAGAAATTAGCTGATCCGATACTGAGTGGTGATGGTAAAGCCGTCATTGTCGTGAATAACAAGTACGTTTTCCCTGATGGCGAAATTAATTGTAAGACCGATGGTTACCCTGGATTTTGGGATTTGAAGACGAAGAAGAGAATGCCGATTCAGAGTGCGGAAAGCGACCTTTCCGACAGACAACGTAACGAGGAAATTTCGTCGAAATGCAAAGAGTTATTTCAGTGAATTCCGGCAATCAAATTAAGTTAGGTGACGAATACAATGCAGTTAGAGCTTTGCGATATGGTGTATCGCCGACACCCGCCAAACGGACAAAACGGAAAAACTCTATGCTGAAATATTTCGTTTTAATCGCATCCCTGTCGTTGCTGGCATCCTTCGCATTTGCCGAAGATGAGGACGCAGATATTATGACACGCTTTGGCGCACTACAAATAAACGATGAGAACGCGCTTCTGTATAAAAACAAGCCGTTGAATCCTCCGATTCATGGGAACAGCAGTCTCCAGGAAGTCGGGATCTATCAGCTCGGAAAGAATGATGTCGTTCTCATTCAAGACAACGGTGGGAGTGCCTGTCCAGTCCAGCTTTACTTCGTTATCGTTTCGGCTTCAGGCGTGAAAGCGACTCCTGGATTTGGAACTTGCACCGACCACTTTGATGTTAAAAAAATGGCAGATTCGATTTCAGTAACAATGTCAGCATGGATAGGGTTATCTGCCTCAGAAGCGTTGCAAAGAAAGATTGCAAAGGAAAAAGATCATGTTTTCCTTTTTAAAGGTGGAGTACTGACTGAGAACGGGAAGCCGGTTCAAGCCAGATAGCGGCTTAAGAAACACGTACATCGTCGGCAGAGCAATTGTGTGCGAGGGTGATGATCAAAAATGAGGGACGCCCAACGAGCGTCCTTTTTTCATATAGTGAGTGCGCCTACATTGCCCTGAGCAGGTGTTCCGCGATCCACCGTGCGATTTGCGGCACAACGGGATTTCCGGCAGCATGAGTTTCTGCAAAGTTGGTCGCATCCAATCCGAGGCAAAGCTCATGATCGTCAGCCGTTCGCTGCCGTTAACCATCTGATCCCAGCTGTCGCCGACAGCGACGAGGTCCGAACCGCTGACGTTAATTTGCCCTGCGGCGCTCCCTGACAAAAGGGTCGGGTAGGATGAGCCCATCCATCGATTTCGATCAGGGTATTCTGTCTGCTGCAGCGGGAAAAAAGTAAGCGTCGTGCCAGCGACGTCTTGAACCGGGTGTTGACTTGCCCGATGATGGCATCACACCGCTGGGAAGCGGCGTGTTTTTCAGGCAGGAGCGATCTGCGCGGCGCAGTTCCAGGGTAGGAAATCGTCAACGCGGTTGACCGGATGGTCGGCGATATGGGTCAGCACATGACGCAACCAAGCCCCAGGATCGACACCATTGAGCTTGGCCGTACCGATCAAGGAGTAGATGGCGGCAGCGCGTTCGCCGCCGCTGTCGGCACCGGCAAACAGATAGTTGCGGCGGCCGATCGCGACGCCGCGCAAAGCGCGTTCTGCCGCCGAGTTGTCGATCT
>NZ_FOLC01000049.1 GCF_900112135.1 Collimonas sp. OK412
AAGCAACTCGCCTTCGGCTCAAACATCTTTCCCCACAATTCCCGGCTGACACGCGCCGGATTTGGCAACGTCTCAATGCGGAATTCAAAAGCAACGGCAACCCCAACGGCAACCCCAACGTCAAAAGCAACTTCAACCCCAACGTCAAAATCAACCGCAACGTCAAAAGCCACAGCCTTGTCTATTTGCCGGATGCGGTGACAAACAGGTTTTCCGAATCGTGGCCGGCGGCATTTTCGTTATTGCGCAATCATTCGTTGTTCAATAGAATCGTCGCTGGAGCGCCAATCCGTTCCAACGTCGCTCGGACGGTTCCGGGCGCTAACGTGAAAGTACAAGCCATGTCTGAATCCGCAACTCCGCGCAGGTTTTCGCGCATCGATCGTCTTCCCCCTTACGTTTTTAATATCACCGCCGAGCTGAAAATGGCGGCGCGCCGGCGCGGGGAGGATATTGTCGATATGTCGATGGGCAATCCCGACGGCGCTACGCCGCAGCACATCGTCGACAAGCTGGTTGAAGTATCGCAGCGGCCCGACACCCATGGTTATTCCGCATCGAAGGGTATTCCCCGGCTGCGGCGGGCGATCAGCCATTGGTACAAGAAACGCTATGACGTCGAATTCAACCCGGATACCGAAGCGATCGTCACCATCGGTTCCAAGGAAGGGCTGGCGCACCTGATGCTGGCGACGCTGGATCGCGGCGATACGGTGCTGGTGCCGAATCCGAGTTATCCGATCCACATCTACGGCGCGGTGATCGCCGGCGCAGATATCCGTTCGGTCCGCATGAGCCCGGGCGTGGATTTTTTCGCCGAGCTGGAGCGGGCGATACGGGAAAGTTATCCGAAACCGAAAATGATGGTGCTGGGCTTTCCGTCCAACCCCACCGCCCAGTGCGTCGAGCTGGAATTTTTCGAGCGCGTGGTCAAGCTGGCCAAGGAACACAACATCCTGGTGGTGCACGACCTGGCGTACGCCGACATCGTCTTCGACGGCTGGCAAGCGCCGTCGATCATGCAGGTGCCCGGCGCGCGCGATGTCGCGGTGGAGTTTTTCACGCTGTCGAAGAGCTACAACATGGCCGGCTGGCGCATCGGCTTCATGGTCGGCAACAAGGAGCTGGTGGCGGCGCTGGCGCGCATCAAGAGCTACCACGACTACGGCAGTTTCACGCCGGTGCAGGTTGCGGCGATTGCGGCGCTGGAAGGCGACCAGCAGTGCGTCAAGGATATCTGCGCCAAGTACCAGAGCCGGCGCGATGTGCTGGCCAAGGGCTTGCATGAGGCCGGCTGGATGGTCGATATCCCGAAGGCGTCGATGTACATCTGGGCGCGCATACCGGAAGCCTACCGCCACCTGGGATCGCTGGAGTTTGCCAAGCAGCTGCTGGAAAAAGCCAAGGTGTGCGTTTCGCCCGGCATCGGCTTCGGCGAATACGGCGATGAATACGTGCGCTTTGCGCTGATCGAAAACGAAGCCCGGATCCGCCAGGCGGTCCGTGGCATCAAGGCCATGCTGCGCCAGTCCTGAGGGCATTCGCTCCTCCTTGCGGGCAGGGCGGCGCCCTGTCCCGCAATTTCCAGACCTGCACCCCTGTTCTTGATCCCGGCCCTGGCTGACAGAAAATGTCACTACGGATGACAAGAGAGGGCAGTTTTGCAGGTTGAAAACCACCGAATTACCAGGTTTTTCGGGCTTCTCAGGTCGTTTCCGGCAGGCATTTCTTGGGCATGGAACTTGCAGCCAGGCAAGCCATGATTCTCTCAGGCTTTTTGCGCCAGGCCAGGTGCAGCTGGAAACCCACCCGATGATAAAAATTAGTGTCATTTCTTACAACAACGTGGCGCCTGAATTGCCTCTGTCGGCCGTGTTCGGCCGCGAGCCGAGGACCTTGGGCCGCAGCGATGAAAACCACTTCGTGCTGGCCGATCCCCGGAATTTTGTATCGCGCATCCAGGCGGCGATCAAAAGCGACGGCATCCGCCAGACCATCACCAATCTCAGCCGCGCCAATCCGATCCTGCTGAACGGGCAAGAGATCGACGCCGAGCGCGAATACGATTTGCAGATAGGCGATGAAATCCAGATCGGACTGTACTTATTGCGCGCCGAGGCGCAGCTCAACTTGATGAAAGATAATCCTGACATGACCAATCAGCCAGGCCAGCCACCGGCCAATCCGGTGAAACGGGTAAATGGCGGCAAACCGCTGCTGAGCGTATCCGAGACCCGCCTGGCGGCGCTCGCGCAATTGAACCTGGAACTGGCGGCGACCGCCAATTCGGCATTGCCTACTTCACCGGCACCGATGCCGGCGGCGCCGGTGCGTCCCGTGAGCGCGGTAACCCGGCCTGCCGCGAATCCGGCGCCGGCCGATGCCGGCGAAGAGAGCCAGGCCGAGCCATCCGCATCCAGCGAAGCGCTGGTGCTGGCGTTCATGAAGGGCGCGGGCCTGCCGGCCGGGACCCTGGCGCCGGAACTGACGGCGGAAATGATGGAAACCGTCGGCAAGCTGCTGGCAACGGCGGTGCAGGGCACGATCGACCTGAACGCATCGCGCGCGCTGGTAAAGCGCGAAGCGCATGCGGACGTGACCAAGGTAGTGGTCCGCAACAATAATCCGTTGAAATTCTTTGCCGACAGCCAGACCGTGCTGATCCAGATGCTGCGCAAGAAAATGCCGGGTTTCATGGGCGCCACCGAAGCCATGCAAGACGCTTACCAGGATTTGCAGGCGCACCAGGTGGGCGTGGTTTCCGGCATGCGTGCGACCATGAACGAGATGCTGCAGCGCTTCAATCCTGAAGTCATGGAGAAGCGCGCGAAAAAAGGCGGCGTGCTTGAGGCGCTGCTGCCGGCGAAGCGTAAGGCACGGTTATGGGATGCCTATGCCGAACGCTACCAGCGGATCATCGCGGAAGCCGCGCAGGACGATTTCCAGACCCTGTTCGGCAAGGCTTTCTTGCAGGCTTACGAAAGAAAAGTAGAGAAGCAGAAAAGAGAGACGCAGCATGCCTGAGCAATCGCTGCTCAGCGACACGGCGGTTCCGGTGGTCCTGAGCCTGGCGCAGCTGAGCCATGCCGGCGGGCGGCAGGTTAACCAGGATTCCTGGGGCAGCGTGCTGCAGGAAGACCTGGCTTGCGTGATTGTCGCTGACGGCGTCGGCGGCCAGTACGGCGGCGAGATCGCCTCGAATATCGTGGTCCATTCGATCATGGAAATGTTCGTGGAAGAAGCTTCTTTCGGTCCGCGCGCGCTGCAGTCCTATATTGAACACGCGGTAGCCCAGCTGACCCGGCGCCAGGCGCAGATCCCGCGCCTGAAAGACATGAGTTCAACCGTGGCGGTGCTGCTGATCGACCAGAAGAACCGTTGCGCGTTGTGGGGCCACATGGGCGACACCCGGCTCTACCTTTTCCGCCGCGGCAAGCTGTTGAGCGCCACCAAGGACCACAGCCTGATCCAGCAATTCGTCGACGCCGGCCATTGTTCGCCCGAGCAGCTGCGCCGCCATCCGCGCCGCAGCATCCTGTGCGCCGCGGTCGGCGTCGAGGGTAGCGCGCCGGCGGACATCACGCAGGACGTGACTCAGCTGCAAGGGGGTGATACCTTCCTGGTCTGCAGCGACGGTTTCTGGGAGTGGATCAGCGAGGCGGAAATGGAGCAGGCGGCGCTGCGGGCCGGTTCTGCCCAGGACTGGCTCGACCTCATGCACGCGATTGTCGAAAAGAACGGCAAGGCATCCAATATTCCGCTTGATAACTGTACTGCGTTTACGATTTATGTCGCCGAACCTTAACCCTCGGCGAATTGCTAGAGACGTGTTGATAGCTGTCCAGAATAATATAACTAACGTCGAATCCAGAGAATATGCAAAACGCCAAGCCGATTGACCAGCACGAAACGACGGCTGTCGAAAACTGCTTGCCCAAGGGTACGCGCCTGGCCGATTTTGAAATCATCGGCGTCATCGGCGAAGGCGGTTTTGGCATTGTCTACTTTGCGTTCGACCGGTCGCTGCGGCGCATGGTGGCGATCAAGGAATACATGCCGGGCGCGTTCGCCGGGCGCGGACCGGATAAAAAAGTCGTGGTGCGCTCGCAGCGGCACCGCGAGACGTTCACCATCGGCCTCAAAAGCTTCATCAAGGAGGCGCGCCTGCTGGCGCAATTCGACCATCCCGCGCTGATCAAGGTTTACCGTTTCTGGGAACAGAACAATACCGCCTACATGGCGATGCGCTACTACGAAGGCCGCACGCTGAAAAGCGTGGTGCAGAATTCGCCGGCGCAGGTGACCGAAGCCTGGCTGAAAAGCATGCTCAAGCCGATGCTGGAGGCGCTCGACGCCATGTACCGGGTGCAGATACTGCATCGCGACATCTCGCCCGACAACATCATGATCCAGAAGAGCGGCGAGGCGGTGTTGCTGGACTTCGGCGCAGCGCGGCAGATCATCGGCGACATGACCCATTCGCTGACCGTGATCCTGAAGCCGGGTTACGCGCCGATTGAACAGTACGCCGACGACGCCCTGATGAAGCAAGGGCCATGGACCGATATCTATTCGCTGTCGGCGGTGATCTATTTTGCTGTCGTCAAGAGCGCGCCGCCGACCTCGGTGGCGCGCATGATCAAGGATCCCATAGAGTGCCTGCAGGAAGGCGAGTACAGCGGCTTCAGCAAGGAATTCCTGGCCGCCATCGACAAGGGCCTGGCGGTCAAGCCGGACGACCGGCCGCAATCGATAGAGGAATTCCGCAAGCTGCTGGACCTGGAGCTGTCGGTGCCGATGCCGATGCCGGACAATGAAGCCACCGCCCCGATCGCATTCCGCCTGCCCAACCGCAAGAAACCGGGCGACGAACCGACGATCGGCGACGACCGGCGTGCGCGCAAGCGTCCGGCCGTGCCGCCGAGCGTACTTGACAAGCCGTTAAGGGCGCCGGCCTGGTGGATCGGCGCTGCCGTCGCCGTGCTGGCGCTGGGCGCCTACCTGTGGCTCAAGCCCGCCGGGAAGGCGGCGGCGCCGGCTGCAGTTGCCGCCGTCCGTGCTCCCGCCGTGGTGCCGGCGCCCAAGCCCGCCGCAGCGCCGGCCGAGCAGGTCCTTGATGAGGAAACCGTCGCCTGGGAAACCGTGAAACAGCTGAACGGCGCGACGCCGCAGCAGGTCGACGCTTTCCTGAAAAAATACCCGGGCGGCCCGCATGCGGAAGCGGCGCGCGCCAGGCTGGCCGAACTGCAAGGCAGCGGCACGGAGAATGTCGCAGCGGCAGCGGCCAAGCCGGCCGCGCTGAAGGACGCCGAGGCAAAAGCGGTCGATCCGACCGGCGTGGTTTTGCTGACCATCAAGCCATGGGGCAATGTGCTGGTCGACGGCAGCATGAAGGGCGTCAGTCCGCCATTGAAAAAACTGGTCCTGCCGGAAGGCAAACATCAGGTCAAGGTGGTCAATCCGAGTTTTCCTGACCGCGTATTTGAAATTGACGTCAGCCCGAAAAAATCGCGTAGTATCGACTACGATTTTTCGTCCCACTAAATGCATTTCAGCCAAGAACGCGTCATGACCACCTCTTTTACCCGTATCAGCAGCTTTGCGATGCTGGCTGCCGCCATGATGCTTGGCGCTTGCGACAGCCTCGACAGCATCACCAAACCGGCCGCGGCAGTGGCGACGCCAGGTGGAGCGGCAACCGCCGCCGGTGCAGCCGCCGCGCCTGAACAGCCGGCCCAGCCATCCGCCTTGGCCGACGGCATCGCCCTTTACAACAAGGGCAGCTACAGCGCCGCCGTCAAGCGCCTGGCGAATGCGCCCGAGATCTGGTCGGCGGATGTCGCGACCCAGACCGAAGCCCTGAAATACATGGCTTTCAGCTATTGCGTGACTGCCAGGAAGAAGCTGTGCAGGCAGCAATTCGACAAAGCCTTGAAACTCGATGCCGGCTTCGACCTGAGCGCAGGCGAAAAAGGCCATCCGTTGTGGGGGCCGGTGTTCAACCAGGCCAAGAAGGCAGCGGCGACAACCGCCAAAAAATAAGATCTTCTAGCGTCTGAAAACCGGTGCGGCAAAACCCGGTAGCAACGGGATCCGCTCAGCCATGAATTGCATGAAAATCGTGGCGCGCAGCGGCTGGTAGCGGCGCGACGGGTACAACAGCGAGGCTTCCTGTCCAGCTGCGCCCCATTCCGGCAGGGATCGCCCAGAATAGGCTAGTGCCTCTAATCGCCGCCAAAACAGGGATGTTTCAGCGATCCGCCGGCGCTTTTCAGGTAGATTCCGGCCTGTCACCGACTTTTGCAGCGCCACTGCTTTTTGGAAAAACCTATGTCCCACCCCGTCTACCCGCACCTGCTCGCCCCGCTCGACCTCGGCTTTACCACCTTGAAAAACCGGGTGGTGATGGGCTCCATGCACACCGGCCTGGAAGACCGCTTTTTTCATTACGGCAAGCTGGCGGAGTATTTCCGGGCGCGCGCCAAGGGCGGTGTCGGCCTGATCGTGACCGGCGGCATTTCTCCCAGCAGGCAGGGCTGGCTGCTGCCGTTCGGCGGCACCATGAACAGCATCGGCGACATCCACAACCACAAGCGCCTGACCAGCGCCGTGCATGAAGAAGGCGGCAAGATCGTGATGCAGATCCTGCATGCCGGGCGCTACGGCTACCAGCCGTTCGTGGTGTCGGCTTCAGCCATCAAGTCGCCGATTTCGCCGTTCAAGCCGCGCGCGCTGAGCGAAGGCGGCGTCCAGTCCACCATCGCGGCTTATGTGCGTTGCGGCCGGCTGGCGCAACGCGCCGGCTACGACGGCGTGGAAATCATGGGCAGCGAGGGTTACCTGCTCAACCAGTTCCTGTCGCCGCGCACCAACCATCGCCAGGACCAGTGGGGCGGCAGCATCGAGAACCGCATGCGGCTGGCGCTGGAAATCGTGCGCCGCATGCGCGCCGCGGTCGGCGAAAATTTCATCATCATGTACCGCTTGTCCCTGTTGGACCTGGTGGAAGGCGGCAATACCGGCGCCGAAGTGGTGGCGGTGGCGCAGGCCCTGGAGCAGGCTGGCGTAACCCTGATCAATACCGGCGTCGGCTGGCATGAGGCGCGCATTCCCACCATCGTCACTTCGGTGCCGCGCGGCGCGTTTCGTGAAGCGACGGCGCGCCTCAAGCGCGCCGTCAAGATCCCGGTGATTGCTTCCAACCGCATCAACACGCCGGAAGTGGCGGAACAGATCCTGGCCGAGGGCGACGCCGACATGGTGTCGATGGCGCGGCCGTTCCTGGCCGATCCCGAATTCGTGCTCAAGGCCGAGCAGAACCGCGCCGAGGAAATCAATACCTGCATCGGCTGCAACCAGGCATGCCTCGACCACACGTTCAAGCGCCAGCGCGCCACCTGCCTGGTCAATCCGCAGGCTTGCCATGAAACCGAGCTGGTCTACCGGCGCACGGTAAAAGCGCGGCGGGTAGCGGTGATCGGCGCCGGCCCGGCCGGCTTGTCGGCGGCGACCGTGGCTGCCGAGCGCGGCCATCGGGTGACGCTGTTCGAGGCTGCGGCGCAGATCGGCGGCCAGTTCAATATCGCGATGCAGGTTCCGGGCAAGGAAGAATTCAGCGAAACCATCCGCTATTTCCATCACCGTCTCAAACGTACCGGGGTCGAGCTGCAGCTGAACCAGCGCGTCAGCCACGAGCAGCTGGCGGCGCTCGGTTTCGACGACGTCATCGTGGCGACCGGGGTGACGCCGCGCAACCTGCGCATTCCGGGCATCGACCATCCGATGGTGCTGTCTTATCTCGACGTGCTGCAACGCAAGGCGCCGGTCGGCAAGCGGGTGGCGGTGATCGGCGCCGGCGGCATCGGTTTCGACCTGTGCGAATTCCTGCTGCACGATGCGCATGTGCCTTTGCCGGTGCCGATTGCGGAATGGATGGACGAGTGGGGTGTCGATCCGCTGGCGGCGGAATCGGGTGGACTGCGGCCTGCGGCGGTGGCGGCGCCGGTGCGGGAAATCCATCTGTTGCAGCGTAAGCAGAGCAAGGTGGGGGCGGGGTTGGGCAAGACTTCGGGCTGGGTGCATCGTAGCGTGATGCAGCGTAATGGGGTGCAGATGCTGGCGGGGGTTGATTACCAGCGTATTGACGATCAGGGTTTGCATGTCAGCATTGGTGGCGAAAGCCGGGTGCTGGCGGTGGATAACGTGGTGATCTGTGCGGGGCAGGAGTCCTTGTACGAATTGGTTCCGGCTGAGGTCCTTGCACCGGGAAAGCCTGGCGAACCGGTGAAAACCAGGAAGCAGCAGACGGGGTCGCGTTATCACGTGATTGGTGGTGCTTCGTTTGCCAGTGAGTTGGATGCCAAGCGGGCGATACGCGAAGGCGCCGAACTCGCCGCAGCGCTCTGATGTAATAGTTAAATGGGGTCAGAGTTTTTTTTCGCGCCTTTTGCGAAAATTACTCTGACCCTGACCCTTCCCCTCAAATCTCATAAGTTTTCACTCTATCCATTAGTTCGTTTTCGGCTTGGTTGTATAGACAGTATCGAAACTGTAATGCGTTCCGATCCGCCAGCCAGTGACGGGCGAGTGACAGGATTGATAGAGTGGAGGCGGATTTTTTGGCACTGCCATAAGCGAGCCGGTAGCCTTGGCCCAAGGCGGTTAGCCCAATGAGCCAAAGCGCGTAGGTTGCAAGCGCAGCGATGAGCAATAAGATGGCAAGGCGGTGGCGCTTGCGCGTCTGGCTGTCGCGCATTCCCATCCCCCACTGGGGATTCTTCAAGTCGCGAAAGGTCTGTTCGATTTG
>NZ_FOLC01000048.1 GCF_900112135.1 Collimonas sp. OK412
CAGCCATTGCTCCTCCTGTTATCGGTTATCTGCCTCCGCAATACCGCTTGCATTGCTTTAGCTTGATGCCATCTTAGCCAGCTCATAGACAGGACAGCATTGACCTCGGTCAAGTTTTCACGCATCATCTTCACAGCTGTCGACCATCCCTTAAAACGCCTACATGACCCTCATAGAAAACCATCCAGAGAAAAACATCATTCGTGTTCAGCTCAGGCAAAATAATGTTTTAAAAGACTTGGACGAGAGCGAAATGCTCGAGTTGGAATCGCATCTGATCGTGGTGGATGGCGGTAAAGGAGAAATTCTGCTGCACCAGGGCATCCATGAGATGGAGCAATATTTCATCCTGGACGGCATCCTCAAGCGCGTGGTGACAAACCAGCAAGCCAAGGAAATGATCCTGCGCTTCGCCGACGAGCGCGACATGGAGACCAGCTACGCCGCGTGGCGCCTGAAGACGCCGACTCCGTACAGCATCGTGTGCGTATCCAAGGCGCGGGTTGCCAAACTGCCATTGCAGCAATGGGCGGCGTTCATGGACAAGCATCCGAAACTCAAGCAAGCCTTTGAATACGAAGTGATGCGCCTGATGAGCGAAATCATGGCGCACACCATCACCTTGCACTTGCTGGATGCGCCAGGCCGCGTGCACCGCTTCTTGCGCAAGCATCCTGACCTGTATGACCGCATGCCGAAAAAAGAACTTGCGACTTACTTGAATATTTCCCCGGAGACCCTGAGCAGGTTGAAACACCAGGGAAAAATCTAAGCAAATTTAAACAACAGACGGCATCGTGCATACTCTGTGTATACACGACGCCGCCGAAACGCTGAATCCAGCCTCCACAACCCTCAAACCTGGCCGCATCG
The DNA here is from genome assembly GCF_900112135.1 of Collimonas sp. OK412. Lineage (GTDB taxonomy): Bacteria > Pseudomonadota > Gammaproteobacteria > Burkholderiales > Burkholderiaceae_D > Collimonas > Collimonas rhizosphaerae. Next base: position 874 of record NZ_FOLC01000048.1, read on the forward strand.
ACCGAATACTGTTGTATTCCTGGCAGATCCTCTTATATTGCAGCGCGAGATATTGACAGATGGCATACCTGTTATTGGATAATGTCATTAGAAAAGTCATTATTCAAAATATATAATGCAAAGCAGCATAAGAGATTCTTACTTTGACAGGAGCACTACCGTGACTACAGCAACCAACAGCTACACCCCGGCAAGCAGCACTGGTTTTTCCGCAAAAGTGGCAGGCATCGCCTATGCTGTAGCCGCGACTCTTCTGGCAGTCGACCTGCGCGAGTCCCTCGACGCAGCAACGACCGGCGACAAGACAGACGCCACCTACACCTGGGGCCTGTAATTCCCGGCGATGCGAGCTCACTCCGGTGACGCCTGCAGGTGTAGCAAAAAACAGCCGATCATCGATCGGCTGTTTTATTTTTGGCAGCCGATTCACAGCCCTCGGCAATCTTCCGGAACAGCGCTCCCGCGCCGCAACATAATATAGATATCCGGTCAGGTTATATCATCAAGGAAAGTCCAGGTCTAAATCGGGAAGATTGAGCCCGATCAATGCGCGGTCCTCGACATCTTCGTAGACTGATCCGGTTGCCAACTACCGGGATCGGATTCCATGCGCGCCATCAACATCACCGCCTTCGGCGGACCAGAAGTCTTGCAGGTCAGCGAACAGCCCGCGCCTACCTTCAAGCCCGGCGAACTGCTGATCAAAGTGCAAGCCGCCGGCGTCAATCGTCCAGACGTATTGCAGCGCGCCGGCCACTATCCCGTGCCGCCCGGCGCCTCCACACTACCCGGCCTGGAAATCGCGGGAGAAATTGTCGACGGCGATTTCAGCGATACCACCTGGCGCAAAGGCGACCTGGCGTGCGCGCTGGTCCAGGGCGGCGCCTACGCCGAATACTGTACGGCGCCGGCAGCGCTGTGCCTGCCGGTTCCTGCCGGCTGGAGCGTGCTGGAAGCGGCCTCGCTGCCGGAAACCTTTTTTACCGTATGGAGCAATGTATTTGACCGCTGCCGGCTGGCGCCGGGCGAAACCTTGCTGGTCCAGGGCGGCACTTCCGGCATCGGCGTCGCCGCGATCCAGATCGCTACCGCGCTGGGACACCGGGTATTCGCCACCGCCGGCTCAGACGAAAAATGCCGCGCCTGCGAAGTGCTGGGAGCGGAGCGCGGCATCAATTACCGCACGGAAGATTTTGTCGAGACAGTCAATAGCCTGACCCAAGGCAAAGGCGTGGATGTGATTCTCGACATGGTCGCGGGCGACTATATCCAGCGCGAGCTGAACTGCCTGGCCGACGACGGCAGGCTAGTGTTCATCGCCATGCTTGGCGGCGCCAAGGCAAACGTCCATTTCGGCCAGGTCCTGCTGCGCCGGCTGACGGTGACCGGATCAACCCTGCGGCCCAGGCCGGTAGCGTTCAAGGCCGCCATTGCCAGCCAGTTGCGCAGCCATGTCTGGCCGCTGCTGGAGAGCGGGAAAATCAAGCCGGTGATTTTCCAGACTTTCCCGCTCGAACAGGCTGCGCAGGCCCATGCGCTGATGGAAACCAATGCGCATATCGGCAAGATCATGCTTTCGCTGTGACAGATTGGCCGCAATAGGCAGAAATAGGCAGCCGCGGGACGACGCCAGGCGCCGCCCCGCGCACCAGGATCAAGTCGAACGTTTCACCGCAGCCGCTGCGTGCGGATCGAACGCTGAGGAATAGGCAGGAACTCCCTTGTCGACCCAGCGCTTGCGCATCGGCGCCAGCACGAATTTGGCGACCAGGCCGGCGCCGATGGTGATGATGGAGGCGGCAAGGAATACCCGGTTCCAGGCGCCGCCGGCGGACAGCACCGAAGTCAGCGGCACCAGCAAGGCCGCGGTGCCCTTCGCGGTGTAAAGCGTACCCGCATTGCCGGCGGCGAACTTGCTGCCGAAGGTGTCGGCGCAGATCGCCGGGAAGATGGAAAATATCTCGCCCCAGAACAGGAACACCAAGGCCGCAAACAGCATGAAGGCATACGGGTTATGGCCGTATTCCATCAACCCCAGCAAGGCCACGCCTTCACCGATGAAAACGATGAACATGGTGTTTTCACGGCCGATCTTGTCGGATATGAAGCCGCACAGCGGCCGTGTGAAGCCGTTGCAAAGATTGTCGATGGACAGCGTCATGGTGAGCAACGGCAAGGTCACACCCAGCAGCGTCATCGGCAGCTTGGCGATGCCGAAATCCTTGGCGATCGGCGCCAGCTGCGCGGTGGCCATCAGGCCGCCGGCGGCGACGGCGACGAACAGCACATAGATCAGCCAGAACACCGGCGTCTTGATCATCTGCCCGGCCGTGTAGTCGATTTTTGTCATGGTGATCTTTTTGGACGCCGCCACGCCCGCGGGCGGCACCGGCCTCACCATCATCAAGGCCAGCAGGAAAATGCATACGCCTTGCAGGATGCCGAAGAACAGGAACGCCCTTTCGTAGCCGGACGACTGGATCATGTTGGCGATCGGGATCACTGTCACCGCGGCACCGGCGCCGAAGCCGGCAGCGGTCAGGCCAGCCGCCAGGCCGCGCCGATCGGGGAACCATTTCAGCGCATTGCCGACGCAGGTGCCGTAGACGCAGCCGGCGCCTATGCCCGAGATGATCGCCGCCGCATACAGTTCGAACAGGTTGGTCGCCATCGAGTTGATGACCCATCCGGCGCCGGCAAACAGCGCGCCCATGGCGATCACCGGGCGCGGGCCGAATTTGTCGACCAGCCAGCCCTCGATCGGCACCAGCCAGGTTTCAGTCACGATGAAAATGGAAAACGATAGTTGAATTGCCGCCTGGCCCCAATGATGCTTGGCATCCATGGGATTGACGAATAATGTCCAGGCATATTGCAGATTGGCGACCAAGCCCATGCAGATGATGCCGATAATCAGTTGAATCCAACGATTAGGAGCTCGCTTGGCGTTACTGGTGTCCATGTATCTTGTCTCCTGATGATTTTAGGATGCTTATTTATTATGGGTGCTTGTTATTGAATACATATTATTCTGGTGCTACCGCAAATATCCCTGTGGCCGCAATATACGGAACTTGCGCCATGATTCATTTTGCGAGAATTTCCTGGCTTAATCCTTGACGACGGTTAAGATTGCCCACTTTGCCGCCGCGCCGGACCAGCCATGCGCCGCGCTTCAGGCGACGCGCTGCAGCTGCACCTGGCCGCGCTCTTCCTCGAAGGTCTTGGCCAGCAATTTCACCAAGGCGTAGACCGTATCGAGATGCGGCGTCGGCGTATGCGTCAGGCGCGCCAGTTCGATCACCGAACCTACCAGCGCATCGATTTCCAGCGCGCGCCCTGCTTCCACATCTTTCAGCATCGAGGTTTTATGCTTGCCGATTTTCTCGGCGCCGGCGATCCGCTTGTCGAGCGGTACGCGGAAGGCGATCCCGAGTTTGTGGGCGATGGCCTGGGCCTCGGTCATCAGCGCAGCAGCCAGTGCGCGCGACAATGGAAACTGGCAGATGTCGACCAGCGTCGAATGGGTCAGCGCGCTGATCGGATTGAAACTCAGGTTGCCCCACAGCTTGAGCCAGATTTCAGAACGGATGTCGTCCAGCACCGGCGCCTTGAAGCCGGCCTTCACGAAGCATTCTGAAATGCGCGTCACGCGTTCGCTGTGGGAACCGTCCAGCTCTCCCAAGGGAAAACGTTCGCCTTCAAAATGGCGCACCACGCCCGGCGCTATCAGCTCGGAGGCCGGATACACCACACAGCCGATGACCCGCGATGCCGGGATTTTTTCGCTGATCTCGCCGGTCGGGTCGACCGTTTTCAGAATGCTGCCTTCCAGCGCGCCGCCATTCTTGTGGAAGTACCAATAAGGAATGCCGTTCTGCATGGTGACGATCGCCGTCTCCGGCCCCAGCAAGTGATGCAGCTGGTCGGCGATGCTTTCCAGCTGGTGCGCCTTGAGCGCCAGGATCACCAGGTCCTGGCGCCCGGCCAGCCGGTAGTTGTCGGTGGCCTTGGCCCGGGCGATGTGTTCCGAGCCATCCTCCAGGATCAGCTTCATGCCGTTGCGGCTGATGGCGTCGAGGTTGGCGCCGCGCACGATAAACGTGACGTCTTCGCCGGCCAGCGACAGCTTGGCGCCGACATAGCCGCCAATGGCGCCGGCTCCTACAATTGCGATTTTCATGATTGCTCCGTACTAGTAATAAAAAACCTGGAGGCCCTGCTGCAGCTTGTGCCTACTCAAAACGGTTGCTGAGCTTGCCAATGCCTTCGATCTCGATTTCCACTGTGCTGCCCGGTTTCATCGAGCCGACCCCGACCGAGGTGCCGCACAAGATGATGTCGCCGGGATAAAGCGTCATGTCCTGGGAAATCAGGCTTACCAGCTGCGCCGCTGAAAACAGCATGTCGCTGACCGGGTAATCCTGCCGCACTTCGCCGTTCAAGATGGTCCTGACTGTCAGCGTTGCCGGATCCAGCCCGCTGGCCACCACCGGCCCGAACGGGCAGAAGGTGTCGCAGCCCTTGGCGCGCACCCACTGTGCAAACGACGGGTCGCGGTTCAGGATGTCGGCGACTGTGACGTCGTTGGCGCAGGTATAGCCAAAGATGTATTTGCCGGCCTCGGCTTCGGCGATCCGGCTGGCGGTCTTGCCGATCACGATGCCCAGCTCGCCCTCGAACACCACCTTGCCGCCGGCGGCCGGCTGGCGGATGGTTTCCTGCGGATCCAGGTAAGAATTCGGCGACTTGATCAGGTACAGCGGTTCGGCCGGCCGCGCCAGGTTCAGCTTGGCGCCGAGCGCGCCGAAGTTGTTCCACAGCGCCAGGATCTTGCTGGGCTGGGTCGGCATCAGCACCTTCACCTCGGCCAGGTCGACAAACAAGCCGGACGGCTTCGGCGCGGCGAACATGGCGCCCTCCCATATCTGGACCCGCTTGCCTTCCAGGGTGCCGAAGCGGATCGTGTTTTGGTATGTAAACCGTAGCCAGCGCTGTATCATTTTCAATCTTCCCCGACCTGTTAAGAATGTGACGGCATCGCCCCAGGACAGTAGGCAAGCCATGTAAATATTTGGCGCACACCTGCCCTGTCGCATCCGGTTGCGGATGCGGGCAAGCTGCTGCTATATGGATAAAATGGCGCGAGAGAATGACGCGAGAACCGGAGCGCTGATGCGGACTGCCTTATCCGTCCAGGTTCTTGAGGGGATCGCCCTCAAGAACCTTTGGACAAGATCCGATGATGGTCAGACCAGGCGGTCAGGAACGCGGCCTAGCGCTTTCAGTTCTGCTTCTTTCACTTCGTGTTCCGGAATCGATTCATCCATGATCGCCTTTCGCATCGGCTTCAATACAAACCACGCCAGCAAGGCAGCTACCGCATTCATCACGCTGCTGACGACAAACACCGCTTCCCAGCTGCCGGTGGCCGCGGTCAGCATGCTGGAAAATGGCACCAGCAGAGCCGCGGTGCCTTTGGCGGTATACAAGAGACCTGCGTTGGCCGCCGCATACTTGCTGCCGAACGTGTCGGCACAGGTAGACGGGAACAGGCTATAGATTTCGCCCCAGGCGAAGAACACCAGGCCGGTAAGGATCACGAACAGCAGCGGATCGGCGCCGAATTTATACAGCATCAGGATGCCGAACGATTCCAGCGCGAAGCAGATGAACATGGTCTGTTCGCGTCCGATCTGGTCCGACACCCAGCCGAAGAACGGCCGCGTCAGTCCGTTCAGGACGCGGTCGATAGCCAGTGCAAAAGTCAGCGCAGGCAAGACCAGGCCCATGATGTTGACCGGCACGTCCATGACCTTGAAATCCTTGGCGATCGGCCCCAGCTGCGCCGTCGCCATCAGGCCGCCGGCGGCGACCGTGACGAACATCAGGTACATGATCCAGAACACCGGCTGCCGCAGCACTTCGCTTGGCCGGTAGTCGCGTCGGCCCTGCTGCACCTTGATCTTCAAGGCTGCGCTGCCCTTCTTCAGGTAGCTCGGCGCCGCCTTCAGCCCCAGCGCGATCAGGAACACGATCACGCCTTGGCCGATGCCGAAGTAGAAGAATGCGGCTTCATAACCGCTGCTCTTGATCATGGCCGAAATCGGGATGATGGTGATCGCCGAGCCGGCGCCGAAGCCGGCCGCGGTAAGCCCCGCCGCCAGCCCTCGCCGGTCCGGAAACCATTTCAGCGCATTGCCGACGCAGGTGCCGTACACGGCGCCGGCGCCGACGCCGCTGATGGCGGCCGCGATGTACAGCATCGGCAAAGAAGATGCGTAGGAATTCAATACCCAGCCAAGGCCGCACAGGATGCCGCCCACCAGCACCACCGGACGCGGGCCCAGCTTGTCGACCAGGTAGCCTTCGATAGGCACCAGCCAGGTCTCGGTCAGCACGAACACGGTAAAGGCTATCTGGATCGCGGCCTTGCTCCAGCCGTACTTTTCAGAAATAGGATTGACAAACAAGGTCCAACCGTACTGCAGGTTGGCAATCATGGCCATGCAGATGATTCCCATCACAAGCTGCCACCATCGATGGGAATTCGATACCTTGCCCCCCAGGGCACTGTCTTGATTCATGTCTCCGTCTCCAAATTATGGTTGGTTTTCTACGTCGCCATGAACACTGCATTGTGCCTAGCATTGCGCATGGGCGACCATGAGTTCTATGTCCACCATGCATTCCTTATCCGTCCGCGTCGCCGTCTTTTGCAGCAATCGCGGAAAATGCATGGTCGCACTGATTGTGCGAGGACTTGTGCCGGCGATCCTTGACTGCGGTCAAGATTAGTAGTTTTCTGTTCCTAAAAAAAATACCGGGCAGGCCTGGAGCAAGTCGAATTCATTAATTCACATGCAACTTGGCGCTTGCGGCTGCTTTTGCGGCCCCGCGCCTGTATCGAAAACCGTGCTGCTTCAGACGCCGACTTCGGCCCGCTGCACTTCCGCCCAGTTGACGCTGAAGCCCGGCTGGCTGCCGGAGGCCTTGATGTTTTCCAGGCATTGCGCCCTGGCGCATTCGATCGCCTTGATCAGGAAATCGGCGTCGTAGGCATTCAGCAAATGACGCTGATGGGTTTCGATGTAGGTGCAGATCACGTTCTTTTCGCCGGCGCCTGCCAGCAGCGAACGGTAGATGTCGTAATCCCAGTGCCAGCTCAAGCCCAGCTCGTGGAAAGCGGCGTTGTAGGCATACAGCGATGTTTCTTCGGCAGGGTCAAAAAAGGTACGCTCGATGGTGATGCTGGCCATGATTCATTTCCTCCTAAATACACGTTTCAGTGATTGGAACTGCCTGACGGGTTCATCTGCATTTATCTCCAGACTTGAAGCCATGGTAGGGAAAATAAATCATTAGTCATAGTTAAAGTTTTTGTGCATAATCATTAGCACATACTTATAATATAAAAGGAGGCCGGAATGAAGAACGCTACGCTGCGGCAGCTGAAAACCTTCGAGACCGTGGCGCGCCATCTCAGCTACTCGCGGGCGGCTGAAGAACTGCACCTGACGCAGCCAGCCGTGTCGCTGCAGGTCAAGCAGCTTGAGGAGCATGCAGGCTTGCCCTTGTTCGAGCAATTGGGAAAGAAGATCTACCTGACCGCCGCGGGCGTGGAAATGCTGCGGCACGGGCGTTTGATCATCCAGCAGTTTCGTGAAGCCGAAGACGCCATGGCGCAGCTGAAAGGCGTGTCCGGCGGCAGGCTGAATGTCGCCGTGATCAGCGCCGGCGATTATTTTTTCCCGCGCCTGCTGGCAGAGTTCCAGCGCCGCCATGAAAACGTCAGCCTCAAGCTGACCGTGCATAACCGCGAGGAGCTGCTGCGCAACCTGCAGGATAACCAGACCGACCTGGCAATCATGGTCAGGCCGCCGGAAGACCCCGGCATGGTACGGCGCGCCTTCGCGCCCCACCCTTACGTCATCGTGGCCTCGCCCCAGCATCCGCTGGCGGGCAAGAAACGGATTCCGATGGCGCGCCTGATGCGCGAGCCGTTCATCGTGCGCGAAAGAGGCTCGGATACCTGGAATTCCATGCAGGAGAGTTTTGGCGACCACCTGGCGCAGCTCAATGTGGCCATGGAGATCAAGAGTTTCGAAACCATCAAGCAGGCGGTGATCGCCGGCATGGGCGTCAGTTTCCTGTCGGTCCACACCATCAGCCTGGAACTGCAGGTCGGCAACCTGGTGGTGCTCGACGTCCAGGGTTTTCCGGCGATGCTGAACTGGTACGTGGTGCACCGCCAGCACAAGCAGCTGCCGCCGGTGGCGATAGCTTTCGAGAATTTTCTGATGAGCGACGGCGCTCAGCTGATTGAAACGTTTACCCGTTTCAAATTGAAGCCCTAGGGACAGGCTCCTAGGCCGCCTTCAACTCTTTTGTTTTCCTGGGCCGTCCGCCCAGCTTGCCGTTTTCGCGTGCGGCCTTGGCTTTCGCCTCGGTGGATATCTTGCCGCCCATTTTGCCGATCTCGGACGCCATCCAGCGTTTTGATCCGAGAAAACCTTCAAGCAATGCAGGCAGGTACAAGTCCGCATCCAGGTGCGGAAAATGAATCCCCAGGCCGGAAGGCGTAATTTCGGCGTCGGCAAGCTCGGCCTGGTGCGCATGCTCCAGGCCTTGCACGTGCTTGGGAGAAAATGCCAGCTCCAGGCCGGAGGCAAGCACAATGACGATGCGCGCTGCGCGGCGATCATAATGCACCTCCACCGCTGCGGGGAATGTTTTCCTGGCAGCGGCGGCACGCTGGTTGGCCGCTTCAAAAGCCTTATCGGTAATGTCCATGTATCTGACTCCACTTGTCGCAAAGAGCAGCTGCACAAACGTTGAGTCCGCTCGCAATCTTGTTCAGCTCTCTCCGGGAAAATTCATAATTCTCTCGCAATTCGGCTGGTCCATCCGGGCAATGCAGGTTAAACACTGCCTCGCATCCGCGCCCGATAACATGAACGTGGGCTGGACGATGATCGTTTGGATAAATCGTTACACGCAGTCCGGAAATTGCCAGTACAGTGGGCATTATAGCAAAAACCCAAGCATGCTGGGTTATTTTTATTTATCAGAAACTCAACTTTACTCCTAGTTAATATAAGGAAAATCACAAAAAATCGCAGGCGCCTCTCATAGCACCGCTGCGCGATGGCTGCGCAGCGTCTCCAGCACAATATCCATCAGATCCGCGCCGTCGTGCTGGTCCACGTATTGCAACAGGGAACGCCGCATGCGCGGCTCCCAGAAGCGCTTGATGTGGCTGGCGATGTCGCTTTGCGCCTGCTCCCTGTCGGGCATGGTTTCAAAGAAACTGCCGATCTGGTTCGCCATTTTTATAAGATTGTCCGGATTCATTTTTTCCCCTTGCTGGATCGCTTCATTTGCTTACCGCATCCGCCAGCTGGCCAGCCTCGCCCGCCAGCAGCCCAAGCTGCTCGCGGTTGAAGCGGCTGTATTGCTGCTGCCATTCGGACGGCTGCGCCACCGGCATCACCTGGACTGCCGTGACCTTGTACTCCGGACAATTGGTAGCCCAGTCGGAATTATCGGTAGTGATCACATTCGCGCCCGATTCCGGAAAGTGGAAGGTGGTGTACACCACGCCAGGCTGCACCCGCTCCGTCACCGTCGCCCGCAATACCGTCTGCCCTGCACGCGACTCAATGCCGACCCAGTCGTCTTCGCGTATGCCGCGGTCCTCGGCGTCGTGCGGATGGATTTCCAGCCGGTCTTCGCCGTGCCACTGCACATTCTCGGTACGCCGGGTCTGGGCGCCGACGTTGTATTGCGACAGGATGCGTCCGGTGGTCAGGATCAGCGGATATTTTTGCGTGACTTTTTCATCGGTGGCGATGTATTGGGTATTGATGAACTTGCCCTTGCCGCGTACGAACTCGTCAATGTGCATGATCGGCGTGCCATCCGGCGCCGCGTCATTGCATGGCCATTGGATGCTGCCAAGCTTTTCCAGCTTGGCGTAGCTGACGCCATGGAAGGTCGGCGTCAGCGCCGCGATTTCATCCATGATTTCGGACGGGTGCTTGTACGGCATTTCATAGCCCAGCGCCTTGGCCAGGGCGATCGTGACTTCCCAGTCCGACAAGCCAGCCTTTGCAGGCATCACCTTGCGCACGCGCGAAATGCGCCGTTCGGCATTGGTGAACGTACCGTCCTTTTCCAGGAACGACGATCCCGGCAGGAAGACATGCGCATATTTGGCTGTCTCGTTGAGGAAAATGTCTTGCACCACGATGCATTCCATGTTCGACAGCGCCGCCGTTACATGCTGGGTATTCGGATCAGACTGCACGATGTCCTCGCCTTCGCAATACAGTCCCATGAAACTGCCGTCCATGGCGGCGTCGAACATGTTTGGGATACGTAACCCCGGTTCCGGGCTCAGGGTGACACCCCAGGCTTGTTCGAATTCGCTGCGGGCGGTGCTGTCCGAGATATGGCGGTAGCCTGGCAACTCATGCGGGAAGGAACCCATGTCGCAAGCGCCCTGCACATTGTTCTGGCCGCGCAGCGGATTGACGCCGACGCCTTCGCGGCCGACGTTGCCGGTGACCATGGCCAGGTTGGCGATGCCGATCACGGTGGTCGAACCCTGTGCATGCTCGGTGACGCCCAGGCCGTAGTAGATCGCGCCGTTGCCTGCAGTGGCGAACAGCCGCGCGGCGCCGCGCATCTCTGCCGCCGGTATGCCGGTGACGGTTTCCATCGCTTCCGGCGAATTGTCCGGGCGCAGCACGAAGGCCTTCCAGTCGGCATACGATTGCCGGTCGCAGCGCTCGGCGATGAAATCGGCTTGCTCCAGGCCTTCCGAAAGGATCACATGAGCCAAGGCTGTGACTACCGCGACATTGGTGCCGGGACGCAGCTTGAGGTGGTAATCGGCTTCAACGTGGGGCGACTTCACCATTTCAGTGGTGCGCGGATCGACCACGATCAACTTGGCGCCCTGGCGCAGGCGGCGTTTCATCTGAGAGGCAAACACCGGATGGCCGGAAGCCGGATTAGCGCCGATGATCATGATCACATCCGACTGCATGACCGAATCGAAGGTCTGGGTGCCGGCCGATTCGCCCAGCGTCTGCTTCAAGCCGTAGCCGGTCGGCGAATGGCAGACGCGGGCGCAGGTATCGACGTTGTTGTTGCCGAACGCAGCGCGCACCAGCTTCTGCACCAGGTAGGTTTCTTCATTGGTGCAACGGGAGGAAGTGATGCCGCCTATCGAATCCTTGCCATGCTTGGCCTGGATCCGGCGGAATTCGCCGGCGGCGTACGTCAACGCTTCATCCCACGACACTTCGCGCCACGGATCGGTGATCTTGCTGCGTATCATCGGCTTGGTGATGCGGTCCTTGTGGGTCGCGTAACCCCAGGCAAAACGTCCCTTGACGCAGGAATGGCCATGGTTGGCCTGGCCATCCTTGTGCGGCACCATGCGCACCACTTCGTTGCCCTTCATCTCAGCCTTGAACGAGCAGCCGACG
>NZ_FOLC01000047.1 GCF_900112135.1 Collimonas sp. OK412
ATGCAAATCGAACAGACCTTTCGCGACTTGAAGAATCCCCAGTGGGGGATGGGAATGCGCGACAGCCAGACGCGCAAGCGCCACCGCCTTGCCATCTTATTGCTCATCGCTGCGCTTGCAACCTACGCGCTTTGGCTCATTGGGCTAACCGCCTTGGGCCAAGGCTACCGGCTCGCTTATGGCAGTGCCAAAAAATCCGCCTCCACTCTATCAATCCTGTCACTCGCCCGTCACTGGCTGGCGGATCGGAACGCATTACAGTTTCGATACTGTCTATACAACCAAGCCGAAAACGAACTAATGGATAGAGTGAAAACTTATGAGATTTGAGGGGAAGGGTCAGACTCTGACCCTATTTAACGAATAATTCGACTCTGACCCTATTTAATCGGCGACGGGATGCAGAGTTTTGCATCTCGCCGCCGGTATCTTTCCGTATTACGTCAACCCAGCAATTTCAGCACCTGCTGTGCCACGGCAACCGAAGAGGCCGGATTTTGTCCGGTCACCAGATTGCCATCGGCAACAGCATAGCTCTGCCAATCGGCCAGCTTGCTGTAATTCCCGCCGAGGCGCTTCAATTCGGCTTCGACCAGGAACGGCACGATGTCGGTCAGCTGCACCGCCGCTTCTTCGCTGTCTGAAAAACCGGTTACCTTCTTGCCCTTTACCAGCGGCGCGCCATCTGCGCCACGCACATGGCGCAATACGCCGGGTGCATGGCAAACCGCGGACACTGGCTTGCCCGCCGCGTACATGGTTTCGATCAGCGCGATCGAATCCTTGTCTTCCGCCAGGTCCCACAGGGGACCATGGCCGCCCGGATAGAACACTGCGTCATAATCGCTGGCCTGCGCCGCCGATAACTTGATGGTGGAGGCTAGCGCTGCCTGCGCAGCGGTGTCTTTCCTGAAGCGTTCGGTGGCTTCGGTCTGCGCGTCAGGCTCGTCGCTTTTCGGATCCAGGGGCGGCTGGCCGCCTTTCGGCGAAGCCAGGGTGAGTTTGGCGCCGGCATCCAGGAACGCGTAGTAAGGCGCTGCAAATTCCTCCAGCCAGAAACCGGTTTTCTTGCCGGTGTCGCCCAACTGGTCGTGGGAGGTAAGCACCATTAATATTTTCATTTGAATTCCTTTTGAGTGTGTGCTGCGTAATGCTTCATTCGTCGCCGGCCCGTATCACCAGCTTGCCGAAATTCTTGCCTTCCAACAGGCCGATAAAGGCTTGCGGCGCATTCTCCAGGCCGTCGACGATATCTTCCCGGAATTTGATTTTGCCGGCGGCGAGCCAGCCGCTCATGTCCTTGAAGAATTCCTGGTAGCGATGGTAGTAGTCGAAGATGATGAAGCCTTGCATCTTGATGCGGCGTACCAGCAACTTGCCCATCAGTCCGGGCAGGTGATCCGGTCCTTCCGGCTTGCCGGCGGCGTTATAGTTGGCGATCAGGCCGCATACCGGGACCCGGGCGTGCAGGTTCAGCAGCGGCAGGACGGCGTTGAAGACAGCGCCGCCGACGTTTTCAAAATACACGTCGATACCTTTGTCGCAGGCGGCCGCGAGCTGTTGCGGGAAGTCGGCGGCGCGATGGTCTATGCAGGCGTCGAAGCCCAATTCTTCCACTGCGTATTTACACTTGTCGGCGCCGCCGGCGATGCCGACCACGCGGCAGCCTTTGAGCTTGGCAATCTGTCCGACCACCGAACCGACCGCGCCGGTGGCCGCTGCCACCACCACGGTTTCGCCGGCTTGCGGCTGGCCGATGTCGAGCAAGCCCATATAGGCCGTGAAGCCTGGCATGCCAAGCACGCCTAAGGCGTAGGACGGTTTGCCGAGTTTGGCGTCAAGTTTGGTCAAGCCCTTGCCGTCCGATAGCGCGTAATCCTGCCAGCCGCTGTAGCTGAGGACCAGGTCACCGGGTTTGTAGTCAGCGTGCTCGGAAGCTTCTACCCGCGCAACGGTGCCGCCGACCATCACTTCACCGATTTCGACATGCGCCGCATAGGAAGGTGCGTCGCTCATGCGCCCGCGCATATAAGGATCAAGCGACAGGTAAACCGTGCGCAGCAGCACCTGGCCGGCGGCCGGCACCGGCACCGGGCTTTGCTCCAGCTTGAAATTGTCCGGCGTCGGCGCGCCGTGCGGACGCGAGGCTAGCAGGAATCGGCGATTGATGGTTTTGCTTTGTGACATGTTGGCTACTCCTTCAGTGGAATGAATGCCGGCGCTGGCCTGCCGGCATGGTCGAAATCAGCTAAACATCAATTTCACAAGGCGGCTTCGAGGATGGTGCGGCTGACGGCCAGGGTATGGTCCTGGTGTTCGCCCAGCGCTGTCATGCCATGCTTGTCCAGTTGGCCAAGCACGGTCTCGACCGCATCCTGGCCCAGTTCATAGTCCGCCAGGCGAGTCTTGATGCCCAGGCTTTCAAAGAAGTCGCGGGTGCGCTGGATGGCCAGGTCGATGCGTGCATCTTCGCTGCCTTCGGTGATTTGCCAGACGCGTTCGGCGTATTGCAGCAGCTTGGCGCGCTTGCTGTTGCGCCGGACCGACAGCAATGAAGGCAGCACGATTGCCAGCGTGCGCGCATGGTCGATATCGTATTGCGCGGTCAGTTCGTGGCCCAGCATGTGCGTGGCCCAGTCTTGCGGCACGCCGGCGCCGATCAGGCCGTTGAGCGCGAGCGTGGCAACCCACATCAGGTTGGCGCGGGCGTCGTAGTCGTCAGGTTCGGCCAGCACTTTCGGCCCGGTCTCGATCAGGCTCAGCAGCAAGCCTTCGGCGAAGCGGTCTTGCACCTGGCCTTGCACCGGATACGTCAGGTACTGCTCGACGGTATGCACAAAAGCGTCGACGACGCCGTTCGCAATCTGCCGCGGCGGCAAGGTGAAGGTCTTGGCCGGATCGAGGATGGAGAATTGCGGGAACACCAGCGGGCTGTGGAAGGCCAGCTTGGCCTGTATCGATTTGCGGGTGACGACGCCGCCGTTGTTCATTTCCGAGCCGGTGGCCGGCAAGGTCAGCACGCTGCCGAAGGGCAGGGCGCTGCGGATATTGGCGCCGCGCTTGACCGCGATGTCCCAGGCTTCGCCTTCAAAATTCGCCGCCGCGGCGACAAACTTGGTGCCGTCGATGACCGAGCCGCCGCCTACCGCCAGCAGGAAATCGATCTTTTGCGCTCGCACTTGTTCAACCGCTTGCATCAGCGTTTCGTAGCTTGGATTGGGTTCGATGCCGGCGAACTCGTGGATTTCGCGTTTGCCCAGCGCTGCCTTGACTTCGTCCAGGGTGCCGGTTTTCTGAGCGCTGGCGCCGCCGTACAGGATCATTACGCGGGCGTCGCGGGGAACCAGGCCGGCCAGTTTGGCGATGGTGTCGCGGCCGAAGACGATCTTGGTGGGATTGTAGAATTCAAAATTCAGCATGGGATTTCCTTGGGAAGTGATCCGCGCATCGGCGGAGTGGTAAAAAAATGCACGAACTGGTGTCGTGCTTCAGTGTGGGGGCGGCGGCGCCAGGATGTTGAGGGTAACGTCCATGGCGTTTTCCAGCGCGCTGCGGTCGCGCTGGAGCTTGGCCAGCAGGCTGGCTCCCAGCCAAAGCTGGTACAGCATCTGTGCGGTTTTCTGCGGTTCCAGCGCGATCCGCAAGGAGCCATCCGCTATGCCTTCGGCGATGCAGTCTGCCAGGCGCGCCATGACCAGGCGTGTGCCTTCGCACAGGGCCAGGCGCATGTCCTCCGACAGGTCGGCGACTTCGGCGCTGAGTTTCACCACCAGGCATTTGTCCATGGCTTCCGCGCCGGACTGGGTGTCGAGCCAGTGGCCCCAGTAGCGCAGCAGCCGTTCGCGGGCGGGTTCTTGCGCCGGCTGCACGCCGACCTGCAAGACTTCATCCATCGCCTGCAGGTAGTTGTCAACATACTGTTCCATCAGCGCCCGGCCATACTGTTCCTTCGATCCGAAGTAGTGGTAGAACGAGCCCTTGGGTATCGCTGCCGCGCTCAGGATCTCGCTGAGGCCGACGCCGGAAAAGCCTTTGACGGCAATGATCTTTTGTCCGGCGTCCAGGATATGGCGCTTGGTGGTGTCGTATTTTGCTCTCATGGTGCGACTATTCTAAACCTAAATTAGACCGGTCGTCTAATGACAGGTGATTTTGAGGTTGTTGCTGAATGGAAAAGTGCGTCCGATTCGATACCTGAAGTCATGCCAGTCATGCTTTGGCGATGGCTACCCATGCCTATGCATATCCGTTATGCTAGTGAGGTTTATTGTGCAATTTTCTTGTCTGAACATTCGCATTCCCATACTAATTTTACTGTAGTGTTTCGCACATGATGACACTTGATAAACGGCGTCTTTCCGTGCCATACGTCGTTGCAAATCCTCGCGATGGCTCGCTATCGCTCCGGTTTGCGCGGGGCGGCCATCCGCCTAGCCTGGCACGAAAATCCACCATTTCTTAAGCGCCATTATGTGCGAAATACTACACGAGCGCCGCCCATGACATCGCGTACCAACCACCATCTCGATACCTACCTGCTGCGTGTTTTGCACACCTTGCTGGTGGAAAAAAGCGTATCGCGCACCGCCATCAAGCTGGGACAGTCGCAGCCGACCATCAGCAATACGCTAAAACGCCTGCGCGAACTGACCGGCGACGCCATCCTGGTGCGCGGCAAGACCGGCATGGTGCCCACCGAACGCGGCCAGGAATTGCTGGCGCTGGCGAAGCAGGGCCTGGAAGTCATCGAAAAAATCGCGGCGCCGGTAGCGGCGTTTGAAGCCGACAGCACGGCGCGGGTATTTCATATCGCCACGCCGGATTACCTGAACATGCTGTTGATCCCTTCCATCATCGAACAGCTGCGGCGGCGCGCGCCCGGCGCCAGCCTGATGGTGCACGCGCTGGACGCCAACCTGGACTATGCCAACGCGCTGGAAAACGGCCGCTTCGACCTGGTGATCGGCAACTGGCCCGATCCTCCCGAGCACCTGCACCTGGCGCAACTGTTCGATGACGACGTGGTATGCATGATGCATCGCGACCATCCGGTGGCGAAGAAGGGCCTGACCCTCAAGTACTACCTGGAAATGCCGCACCTGGCGCCGACGCCCTATATCGAAGGCCATCGCAGCGGCATCGACGCCGCCCTGGCCGAGCAGGGTTTGAAGCGCAACGTGCAGGTGACGATCCCGTATTTCGCGCTGGTGCCGCACGTGCTGGCGAAATCGGACCTGATTTTCACCACCGGCCGGCAGTTTGCCGAACATATCATCGAGGACTGGCCGATCGGCATGTTCACGCTGCCGTTCGACATGCCGAAAATGCGCTTCTACATGCTGTGGCACGCGCGTTCGCATGTGGCGCCGGATGTGGTGTGGCTGCGGCGCCTGATTGCCGAAGTGTCGGCCGACCTCGGCAAGTCCAGCGGCAAGCCGCCGGCTCTGTAGCGCCAGCCACGCCGGCAGAGCCGGGCTTGGCTCACTTGCCGCTGTAGTCGACGTTCGGCCGCTGCGGCGATTTGCGTGAAGTCGCGCGCATGTATTGCGGCGCCCATGAGGTGACGTCGTGCAGCGCGTCGGCGGCGTGCAAGGGCCAGTAAGGATCGCGCAGCAGTTCGCGCGCCATCAGCACCAGGTCGGCTTGTTCGGTGCGTAATATGTGCTCGGCCTGGCCGGGATCGGTAATCATGCCGACCGTGCCGCTAGGGATGCCGGCTTCATTCCTGACCCTGGCTGCGAACTGGGTCTGGTAACCGGGCCCTACCGGAATCGCGGCGGCTGCGATATTGCCGCCGCTGGAGACGTCGATCAGGTCAACCCCCGCTTCGCGCAACAAGCGGCTCAATGCCACGGTTTCATCCACATTCCAGCCGCCGTCGATCCAGTCCGTGGCCGACAGGCGCACCAGCAGCGGCAGCTGTTCCGGCCAGACCTGGCGCACGGCTGCCACCACTTCCAGCACCAGGCGCGCGCGGTTTTCAAACGAGCCGCCGTATTGGTCGGTCCGGTGATTGCTGATCGGCGACAGGAACTGATGCAGCAGGTAACCATGCGCCGCATGGATTTCGACGACCTTGAAGCCGGCTTGCTCGGCGCGCCGGGCGGCGTCGGCAAACGCCTTGACGACATCCTTGACGCCATCGGCAGTAAGCGCGCTGGGCGTGGTGTAGCTGGCATCGAACGGAATCGCCGACGGACCGTCTGTGCGCCAGCCGCCCTGGCCGGGATCGACCCGCCCTTGCTGTTCTTCCCATGGCCGCCAGACGCTGGCCTTGCGGCCGGCATGCGCCAGCTGGATGCCGGCTACCGTGCCCTGCTGCGCGATAAAGCGGGTGATGCGGCTTAGCGGCGCGATGTGCTCGTCTTTCCAGATGCCCAGGTCCTGCGGCGAGATACGGCCTTGCGGCAGCACCGCGCTGGCTTCGAAAATGATCAGGCCGGCGCCGCCGACCGCGCGGCTGCCGAGGTGCACCAGGTGCCAGTCGTTGGCGAAGCCGTCTTCCGCGGAATACTGGCACATGGGGGCAACGGCAATCCGGTTCGCCAGGGTCACGCTGCGCAATGTGAGCGGAGAAAATAAGAAAGTCATGTTCTTTTCCTGTAAGTTGGTTTATGCATCCGCCAGGCCGTTGAACTGCAATGCCGCGAGGCTTGCGTACAAGCCGTTCTGCGCCACCAGTTCGGCATGGCTGCCGGTTTCCACTATGTGCCCGTGTTCCAGCACGATGATGCGGTCGGCGCGCTGCACGGTGGCCAGGCGATGGGCGATGACCACGGTAGTGCGTCCTACCATCGCCGCTTCCAGCGCGCCTTGCACCGCACGTTCGGATTCCGCGTCGAGCGCGCTGGTGGCTTCGTCCAGCAGCAGCAGGGGCGGATTTTTCAGCAGCGCGCGGGCGATCGCAATACGCTGCCGCTGGCCGCCCGAAAGGCGCACTCCGCGCTCGCCGAGGAAGGCTTGGTAACCTTCCGGCAGGCGTTCGATGAATTCGTGCGCCGCGGCCATTTTCGCCGCTGCGATGACTTCAGCATCGCTGGCGCCGACCCGGCCGTAACGGATGTTTTCCATTGCATTGGCAGAGAAGATGACGGTATCTTGCGGCACGATGCCGATGGCGTTGCGCAAAGTGTGGAGGTCGAGATATTTGATGTCGACGCCATCGAGCTTGATGCTGCCTTGCTGCGGATCGTAGAAACGCAGCAGCAGCTGGAACAGCGTGGTTTTGCCGGCGCCAGAAGGACCGACCACGGCGACGGTTTCACCCGGCCTGATGTCTAGCGACAGGCCGGACAGGGCCGCGCTTTCAGGGCGCGACGGATAACGGAAGCCGATGTTTTCCAGGGCCAGCGCCGCGCCTTGCGCGGTGCGCGGCGGCAGCGTTTCCGGCAACAGCACGGATTGCACCGGCGACTGCGCCGCCAGCAATTCCAGCAGCCGTTCGGTGGCGCCGGCAGCGCGCTGGGCATCGCCCAGCACTTCTGCCAGGGCGCCGATGGCGCCGGCCAGCAAGGCTGCGTACAAGATGAACTGGCCGAGTTCGCCGCCGCTCATGCGGCCCTGGACCACGGCGTGCGCGCCCAGCCACAGCACAAACACGATGGCGCCGAACACCAGCAGGATCGCCATCATGGTCAGCACCGAACGGGCGCGTATGCGCTCCATCGCAGTGCCGAAAGCGTTTTCGATAGAGACGTCGAAACGCTGCGCTTCGATATTTTCGTGGGTAAACGCTTGCACGGTCGGCATCGCATTGAGGATTTCGCCAGCCATCGCCGAGGCGTCGGCAACCCGGTCCTGCGACGCCCGCGACAGCTTGCGCACGCGGCGCCCGTACCAGACTATCGGCAGCACCACCAGCGCCAGCATCACCAGGATGATCGCACTCAGCTTGGCGCTGGTGATGAACAGCATGACCATGCCGCCGGCGAACAGCAGGGCGTTGCGCAAGGCCATCGAAATGCTGGTGCCGACCAGCGCCTGGATCAAGGTGGTGTCGGTGGTGATGCGCGACAGCACTTCGCCGGTCTTGGTGGTTTCAAAGAACTGCGGGCTCTGCGTGACGACATGCGAATAGACCGCGCTGCGCAGGTCGGCGGTAACCCGCTCGCCCAGCCAGGACACCATGTAGAAGCGCGCCGCGGTAGCTACGCCCAGCACGCAGGCGACGCCGAACAGCGCCAGGAAGTACAGGTCGATATGATTGGCGCCTTGTATGCCGCCGGTGCTGAAGCCGAGGTCGATCATCTGCCGGAATGCATAGGGAATCGCCAGCGTGGCGCCGGCCGCCACCAGCAAGGCCAGGCTGGCCATGACGAATTGCCGTTTATACGGGGCCAGGAAAGGAACCAGCCCGACGAGCGTGCCCAGACTGCTTTTTTGAGGTTCTTTGGAGGTTATGGTTGTCATGTCTGTTTCGGTGGGGGCAGCGCAATCCGCTGCGAGCTTGGCCTGGCAACGTTGAAGCACGGTGCAGCGGATAGGGCGGAAAAATGTATTTGTGCCAATATTTTCTGCATTTGTCTTGCAATCAGTTAAGAGACTGGCCGCAGCTTGTCCGCAATATGCATTCTCTTGAACGGGAACTTCAACCGTCAATCGAATATCGATATACTTTGTACAGCATGCTTAGCTCAGAAGAGCAGTTTGCTAGTGTAGTGGATGTTGCGCGATAGCGCAGGATCTCGATGCAATGGAGCGGACTTGAATCCCGGTAGTGGAATGCGTAATTTTTTTAATGATTGCCATCTCAGGAGAATCCTTTGGCTCAATTGTCGCAAGCGATGCAAAACAGCGTGGCGCCGGACGAGATCCAACAGCAGCTGGCGGCCGGCCTGCTGGCGGCGCACGCGCACACCTCTCCCAAATATCTCTACGATGTCCTTGGTTCACGGCTGTTCGCCGCGATTTGCGAACTGCCTGAATATTATCCGACCCGCACCGAAGCGGCGATTTTCGCGCAGCATGAGCAGCAGATTGCCGCCGCGGTCGGGCCGGGTTCGGTCTTTATCGACCTGGGAGCGGGCAATTGCAGCAAGGCTGCCCGGCTGTTCCCGAGCCTGCAGCCCCGGCAGTATGTGGCGGTCGATATCTCCGTGCAGTTCGTGGCGGAAGCGGTGAATGCGCTGCAGCAGCAGTTCCCGCAGATCAGGATGACTTGCCTGGGCATGGACTTTTCTGCCGAACTTGAACTGCCGGCGGCGCTGGACATGCACCATCGCCAGTTCTTTTATCCGGGATCGTCGATAGGCAATTTTGCACCGCTGGAGGCATTGATGTTCCTGCGACGGATTCGCAAGGCCATGGCCGGCAGCCACAGCGGTTTGCTGATCGGGGTTGACCTGATCAAGGACAAAGCGATCCTGGACGCCGCTTACGACGATTCGCTGGGCGTCACCGCGGCGTTCAACCTGAATCTGCTGCATCATTTGAATCGTTTGCTGGATGCCGATTTCCGGCCGGCAGACTGGCGCCACTGCGCTTTCTATAATAGCGGCCAGTACCGCGTAGAAATGCATCTGGAAGCCAAACGCGAGCTCACCGTCCACTGGCAGGGTGGCGGCGAGCGGCGGTTTGCGCGCGGCGAGCGCATCCATACCGAAAGCAGCCATAAATATACCCGCCAGGGATTTATCGACATGCTGCAGCTGGCCGGCTTCAGCGCCGTGCAGACCTGGTCCGATCCCGACAACTGGTTCATGGTCTGCCATGCCCAGGCCGCCTGAACCAAAACCTCCAGACAGGAACGCGATGCACAAGCTGGCGAAAGCTTTTTCCACGGTACGCGACCAGACTTGCCGGCTGGTGCAGCCGCTGTCGGCAGAAGATTGCTGCGTACAATCGATGCCCGACGCCAGCCCTGCGAAATGGCACCTGGCGCATACCACCTGGTTTTTTGAAACCTTTATCCTGGAGCGGTTCGAGACTGGTTTCCAGCCGTTTCATCCTGCTTTCCGGGTACTCTTCAATTCGTATTACGAAGGCGTGGGCGAGCAGCATCCGCGCGCACAGCGCGGCCTGGTGACCCGGCCCGCCTTGAGCGAAGTGCTGGCTTATCGGCAAAACGTCGATCAACGGCTGCTGGCGTTGCTGGGACAAACGCTGGCGCCGGAGCAAGCGCAGCAGTTGTCGGCGCTGGTCGAGCTCGGATTGCAGCACGAGCAGCAGCACCAGGAATTGTTGCTGACCGATATCAAGCATCTGCTGGCCATGAATCCTTTGCTGCCGCCTTACCTGGCGTCGAATGCGATGGCGGAAGCCAGCAACGGCGGCAACCCGGCGGCAGCCTTGTCATGGCAGTCGTTCGAGGCCGGGATTGTCGAGATCGGGCATGCCGGGCAAGGGTTTTTCTTCGATAACGAAACGCCGCGCCACCGGCAGTTTGTCGAACCGTTTTCGATGGCGTCGCGGTTGGTCAGCAATGGCGAATACCTGGCGTTCGTGGAAGACGGCGGCTACCGGAATCCCTTGCTGTGGCTGGCCGCCGGCTGGGAATGGGTGCAACAGCAAAAGCTGTCGCGGCCGCTGTACTGGCAGACCGCGCATGCGCAATTCGATTCCGCCTGGCGCGAATTCACCTTGAACGGCTTGCAGCCGCTGGCCTTGCATGAAGCGGCCACCCATCTTTCCTTTTTCGAAGCCGAGGCTTATGCGCGCTGGGCAGGCGCCCGCCTGCCCACCGAGGCGGAATGGGAGCGCGCGGCGGCGAGCCAGTCGGCAGATTATTTCGGCGTGGCGTGGCAATGGACCACCAGCAGTTACGCACCGTATCCCGGCTACGTCGCCTTGCCGGGCGCGGTGGGCGAATACAACGGCAAGTTCATGGTGAACCAGTATGTGCTGCGTGGCTCTTCCTGCGCCACGCCGGACGGCCACGCACGCCTGAGCTACCGCAATTTTTTCCCGGCCACCGCGCGCTGGCAGTTCAGCGGGATCCGCCTGGCGCGTTCCGCCGGGCGCGCCCCTGAATCAGCGCGGGCAATTGCCGGGAGCGAGCTGTAGCTTGCTGAGATTCTCGATCAGGAAGTCGACAAATACGCGCACCGCCGGCAGCAAACCTCTCTGGGTCGGATAGACCACTTGCAGATGGCCGGCCGGCACGCTCCAGTCCGGCAGCACATGCACCAGGCTACCCTGGTTCATCTCCTCGATGCAATATTCGGTCGGCAGCATGGTCAGGCCCAGGCTGCGCAGCGCCGCCCGCTTGCGCAAGGAGAAATCTTCGACCGACAGGCGCGGCTCCGCCACCAGTTCGAAACGTTCCTTGTCCGGGCCGTCGAGGAACAGGTGGACGCGGCGGTCGCGCTCGACCGCGCCCAGGAACGGCAGTTTGGCCAGGTCGCGCGGATGCCGCAGGGGCGCGTAGCGCGATATCAGTTCCGGCGTCGCTACCAGCACACCGGAGGCGGCGCGCAGGCGCCTGGTGGCCAGGTTCGGATCTTCGTCCTCGGGCGCTCTTACCCGCACCGCCACATCCACGCCTTCTTCCAGCAGGTTGACGCGGCGGTTGGTAAACAGCAGGTCGATATTCACCTTCGGATAACGTTCCAGGAAAGCCGGCAACGCCATCGCCACTTCCGACTGGGCGATCGCCACCACGCAAGTCACCCTGACCGTGCCGCTCGGTTCCGCCAGCGAACTGGTCACCGCCAGTTCCGCCGCTTCGGCCGCGGCGATCACTACCTGACAGTGCTGGTAGTAGCGATTGCCGAGGTCGGTGAGAGAGATGCCGCGCGTATTGCGCTGTAGCAAGCGTGCTCCCAGCCGGCTTTCCAGTTCCGATATGCGCCTGGACAGGCGCGACTTGGGAATGCCCAGGCTGCGTCCGGCGGCCGTGAACCCACCTTCCTGCACTACATTGGCGAAGAAATAGAGGTCGTTCAAGTCTTGCATGATAATCATCCATTGTTCTGTATGTAGAACAATATATCTTGTTTTTGCTATCTAGTTCTATTTTTGAGGCGGGGGTAGGATGGCGTCAATGGTTCAGGTAACCAGGTAAATCAAACTCTGTTGGCATCGTGATGTACGGATCGCTATAGATTTTGACCCACTCTTAATTTAATCGAACGGCATATATCATGAAACTCTTACATATTGATTCCAGCATCCTCGGCGACGCTTCGGCCTCGCGCCAACTGACCCGCGAAGTAGTGGCGACGCTGCAAGCAGCGGATTCCGACCTTGAACTGACTTACCGCGACCTTAGCAAAGACGTCACTGCCCATTTGAGCGGCGCCACCTTCGCTGCCAAGGGCACGCCAGCGGAAAAACGCAATCTGTCGCAAAAGCTGGAAGTGGAGCTAAGCGAAGCGATCCTCAATGAATTCATGGCAGCCGATGTGATCGTGCTCGGCGCACCAATGTACAACTTCAGCGTGCCGACCCAGCTCAAGGCATGGATCGACCAGATCAGCATCGCCGGCGTCACTTTCCGCTACAGCGAAAAGGGCCCGGAAGGCCTGGCCACAGGCAAGCGCGTCGTGATCGTGTCGACTTCCGGCGGCAAGCATGCAGGCAGCCCTACTGGCGTCGCCCATGAAGACTATTTGAAATTGGTGTTCGGTTTCCTCGGGATTACCGATATCGACGTGGTTCGCGCCGACGGCCTGGCCTACAGTCCTGAAGCGAAAGAAGCCGGCTTTGCGGCAGCTCGTGCACGTATCAGCGACCTGACCAGCGCAGTGGCAATGGCCTGATCGACAGGGCTGAAATGAAAAAACCGCTACCTGGTAGCGGTCAGGTTGCTGACAAAGCCTTCCGAAATTGGAAGGCTTTTTCTATAATGGGGCATGCTAAAAATCCCTGCACCGTACCAGCACGAACTGGAGATGGTGACACTGGAAAGCCTGGTGCCCAGTGATCATCTACTACGTAAGATCGCTGCGGCGGTCGATTTCGATTTTATCCGTGAGAAGGTAGCGCACCTGTACTGCGCCGATAACGGGCGTCCGGCGCTCGATCCGGTAGTGTTGTTCAAACTCTTATTCATTGGCTATCTGTTTGGCGTACGCAGTGAACGGCAGTTGATGCGCGAAGTACAAGTGAACG
>NZ_FOLC01000020.1 GCF_900112135.1 Collimonas sp. OK412
GATGGCGCCATCGAGATCGACAACTCGGCGGCAGAACGCGCTTTGCGCGGCGTCGCGATCGGCCGCCGCAACTATCTGTTTGCCGGTGCCGACAGCGGCGGCGAACGCGCTGCCGCCATCTACTCCTTGATCGGTACGGCCAAGCTCAATGGTGTCGATCCTGGGGCTTGGTTGCGTCATGTGCTGACCCATATCGCCGACCATCCGGTCAACCGCGTTGACGATTTCCTACCCTGGAACTGCGCCGCGCAGATCGCTCCTGCCTGAAAAACACGCCGCTTCCCAGCGGTGTGATGCCATCATCGGGCAAGTCAACACCCGGTTCAAGACGTCGCTGGCACGACGCTTACATCCAATACGATGTACACGTCACCACCATCGAGGATTCATCAATTCAAAAAGCCGCCAAGGGTTGGCGTACCGTCACACAAGAAGAAGGCGATCTATTTATTGTTGAAGTTGACCCTGGAGTACCCAGCAGCCAGTTCGAATTACCTTTTTCCCAAGTAGATTTCTTCGCTGACGAACAACAAAAAAGAATTTCACAACGAGACCCAAGCATGAAGCTCTAGTTGAATTAGATATTCATGTCAAACTTAGTATGGAGCCGAATCGAAGTCAGACCGTACTATGCATTTGTAAGATGCACACTCCATACGCTGCTGCATTACATTCCTGAGAGCCCGACCAATATGGTCCAACATGCACAACGGGACGAAGAAACCGCATACGACGAAAGCACTCAATGACCCTACGAAATATCGGCTTCGACAGCATCGACAAATTCAGCTTGCAGCGACTAATTGACGACGGAACAGCGGAGTCTAGAAATATCGAATACAAAGCCACGACCTACGGCGGAAACGACGATGCACGTGCCGAATTTTTAGCCGACGTGTCGTCATTGGCAAATACTGTTGGAGGTGACCTTATACTAGGCATATCTGCATCTGACGGCACCCCTACTGCATTTTCTCCGCTAAAGATCGCGGCGGAGCAAGAGTGTCTGCGACTACAAAACATGGCGTTATCCGGACTAGAACCGAGAATCCCGAACCTTCAGATTAAGTCAGTGCCACTTTCGCCGGACGATTTCGCAATCGTAATTCGGATTCCTCGAAGTTATAATCCACCTCACCGCGTGGTCTTCAAGGGGAAAAACCGTTTTTGGGCACGATCATCGGCAGGCAAATATGAGCCCGATGTGGAAGAACTTAGGGCACTCTTCGTGCTGGCACCACAACTCGCCGACAAAATGCGAGAATTTCGCGAAAGCCGGATAGCTAAGATCGCGGCCGGTGAGGCTCCGGTAACGTTGACTGGCAAGTGTTGCCTGGCTCTACATGTAATTCCGCTTTCTGCCTTCGACATCGGATCAGGAACTGCGCTATCCATTTCCGACATCCATCAGAATTATAATTACTTCCCACCGATGTTCGGATCCACGAACAATTGGCGAGTCAATTTCGACGGCTTACTTACACTATCAAGTCCAGACCTCAGTGCAACGCAACAGCGGGCTTATGTACAAGTATTTCGCTCAGGAATAATTGAATCCGTAGCGGTAGTCGGTCAGATCAATCAGGGAGACAGCACCAAGTCAATAATTGAAGCGTTATCTGTCGAGATGGGAATTATTGCCTCGTCCCGCAAATATGCAGAATCGCTTGCCGCAAGTGGGCTGGCGACGCCATTTGTACTAGTGGTGAGGCTCTTAGGGACAAAAGGCCACCAATTGGTATATACGCGATACGGATTCCCGAAAACGGCAGTACCGAACTTGGATCGAGACCAACTTCATTTTTCCGAAGTGATTCTCGATACCATACCAGCTAACGATCTGACTTTTGCGCCAATGGTACGAAGCGTCCTCGACCAACTAGCAAACGCAGCTGGTTTTGCACAAACTGCGTCTTTCAACTCCGAAGGAGTATATGTGGTCGATAAATAAATCGAAAGTGGCCAGATGATTTGTACCTGACACACTCTACTAGGCGTCCGCAAAGCATCCTCCGCAGCCCGTCGAACCACATCGACATACGGAATCCCCCCACAAAAAAGTATCTTAAAAATGGGGGAATTACCGGCAGCCTGGCGCGGTGCATCCAAACTGCAACCAACGATTAGATATCTGACACACAGCTCTTTCCTCCATTACGTCGGCCAGTCGAAGGCGCTCACTGAGAGTTTGGTCCTTTCTGTGCCATGGCGACTAGACGCTATAGTTATAATACTGATTTGTCTCGTAGTCATATAGCGAAATGGAGCCTCCACTAACACTTCCTGCAAAAAACTTTTGAGAGTCGTAGTCGTATCCTTCAAATGTTTTTTCTTTGAGTTTCAACTGCACGAATTTGGAGTTGTGATAGTCATAGAAATCAAGAGACCCATTTCCACCACCAGAGAAATGGCTTGACGTTGAATAGTCGTACCCCGTAACGGCACCGACCGCTATGCTGGCAGAAATGTTCTTAAAACCCGACATGGAGTAATCGTAAACGGCTGTCACATCTTTCCGTAGTGCCGCAGCGCCAACAACAGCTGCAACCCGTACGCGTGTTGTGTTCTTCATTTTGCGCCTCCCTTCAGCATTGCCGACTAGACATATCCAATAGTTTCTTAGTCTTTTCTCTGCCCACCAACAAATACGCCGGCAAGTACGCCAAGTGCACCGGATCCTATGGCAACAATACCTTCTGGCGGGCTAATCTTGAAGAAGGCGAGAACGCTTAAGCTAATCAATGATAAAACCAATACTCCACCTAGCATATAAACTACATGCCGATAGAAAACGGGGTCACTATGATACGCAGGACGCCTTTCATCTAGGTTAGAAATCACCTCGTCAGGCGTAAGCTTTACAACTTCTTTTGCGAACCGAGGTTGATCATTTCCCGATGGCATTGGCCGCCCCTCCATGAATATTTCTTAGTCAGATCGGATGTTATCCAAAATTGGCATGCTGAGCTCTCGATAAGACTCTGATTTTTCATCGAGGGCGGCAATAATGCGACCGGTTTTCTTCTGTTTAATTGCCCATTCCAACAAGCTCAACGCATTATTAAACAATTCTTTGCGTGTCTTAATTCCGCCTTCACTCATAATCCGATCAAGATCTGCGATTTTTGTGTCAGGCAAGTCGAACTGAATGCGAGTTAACGTTTCTTCTGACATGATATTCACCTTTCTAGATTTCCGTATTCTCGGGTTCTTTTAAATCCCCTTTTCATCCCAGAAATATTAAACAATTGATTCAATCTCATTCGAATTCCCAAAACGGCTAATTGGAATTTAGCCCAAACTAACGTGCGGCAACAAAATTCTCCAAAAATGCATCGAAGTTAGTCATCGCAGAATTCGCGGTATCAGTATCGACATCCCCTCTCAGAGGTGCCGGGATTTCCGTAACGTCAGGTTCAGGAATCCATTCTTTAGGCTGAAGCTGTTCTGGAGGTTCTTTGGAAATGTTTAGTGACTTTACATTCAACGTTGTAATCATTGCTACAACTCCTTCTTAAAGGCAGTGTATTGCTCAGTGTAAATGGACACATGATGATTCTCCCGTTCTAAGTAAGTAAATAACTCCAAAAAACTTCATGATGTCAACGACATCAACTCCAGTATAGCGGGAAAAATATTATTTGCAGTAAAAAAAGAGTTAAAAACTAGATTTATTTAATCATAATAGACTCATTTTACACTCATTTTTTATCGAAACAGTATGACAAGTACAACAACCTAGAAGAAAATTCCATTTAAGCAATAATTTAGATAGGTCGCGTTACGTCTGCGCAAAGGCATCTTGTGCTGCTCGACGCACAGCATCCACGCACAACACGCCGGGGGCATAGTCCACCGACCCAATGTAATGTGCGCTCTCAAGGAAGGCCATGCAGACGGTATCCCACAGATCAGGAGATGGAATCCCCTCTTCCTTCATTTTGTCCTTCGGCTCGATGTGATATCTGGCCTTCTCATCGAAAAAATAAGGAATCTTGGACGCCTGGTCGAGTAGGTCCTGGACGTGCTGATTGGAGAAAGTGATACGGGCGTCCTTCACGGCCTCGGCGGCCAGGACGGAGCACTGCGCTCGGAGGTTGAAGAAGCGATCCTTATTCTTCTTTTTGAAGCATGGGTTGCCCCAATTGATCTTGACCACGTTGGGACAACCGAGGTTTTCTAGCATCTTGGCGAACTGGATACCTTGGCCGCCGACGTCGACCAAGATGGTGCAGTTAGACAGGCGCTGCGTATAGTGGAACACCTCGCCGGCGATGTGCTGCCAGTCCAGGGCGTTCGAGAAAATAGGTACGTCCATGATGTCCACGCGGCGCGGGTCGGCATCAATGCGGTCGCCGTTGCCGATCACTCGCGCGTAAGTACCGACGGTCTTGTCGCGAAACACGCCTGCAGCCACGTCAATGATGAACAGGTTGCCATAGGGTTCGCCGGTGCTGATTGTGCGTTCGGCGCCAACCAGCTTCTCTACCTGGCTGCGGCCCAGCAGGAAACGTTCAGACTGCTCGGGGAACAAGCCCAACACGCGGATCTGGTACTCAACCGAATCCCGGCCGCCGCTCTCTTTTTCCCGTTCCTTGAGCCATTTGGTGGTCGCAAAGGGCGAACGCTCCGAGTTGAAGCGCAGCGAATGCCAGGAACCACCATTACGCGCCGACAGCTTGTGATGCGAGGCGTGGTGCCGGCCACTGCTGCGAACGCCCTGAGAGGCGATCAGCGTCCGGTTACAAGGCTGCGTCTGCGTACCATCGATCACGTCGAAATGGTCGTCGCTCACGCCGGCGGCCTCATCGACAATGATCAGCTGCGCCCAGCGGTGCTTACCTGCGATGCCGACAGATTGCCCTTTGGCGAGCGCAACGCGGCCAACGAACCATTGCTCCTCGAAGCCAGTCACATACACGCGGGTCTTGGTGATGACGAAGTAGTCGCATAACCAGGAGTGCGGGCCGTTCGCCATTGCAATCTTCGAGTCCTGCATTTCCTTCCACACGCCGTCCGCGACCTGCTGCAAGTTCGGCGCACCAATGTAGGTATTCGAGCCGATCTCAAGCTTGCCGTCGTAGACCGCATAGGGATAGCACAGGAGATGCCAGAGCGCGATACGCCCGAACGAATTGGTCTTGCCGGTAGAGGTGCCAGAAACCACACTGACCTTGGCATCCATGGGTTCCATTGCCTGATACAGGTCAATCTGGTCCGCGCTGGGTGAAACGCCGCACACCTCGACAGCGAAGCGTAGCGGGTCAAACTGATATCGTTCTACGAATTCCGGGTAACGCGGATCATCTAGCAGGCGTTTCTTAGCCATTCGCGGCCGTTCCGCGCTCTTCATCCACCTGGCGCTGGCGTTCCTGGGCACGCAGCATAGCGCCAGCAAAACGTTCTTCCAGCGCTTCCCTGGTGTAGCTCTTCTCCACAGCGTCGGCCAGCTTGTCTTTATATAGACCAAAGTGGCGAGCCAGCTTATCCAGGGCATCGGTCTGGTTGTGCATCTGGATCTCCAGGCCGTCCTTGGTTTGCTTCACGCCGGCGTACAGCGGCAGGCTCTCACGGCCAAGCTTGCGGGTATCAGTGAAAAATGGGCGCCCGACGCCCTCGCCCCAGCATTCCGGGCACTCTGGGTGCGGATCACGATTGCCGACGAAACCCAGGCCGCCCTTATCGTCCCACTCCAGTTCAGGCAGCTCATCCAGCACACGCTTTGCGTTGGTATCGAAGAGCGCCTGCTTAGCATCCTCCATCTCAGCCGGCGTGAACTGATAACGGTGCCCCTCTCCCCAGCAGTACCGGCAATTGACCCGGCGATACTGCGTCAAGCAGTTCGGGTTGGCCTGCGAGATCTCCACCCACCGGGATATCACCATGTCGCCGTCAAAAATGCCCTGCTCGATGCGATCGTTCATTACAGCATCGACAGCTTGCTTAACACTAACATTTGCTAATAGACGGGCCGACTGCTCATTGGCAGTTTTTGCACTGTAGCCGGCGCGAGTGGCCGCCTGCGTACCGTTCATGTCCTTGGTGTACTCGACAACGAACAGCCTTGTTCTGGGAGGCAGATCAAAGCCGTTGATGATCTCCTGCGCACGGCGAAGGCGCACTTGCGCGGCACTGTCATCAACTGACACTTCGGGCGCCGTATCTTTCGTCGGAACCTTTACCGCCTTCTTAGTCGCCTTGCGTGCCGGAGGTCCGGACTTAGCTACCTTAGTCATTCACACTTCCTACGCCTGCACGATCGACCCAGCCAACTTGGCGAGCCCTTCTGGCAATATGCACACGTGCTTCACATCAAACAAATCGTTGAGTCACCATTAGAATGCATAAAGACTCGCTCCTCTTTGCAGGTTTTCCTTTTCCTGATCTAGCATCAAATTTGTAGTCAGAGATTGCGAGCTCAAATCCTGCAGCCAGCACCAATATCTAAAAGGCCCACCGCTCGGTGGGCCTTCTCTTTTATTGATCAGCATTGGCGTTTTTTCAGTGCAAGTTCTAAAGCGTATACGCACCCAATGACAGCTTCCAACCAGGAATATGCCTTGATGCGATTCGTCCTCTGAAAAGGGTGCACAATAACCCTATCGCTCGATCCATTCGTATGTAATGGGCCGGTCGAAGTGGGAGGATGTCATGTACAAGAAAATTTTGGTTGCCTATAACGGCTCACCAGAAAGTCTATCCGCGCTGCATGAATGTATGCGTATCAACCCGCCACCTTCGACAGAAATCCATTTGCTGGCGGTAGTTCAGCTTTCGCCGTATGGCATGGCGGGCGGCTACGCGCCTGAGATTGCATTCACTACTAAGCTGCAGATGATGGAGCAGGAGTTGGAGCGAGGGCGGGCTCTGATGGTGTCTGCCGGACTCGATGTGACGCCTCATCTGCAGATGGGTGAGCCAGTCGAGGTCATCGGTGCGCTGGCTGATGCACTGGACATCGGTCTCATTATTGTCGGCCATCCACGCCGCAAGGCGCTAGCGACGCGCTGGTGGCGCGGGTCTATGGATGCATTGCTGATCGAGAGGGTTAAATCCAGCATCCTGGTTGCCGTTCCTCCGTGACCGTAGAGCCAAGCACCGGAGTGGGCATTCAAGGCAGTGTCAAATCGAATGACTGAAGAAGTTCTTTCAAATGGCGATACTCAGGGTCTCTGAGCTCCTTTTTTGATGCCTCTAATACAGTAAGCAACGGACCTATGACTTCAGTCCCGAATATTTTTTCATTTTCAATCCGACGCAAAATACTGACAAAATCCTGATGAGAGATATTTGCTCGTCGAAAGCAATTTATCGTATATCTAACAAAGCCAGGTGCGTCAACAAATGCCCCCCTCTTTTGACCGACAACTTGCATATCGTAATTACAGGGTTGCTTTGAATTATTTACAAATGCAAAATCAACATCCGAGCCATATTCCGACGTAAACGTTACATACCAACATTTACGAAATATTTGATATGGGAACCAAATCATCGTCATATTCCAGTCGGATCCACCGAAACCAAATTTTGGGAATGCTTCTGCAAGCATAGATAGTTGGCTCCCCAAATTTTTTGTTACTGTCGCGGCCATGCTGTAAGAGTCGCTGTCAGGCGCGACTGATTTCCCCGCGATGAAAATTTTTAATTCATCATCCCAAGGGCAGAACGGACTAAGGCTCTGGTCTATTTCGGTAATCCTTTCCACGCTAGCCCCCCAGCATTGGTCCAGTATAGCGGGAGCCATGACGTCTTCAGTGATCGATATGGCTTCCCTCTGAAGTATGGAATTTAGAATCGTGGATCGCAGTGTATTCAACTTGGGAATTCGGTCAGAGGTATTTGATTGAAGTTTCGATGGAAATTAATCATCTCAACGTCACCGCGAAAATTATTAATATACCATCGGATTGTCTACGGCTATGAACGTCGCATATTGGCCGTTTTGAGCCGGTCGCCACAGACACATTTCGCCACTTAACAGATGATCGATTCCCTTGACGGCAGACCTTCAACGGCTAATTTAAATAAATCTGCGAAGTAATTTTTGCTCAAAATGAATTGTTAAACATTACTGTCGAGACTGTTTGAACAACCAATCTCGCCACCAATATCCTGGGTAGATTTCCGCGGGTAATTGATGATCTATACCGTCGTATTCTCTGAATTGGATATTCTTTCCGCCAATGCGTACCAATTCATTGAAAAATCTGCGATCGGCAGTTATAGGGTTTTCAGTGTCCGAGTTTCCATGAATGATCAATATAGATAGATTTTTGAAGGTTGGAGCGGACGAATCTGCCGGTGCGATTCCTGAAACTGGTACTACTGCAGCAAATAGATTCGGTCTGAGAGTCGGTGAAAGCCATGCTGCCGACCCACCCATTGAAAATCCTACGGCATAGATCTTAGATTTGTCGACGGCATGATGTGCAGTGAAGTCTTCTACCAGCTCAAGTGCAGCATTCAAAGCCGCAGTGGGTTCCGCGTGTTGGTCTGACGATGGCGGCCCATAATTGGCACTTCTGATAGGGAACTGAGGGATCAGAACGTAAGCCTGATAACGCTCACGTACATCTGACACTGCCCATGTTTTGGCGAGCCGATCAAGCTGCGTCAAATTGTCTGTACCAACACCGCCGGAGCCGTGTAGTTGCAGCACAAGGGGATAGGATTTCCCCTGGATACTATGTGACGGAGTCAAAAATCTGTATCGCAGCTTTGTTCCATCAGAAGCTTGAAAATCGGCAGTATCAAACTTTGTCGGTTCGATGGAGCCAAAAGCATCTTTGGCAAAAGATGTGGAGTTCTTGATGATGTTGTATTTGGGAGTTATAGATTCGCAGCCACTTGTGGCAATGCAGGACGCAAGGATGAGGATAGACAACCAGATATTTTGCATGAGTAGCAGAGCTATGTTTTTATTTATCTGTTCCATGATTCACACTATCCAATGAAAACTGTATTGTAGTTGGATCCAACGACAGCTCTTGGCCGAGGCTGTGTAAAAACGCAGAAAAATTTTGTTGAAAGGAAAATCGACCTTTCAAAACGGCCGCTATGCCATTTTTTCGGCATCGGCAATGGTGTCCCTACCCACGAATTTTTGTCAGATTTACGTTTTTACACAGCCTCGGCCAGAACCAGACATTCATCATTGCTGAGGAATAACGCTTTGAATCAATGCACCTACCGCCAACTACATGACGCGCTGCTGGACTACCAGGGGGACCGTGCATATGCTGAGGTGCTGTTACCTTGGCTGCAGGCGAATACAGATCAGCATCTGTGGTTGCGTTCTATTAATCAACGCGAGGGCAAGCCGATTCCCTCAGTTAAAGAGGACGAATTATGGGACCTCTATGCATTGAGTCGAGTCTTTGATCTCTTGCTTTTGCGATTTCAAGACGGAGGAGCAGAGGCGGACTGGGATGGTCCACATATT
The DNA here is from genome assembly GCF_900112135.1 of Collimonas sp. OK412. Taxonomy (GTDB): domain Bacteria; phylum Pseudomonadota; class Gammaproteobacteria; order Burkholderiales; family Burkholderiaceae_D; genus Collimonas; species Collimonas rhizosphaerae. The sequence continues at coordinate 9,446 of NZ_FOLC01000020.1, forward strand.
TCTACGGATGAATTCTTGGAGTTCACAAAGGCCTTTGGTCTAACTGTGGTGACGCCTACTTCCTATTCAGCTTTCTATCACGAGGTTGTGAAAGTTGAGTTGTCCGACAAGCTATCTCGCGCTCCAGCGATCAAGGCGTACCGATGGCCATGCGTGATGCTTGGAAACCTGCTGATCTTGCGGGGCGGGGTGGAATTGACCTCAGGAGCTAACATTCTCAGTCCGGACGTAGCTGAGAACTCGACCCTTTACTGGACGTATCGCCGAAAGGGACGTCCACATCAAGACCTGTCGCACGGATGGGGGAGTAACTCGCAGTGGCGAACGGCTTTTCGCCGAGACTATGTAATTGGGAACGTCCAATATTTCAACGTCGACGGCAAACAGGACCTGCAAGCGAAGGGTGAAAAGTTGACGCGGATACTAGAATCAGACCCTGAGCTGACATTGGAAGAACGCGTCGAGTTGCTAACGAATCGTTGCTTTGTAAAATGCGCAAAACCGCATGATGAATTATGGCCTTACGATGATCGCTTTCAAATAGCGCTCAGCTAAAGTCCGCCACCGCCAACTCCTGAGATAGCCCCATATGTTGCATACACGCGCCCACTCGCTGCCGGATGGAGTGTCAGTAGCCAGACAAAGATTGCCAAGCTGACGCCCGCAGGCAGCAGCAACCAAATCCCACCTTTGCCACTTAACCAAAGCAAGGGCATCAGCGAGGCATCAGATGCCCACGGGCCGTAACCGTCCAACAGCTCCTCCAAAAATTGTTCCAAAGCATCCAAATCAACATGCCGCGGGTGTATTATTTGGCAAGTTAGGAGCAAGGTTGCTCCTGACAGGGAAAATAGGAGATTAAGTTGCTTCAACAATTTTCAAAGTCATTCTTGATAGCGTGCGCATTGTACGGTGTTGCCACATCCGCGTCTTTCGCCGGTGACGATAAGCAATTGACAATTACACCTAAGCCTGGCAAAACCGTTTGTCAGTCAACATCCACCATCATCGGCGAGACTTCAGTTAAAGCAGAGCTATGCGTCAGCCAAGGAAATTTTTCGCATGATAACTATTTTTTGAAAATTGATGGAAAAACGCTGATCAAAGGAATTGACGATGAAACTACGAATGGCATTTCATCGGCATATAACAATCAGCAAATCAATCTGAAATGCGTACCTCAAGAGGTAAAGCCAAATGCTACGCCAGAAGAGATTCAAAAGATCATGCCAAACACACCCGTGGAAAAAACACGGTCCTATGCTGAACTAATGAAAAATTCGAGTCTTTCAATGGAAGTCGGAAGACTATGCACGGCAGTTGCTGACAACAAGCAATTCATTGAGGTTCAGGTAATTTTTGAATAGATGGGCGTGGTTCCAACGAAGTTGGACAGGGCATGTCCGATCGAGTCGGAACTATTACAACTTAGCATGCTGGTATCGGCCAATATCCCTACCTTAGGAACCTGAATGTCTTTTTTGATCAGCCTGATTCCGCTCTTAATGATTGGATTTCTTTACGTTTGGTATCTCCGCTTGGCGGCACGCTGGACACTCAAGATTTCGTTAAGTCGAAAACTCGCCTGGATATTTGTTGCGATTGTTTTCATCGTGTCTATGTTAGTTCGTAGATTTCTATCTCTGGAAGGCATTCCAGTTGCAACAATTGCGGGTATGGCTCTTCACCTTGCATTTGGCTCACTTTTTTTTGGGAATTTTGCGATTGATCAAGATCGAAAACGACCGAAAATCATCGGCGGATTGAAAATGACTTCTGTTGCTATGGCCTTGTTACTCGCAACTGTCGGGGCGCTATTTTTTGCTGTGAATATTCTTCAGAAAAATGTACCGGCCTCCTAGCATGGCGGTCGATCTGAGTGATAGTTGCGCGCTGCAAATCCTAATGTTATTTCGAACGACCAATCGCCAATCTCTACGTTAACGGCGTATGGCTAACCGAGGCGGTTCCCTTTCATTACATTGATTTTCAAGACTAATTCATAGGTGCGCGATGGAATGGTTGGAACCATGGTGGTCAACGGAGAAATTACCCCAGGAATTTCATGATTCTCTCCAAAGACAGTTGGAAATCGAGGTGGGACCAGGGCATGCGATGTACGGATTGCCTGTTCATCTCATTGCAAGAGGCAATGGCGACGACGCTCTGTTTGAGATTTTAGACGGAACCGGTCGAGTAGCCGACGTCCACTTAACATGGAGTAAAGGGCAGGAACAACCTCCCTGGCCAGGAACAACTATTTATGAAAATTTAGCGGTATGGGCAGCATCAGTCATGATTCCGAATCACCAAGATTGGACCGACTGAAACACACCAGATGTCGCTAGTTGTCTACTTGCATGAATGTCTGCTATTGATAGGCGCGACAGCTCGCTTTGGGTCGAGATCGACCTGTTGCGGTCGGCTCAAAACGGCCATGAGCGGACGACTGCCAATGAAAGCGCAGCCGACTTTAGACATGAAAGGACATAATGACAAACTGGAACATAATAAAAGTCGTTCTGACGAGTCTCTCGATAGTTTTGCTATCTAGTTGTGGTCATTATCAGCAAATGACTCTTTATCAACCGAGCATGCCTGAGGCGGCACGTAAAGATTTCAAGAGTTATAGCGAATATAACGGCTATATGAGCATGCAGCCAGCGCACGGTGTGTTCGTACAGTTGGCGGCAGAGGGTGGCATTACTCAGTCGCCGAGACTGGTAATGACGATTTTTTTGGACAAAGAAGCGTCAATGCGCTGGATCTCCGCCATCGCACTCGTATCAGATCTTCAAGGCAAGAATCAACATAGTGTGCGCATTGGCCAATTGGGTTTTCGAAATTATTGCGGACCTCCGCCAAAACGGATTTGTTCGATCTCCGATATCAATCTGGTGGACGGCCCAGTCGAAATAAAAAAATACCAGCGAGGAACTGGAGAGTGGGATAGAACCGAGACAATACACGTGGCGACAGGCCCAACAAACCGCATCCGAGGTACGCGATTGATCACTGAGCAGGTAATGCTTTCCGGAAAAGAGCGTTGGCTGAAAGTCGATGTACCACTTGCCATCGATGAAGGCTATCCCGACCTCAGAGAATTAATCTTGGCACTGCCGCCACTTGAGATCAATGGACAAAAAACTGACTTTCCACCAATTAAGATACTTCAGCAGAAACAAACAATTTATAGTCCTTTAAAGTTCTTCTAAGCAGGGGTCGCTTTAACGATTTTCTCGCGGGCTTCATCGCATGTCCGTAATCGAATTTGGCCTGTCGCGACCGTCTCAAAACGGCCAAAAGCAGCCGCTTCTTCTTGTGACTCCAGACGGGACACTAATGCGGCTAACATCAGGAGTGTTATGAAGATAAATGTTATTCGCCAGGCGTGCTGTGCAGCCGATGACCAAATCAACAGACTTGATGCGGTTTACGAAGTAGATGGGAACACTACTATCGAGGTTTTAATGCGGAAAATTTGCTCGTTAAATTTTTTACAATACTCGTCCACCCACAATCGACTAAGTGCCGAGGTCGACGGTCGGCAAGTCGCGGAAATATACCCCTCAGGCGACCCGACTTGGACTTTGGGTATCTTGCCTACTGAACCAGTCACGTCGGCAATAGGCGACAACACCTTGCATTTTGTCTTCCGTCTAAACTCTACTCGTGCTGAAAGCTAACGTCGGCCAATCGCGGTCGATCGATAGTGTCTGCCAAACTGATGGAGAGTCATGGCGGAGCCCTATAGAACTGTTTGGTCACCATAGTCAAAACAAATTTAAAAAAGGAAGAACATGTTGTTGGTTCCGGAGCCGTCTCGTTACTATTGTGAACCTGATGAGGATTATTTCTTCGCCTGGTTGAAAGCTATTCCAGCGGTTAAGGCTGTCACTGGTACTCCCTCTGGCTTGGAGTTAATCATGGAAGAACCAATAGATAAATTAAGTTTTTACGAACTCGTCGGTTTAATGACCAGATATGGTTTGGACAGAAGGTGTCTCCGGCCGTTATGTGATTCGCAATCTGATCCTTGGTTCAAGGATCCAAAAAACTATTGGTATGAGGCTGTCTTTGGTACTTAGCGACAGGTAGGCGCATTTGACCAATTGCCTGCAATCGGCCAGAAGCAGCCATTTAAGAGATTTTCCTGAAAGCGGCCATTCAGTATGCCAAAATCCTTCCCCTAACTATGCAATTACTTTCTTCGTCGTCGACATATTTCTATAAATTCATACTGCCAGTATTGTTGGCGGTGGTAGCTTGCGTTATATATTTTCGGATGCTAATTGAGGATAGATATAACGCACCGCTGGTTCTATTTGCCTCTGGTGTCATTTTATTTTTTGAGTACTGGTTCTTCGGTCGAGCAAAGAAAATCTCACTCGACGGCACGAATTTGGTGATATCAAATTTTCGGCAGGAAGTTCGGGTCCCGCTATCAAATCTCGAAAAAGCATCTGGTAGTCTCGGAATGAGGCCCGATGTGGTTTGGTTATATTTTCGACAGGCCACACCCTTCGGAAAAAAAATACTTTTTGTGCCAACTGAAAGGGCATTTCCGGGTTTTAACCAGCATCCTATCGTTGCCATGCTTAACGCAAAGGCTAGAACTCACCAATAACCAATCAACCGGCTGTAGCCGGCCAAAAGGAGACGATCGGGTATTTTGTCTATATTTCTAAGAAGCTGACTCAACCATAAAAAAGAAAATCTTCATGCACTCTGAAATACATATAGAAAATATTTTCACTGAGAATACTGAGGCGGGCCTATTTCTTATAATGCAGTGTCAAGTAATCAATGGCGCGGTGCAGATCGGTGCGAACGTGAGCTTGCCGTTTAGTGCTGGAATCGATATGACGATACCAGTCGATGGTATTGAAGTTATTGGAAATCGACACATTAAAATTAAAGTTCTATGTGAAGATTCTGCGGAAATTGATTTTCTTCTCGGGTTGAATCTCACCGGAGAGAACTTACTGGTTGAATAAACCAGTTGGAAAGTATAAGTGCATTACAAATTCGACTCTACGTACTAATATCCACCCTCGTTTTCCGTGCAACGGATGTCTGCTTTGGAGAAATTCGACCGGCGGCTTGGGGTCGGGTGCTGCCGGTCAAGCGGCACATTCCAGTCAGATCAAATCACGATTCATACAAATAATGGATAGCTGCCATCGTCCGTCGCCGCCTTCGCGCGGAAATCGGCAATCATCGACCGGCGCTCTACAAACTGCTTTGCCTTACACGCGGCGTCGCCGGCGGCGTCCACCGCACTCTCCAGGATCGAGCCGGCCAGAACATCGTTCTGAAATGCCTCGTTCTTGCGGCATACCTTGTCGTACGCCTCCTGCAGCTGGCCAATACGCTGGGTCAAGCTTTCGAGATGCGAACGCAATGGCGCCACCTCCCCGGCGTTCTTGAGCAAGACGGTGACCATCGCCGCGACGTTCTGCTCTACAGTCCCCTGCACCGACCGCAGCACCGCCACCTGCTCTGCTGTGCGCGGATCCCGCTCAGGTTCATTCGACAGCCCAAGGAGGTAATCAGCACTCACCCCATAGGCGATAGCAGCACGCACAATGAACTCTCTCGATACGTTCGCCTGGCCGGCTTCAATCTTGGAAAGCTGCGACGAATTGCTATAACCTAAAGTCTTCGCCGCTTCACGCTGATCGAGGTGGTTGAGCTTCCTGGCCAGAATGAGGCGACGGCAGATTTCTTCTCCTTTATCGCTGGCCTGGGCACCAGCGCCAGCACGTCTGTCCGCCGACGCCGAAAACGCCGCAATGTCATTAATGTATCCCATAGTGCTCTCCACCTTCATTTTGCAATTCGTTCATACGCCCAGCTCCTGGCACTGAATACTCACTACGGCAACGGCAGCGCTAAATACGTTGATCGGAATGTGACTGAGCATTTCATCCAACCCGCCGGCGGCACAGCGCAGGGATGTGGCCTCGGCTACAGACACGCCAACCTTGCCAACCCTATCGAAGCGGTCACAGATTGCCAGCATGGTGTTGTTGGCTCTTGCCAGCGACTCGCCGCGGGCGCCAGTATTTCCCATAGCCAGCAACATCTTGGATAGCTGGTTATAGGCGTCTGGGCTTGGTTCCGCAATCAACAGCTCAATCGCCAGCCTAAGTTCCAGCGCCAGGTCGTTGCGGGTGCATCGCATCATCGGAACGAATGCTCCTCTCGGCTTGTATGCTTTGCGGGGTCGTTTAGTACCAGCCATTACAGACTCCCTTCCACCGGCTTGACGTCAACCGCCGCAAACGGGCGTGCGGCATAATGCTTGCTGGCGACGATGCGCACTACCTGCGAGTCATCACCCCACACAATCTTGTTGCAAGCGTCTTTGATCCCCTTAACCACGTTGTCTAGGTCCGGCTTGCTCGTTGGTCGCAAATCACCCGAAATTGCCCGTGCGCGCTTCACCTTGGAATAGCTGGCGGGGATTTGCATGTACAGGAGGACGTGCAGTTCAACGGGTCCAGCCAGCGGACTGGCGCCACACATCGACGCCTTCGCCGCCCAGCTCACCTGTTGCTCGTAAGTCGCCGTCTTGGCCGGCGTGTATGCCTTGACGCCCTTCCCTACGCGAGCAAAGCGCGGGCGGCCTTTCGCTACTGGCTGACCGTCCACGACGAAATTGATTACAGCCGCCAGAGAGCTCGACGCCCCCAATTTCACTTCCGTACGCTCAAGGCAAGTCATCCAACATTCCTTTCGATTTAATCAACGCTTTCAAATTCAACCCCTCGGGCTTCTTGCCTCGCACCTCCTCGGCGCGGTCAGACCTGGTTATCCTGCTGCGCGGCGGAGGTGGCGCTTGCCCGCCGTTGTCGATGGCAGCCTGCACCCGCCCCTTGAATGCCGGCATTGACTCGCCAGCAATTGGCATAAGGCCGAGCTCCACCCCTTTGGCGACGGTGGAAGCGTCCGTTGCCCACCATGCGCCCTGCCCGCCGGCCTTGCTGGCGACAAGCGGCTTCTCGTTGCGGCACCAATTGCGCCAGGTCGCTTGCCAATCGGTTTTGCATCCGCGCTGCCCTGGCTGCGAGATCCAGTGATCTCGAAACTTGTCGGCCACCAAGCGGACATGCTCCGGCGTCCAGGTCGGATGCATCTCCAGCGCCCAGTCTCCCCACGACTTCGTAAGTGCCCAGTCTTCGAGCAAGCGGGAACCGCGTGCCCTCTGACGTTTACTTGATGGTTCAATTGATGGTTCCTTGATGGTTCTGGGTGCGAGATCTGCGGGGGTGGGGTGCGAAATCTGCAGGGGTACGGATGCAGATTCTGCGGGGGTGGGTGCAGATACTGCGGGGTGCCGAATCTGCGGGGGTGCGAATTCTGCGGGGGTGCTAAAACTGCGGGGGTCTATTTTGTACACGGTGCTGCGCCCGTTACGCAGGCCACGCCTCACTATGCCGGCCGCTTCCATATCCGTAATGTGCTGCTGTACCGTGCGCTCGCCCATGCTGCACTTCTGGGCAATGGCGCCAACAGATGGATAGCATTCCCCCTGGTCGTTCGCGTTGTCGCACAACGCAAGCAGCACCATTTTTCGACCAGACGGCAAATCAGTCTTCCAAGCAAGAGACATTAAATTAATACTCATTAGTCATCCATCAACAAACCAAGGCGCAGCAACTTCGCGCGCGTCGAGGCCACCGCTTCTTTAAATAGGGAAATCATTGAGTCATAGGAGAAGCCTTCCGGACGCCGTGCGCGACCATCAAGAACGTCGTGACAGCGGCAGCAGCCGTAGGCGCCCTTCTCATCTGCCGCCTTGATGCCGTAGCCCTTCCCGTCCTCCAGCAAATTGGAATGGCAAAGAACAGTCGTGTCGATGCGATAGTTGCAAACACCCGGAAATCGCAACGTGCATTCCTGATCGCGCGCGGAGGCGCGTATCTTGGTCAAAGGCTTATGGCGGGTCTTGATGCGCTTAGGCTGCTTCGATCGTTGAAAGGATGGGGAGGACAGAACACCAGTGAGGCCACGGGACATTGCCGTTCGGCGCATTGGCTTTGCCGAACGTTTCATGGGACTTCGCTTCATGCACGTAACCTGCACGTCCTGCACAGATCATCGTCGTGCGCGAATTGCCCGACACTCCTTCTCTTGCGGCACGCCCCTTTGCAGACCCGCTGGGCATGATTGAAAACAATCATCTTCGCCGTGCGTTCGACATAACGATCTGCCGCATGCCGTCGATCACCTACAGACACAGGAATCATGCGGCGACCATTTCATGCAGCTCCTTCTGGCGGGCCTGATACGCAACATGCCAACGTTCAGCGGCCTCAGAATGGAATGGATACCGACAGACGCTTGCCGGCCTGCCCTGCTCCGCCGCTTCATGCGCGTGCTGGATGATGCCGGCGATGGATACAATTGGTTCGCTCACGCTGCCACCTTCTCTTCCTCGCCGCGACAGTAGATGCGGAAAGTCAGCGCCAGCAGCTCCTGGGTGTGCCGGTGGATCTCGTCGCCAATAGCGGCCAAATCAGCACGCTCGCGCTTGTCGATCTCGCCGTCCTCCGTCGCCTCATTGAAGCGGCGGGACAACAGACCAATATGAGTGTGCAGCTTGTTGAACTTGCTCAGCAGCGCTTCGTTATCGATTTCGCTTGGCGCCGGCAGCGTCACAAACACGCCACCGCTTGCAGTTGCAACCGCCTCTGCGAACAGTGTCGTTCCCGACAATGACTGCATCTGCAATGCGGTTTCGACCCATAGCGATTGCCCCTTTTTTTCGTATATACGGTTTTCCAGCGCATCTCGTGAGTAACCGAGAGCGCCACACATCGCGTCCCATCCACCTGAGAATGCCTTGATCATGCCTAAATACGATTGACGTAAATTCATCCCTACTTTCCTTCTTTATGGTGGTTTTGATTCTGTGGAACTGTGGTTACAGTTCGATCATGGGAAATCAACTTGAAATTTAAAATTTGTAGAAAAATTAATCTGCAATGGATTTAGGATCCCTCGCGAAGAAACCGCTAAAGACGCAGGGACAGTTGCCCATCGAACTACGGTATTTCGAAGCGAGCGGAAAACCCGCAAAGCGCCGCCACTTGAACGGAGTTGAGGGCGGGAAATCACATTTGAGAATTACAAACGACTTTATACAAATCCAGAATTGCCAGACGCGTCCTGCCCATGCAATCGGCTTGCCCCTTAAGTATTCGATTCACAGTTGGTTGGGAGACGCCTATCTTTGTGGCGATAATCGGCTCACTCCATCTCGTTTTAACTTTGATTTCTCTTAGCGTCGTGCTGATATTTTTTTCCATACGCGCATAATATACGCGAACGGATAATATTTCAATTCGCGATTGAATAGATATTTGCTCCCAGCTATACGTGGATGTATATTCCAAACATGACAATCGCCAAACGACTTGATGCTGCAATGAGAGCGGCCGGATTCGAAACGCAAAGCGCGCTTTCGCGTAAATCTGGCGTTCCGCAGCCGACCATAAATCGGATACTGAAGGGCCTAGGGAAAAAAGGCCCAGAAACAGAAACGATTAAAAAACTGGCCGCCGCATGCAATGTCAGCGCCTCATGGCTTATCGACGAAACAAGCGAGTCGAGACAGGCGGGTAGCGATGCATACAACGCAGGACCTGAACAAAATCTACCTAAAGGGAAGTACGTGGCAATAGTGGGAATTGGGCAAGGTGGGGCAGATGGGTATATCAGTATTAATGACTATCTACCAGGAGACGGTGATGGCTATATCTATACATATAGCCGTGATCCAGGTGCATATGGTCTTCGCGTTCGTGGGGATAGCATGAGACCACGTATCAAGAGCGGCGAATTTTTGGTCGTAGAGCCGACGAGCGAGGCCCAGCCTGGTGACGATGTAGTCGTAAAGTTGAACAACGACAAAGCTCTTGTAAAGGAAATGCTTTGGGTTCGTGAGGACGAAATATCCCTGGGCTCTATTAACAACGGGATTCCCCCGATAACAATTCAGCTAGCCGATATTCGCAGCATCCATCGAGTTGCAGCCATCGTGCCACGTGGCTCCGCACTGCTAAAAGCCCGAGAATAATTTTACCGCCTAGAAGTCCCCAGCCTGGACGTAGGATCGTCCGGCGACGTACATGCAACATAAATTGCATCGAACTATGCTCAACACTATGTTTGGTTTTGGCAATCCCCCAGTCGATCCTCTATCAAGCAGATACTCAATAGCGGCTTTAGATTCCGCCCCCCAATGCTACTCCTAAGAGCTTCCTTGCTATTTCATCTGTCTTGGCGATCGATATTTCTTCCACCGACCCGAATTCAGTGCCGCCACCTTCTAGGGTGCCCGCTACGTGAAAATGAACATGACTGATTGCCTGTCCCGCCGAAACCCCATTGTTCTGCCACACTGCAATCCCGGGTTTTCCGTACGCCCGATTAATTAGAGCTGCTGCGTTTCGAACTTCGATAGCAATAGCGGCGGCTTCGGCATCCGTAAGGTCTAGAATGGTTGGCACATGTCTTAGTGGTAAAACAAGTAAGTGCGGATGCCCTCTCTGTTCCCGTGTGACGAAAGTCGCCGTATCCGCTGTACGAGATAGAATCGTATAAGGACGCGCCCCACTAAGGTAGGCGCAAAATGCACATCCAATGTCTTCCGGAAGTTCAATACTCGATTCGTTACTCATGATGATCGTAGTGATGACAAAAAGGACTGCAACTCAAGTCGATCAAGCTTCATGTAGTCTTCGGGTCTGACGACGATTCGAAGTTCATCACAAATCTTCCCACCGCGCGATGCAAACATGAAAGACAGAAGGATAAAACGAATTGCATCCTGCGCTGGGAGGACGCTCGATATTCGTGCTAGCCCACCGCCAATGACTGGTATCGACACGGTACCTCCGTTACTTTTTTTTGATACTTCGTCCCACAATAAGAGAAGGCTCTTCCAAACCTTATCGGGCGTTGAGTGCGCATTATTGAAAGCGTCCATTTCGCAGTACGCCAGAAAGAAAATCAACCGAGCCGCATGCTTGACAGTTGCAATGGTGCCGACACCATACTGTGCCTGTTTCCCTGCTTTTGCAATAGTACCAACTGATGGTTTGCCGGCAAGAGCGGTAGTCAGTTGTGCGTCAAGTTCTTTCAGATCTCCGCCATAGAGAATTTTTAGTGCTTGGCCTTGAAGGCTTTCCGCAGAAATTATAATCGGCGTTTCGGTGTCAAAAGTATCTGTCGTACCGATCACAAGATGCGTCGTCTCAGCAAGCATGTCACCCTTAACGATCGTAATTTTGGTCTTGGGCGCGCTATAGTCTTGCGTTATGAGTCTCGGCCAGGACCATACAAGTCCGGCAATAAGTGATATAGCTATTACCAAGAGTAGGAATGGCATGCCTTGGAAAAACGTGACCTTAGGGTTAATCACATTGCTAGTTTGCAGAATCATTGACAGTCCGCCCAGACACGCAAATGATCTGGTCAGAAATTGGCGCCAGAAGCGCCACGTCTTAAAAATTCCCATTTAAAGCCCGAGATCGCTGTAGATCTTTGCGGGATACAGATGCGGCCCCTTCTTTTCGCTTGCCGCGAATGTAACCGCATAATTGTCGAGTCCATACATGATGATCTTCGGCTGGTATGAAACCGAGACGGTGTAGTAATCGGCGTTTAGTAATAGGTCGGGGATATAACCTCTGTCCACAGTCCGATCTTGATCTAAATTGACCACCACAACGGGCAAATTGAATTCAATGATCACCTCGATTTCGTGAGCCAAGAACGACACTCCGTCGCCGCTCTTGCGCTTTCCATCCTTGCTTCCCAAAAGGACGACCTGCTTGGCGTTCTTCAATCGTTCTCGCAGGTTTCGTTTTATCGTTTCTGGCGTACTGGTATCGCGAGAAACGAAGAGATCGTGCGCATCGAAGAAGTCGAAATCGATATGTTCATTTGCCTTCCATGCCTCCATTAGGCGGTACTTGCTGATGTCTTCGCTCGCAAACGCCACGTAGGTCTTGTTTCGATAGCTCATAAGTCTCCCCTGTTGTATGCCCACGGAATGCGGGCCCCGCTCTGCCATTTTCGAACCGGCAATCCCCCAAATTCCAGACTGTATTGTCGCTAAAGCATATTCGCACTGTAATTAACATCCAGCAACAATAATCACGGTTAATAAGCACGAGTGAAAGACGAGCCATTTGCCACGCATACCAACAGTCGGATTCCATAAATGAAATATTTATTCATTCTCGTATTGATTTAATTATTCATTTGCGTATAATTTATTTCATTGGAGCAGCAATCACTTTGCAATTTTGTGCCGGATTTTGCTGCCCAATTTCTGCGCAAATTGACTAATTGGGGAGATTGCAGTGGGCGACGTAGCAGACATGATGTTGGATGGGACGCTTTGCCAAGGTTGCGGCGTATTTCTTAACGAAGATGCGCCTGGCTTTCCATGCAGCTGCCGCAATTGCAAAGCTGAGGAAAAGAAGGGCAAAGCAGCAGCCTATCAGCCACCGAAACCAAAAGCCAAATGCACTGTATGCGGACACAAGGTCAAGCCGACAGGATTGCCAGACCACATGCGTGATGCGCACAAGGAGCCGGCATGAGTTTCCAAATCACGATCAAGACGCAGGACGGCGGCACCAAAACCTACTCCGGCATCGGTGATCGCAATGCGCTGATGGACGCGGCCTACGATGCCGGCGCGCTTGGTGTAACTGTAATGGTGCAGCAATGACGCGAGCCACATTGACCACTTGGTCACTCGCAGGGTGCTTTTTTCTGCTTGTTTTGTCGGCCTATGCAATCAGTAACGACGCCGACAGCTATGCCGCGCCCACGCTGAAAGATTTATGCGAAGCGCAGGGCTGGCCCGACGACGAGAACAGCAAGTTGGCGTTTCGCCGCGCTTGCCATACCGAATTGCAGCGCAGCTACTAATCGCGCTATTCGCTCCACGACGCCCTGGCGTCACAAATTCACACACTGAGGGCAATCACATGGAAGTCCAAGACATCATGACGATCGAAAGCGGCACGATTGCGCTGCTGAACAAGTCGGAAATCGAACAGCAGGTCACGACCGCACACAAGTTTCCTCGCTCTATCAAGAAGTTTCGCGACGAAGCTATGCAGATGGTAACTCTGACTGAGAAAGTGGCCGGCGAATGTATCTATTCCCTCCCCCGCGCCGGAAAAACCATCGAAGGCCCGAGCGCCCGCTTTGCTGAGGTGATCGCGTCAGCATGGGGCAATAGCCGCGCCGGCGCCCGCGTCGTTAGTGATCAGGGCGAGTTTGTCACCACGCAAGGTGTATTCCACGACCTGGAGAAAAACGTAGCCATCACCTACGAGGTGCAGCGGCGTATTACAGACAGCCGCGGGAAGCGCTATAACGCTGACATGATCGGCGTCACGGCGAACGCGGCCTGCTCAATCGCGCTTCGGAATGCCATCTTAAAGGGCGTACCGAAGGCATTCTGGGCTGATATGTACGACGCGGCGCGCGCCACTGTCATGGGGGACTTCAAGACCCTGGCGAATCGGCGCGCGGACGCGATCAAAGCGTTTCAGTCCTATGGCGTGACGCAAGAACAGATCTGCTCAACCCTGGGCGTTTCTGGCACTGACGATATTGGCCTTGAAAAGCTCGTTACCTTGCGTGGCATTCTGACGGCTATTAAAGAAGGTGACACAACGCCGGAACAAGCTTTCGCGAACGCGGACCTTCCGGCCGCGCCGCCGAAGATGCCGCAATCGAAGTCAGCAAAGGCGGTAGAACCGGCCAAAGCACCCGAAAGCATTGCGCCGCCAAAAACTGACGAACTGCCACTGCAGGAGCCGAAGGACGAATCGCCGCTTTCCGAAGCGCAATTCGACTATCTCAAGATGAAGCTGGAAACCGCAGCCCTGAGCTCGACTGATATTCAGAGACAGTTCGGCTTTGCCATGGCTGATATCACGAACGCCAACTTCAATGACGTTCTGACCTGGATCAAGAATCCGGCGGCCTGATGCTTACTTTCGACGAACCAAGCCACGTATATCGCTGGCACGGCGAAGTTGTGCCCAGCGTGACGCAGATCCTCAGCCCTCTCGTGAATTACGCGATGGTGCCGCCCGAAGCATTGGAGCGCGCTCGACTGCTGGGGCAGGCAGTCCACCGCATGACCGAGTTGCACGACCTGGACGATCTTGACGAGGACAGCCTGACACCGGAAATGCTGCCTTACTTGGCCGGCTGGAAGAAATTTCGCGGCGATACCGGCTTTGTTCCCGACACCATCGAGAAGCGCATGTATCACCCACTCCACGGCTATTGCGGCACGTCCGACCGCACAGGCTCAGTCCGTGGCCGGCGTGCTGTCCTCGACATCAAGAAAATGATGACGCTGGGGCCGGTGATCGGTCCCCAGCTCGCCGCCTACCAGGCGACACACAACTTGGAAGGCGCGGCAATCGTGGACCGCTACGCCTTGGGATTGCGCCCCGATGGGACTTACCGGCTGGTTCCCTATACGGACCCAACAGATTTTGCAGCATTTATATCACTTTTAACATTACGGAAATGGAAAGACAAACATGGAATTAGTTGAAGAAATCCGTCCCGCCGCCCTACCCGCTCTGCCTCAGAAGGCAGCATTGGAAAAGGTCGCCGATAGCGTGAATGCCGTCGCGAATTCAATCACGATCAATTCGCCGGCCATGTATGAGATTGCAGTCGAAGAGCTTACGGACCTGCAGCGCAAAGTTGACGACTTGACTGAGCAGCGCTTCAAGATCACCCGTCCGATGGATACATCGAAGAAGGAAGTCATGGATCTGTTCCGTGGTCCGATTGAACGCTGCGAAGTCGGTATCGCGTTTCTGAAGAAGCTCATGCTTGACTACGTGACAGCAGAGAGGAAAAGAGCTGCAGAAGCCCAGCGCATCGCCGACGAACAGGCCCGCCAAGAGCGTTTGCGCCTGGAGAATGAAGCGCGCGACCAGCAAGCGGCGGCAGATCAGAAGGTTCGTGAAGCCCAGGCCGCAGCAGAAAAAGCGGCAGCTGCTACCAAGGCCGCCGAAGAAGCTACCGCAGCCGGCGATATCGAGGCAGCAAACAAGGCCAGCGCAGAAGCACTCGCCGCCAACCAGGTGCAAGCAGCGGCTCACGCAGATGCCCAAGTAGCCCATGCACGCGTCACACTGAACCAGACAATTGCCAGCGTAATGACCGCGCCAGTCGTCGCCAGCGCGGCACCAAAGATTTCCGGCGTGTCGACTTCAGAGCGCTGGACCGCCGAAGTCACCGACCTACTGACGCTGGTCAAGTTTGTGGCGGCCAATCCCCAATACATCACATTCCTGCAAGCGAACATGACACCGATCAAGCAGATGGCGACCTCGCTGAAAGCGAACATGAAGATTGACGGCGTTCGCGCATTCCCGCAGGCCGGCATCACTGCCCGCCGCAAGTAATCCAACTTAATTAGGAACACATCATGACCGACACGAGGATAGACCACTTCAGCGATGAAGCCGCTCAGAAAGCTCTCGATTTCCTGCGTTTTCAGGCGGGTGAAGCCGCGATCTCCCGCGCCAATCGTATCTACATGGAAGAATTTCGGAAGACGATCAAGGCCAACTGCATGGCCGCCAGTTCCGAGAAGACCCTCACAGCCCAAGAGCGTGACGCCTACTCCAGCCCCGAATATATCGCCCACCTGGAGGCCATGCGCGCCGCGATTGAACTGGATGAGGTTCATCGCTGGAAGATGGTCGCCGCGCAGGCAACGATTGAAGCATGGCGCACGCATCAAGCGAACCGCCGCGGCGAACAGAAGATGCAGTAACCGAACCGATTTTTCCAATTCAAAAAATCTACTTACAAGGACCACAATGAAAACCAACGAATCAATCAATTCCGTCGCTCACATGCTAGATGTCGTGCTTCAACAGCAAAACCTGAAGAACGACGCCGCTCTGTGCCGCGCTCTTGAAATCACCCCGCCCACCATCAGCAAAATTCGTAATGGTGTCCAGCCACTCGGCTTCATGCTGCTGGTGAAACTGCACGAGTTTACCGGCATGTCCACCAAGGAAATCAAAGCGCTCGCCGGCATTGCGTCCGAATGACCTGACTATCAAGGACAAATATGACAGAAAACATATTAGGTGCCGTCTCGCTTAAGGTATTGGCCGAGCGCAAAATCGACGGCGTCCAAAAAACTACCCGTTTCCAGGTTGATCCACGCATCATTGAAATTGAACCTGGATTCAATGGTCGCCCAATCGATCAAGAGCATGTCGATTCGATCAAGGCATCAATCAAGGCCGGTGCTGAACTGGATGCGTTGGTTGTTCGTGTCGAAGACGGCCGAATCATTCTGGTTGACGGCCACCATCGCCTGACAGCAATCCTGCAGCTGATCGCCGAGGGCTTAGAAATATTGAGGATCGATGCGCGTCAGTTTCGTGGCAATGACGCCGAGCGCATTGCGCATATGCTCACCAGTGCGCAGGGGAAGCCACTCACTCCTCTGGAACAAGGTTTGCAGTATCGAAAACTGGTTGGATTCGGCTGGACCAATCAAGAAGTGGCGTCAAAGGTTGGCAAATCCGCGAACTACGTTTCGCAGATGCTGACGCTGGCGGAATCCAACAGCGACGTGCAAGGCATGGTGGCGCGCAAAGAGGTTGCCGCCCATGTCGCTCTTGAGGTCGTAAAAAAGCATGGCAGCGGAGCTGGCAAAGTGCTTGCGGGACATTTAGAGACAGCCAGATCCGTAGGTAAAACCAAGGTAACAAAAAAGACGGTAACGCCTACAGAGCAACCCGCGCCGCGACCAATTTACGGCGACCTACTGGATACACAGCGACTTGACTACCTGATCGATCAAAAAGCCGTTGTCTTCCATGGCGGGAAAACAGTGTCTGGCGATGCCAAAATTGGCTTCTGGCTCTTGTGGCCGAATATTGACGAAACCCAGCCCGGTGTTTTTGAGAACTCTCGCGCAGCAATCGATGCAGCAATGCTAGTGCCAGACCATCAGGTGTCCGAATAATGGGTTACGTTAATCCTCTTCTCGATCTTCCCGCTGGAAAGGAATTGCAGAAGCTCCCGCGGGAAGATCGAATGCGGATCGCAGTTATTATGCGCGACCTTCGCAAGCAGGCCAACACAGAGGCAGAGAAATCATGGGTTCGCCGCAAAGGACCAATGGCCGCATATTGGCGCGCGGTATCTACCTATGCCCGCCATGTTGCGCACGCCCTTGAACAAAAAAATAGCATGGAGAAAAAATGCGAGATATAGCAGTTCAAATTCAGTGGGTTCTAATTCCAGTTTTCAGTACGCTAACTGGCTACACCGAAAAAGCCGTCAGGCGCAAGATTGAAGACGGCATTTGGATCCAAGGCAAGCATTACCAAAAAGCCCCAGACGGGCATATCACTATGAACATGCAAGGATATTACAAATGGGTAGAAGGCGACAAAGCAGCGGCGTAGAAATTCGGGAAGTCAGTATCCGAATCGTATTTTCGCATCAAGGAAAGCAGCAAAAGGAAACGCTTTATCTTGACAACGATCCATTACCGCCAACGCCGGCCAATGTGAAGTACGCCACTCGGATCGCTGCTGAGGTAAAGGATAAAATTCGAACCGGTCTATTCGACTACGCAGCGTATTTCCCGCACTCTCCAAAAGCACTCGTCAATCAAGGCGGGAGCGTCGGCGAATTTATGGACAAATGGTATGCACAACTTGAGCTAAAGCCTTCCACAATATCGGAATATAGGCGGACAAAAGATAATTTTTGGAAACCCAAGCTGGGGCACTTACCGCTAAAGTCCGTAAGGCATTCCGATATCACCAAAGCTCTAAAGGAAGGAACATGGAAAAGTAATAGGACGCGCAACAACATCCTTTACATACTAAGTAGCGCCTTCAACCTTGCCGTGGCAGACGGTTTGATTGCGAGTAATCCCTGCAATACCATCGCAAGTGCCTCGTGGCAGAAGAAGAAACCTGATCCTTTCAGTCTGATCGAGGCGAACAAAATCATCACTAGCTTGGCTGAAAGCTACCCGCAGCAAGTCTACAATTTCTATGATTTCATGTTTTTCAGCGGCCTGCGAACAGGTGAAGGTATCGGACTTGAATGGAAGGATGTCGACCTCAACAACAGAACCATTGTCGTCAAACAGGCATTCGTCCGCGGCGAAATGGTGGACACCAAGACGTCCAGAGAGCGGACCGTTAATTTGACGACTCGTGCCTTCCAGGCACTGAAGCGTCAAAAGGCATGGACATACTTAGACGAAAGCGGTCGAGTCTTCCATAACCCGAACACAAATAAGCCCTGGGCCAAGGAGCAAAATATCAGGGAGCCTTATTGGAATCCGACCTTGAAATTGCTAGGAATACGCCGTCGGCGTCCATATTGCACCAGGGCGACATATGCAACAGTGGGATTGATGGCTGGCGCGCGACCAGCATACATGGCCGCACAACTAGGGCATAGTCTGGACGTGTTCTACAGGGATTATGCAAAGTGGATTAGTCATCAGGACGATGACAGGGAAATGATCAAAATCGAAGCTCAGATTAATGAAAATATCCCTGAACTATCCCTGAGATTTTCACGACCGGCCTAACGTATTGATTTAAAACAGGAATTCTGGTGGGAAGTACAAGTTTCGAACTTGTGACCTATCGCGTGTGAGGCGATCGCTCTACCCCTGAGCTAACCTCCCGGAGAGGCCGCTATTATGACATAGAATTTCCAGTAAATAAAGCAGGCGCCGCGATGATGCAACACATTTCCCGGCCCCTGCTCCGCCAGCCTTATTGGCGCTTGGCTTCCAGCACTCCTTTTACCTCGCGGATCACGGCCAACGCCTTCTGCAGCTGGGCGGTGGACGCGATTTCGGCGGTGAACGCCATCCGCGCGTGCGCCTTGGCGCTTTGGGTGCTGACGCCGATGACGTTGATTTTTTCGCGCAGGAACACTTCCGAAATATCCCGCAGCAAGCCCTGGCGGTCGCTGGCCAGCACGAAAATATCGACCGGATAAACGGTTTCCGCTTCCGGCGCGCCCCAGGTGGTCTGGATCACGCGTTCCGGCGCCTTGATGCGCATCTCGGCGAAATTCTTGCAGTTTTCACGATGGATGGAAACGCCTTTGCCGCGCGTGATGAAGCCGACCACCGGGTCCGGCGGCGCCGGTTTGCAGCACTTGGCCAGCTGCGTCATCAAGCCGTCGGTGCCCACTACCAGCACCCCTGACCTGCCGCCGTGCGCCACGCTGGAAGCGCGGCTCTTGCGGGTGATCGCGGCTTCTTCCAGTTCGCTGCTATGCTCGGCCAGCTTGGCGCCAGGATCGTCGTGCAGGGCTTGCTCAACATGGCGCAGGCTGAATTCGTCCTTGCCCAGCGCCAGCAGCAGGTCTTCCAGCTTGGCGAATTCAAGCTTGCGCGCCAGCTCTTCCAGGTTGACCGCGGTCTTGCCTTCGCGCTGCAAGGTCTTGTCGAGCAGGCTGCGGCCGGTGGCCAGGGTTTCCTGCTGTTCGATGGCGTTGAACCAGGCGCGCACCTTGGAGCGGGTACGCGCGCTGGCGGCGTAACCCGGCGTCAGCCAGTCGCGCGAGGGGCCGGACCCGCCGGGCGCGTTCTTGGCGGTGATGATCTCCACTGTCTGGCCATTCTTCAACGGCGTATTCAGCGGCACCATGCTGCCGTCCACCCGCGCGCCGCGGCAGCGATGGCCGACGTCGGTATGCAGGTAGTAGGCAAAATCGATGGGCGTGGCGCCGCTCGGCAGTTCGATCACACGCGCCTGCGGGGTCAGCACGTAGATGTGGTCGTTGAGCGTGGCTTGCTTGAGCTTTTCCAGCCATTCGCGGCGGCTGTCCTCTTGCTCGACAACGGCATCCACCACTTCGCTTTTCCAGGCCAGCAGCTGGCGCAGCCAGGCGATCTTTTCGTCGTATTTCTGGGCAGAGAAATTGGAACCGCCGGCTTCCTTGTAGCGCCAGTGGGCGGCGACCCCGTATTCGGCGAAATGGTGCATTTCGTTGGTGCGGATCTGTACTTCCAGGGCCCGGTCGTCGTCGGCCAGCACCACCGTGTGCAAGGACTGGTAACCGTTCTGCTTGGGCCGCGAGATGTAGTCGTCGAATTCTTTCGGGATCGGGATCCAGATATTGTGGACGATGCCCAGCACCGTGTAGCAAGTCTTGACGTCGTCGACGATCACGCGGAAAGCGCGCACGTCGTACAGCTCGGAAAAATCGAGCTCCTTGCCTTGCATCTTGTTCCAGATGCTGTAGATGTGTTTCGGCCGGCCCGATACTTCGGCTTTGATGTCGGCCGCCGCCAGTTCGCTGCGCAGGCGCGTGATGGCGGCGTCGACAAAACCTTCGCGCTCGATGCGCCGCTCTTCCAGCATCTTGGCGATGCGTTTGTAGGTGACCGGATCGATGAAGCGGAACGACAGGTCTTCCAGCTCCCACTTGAGCTGCCAGATCCCGAGCCGGTTGGCCAGCGGCGCATACAGGTCCAGGGTCTCGCGCGCATACTGGCTGGTGCGCTCGTTTTCCATCTTGTGTTCGGCGAAATAACGCAGCGCAGTCACGCGCGAAGCCAGCCGCACCAGCACCACGCGCATGTCGGTCGCCATCGCCAGCAGCATCTTGCGCAAGGTTTCCACCTGGCTGGCAGCCTGCTGGGCGGCGTTCTTGCCGCGCATGACTTCCTGCGGCAAGCCGAAGGTAAAGCCGTGCAGCCGCATCAGCTGGCGGATGCCGCCGACCAGGTCGGAGATCTCCTTGCCGAAGCGCTGTTCGATGGTATCGGCGTAACTGGCGTCGAGCAAAGGCAGCTCGAACAGCAGTCCGGCGATGCGGGTTTCGACATCGGTATCGAGCAGCGCCAGGATGCTGGTCACGCCTTGCGAGAAATCGAGCGTGCTCTGGCCGGTGGTGATGACATTGTCGGCGTACAGCGGCTCGACGAACGCCAGCGCGTCGAGCACGCGCGCGCTATCCTCGGCACTCAAGCCGGCGGTGCACAGCTGGATTTGCGTAGCGCGTTGTGTTGCAGTGAGCGAAACCATGCTTACATCTTTATTTTTGTGCTGCGACCACGATAATTTCTATCAGGATTTCCGAACGCGCCAGCTTGGCTTCCACCGTTGCCCGCGGCGGTGCGTTGTCGGCCGAAACCCAGCTGTCCCAGACCGCATTCATGCCATCGAAATCCTTGACGTCGGCCAGGTAGATCTGGCAGGACAGGATGTGATGCTTGTCGCTGCCGGCTTCGGCCAGCAGGCGGTCGATATGGCCGAGCGATTCGCGCGTCTGGCCCTCGATGTTCTGGGTGGTGTCTTCGGCCAGCTGGCCGGCCAGGTAGACCGTGCCGTTATGGATGGCGACTTCCGAAAGTCTCTTGCCGACGTGCAGGCGCTGGATAGTCATATTTCGTCTCCTCAATTGAACATTAACAAATCAGCCGATCAGGAAATCGGTGACGACTTTTATCTGGTCGATATGCAAAAAGGTTGGAGCATGGCCGACGCCGGCCAGTTCCACCAATTTGGCTTTTGGTCCGCTTTCCGTCATAATGCGGGCCGTCTCGGGCGACAGCAGGTCGGATTCGGCGCCGCGCACCAGCAACGTGGGGCAAGTGATCGCCTGGTACGCTTTCCACAGCAGCTGTTCGGACAGCCTGAAGGTTTCTTCGCTGGTCGAAATGAAAGGCTGGGCCAGTTTCAAGTCGTAGTGGCGGATCCACTGGCCGTCCGCGTTCTGGCGCAATACATCGCTGGCCAGCTTGTGCCATTCGGCGTCGGTATGCGGGCCGAACGAGGCCGAGATGGCGCGCACATAGGCGGCCGCTTCGTCGAACGTGGCAAAACGCATGTCGGCGCCGATATAAGCGCCGATGCGCCCCATTGCCTCTGCATCCAGGCTCGGGCCGATGTCGTTCAGCACCAGCTTGCGTATCGGGTTTTCCGGCAGGGAAGCCAGGCCGATGCCGATCAGGCCGCCCATCGAGGTGCCGACCAGGTCGACGGTTTCGGCGTTGAGCCGGGCCAGCAAGGTGACCACATCGTTCAGGTACTGCGGCAACACATAATATTGCGGATCGCGCAGCCAGCCGGAGCGGCCGCGGCCGACTACGTCCGGGCATACCACCCGGTAGGTATCGCACACCGTGCGCGCCAGCTGGTCGAAATCATCCGACACCCGGGTCACGCCATGCAGGCACAGCAGCACATTCGGATTATGCGGATCGCCCCATTCCTGGTAGGCCATTTTATGCAGGCCGGCGGGGGAAATACACTGGACAGATTTGTGGGTGGCGATGGTCATTGCAATCCCGTTGCGGTCGAACTTGATGGGTGGCGACAGGCAAAACGATGGTCGGACAATATGTTTTGCTTTGCGTATATGCAACATCTTATCGCATATGGCCCCACCCTTGCACGCTCCCGTACGCGGCGATGTCCGAAAATCCCGCTAAAAAGCTGTTGCACGCCGCTCTCAAGCATATGACGCAATAAAAACGGCGTTTGACACCTGGTGTCAAACGCCGCTTCCCTACGATTGCGTCCGGGTCATTGCGCCAGTGCGATCTCCAATGGCGCGCCAGTCTGTTCGATGATGTCCTGCTGGCTCACGCCCGGCGCCAGCTCGATCACTTTCAACCCTTGCGGCGTCACATCCAGCACGCCGAGGTCGGTAATGATGCGGTTGACGACGCCGACGCCGGTCAGCGGCAGGTTGCAGGCATCGAGGATCTTGTGCGAAGTCGAACCGTCCTTGGACTTGGCGACGTGCTCCATCAGCACCACTACCCTGCCCACGCCGGCCACCAGGTCCATGGCGCCGCCCATGCCCTTGACCATCTTGCCGGGGATCATCCAGTTCGCCAGGTCGCCGTTTTTGGAAACCTGCATTGCACCGAGGATGGCGATATTGATTTTGCCGCCGCGTATCATGGCGAACGAATCCGCCGAGCTGAAATACGAGGATCCGGGCAGCGAAGTCACAGTCTGCTTGCCGGCGTTGATCAGGTCGGGATCGACCGCGTCGTCGGTCGGGAACGGGCCGATGCCCAGCAGGCCGTTCTCCGACTGCAGCCAGACTTCTATCTCTTGCGGCACATGGTTCGCCACCAGGGTCGGCAAGCCGATGCCGAGGTTGACGTAAAACCCGTCCTGCAATTCCTTTGCCGCGCGCGCGGCCATTTCGTCACGTGTCCATGCCATGTCGTTCTCCGTATTCTCTAGGTTATGCAGTGCGGACAGTACGCTGTTCGATACGCTTTTCCGGCGTCGCATTGACCACGATGCGGTGGACAAATATGCCAGGCGTATGCACCTGGTCGGGATCGATCTCGCCGACCTCCACCAGATGCTCGACTTCCACCACGGTGATCTTGCCGGCCATGGCCACGTTAGGATTGAAATTGCGGGCAGTCTTGTTGAACACCAGGTTGCCGCTGCGGTCCGCCTTGTAGGCTTTGACCAGGGAAATGTCGGCCACCAGCGAACGTTCCATCACGTACTTGGCGCCGTCGAATTCGCGGATTTCCTTGCCTTCGGCGACCAGCGTGCCGACGCCGGTCTTGGTGAAAAACGCCGGGATGCCGGCGCCGCCGGCGCGCAGCTTTTCCGCCAGCGTGCCTTGCGGCGTGAATTCAAGCTCCAGTTCGCCAGCCAGGTACTGCCGTTCGAATTCCTTGTTCTCGCCGACATACGAGGCGATCATTTTCTTGATCTGGCGCGTCGCCAGCAATTGCCCCAGGCCGAAACCGTCGACGCCTGCGTTGTTCGATATCGCAGTCAGGTTCTGCACCGCCGAATTGCGCAGCGCCAGGATCAGCGCTTCAGGGATGCCGCACAGGCCGAAGCCGCCTACGGCGATGGTCTGGCCATCTTTGACTATGCCGGCCAACGCGCTTGCCGCGTCAGGATAAACTTTGTTCATGCCAATGCCTCCTGTTTGTGTAAACTCCAACTATTATTGCTTTGCGTGCAGTCTGTTAGCATATGACGAAGCGCTGCTTGCAACAATACCGTAAAAATACGAAACCAACACCAGACTGATCTGCCAAGTGCCATTGCCTAATTTAGCCGTCGATTATGAAACCATCTTTGCGCACGCGCCGATCGGCATGTGCGTCTCTGAACGCCGCATCATGCAGGTGTGCAACCTGGCGCTGGCGCGCATGTTCGGCTACCTGCCGGGCGAACTGAACGGCGAGTCGTTCAAGGTGCTATACCCGACCCAGGACGAGTTCGAGCGCACCGGCGCCCGTATCGTACCGATCATGAACGCCAAGGGCATCTATTCCGACGAACGGATCATGCGGCGCGCCAACGGCGAGCTGTTCTGGTGCCACGTCACCGGCCACGCCCTGGTGCCGGAAGATACCCACGCCGCCGGCATCTGGACCTTTGAAGACCTGAGTGAAAAACGCCGCGCCTCATCCACGCTGTCGCCGCGCGAGCGGGAAATCGCGGCGCTGCTGGTGGAGGGCAAGACCAGCAAGCTGATCGGCAAGCAGATCGGCCTCAGCCCGCGCACGGTGGAGATGCACCGGGCCAACCTGATGAAGAAATTCACGGCGTCGACCTCCAGCGAACTGGTGCACCGCCTGCTGGGCATTGCCCAGAGCGAAGGCGTTTAGTATTCAGGCCGCAGGCGCGGGATCGAGCAGCAACTGGCGCAGGTCGTCAGGCAGGGGCATCGATTTTTCCAGGTCGAAATCGACCCAGACGATCTTCGCCGTGCCTTCGGCAAACACCACTTCCGGCAAATCGGCGCGGCGGATTTCGTAGCTGGCCTCGAAACTGGAGCGGCCGACGGCGCCGATGTAGGATTTGACTTCGACTTCGCAGGGATATTTCAATTGCCGCAGGAAACTGCATTGGGCATTGACCAGTACCGGCCCGTGGCGCGCATTGAAATCGCTGCCGATCTGCTGCAGCCACTCGATACGGGCCTGCTCCATGTAGCGGAAATACACGGTGTTGTTGACGTGGCCGAGCGCATCCATGTCGCCCCAGCGCATGGCGATGCGCGTGGTATGGATGTGTTTTCTGTTTTCCATTGCCCTGACTTTCCTGAATACTGTAAATTGGCGTCCAGCAGGCGAGGAACAACACTAGCCTGCCTGCTAGCATTCTGCCGCAAAATCCCGGACAATTAGCACATCCGTTCGAAAATTAATTATAGGTAAAGAGACAATGACTCCAACCCAAGGGCAGAACCAGCAGAATCTCCTGGAACAATACGGTCCGCGCGAAGCCATGGAATATGACGTGGTGGTGGTCGGCGGCGGGCCGGCCGGCCTGGCGGCGGCGATCCGGCTGAAACAGCAGGCTGCCGAAAAAGGACGCGAAGTATCAGTCTGCGTGCTGGAGAAAGGCAGCGAAATCGGCGCCCATATCCTGTCCGGTGCGGTGATGGACCCGCAGGCGCTGACCGAACTGCTGCCAAACTGGAAAGAGCTGGGTGCGCCGCTGACCACCGAAGTCAGCGAAGACCGTTTCCTGTTCCTGACCGAGAAAAAAGCCTACAAGACGCCTAACTGGATGCTGCCGGCCTGCTTCCAGAACCATGGCAATTACGTCATCTCGCTGGCCAACGTGGTGCGCTGGCTGGGCCAGCAGGCGGAGATCCTGGGCGTGGAAATTTTCCCGGGCTTCCCGGCGGCCGAAGTGCTGTACAACGAGGATGGCTCGGTCAAGGGCGTCGCCACCGGCAACATGGGCGTGGACCGCCATGGCCAGCCTACCGATGCCTTCCAGCTGGGCATGGAGCTGCACGCCAAGTACACCTTGTTTGCCGAAGGCGCGCGCGGCCACCTGGGCAAGCAGCTGATGGCGAAATTCGAACTGAACAAGGGCAAGGATCCGCAAACCTATGCGATCGGCATCAAGGAATTGTGGGAAATCGATCCCAAGCTGCACCAGCCGGGCCTGGTGGTGCATACCGCGGGCTGGCCGCTGGATACCCAGACCTACGGCGGCTCTTTCCTGTATCACCTGGAAAACAACCAGGTCGCGGTCGGCTACGTGGTCGGCCTGGCTTACGAAAATCCCTACCTGTCGCCTTACGAAGAATTCCAGCGCTACAAGACGCATCCGGAAATCAGCAAATTTTTCCAGGGCGGCAAGCGCATTTCCTACGGCGCCCGCGCGATCACCGCCGGCGGCCTGCAATCGCTGCCCAAGCTGACCTTCCCCGGCGGCGCCCTGATCGGCTGCGACGCCGGCTTCCTCAACGCCAGCCGCATCAAGGGCAGCCACGCCGCCATCAAGACCGGCATGCTGGCCGCCAACGCTGCCTTCGAAGCCCTGGGCAACAACCGCCAGTTCGACGAGCTGACGGCCTATGGCGAGGCGTTCGAGCAGTCCTGGCTGCACCAGGAACTGCACAAGGCGCGCAACTTCAAGCCATGGATGAGCAAGGGCCTGTATCTCGGCACCCTGATGGTCGGCATCGACCAGGTCGTGTTCGGCGGCAAAGCGCCATGGACGCTGCGCCACACCCATGCCGACCATGAATGCCTGAAGCCGGCGGCCAATTACGCGCCGATCAAGTATCCGAAACCGGACGGCAAGCTGACCTTCGACCGCCTGTCGTCCGTGTTCATCTCCAACACCAACCATGCCGAAGACCAGCCGATCCACCTGACCTTGAAGGATCCGAACGTGCCGGTCAACGTCAACCTGCGCGACTATGCGGGGCCGGAAGCGCGCTACTGCCCTGCCGGCGTGTATGAATTCGTGACCAATGAAGACAATACGGAACGCCTGCAGATCAATGCGCAAAACTGCGTGCATTGCAAAACCTGCGACATCAAGGATCCGACGCAGAATATCGTGTGGGTGACGCCGGAAGGCGGCGGCGGGCCGAACTATCCGAACATGTGATGTGCAAACAAGGCTGCGTATGCAGCCTTGTTTATGTCCTGCTCGCTTGCCGATGGATCTGGATGCCGGGCAATCTCTCCCCTGCCTTAAGGCAGCTTCCAATCGCCGGCGACAATTTTTTCAAGCCAGAACGTGCCGATCACGGTCTTGACGTCGGTGACCTTGCCTTCCCTCACCCAGTCCAGCATGTCCGTCAGCGGCGCCTTGAAGACGTCCAGGAATTCGCCATCGTCCAGCTTGCGCTCGCCGCCGGCCAGGCCGCGCGCCAGGTACAGCTCCAGATGTTCGTCGGAATAGGCAATCGCGTTGTGGATAGTGCAGACGTGCTGCCATTCGGTCGCGGTGTAACCGGTTTCTTCCAGCAACTCACGCTTGGCGCAGGCCAGGTGGTCTTCGCCCGGATCGATCTTCCCGGCCGGATATTCGATGAACACGCGTTCCAGCGGATAACGGTATTGCCGCTCGAGCAAGACCGTGCCGTCCTCGAACAGCGGCAGGATGACTACCGCGCCGGGATGCTTGATGTATTCGCGCGTGGTCGCCTTGCCGTCGGGCAGCTGCACCGTGTCGCGCTGCACCTTGAGGAAGTTGCCGTCATAGGCTTCGGCGCTGGCGATCCGGGTTTCTTTCAGGTGACTATCCATGCGGGTACTCCGGGGGGAAGATAAGGCAGACGAAAAGAAGATTGTAATGCAGGCGCTGGCCGCGCCGCCCGCCGCCAGGCAAGAAGCCGGTTCAGCGATGCTTTTTCAGGTAGCGCAGCACGTAGCCAGGATAGGCCAGCACCAGGAACATGCAGCCGGTTACGGCATAAAATTCCCAGCCCTGGCTAAAGGCATTGCCGATATTCGCTTCCAGCACATGGGCAAACAGACCAACCAGCGCATACAAGGCAAACAGCTCAAGCAAGCGCACCCAGACCGGCTTGGACGCCGCCTGGCCGCCGGACTTGAGCGGCACCAGGGCAAACAGGCGTTCGTTGATGAACGGCAGGTTGGCAGCCAGCAGCGCCAACAGGATCACGAACCAGCTGGAGAGCGAGACATTCACGAAGTTACTGCCCCACCCTGCTAAGGAAGGCGGTCAGGGATTTGACGATGGCCGAGGTAGTGGAATCCATCAGCCAGCCTGGCCACAGGCCCAGCACCAGCACCGCCAGCCCGTTCAGGCTGAGCAATACCCGGACATCGAGGTGAGCCACGATCGGCGAGCTGTCTTGCGGTTCGTCAAAATACATCAGCTTGATGACGCGCAGGTAATAGTAGGCGCCGATCAGCGAGAACAGTACCGCCACCACCACCAGCCACAGCTGGCCGCTGCCGGTGCCAAGCACGGCTTGCAGCACCGACAGCTTGGCGTAGAAACCCATCAGCGGCGGAATTCCCGCCAGCGACAGCATCAGGACCAGCATCACCGCGGCAAACCATGGGCTGCGCTGGTTCAAGCCTTTGAAGTCGTCCATGTTTTCCGCTTCGAAACCGGAACGCGCCAGCAGCATGATGACACCGAAGGTGCCGAGCGTGGTCATCACGTAAGTGATCGAATAAAACATGGCCGAGCTATAGGCATTGACGGTGGAGAACAGGTTGCCGTCGACTACCCCGGCCAGCAGGCCGAGCAGCATGAAGCCCATGTGGGAAATGGTCGAATAAGCCAGCATGCGCTTGATGTTGGTCTGGGCAATCGCAGTGATATTACCGATCGCCATCGACAGCACAGCCAGCACCACCAGCATCTGCTGCCAGTCAGTCGCCAGCGGCAGCAGCGCTTCCACCAGCAGGCGGAAGCAGATCGCAAAAGCGGCCAGCTTCGGCGCGCCGCCCAGCAACAGGGTGACGGCGGTCGGTGCGCCCTGGTAGACGTCGGGCACCCACATGTGGAACGGCACCGCACCCAGCTTGAACGCCAGGCCGGCGACAATGAACACCACGCCGAACACCAGCACGGTTGCGTTGATGCCGCCGGAGGATGCTGCGCGGGTAACTTCGATCAGGTCAAGCGAACCGGTGGCGCCATACAGCATCGACATCCCGTACAGCAGGAAACCGGAAGCCATCGCGCCCAGCACGAAATACTTCATGGCCGCTTCGGTCGCATTGGCGCTGTCGCGCCGCAATGCCACCAGCGCATATAACGACAGGGACATCAGTTCCAGGCCCAGGTAGATGCTGAGGAAATTGCTGCCCGAGATCATCACCATCTGGCCCAGCAGGGTAAACAGCGCCAGCGGGTAGAACTCGCCGCCGAGATGGCCGCTGACCATGCCGCGCTCGCTCACATAACGGCGCGAATATACCAGCGTCATTGCCACCGCCACGTAGGAAACCAGCTTCAACAGGCTGCTCAGCGGATCCGAGACAAACATGTTGTGGAAGGTATAGACCGTCTCCCCGCTTTGGAATGCGCCGAACGTCAATACGAAACACACAGCCAGCACGGCCAGCGTCAGGTAGTAAGTGAGGTAGCGCTTGGCATCCGAAACAAACATATCGATCAGCAGCACGACAGACGTCGCGATCAGCAGAAAGATTTCCGGATAAACAGGGATCAGATTCATGTTATTCATTTATTTGCCGCTTATTTTTATGCAACGCGCATTTAATCATCGTACTTAATCAGTTTAACTTGGTGACCGCGACATGCTTCAGCAGATCGGCTACCGACACTTGCATCGCATCGGTGAACGGCGCCGGATACACGCCCATCGCGATGACGGCAATCGCCAGCACGCCCAGCATGACGAACTCACGCTTGTTCAGGTCCAGCATTTCTTTCACATGCGAATTGGTGATGGCGCCGAACACCACGCGCTTGACCAGCCACAGCGAATACGCCGCGCCCAGGATCAATGCCGTCGCCGCCAGCAGGCCGATCCAGAAATTGAATTTGACCGCGCCCAGGATCACCATGAACTCGCCGACGAAACCGGAGGTGCCCGGCAGGCCGGAATTGGCCAGCGAGAACAGCACGAACAAGGCGGCGAAACGCGGCATGACGTTGACCACGCCGCCGTATTCGGCGATCTGGCGGGTATGCATGCGGTCATACAGGACACCGATGCAAAGGAACATCGCGCCCGACACGAAGCCGTGCGAGATCATTTGCACGATGCCGCCCTGCAGGCCGATATCGTTGAAAATGAAGAAGCCGAGGGTGACGAAACCCATGTGGGCGATCGACGAATAGGCGATCAGCTTTTTCATGTCGTTCTGCACCAATGCCACCAGGCCGATATAGATCACGGCGATCAGCGACAAGGTGATGATGAAACCGGCCAGGTAATGGCTGGCGTCAGGCGTGATCGGCAGCGAGAAACGCAGGAAGCCGTAGCCGCCCAGCTTCAGCATGATGGCCGCCAGCACCACGGAACCGCCGGTCGGCGCCTCCACGTGGGCATCCGGCAGCCAGGTATGCACCGGCCACATCGGCACCTTGACGGCAAACGCCATCAGGAAAGCCAGGAAAATCAGGACTTGCGCCGTCATCGTCAGCGGCAGCTGGTGCCAGGTCAGGATCTCGAAACTGCCGCCCGACTGGATATACAGGTACAGCAGCGCGATCAGCATCAGCAGCGAACCCATCAGGGTGTACAGGAAGAATTTGATCGCTGCGTAGACGCGGTTGGCGCCGCCCCAGACGCCGACGATGATGAACATCGGAATCAGCGTCGCTTCGAAGAATACGTAGAACAGCATGCCGTCCAGCGCGCAGAAGACGCCGATCATCAAGCCCGACAGGATCAGGAAAGCGCCCATGTACTGCGCGACTTTTTTCTCGATCACTTGCCAGGCGGAGATCACCACCAGCACGGTGATGAACGCCGTCAACGGCACGAACCACAGGGAAATGCCGTCGATGCCGAGGTAGTAGTTGACGTTGAAGCGGTCGATCCAGGTGGTCTTTTCAACGAACTGCATGCCATGGAAAGCGTTGTCGAATTGGCTGACCAGAGGCAGCGTCACCACGAAACTGACTGCCGCGCCGAGCAGCGACAGCCAACGCACCAGGGTTGGATTATCGTCGCGACCGACTGCCAGGACCAGGATACCGAACGCGACCGGGCACCAGATCGCGAGGCTGAGAAGAGGGAAAGTTGACATATTTATTATTGCTCTACCTAACTGAGTTGCTTCGCCAGCTTACTTGGCAAACGGAAACGGCATGAACCAGACCAGGAAACCCAGCACCCCGATAATCATCACGAATGCGTAGTGATAGATGTATCCGGACTGCCAGAGACGGGTAATTTTCGAGAACCAGCTGACTGCCTTGGCGCTGCCATTGACGATCAGGCCGTCGATCAGGCCACGGTCGCCGGCATTCCACAAGCCGCGGCCCAGCAGGCGCGCACCGCCGGCAAACACCACGTCGTTGAACTTGTCCATATAGTATTTGTTGTCGAGCAGCGTGAAGATCGGACCGGCCTTCTGCTTGATCGCCGCAGGCAGGCGCGGATTGACCATGTAGCAGTAATACGCTGCCGCCACGCCGGCGATTGCCAGCCACAGCGGCGCCGATGCAAAGGCATGGCTGACCATGCTGACCGGACCGTGGAATTCGTGGCGCAGTTCTTCCATTGCATGGTGCGCTTCGTTGACGAAAATCACGTCCTTGAAGAAGCTGCCGTACAACATCGGTTCGATCGCCAGGAAACCGATGACGGCCGACGGGATCGCCAGCAGGATCAGCGGCAGGGTCACCACCCAAGGCGACTCGTGCGGTTTCTGGCCAGGAGCCAGGCCGTGGTGTTCGTGCTCTTCTTCTGCCTCGTCGTGATGATCGTCGTGGCCGCCATGCGTCGCATGGGCATCGTTGGCGGCATGCGCCGCGTGGGCGCCGTGGCCGTCATGGGCCTTGCCGAAACGCTCTTCGCCATGGAACACCATGAAGTACATGCGGAACGAGTAGAAAGCGGTGACAAACACGCTTGCCAGCACGGCGAAATAGGCAAAGCCGGAACCGAACAGGGTCGATGCATGGGCCGCTTCGATGATGCTGTCCTTCGAGTAGAAGCCGGAGAAGAACGGCGTGCCGATCAGCGCCAGCGAACCGACCAGCGAAGTGATCCAGGTAATCGGCATGTATTTACGCAGGCCGCCCATGTTGCGCATGTCCTGGTCGTGGTGCAAGCCGATGATGACCGAACCGGCGCCAAGGAACAGCAAGGCCTTGAAGAAAGCGTGCGTCATCAGGTGGAATACCGCAACCGAGTAGGCCGAAGCGCCCAGGGCCACGGTCATGTAGCCGAGCTGCGACAGGGTCGAATACGCCACCACGCGTTTGATGTCGGTCTGGATCACGCCAAGGAAACCCATGAACAAGGCGGTAATCGAGCCGATGATCAGGATGAAGGACAAGGCGGTGTCGGACAGTTCGAACAGCGGCGACATGCGGGTCACCATGAAGATGCCGGCGGTCACCATGGTGGCGGCGTGGATCAGCGCCGAAATCGGGGTCGGGCCTTCCATCGAGTCCGGCAGCCAGACGTGCAGCGGGAATTGCGCCGACTTGCCCATGGCGCCGATGAACAGGCAGATACAGGCTACTGTCAGCAGCATCCAGTCGCTGCCCGGCAGCGTCAATTGCGCCAGCATGCCTTTTTGCGCGAACACTTCGCTGTAGTTCATCGAACCGGAATACGCCAGCAGCAAGCCGATGCCGAGAATGAAACCGAAGTCGCCGACGCGGTTGACCAGGAACGCTTTCATGTTGGCGAAAATCGCAGTCGAACGGGTATACCAGAAACCGATCAGCAGGTACGACACCAGGCCCACCGCTTCCCAGCCGAAGAACAGCTGCAGGAAGTTGTTGCTCATGACCAGCATCAGCATCGAGAACGTGAACAGGGAGATATAGGCGAAGAAACGGTTGTAGCCTTCGTCGTCCTGCATGTAGCCGATGGTGTAGATATGCACCATCAGCGAGACAAAGGTCACCACGCACATCATCATGGCCGTCAGGCTGTCGATCAGGAAGCCGATTTCCAGCTTGACGCCGCCGACCGTCATCCAGGTGTACAAGGTGCCGTTGAAGCTGGCGCCGTCGATCACCGCCAGCAAGGTCTGCACGGAAATGATCAGGGCGACCAGCACGCCCAGGATCGTGACCGTATGCGAGGTCTTGCGTCCGACCAGGTTGCCGAAGAATTTGGTGCCGAATAAGCCCGCGATCGCAGCGCCAGCCAGGGGCGCCAACGGTACGGCAAGAAGTAATTGTGGGTTAAGTTGCCCCGCCATGATGAACCTTATCTTTATTCGTTATTTGTCTGTGTATTCTTTACCTGCCTGCCCCCGCAAACCTGGGTTCGCGGGAGACAAGCCTCTTAGCCCTTAAGGCTGTCCAGGTCTTCCACGTTGATGGTGTCCAGGTTACGGAACAACGCCACCAGGATCGCCAGGCCGATCGCCGACTCGGCAGCTGCTACGGTAAGGATGAAGAAAACGAAAATCTGTCCGGCCGCATCGCCCAGGTAATACGAGAAAGCGATGAAGTTCATGTTCACCGCCAGCAGCATCAGTTCGATTGCCATCAGCAACACGATCAGGTTCTTGCGGTTCAGGAAAATGCCGACAATGCCGATCGAAAACAGGATCGCGCCAAGGATCAGATAATGAGCGAGAGAAATTGCCATGGTGCGTCCTTGTTATTTTTGTGGAGCCGCTGGCGCGGCCGGCGGGGTTGCGGCAGGAGTCACCGCAAGATTCGCAGGCGCAACCGGGTCGACCTTGGCTTCCGATTTCATCTTCACGATGCGCACCCGGTCGCTGCTCTTGACCTTGACTGCCGCGGAAGGCGAGAAATACTTGCTATCCTTGCGGCGGCGCAGCGTCAGGGCAACCGCGGCGACGATCGCCACCAGCAGGATGACCGCAGCGATTTCAAAGGCGTACACGTATTCGGTGTAGATCAGCTTGCCCAGCTCCTTGGTGTTGCCGATGTTGGCCGAGATGGCAGGAACATCGGATTCGGAACCCTGGAAGCCGTGGAAAATGACCGCGGCCATTTCCAGCACGATGACGGTGCCGACGGTCGCCGCCAGCGGGAAGTAACCCCAGAATCCCTCACGCATCTTGTCCAGGTTGATATCCAGCATCATCACCACGAACAGGAACAGCACCATCACCGCGCCGACATACACCAGCACCAGCACGATGGACAGGAACTCGGCTTTCAGCAGCATCCAGATGCCGGCCGCCGAGAAAAACGACAATACCAGGAACAACGCGGCGTGCACTGGATTGCGTGCGGTAATCACGCGCAAGGCGGCGATTACCAGCACCACCGAAAACGCGTAGAACAAGAAGGTCTTAAATTCCATAATGGCCCAGAAAGTCGGCTAAAAAAACTTCATCAATTACTAGAACAACTTTTACCCCGTCATTCCCGCTTACGCGGGAATCCATTCTAGTCAGCAACCTGGATCCCCGCGTTCGCGGGGATGACGGCAATTGGTTAGCGGTATGCAGCATCCGCAGCACGCGCCGCGGCAATCTCGGGTTCGTAGCGATCCCCCACGGCCAGCAGCATTTCCTTGGTGTAGTACAGGTCGCCGCGCTTTTCACCGTGGTATTCCAGAATGTGGGTCTCGACGATCGAATCGACCGGGCAAGACTCTTCGCAGAAACCGCAGAAAATGCATTTGGTCAGGTCGATGTCGTAACGCGTGGTGCGGCGCGAACCGTCGGCACGCTGCTCCGACTCGATCGTGATCGCCATTGCCGGGCAAACCGCTTCGCACAGTTTGCAGGCGATGCAGCGCTCTTCGCCGTTCGGATAACGGCGCAGCGCGTGCAGGCCGCGGAAACGCGGCGATTGCGGCGTCTTCTCTTCCGGGAACAGCACCGTAATCTTGCGGGCGAACAGGTAGCGGCCGGTCAGCCGCAACCCTTTGAGCAACTCCAGCAGCATCAGACTGCCGAAAAAATCCTTGATGGCTTCCATTTTCACTAACCTTCCATTACTTCCAGATATTCCATGGACTTTGAATCCAGGCAGCGACAATCACCAGGTAGGCGAGAATCAAGGGGATGAACACTTTCCAGCCGAGACGCATGATCTGGTCATAGCGATAACGCGGGAACGAGGCACGCACCCAGATAAACACCGACAGCATGAAGAAGGTCTTGGCGCCGAGCCAGATCCAGCCCGGGATCCAGTCCAGCATCGCCAGCGGCGAAGCCCAGCCGCCCATGAACAGCAGCGTGGTCAGAATCGAGACCAGGATCATGTTGGCGTATTCGGCCAGGAAGAACATCGCGAACGACATGCCCGAGTATTCGATCATGTGGCCGGCAACGATTTCCGATTCGCCTTCCACCACGTCGAACGGATGACGGTTGGTTTCAGCGATGCCCGAGATAAAGTAAATCAGGAACACCGGCAGCAGGGACAGCCAGTTCCACGACAGGAAACCGACGCCGTGGTCGTAGAAGTAGCCCTTGCTTTGCGCCATCACGATATCGATCAGGTTCAGGCTGCCGGACACCATCAGCACGATGACCAGCGCAAAACCCATGGCAATCTCGTAGGACACCATCTGCGCCGAAGCGCGCATCGCGCCGAGGAAAGCGTACTTGGAGTTGGATGCCCAGCCGGCGATGATCACGCCGTAGACTTCCATCGAAGTGATCGCCATCACGAACAGCAGGCCGGCGTTGACGTTGGCCAGCACGGTTTCCGGACCGAACGGCACCACTGCCCAGGCGGCCAGCGCCGGCATGATGGTCATGATCGGGGCAATGAAGAACAGTACCTTGTTGGCGCGCGCCGGCAGCGTGACTTCCTTCAGCAGCAGCTTGAGGGCGTCAGCGATAGGTTGCAGCAAACCAGCCGGGCCGACGCGGTTAGGGCCGAGGCGGATATGCATCCAGCCGATCAGCTTGCGTTCCCAGTAAGTCATGTAGGCCACGCACAACAGCAGCGGCACGACTACGACGATGATCTTGATCAGGTTCCAGACCAGCGGCCAGATGAAGCCGAACCAGTCGGCGCCGGTGGCATTGATGGCGGCGATGAAGTGATCCATCATGCTTTCTCCACTACGATAGAACCAAACATTCCGCCCAGGGCCGAGGTCGAGGCATGCGCAGCGGCTACCCGCACCACATTTTCCGGCAGCGCAGGATCGATCGCCGCTGTCAGTGCAGCAGCGCCCTGCCCTTGTTTGAGATTGACGCGATCGCCGGCAGCGATACCCAGTTTTGCAGCCAGTGCAGCCGACAGCCATGCCCGCGGCGCCTGGCCGTCAACGGTTTCCTGCAGCGAAACCGCGCGGCGCACTACCGCGTCGCCAAAATAGATAGGCACATCGGCGATGCGCTCCAGCGCGCCGTTGGCGGCTTGGGCCGCAGCCTGTGGAGCCAGGTCGCCGAAGTTGTTCAGGCGTGCGGCCAGGTTTGCTTCGGCGACTTCGCCGGTACCCAGCACTTCATCGCGGATCGCTTCGGAAGTATCGTAGTCAAAACCAGGCAAGCCCAGCAGGTTGCCCAGCACACGCAGCACCTTCCATGCCGGACGGGCATCGCCCATTGGGCGGACGGTGCCGTTAAAGCTTTGGGCGCGGCCTTCGCAGTTGACGAAAGTGCCGGAGGTTTCGGTGAACGGCGCGATCGGCAGCAGCACGTCGGAGTATTCAGCACCGTGCTTATACGCCGACAGGGTCACAACCATCTCGGCTTGCTTCAGCGCTGCAACTGCCGTTTGCGGGTCGAAACTGTCCAGCTCCGGTTCGGCGTTCAGCAGCACATACGCTTTGTGCGGCTGCGCGAAAATCTGTTGTGCGTTACGGCCCTTGCCCGCTGCAGGCAGGGCGTTGGCCCAGTAGCCGCCGACGGTGTTGCCGGCTTCGGTCAGGTAACCGAACTTCGTGCCGGCCTGCTCTGCGATCCACTGCGCCACTGCGTGCAGTTGCGAAGCTTGCGGATGCTGTGCGGCAGCGTTGCCCAGCAATACTGCCTTGGATTCGCCGGACAGCAGGCTGGCGGCGGTTTGCTTGGCTTCAGCCGACACTTCGGCATTTTCGAAACCGGCAGGCGCGGCCACGCCCTTGGCTTGCGCCACGGCGGCGGCCACCTGTCCCAGCGCCGACAGCCAGGCCGACGGCGCCACGATCATCTTGTTGGCGACCGGCATCAGCAGGTCATCGTCGGTGGCATGCAGGATGCTCAGCTTGGCGCCGCGCTTGATACCCAGGCGCAGCCGTGCCGACAGCAGCGGATGATCCTTGCGCAGGAACGAGCCGATGATGAAAGTGCGGTCCAGCTGTGCGAATTCGTTGATCGACATGCCCAGCCATGGCATGACTTTGCCATCCAGTGCGAAGTCTGACTGGCGCAGGCGGAAATCGATGTTTTCCGAACCCAGGCCGCGCGTCACTTTTTGCAGCAGCGACAATTCTTCCAGCGTCGAATACGGTGTGCCGACGGCAGCGATGGCGTCAGCGCCATGCTCATGGCGGATGTTGCGCAGGCCGTGCGCCACATATTCCAGCGCGGTTTGCCATTCCACTTCCTGCCACTTGCCGTCCTGCTTCAGCATCGGCCTGGTCAGGCGCTCGTCGCTGTTCAGGCCTTCATAGGCGAAGCGATCCTTGTCTGACAGCCAGCATTCGTTGACGTCGTTGTTTTCCAGCGGCAGCACGCGCATCACCTTGCCGGACTTGACTTGCACCACCAGGTTGGCGCCCAGGCCGTCATGCGGGCTGACCGATTTGCGGCGCGACAATTCCCAGGTACGGGCGCTGTAGCGGAAAGGCTTGGATGTCAGCGCGCCGACCGGGCACAGGTCGATCATGTTGCCCGACAATTCTGAATTGACAGTCTTGCCGACGAACGTGGTGATCTCCGAGTGTTCGCCGCGGCCGACCATGCCGAACTCCATCACGCCGGCGAT
The DNA here is from genome assembly GCF_900112135.1 of Collimonas sp. OK412. Classification (GTDB taxonomy): domain Bacteria; phylum Pseudomonadota; class Gammaproteobacteria; order Burkholderiales; family Burkholderiaceae_D; genus Collimonas; species Collimonas rhizosphaerae. The sequence goes on from NZ_FOLC01000020.1 coordinate 47,281, forward strand.
TTCCTGGCCGAAGCGGACGCAACGCGTGCATTGGATGCAACGGCTCATTTCCTGCATCGAGATCAGCGGACCGGCGTCTTTCGGCGCCACGACACGCTTCTCTTCTTCGTAGCGGGAAGACGATTTGCCGTAGCCGACCGCCAGGTCCTGCAACTGGCATTCTCCGCCCTGGTCGCAGATCGGGCAATCCAGGGGATGGTTAATCAGCAGGAATTCCATCACGCTCTTTTGCGCGGTGGTGGCCTTTTCGCTGGCGGTGCGCACGATCATGCCGGCAGTCACCGGCGTGGCGCAGGCCGGCAGCGCCTTCGGCGCTTTTTCCACCTCGACCAGGCACATGCGGCAGTTGGCCGCGATGGAGAGTTTTTTGTGATAGCAGAAGTGTGGAATGTAAGTGCCAATCTTGTTGGCAGCATCCATTACCATGCTGCCCTCCTGGACTTCCACTTTCTTGCCGTCTATTTCGATTTCAACCATGGCTTTTGCTTTTCTTGCCTAAGTGTTTTGCACGCTGCTTGCGCAGGCTTAAACGTATGCCGGCACCAAGCAATGCTTATGCTCGATGTGATATTCAAATTCTTCGCGATAATTCTTCAGGAAGCCGCGCACCGGCATCGCCGCAGCATCGCCGAGCGCACAGATGGTGCGGCCCATGATGTTGCCCGCTACCGTATCCAGCAGGTCCATGTCTTCCGGGCGGCCGTGGCCGGTTTCAATCCGGTGCACCAGGCGATACAGCCAGCCTGTGCCTTCGCGGCATGGCGTGCACTGGCCGCAGGATTCTTCAAAGTAGAAGTAGGACAGGCGCAGCAGCGACTTCACCATGCAGCGCGTTTCATCCATCACGATCACGGCGCCCGAACCGAGCATGGAGCCAGCCTTGGCGATCGAATCGTAATCGAGGTCGGTGTCCATCATGACGTCGCCCTTGATCACCGGCGCGGATGAACCGCCGGGGATCACGGCCTTGATCTTCTTGCCGCCGCGCATGCCGCCGGCCAGCTCCATCAGCTTGGCGAACGGCGTGCCCAGCGGCACTTCGTAGTTGCCCGGCTTTTCGACGTCGCCAGAGATCGAGAAAATCTTGGTGCCGCCGTTGTTTGGCTTGCCGAGTTCCAGGTAGGCTGCGCCGCCCATGTTCAGCAGGAACGGCACGGCCGCGAAGGTCTCGGTATTGTTGATCGTGGTCGGCTTGCCATACAGGCCGAAGCTGGCAGGGAAAGGCGGCTTGAAGCGCGGCTGCCCTTTCTTGCCTTCCAGCGATTCCAGCAAGGCGGTTTCTTCGCCGCAGATATATGCGCCGTAGCCGTGGAATGCATGCAGCTGGAAGTTGAATTCGCTGCCGAAAATCTTGTCGCCCAAGGCGCCCGCGGCACGCGCCTCGTCCAGCGCTTCTTCAAAGCGTTCGTAGCCGGACCAGATTTCACCGTGGATGTAGTTGTAGCCGACCGAAATGCCCATGGCGTAAGCGCCGATGGCCATGCCTTCAATCAGCGAATGCGGATTGTAGCGGATGATGTCGCGGTCCTTGAATGTGCCAGGCTCGCCTTCGTCGGTATTGCAGACCAGGTACTTCTGCCCCGGGAACTGGCGCGGCATGAAGCTCCACTTCAGGCCGGTCGGGAAACCGGCGCCGCCGCGGCCGCGCAGCGAACCGGCCTTCAGTTCGGCGATGACTTGTTCCGGGGTAATGCCTTCGGAGAGGATGCGCTTGAGGGCGGTATAGCCGCCGCGCTTGACGTAATCGGCGTAGTGCCAGTTGTCGCCATCCAGGTTGGCCAGGATCAGCGGATTGATATGACGGTTGTGCAGGCTGGTCATTTCGGGGCTACCTCGCTGAGTTCCTTGAGCAAGCCGTCAATCTTTTCGTTCGACATCCAGCTGCACATGCGTTTGTTATTGACCAGCAGCACCGGCGCATCGCCGCAAGCTCCCATGCACTCGCCTTCAATCAGCGTGAACTGGCCGTCTGCGGTGGTTTCGCGGAAATCGATGCCGAGCTTGTGCTTCAGATGCTCCGCCGCCCGATCGCCGCCGGACAACTGGCATGGCAGATTGGTGCAGATGCTGATCTTGTGCTTGCCGACCGGCTTGGTGTTGTACATATTGTAAAAGGTCGCGACTTCCTGCACCGCGATGGCCGGCATGCCCAGGTAGTCAGCGACATCCTGCATGGTTTCCGGCGCCAGCCAGCCCTTTTCATCCTGCGCAATCGCCAGCGCAGCCATCACCGCCGACTGTTTCTGGTCGGCGGGAAATTTCGCTACTTCGCGATCGATTTTTTTGTATGTATCTTGACTTAACAACATGTGTTGGCCATTCGTGCGCGATGTTTTGCGCGAGTAGTTAAATTGGTAATAACTGCGTTGGTAATAACTGCGTTGGTAATAACTGCGTTGGTAATAACTGCGTTGGTAATAACTGCGTTCGCGAAAACTGCGTGGCAATGACTGCTTGGCAACAACAGCAATTGATAACGACAGCCTTAACGGTCGATCTCACCGAACACGATATCCTGCGTACCGATGATGGTGACGGCATCGGCGATCATGTGGCCCTTGGCCATTTCGTTCAAACCTTGCAGGTGCGGGAAGCCAGGCGCGCGGATTTTCAGGCGGTAAGGCTTGTTGGCGCCGTCCGATACCAGGTACACCCCGAACTCGCCTTTCGGATGCTCCACCGCTGCATACGCTTCGCCCGGCGGCACATGGAAACCTTCCGTGAAGAGCTTGAAGTGATGGATCAGCTCTTCCATGTTCGATTTCATGTCGATCCGCGACGAAGGCGCAACCTTGTGGTTGGTCGTCATCACAGGACCGCCGTTGTTGCGCAGCCATTCTACGCATTGCTTGATGATCCGGTTGGACTGGCGCATTTCTTCCACCCGCACCAGATAACGGTCGTAGCAATCGCCGTTCTTGCCGACCGGGATGTCGAAGTCCAGCAAGTCGTACACTTCGTACGGCTGCTTCTTGCGCAAATCCCATTCGACGCCTGAACCGCGCAGCATCGGGCCGGTAAAGCCCATCGCCTTGGCGCGCTCCGGCGACACCACGCCGATGCCGACCAGGCGCTGTTTCCAGATGCGGTTGTCGGTCAGCAGGGTTTCGTACTCATCCACGTATTTCGGGAAGCGCACGGTGAAATCTTCGATGAAGTCCAGCAGCGAACCCTGGCGGTTTTCATTCAGGGCGCTGATCGCCTTGGCGTTGCGCACCAGCGATGCCTTGTGCTGCGGCATGGTGTCCGGCAGGTCGCGGTAAACGCCGCCCGGACGATAATAGGCAGCGTGCATGCGGGCGCCGGAAACGGCTTCGTAGCAGTCCATCAGGTCTTCGCGTTCGCGGAATGCGTACAGCAGCACCGCCATCGCGCCGACGTCGAGCGCATGCGCGCCGATCCACATCAGGTGGTTCAGCAGGCGCGTGATTTCGTCGAACATGACGCGGATGTACTGCGCGCGCAGCGGCACTTCGAGGCCCAGCAGGCGCTCGATCGCCATCACGTAGCCGTGCTCGTTGCACATCATCGACACGTAGTCGAGGCGATCCATGTAAGGCACTGACTGCAGGTAGGTTTTCTGTTCCGCCAGCTTTTCGGTGCCGCGATGCAGCAGGCCGATATGCGGGTCGGCACGCTGGATCACTTCACCGTCCAGCTCCAGCACCAGGCGCAAAACGCCGTGTGCGGCCGGATGCTGCGGGCCGAAGTTCAGCGTGTAGTTCTTGATTTCTGCCATTATTTGATCCCGTAATGTTCTTCACGAATCACCCGCGGCGTGATTTCGCGCGGATCGATCGTTACGGGTTGATAAATTACGCGTTTTTGTTCAGCGTCGTAGCGCATCTCGACATAACCCGAGACCGGGAAATCCTTGCGGAACGGATGGCCGATGAAGCCATAGTCGGTCAGGATGCGGCGCAAGTCGTTGTGGCCTTCGAACAGGATGCCGAAGAAGTCGAATGCTTCGCGCTCGTACCAGTTGGCCGACGGCCAGATATCGGTCAGCGAAGCCAGCAGCGGCATTTCGTCGTCCGGCGCGAACACGCGCACCCGCAGGCGCCAGTTGTGCTCTATCGACAACAGATGGGAAACCGCCGCAAAACGGGCGCCGTCCCAGGCGCCGTCGCCATAGGTCGAATAATCGACGCCGCACAGGTCGATCAGTTCTTCAAAACGGGTATCGGCGTGGTCGCGCAGCACGCGCATCGCCGACAGGTAGTTCGCAGCCTTGACCACGATCGTGATCTCGCCGAAGGCCACGGCCAGGCTTTGGAGGTCGTCGCCAAGCGCATTGCGCACGGCGGCTTCCAGGTTTTCCAGTTTGGTCGTCATGGTGCTCTCTTAGCGCGCAATCGTATTGGTGCGGCGAATCTTGTTTTGCAGCTGGATGATGCCATACAGCAGCGCTTCCGCGGTCGGCGGGCAGCCCGGCACGTAAATGTCGACCGGCACGATGCGGTCGCAGCCGCGCACCACCGAATACGAGTAGTGATAGTAGCCGCCGCCGTTAGCGCAGGAACCCATGGAAATCACCCAGCGCGGCTCCGGCATCTGGTCGTACACCTTGCGCAAGGCCGGCGCCATCTTGTTGCACAGCGTGCCGGCCACGATCATCACGTCAGACTGACGCGGCGACGGCCGGAAGATTACGCCAAAACGGTCCATGTCGTAGCGCGAGGCGCCGGCATGCATCATTTCGACGGCGCAGCAGGCCAGGCCGAAAGTCATCGGCCACAGCGAGCCGGTGCGGGTCCAGTTGATCAGTTTGTCAGCAGTAGTAGTGACAAAACCTTCGTTCAATACACCTTCAATAGACATGGCTTACTCCCAATCCAGAGCGCCGCGTTTCCAGATGTACCAGAAGCCCACCACGAATTCGGCGATAAACACCATCATCGTGACAAAGCCCTGCCAACCGAGGTCGCGCATGGCAACCCCCCACGGGAAGAAAAATGCGGTTTCCAGATCGAACAAAATGAACAAAATGGCGACAAGGTAATAACGCACATCGAACTTCATGCGCGCGTCTTCGAATGCTTCAAAACCGCATTCGTATGGAGAAGTTTTTTGGGAATCAGGCCGGTGCGGCCCAAGTATGCGACCCAGCAGTTGCGGGGCAATGCCAACCGCGATACCGATCAGGATAAACAGCAGGACGGGAAAATAATTTTCGAGGTTCACGTTTTTGCGCCAGTAGTTTGAACAATCGAGGCTACGAGAGAGTTATCCCCTCGCAGCCCCTTTGCAGAATGATTTGCCGGTTTGAATGATCAAACCTGACGCCCCCAATCCGGCAAACCACGCCACAAGTTCCTCGACAAAAAGCCAGCGCAGGGGCAACCGTTGCTGGCCTCATATTCTTTGGTGCCGACGGCGAGACTCGAACTCGCACAGCTTTCGCCACTACCCCCTCAAGATAGCGTGTCTACCAATTTCACCACGTCGGCATAAGCGCGTATTTTAACCTGATTTGGTACTTTTGTTCAATGCACAATCGGATTAAAAGTCAGCAATTTCACTGCGAAAGCAGCCTTACTTTGGAATTTGATTCGACTGCGCGCTGCCAGTCGATGGCGCCGGCACCGAAGCCGCCGCGCTAGCCGATCCCGAAGCCGCCGCGGAAGCTGCAGCCGGCGCTGCCGATGTCTCTGGAATTGCTGCTGCAGGCGCCGAAGCCGCCGGCAGGTTTTCCATCACGCCGCCAGTGACCGCCGAGCGATGATTGCCGAGGTATACCAGCGCCAGTGTCGCGATAAAGAAAATCGCTGCCGCCAGGCCGGTCGATTTCGACAGGAAATTCGAAGAGCCGGTGGCGCCGAACAGGCTGCCGGAAGCACCGGAGCCGAAAGCCGCGCCCATGTCGGCGCCTTTGCCATGCTGCAGCAGCACCAGGCCGATGATCGTCAACGCCGACAACACCTGAACGATGACAATGATGTTAAATACTGTGTTCATTTAATAGATTTCCAAGGAGAGTTAATGCTTTATTTTTACTAAATCCGAATTACCGGGCTGCAGCGACAATCGCCAGAAAATCAACCGCCTTCAACGCTGCACCGCCAATCAGGCCGCCGTCTATATCCGGCATGGCCAGCAATTCGGCAGCGTTGTCAGGCTTCATGCTGCCGCCATACAAAATCCTTACTTCAACTGCCGCTGCGGGATTTTTCCCTGCCAGCTTGGCGCGCAAGGCCGAATGCACATCTTGCGCCATCTGCGGCATCGCCGTCTTGCCGGTGCCGATCGCCCATACCGGCTCATACGCAACCACGATCCGGGCCAGGTCGGCCGCATCCAGCATATCCAGCACCGCCGCCAGCTGCCGCCCTACGACTGCATCGGTCTGGCCGGCTTCGCGCTCAGCCAGCGTCTCGCCGACGCACACGATAGGCACGACACCCGCCTGCAAGGCGCGCAACGCCTTCTGCGCCACCAGCTCATCGCTTTCGGCATGATAAGCGCGCCGCTCGGAATGGCCGACGATAACGTACTGACAAGCAAAATCCTGCAACATGCCGACCGCGACTTCGCCGGTATAAGCCCCTGCGACATGCGCGGAAACATCTTGCGCGCCCCAGGCAATTGCCGATCCTGCAAGCTCGGCCTGGCATTGCGCGAGGTAAGGAGCCGGCGCGCAGACAGCGATGTCGCAAGCAGGAACAGCCAGCCCAGCCTTGATTTCCGCCAGCAATGCAGCATTGGCAACCAGACTGCCGTTCATTTTCCAGTTACCGGCTACAAGTTTACGACGCATATTTACCGAGGCCCAAGTTTTCAATAACCCGGCATTCTAACGCTTCGCAGGGAAGGCGGTCAAACCGGCAAGAAATATATGACGGGCGGCATGGGCTCTGCCGGCGGCCGGTTTTGCCCAGGGAAGCTCAAGCAAATGGTTTCGCAGCAGCAATACTGCGCGCGAAAAGTTCCATATCGACATTACCGCCGCTCACTATCACTCCGACCTTTTCTCCCGCAAACGGCAGCACCCGGTGCAGGACCGCGGCGGCAGCCAGGCAACCGGCCGGCTCGACCACGATCTTCATGCGCTCGGCAAAGAAGCGCATCTGGGTGCGCAACTGGTCGTCGCTGACGGTGACGATATCTTTTACATATGCCTGCAGGATAGGCAGCACCAGCTTGCCGATATGCTGCGTCTGGGCGCCGTCGGCAATCGTGTCCGGCACCGGGATGTGGACGATATTGCCGCTTCGCAACGACTGCTGGGCGTCATTGCCCGCCTCCGGCTCGACGCCGATCACGATGCAGCCGGGCGACAGCTGCGCCGCGGCGATGGCGCAGCCGGACAGCAAGCCGCCGCCGCCGGTGCACACGAACAGGTAATCGAGCGCCCCCACTTCATCAAACAGCTCTTTCGCCGCCGTACCCTGGCCGGCGATCACGTCCGCATGGTCATACGCAGGAATCACGGCGCAGCCGCGCTCAGCAGATAACTGCGCGGCGATCACTTCGCGGTCTTCGCGCTCGCGGTCGTACAGGATGATCTCGGCGCCATACTCACGCGTCGCCGCCAGTTTCATCGCCGGCGCGTTGCTTGGCATGACGATGGTTGCGTGCACGCCCAGCATGCGCGCCGCCAGCGCCATGCCTTGCGCATGGTTGCCGGATGAAAAAGCCACCACGCCCTGCTGCTTCTGCTCTTCGCTGAGGCAGCTGATGGCGTTATAGGCGCCGCGGAACTTGAAGGCGCCCACCCGCTGGAAATTTTCGCATTTGAAAAATACGCTGGCGTCCGCCTGGTGGTCGGCCTGGCTGGAAGTCAGCACCGGCGTCTTGTAAGCAACGCTCTCAAGGCGTTTGGCCGCAGCGGCGATATCCTTGTAAGTTACCGCCAGTCCGGCAAGTTCTGTTGCAGCCATTTTTCATCCTTTGTAGTTAATCCGCGCCAGACAACAATACTCGCATCTCGCCAATCACTCCGCCAGGCGGCGCCGGAACATCCAGCGGCCGCCGTCGGAATCCTGCGGCACATAGCGATAACCGTCCAGGTCGAAGGCTTTCAGCTTTTCCGCATCGCGGATCTTGTTCAGCGCCGCGTAACGCGCCATCAGCCCGCGCGCCCGCTTGGCGTAGAAGGAAATGATCTTGTACTTGCCGTTTTTCCAGTCCTCGAATACCGGCGTGACGATGCCGGCGGCCAGCACCTTTGGCCGCACCACCTTGAAATACTCTTCCGAAGCCAGGTTCACCAATGTGTCGGATTTTTGTTCGTCCAGCTGCTGGTTCAGCGCCTGGGTCACGGTGTCGCCCCAGAACGCATAAAGATTCTTGCCGCGCGGATTGGCCAGGCTGGTCCCCATCTCCAGCCGGTACGGCTGCATCCGGTCCAGCGGCCGCAATAAGCCGTACAAGCCCGACAGGATCCGGATGCGGCTCTGTGCATAGGTCAGCTGCGCCGCGTTCAGGGAGGGCGCATCCAGGCCTTCGTAGACATCGCCGTTGAACGCCATGATCGCCTGCTTGGAATTGGCGCTGGTGAATTTCCTGGACCACGAGGCGAACCGCGCGGTGTTCAGCTGCGCCAGCGGATCGGAGATTTTCATCATGCTGCCGATCTGGGCCGGCGACAGCTGCCGCAGGACGCCGATCAGTTCGGCGGAATGATCGATGAAATCGGGGGTGGTGTGGACTTCTGTCTTGCTGGGGGTGCTGTAATCGAGGGATTTTGCGGGCGACAAAACAATCAGCATGTGAACATCCAAATAAACCTGAGAATGTCCGCAATGATACCGAAACAAAGGCAACGGCGCTGGCGGCCGCCCCGCCCTGCCATCGGCGCTTAGCCGAAAGCGCCCCGCAGCAGGTCGCGCTCGAATTCGGCCACCCAGCTCGAACCGTCTCCGATCGGATATTGCTGTTTGTGTCCGCTGGATTTCCTGCTGACGGTGACAAAACCGGTCAGTCCGAAGATTTCATCGGTTTTGGGATCGGTCGTATCCACCTGGTGCAATTCGAAGTCGTCCGCAGGAAGGTGGCGCGCCCGCAGGACTGCCTGGAAATCATCCATTTCATCCGGCTCAATCAGCTTCATTGCCGCCTCCTGGAGTGAGATTGCGAACTGCCACCATAGCACGCTGGCGCCGGCCGCGCTTTCCGCCGCAGCGGCGGCGGCCTAGAATTGACGGGCAAACAATTTGGTTTTCTCGCCGTCGCCCTTTAGCTCCAGCAATCCTTCAAACTGCAAGCCTATCTTTTCCAGCAACCTGATCGACTGCTGGTTGTCGGGCGCCGTAATCGCCACGATCCGCTGCAAGCCGCAGGTCTTGTGGCCGAACGCCAGCACCGCCGACGCCGCTTCGCAAGCGTAGCCCTTGCCCCAGAAGTCCGGCATGAAGGCATATCCGATATCGACGTCCGGCAGGCTCTCGCGCTTGATCAGGCCGCACATGCCGATCGGCGTGGCGCTGTCCTTCAGTTCCACCATGTAGAAACCGAAGCCGTGGCTCTCGTACATCGCCATCGGCCCGTTGAGCAAGGCAGAGCGCGCCGCCTCGACAGTGCGTATGCCCTTGTCGCCGATGAACTGCAGCCATGAGGGCTCATTCACCAGGCGCAGGTAAAACCCGGCGTCGTCCGTGGTCAGCTTGCGCAAGACCAGCCGTTCTGTTGCTAGAACTGTCATCGATTTTTCCTTGAGATCGGGCATTTCCCTGTAGGATCGCAGCATAAGCAATGCCTTGAAGCTTGTCTAGGCGACCCCGTCTCGGCGACCCCGTCTAGAAGACCACTAATGAACCCAACCCCGAAAACCGTCCTGATTCCCTTGCCCAACCTGGATTTCGATCCCAGCGAAGTGGCGGTCTCGTGGCGCATCCTGACTTCGCGCGGACACCATGTAGTATTCGCCACGCCAGACGGCAAGGCGGCGGCGGCCGATCCGCTGATGCTGTCCGGCGAAGGCCTGGATGCCTGGGGCTGGATACCGCTGCTCAGGAAAATCAGGCTGCTGGGGCTGGCGCTGCGCGCCAATGCCGCGGCACGCGCCGACTATGCCGTGCTTGCAGACGATGGCGCGTTCCAGGCGCCGCTGCCCTACGCCGCGCTGCAGGCAGCCGACTACGACGGCCTGCTGCTGCCCGGCGGCCATCGCGCGCGCGGCATGCTGGCCTACCTGGAAAGCCAGCCGCTGCAGGATTTCACCGGCGCGTTCTTCGACAGCGGCAAACCGGTGGCGGCAATCTGCCATGGTGTCGTCCTGGCCGCCCGCAGCCGTTCGCCGCGCAGCGGGAAATCCGCCCTTCACGGGCGCAAAACCACCGCGCTGACATGGCAGCTGGAGCACAGCGCCTGGACCTTGATGAAATTCTGCGGCCGCTTCTGGGACCCCGCCTATTACCGCACCTACGGCGAACAAGAAGGCGAAGCCGCCGGCTATCGCGGAGTCCAGGCGGAAGTGACGCGAGCGCTGGCCCAGCCCGGCGACTTTATCGACGTCACCGCCGGTGCGCCGGATCATTTCCGCAAAAGCAGCGGCTTGTTCCGCGACAGCGCCGGCGACAGCCGCCCGGCTTTCGTGGTGCAAGACGACAACTATGTATCTGCGCGCTGGCCGGGCGACGTGCACCACTTCGCCGCCACTTTCTCCCTGCTGCTGGAAGATCGCTTGCCGCGTCAGCAACCGAGGTAAAATGCGCGCTATCGTTTGATGGAAACCCGCATGAACCCAGATTTACCGGCGCCGGCCCAAGCCAGCCAGACCAGACCGCGCATCGTCATCGACACCAATGTCTGCCTTGACCTGTTTGTCTTTCGCGACCCCCGTTGGGCCAGCCTGATGGCCGCCTTGCAGAGCGGCGCGGTCGAAGCCGTCACCCGCGCCGACTGCCGCCAGGAATGGCAAATGGTGTTGCATTATTCGCATCTGCCCGTCACCGACGACACCCGGCCGGCCTGCAATGCTGAATTCGACGCCTTGATCACCTGCCTGGAGGCCGAGGCGCTAAGCCCGCGTCCCGGCGTCCGCCTGCCCATCTGCACCGACCGCGACGACCAGAAATTCCTGGAGCTGGCGCTGGGCGCCAACGCCGTCACCCTGATCACCAAGGACAAGGCGCTGCTGAAACTGGCGCGCAAGACCGCCAAGGCCGGGCTTTTCGCCATCGTCGCGCCGCAGGCATGGGACCCGGCCGGCACCTAGGAGCCAGGAAAACGCGCAACCCTGTGCAGTCTCGGACAAAACGCTAAAATGCGAAATCCAGACACCAGGATTGACAGCAGATGAACCGCGATTTAAGAATTCCCGACAGCGCAGCCAGCGCAGACACCAAGCCCACACAACTTCAATCCAGACTGCCCAAAGTCGGCACTACCATCTTTACTGTGATGTCGACGCTGGCCAGCGAGAAATCGGCAGTCAACCTGGGACAAGGCTTCCCCGATTTCGACTGCGATCCGGCGCTGGTCGACGCCGTCAGCGGCGCCATGAAGAACGGCTTCAACCAGTATCCGCCGATGCCCGGCGTACCCGCCTTGCGCCAGGCCATCGCCGCCAAGATAGAAAAAATCTACGGCCACAGCTACGATCCGGCCACCGAAATCACCGTCACCGCCGGCGCCACCCAGGGCTTGCTGACCGCCATCATGTGCGCAGTGCATCCGGGCGACGAAGTGATCGTGATCGAACCGGCCTACGACAGCTACGTGCCGTCGATCGAACTGGCCGGCGGCAAGCCGGTGCTGGTGCAGATGACATTGGGCGCGGACGGATACCAGGTGCCGTGGGACCGGATTGCAGCGGCAGTCAGCCCGCGCACCCGCATGATCATGATCAATTCGCCGCACAATCCGACCGGCAGCGTGCTGAAACCGGCGGACATCGCGGCGCTCAAGGATATCGTGCGCGGCACCGAAATCCTGATCCTGTCGGACGAAGTCTATGAACACATGGTGTTCGACGGCGCGCGCCACGAATCAGTCTGCCGCGATCCGGAACTGGCGGCGCGCGCCTTTGTCGTTTCCAGCTTCGGCAAGACTTATCACGTGACCGGCTGGAAAATCGGCTATGTGGCGGCGCCGGCGATGCTGTCCGCGGAATTCCGCAAGGTGCATCAATACAATATCTTCACCGTCAATACGCCGGTGCAGCATGGGATCGCGCAGTACATGCAGGACCCCGCGCTCTATCTCGAACTGCCGGCGTTTTACCAGCGCAAGCGCGACCTGTTCCGCGACGGCCTGAAGCACACCCGCTTCAAGCTGCTGCCGGCCGACGGCACCTACTTCCTGTGCGTCGACTACTCCGCCATTTCATCGCTGAGCGAAGCCGATTTCGCGATCTGGCTGACGTCCGAAATCGGCGTCGCGGCGATTCCGGTATCGGCGTTCTACCAGTCCCCGCGCGAATCGGGCATCGTCCGCTTCTGCTTTGCCAAACAGGAGCAGACCTTGCAGCAGGCGCTGCAGCGGCTGGCAAAAATCTAGTACAAACCAGACACGCAACTGCACAACAAAGGAAATAGCCATGATCGATGTCTATAGCTGGGCCACGCCGAACGGCCACAAGATCCACATCCTGCTGGAAGAGCTAGGCCTGCCTTATCGCGTACACGCCATCGATATCGGCGCCGGCGACCAGTTCACGCCGGATTTCCTGTCGATCTCGCCCAACAACAAAATCCCTGCCATCGTCGATGCCGACGGCCCCGACGGCAAACCGATCTCGCTGTTTGAATCCGGCGCGATCCTGCTTTACCTGGCCGGCAAGAGCGGCCGTTTCCTCGGCCATACCGACCGTGAAAAATTCAATACACTGCAATGGCTGATGTTCCAGATGGGCGGCGTCGGGCCGATGCTGGGCCAGGCTCACCATTTCCGCATCTACGCGCCGGAAAAGATCGAGTACGCGGTCAACCGCTATACCAATGAAGCGAAGCGTCTCTATGGCGTGATCGACAAGCAGTTGTCGCAACACCCATACCTGGCCGGCAATGAATACACGATCGCCGATATCGCCACGTTCCCGTGGCTCCGTTCCTGGAAAAACCAAGGCATAGAGCTGAGCGAATATCCGCACCTGAAAACCTGGTTCGACGCCATCAGCGAACGGCCGGCGGTGAAACGCGGCGTCGAGGTGCTGGCTTCGGCGCGCAAGCCGCTGACCGACGACAAGGCGCGGGATATCCTGTTCGGCAGCCAGCAGTACCAGAAGCGGTAAAACCCTCGTAGGGCGGGCGGCGCCCGTCCTACGACTGCGGTGCGGGGTAGCTGACCGCCAGTATTTCCAGTTCGTCGATCCCGGCCGGCGTCATCAGGGTCACGCTCTCGCCTTCATGCGCCTTGGTCAAGGCGCGCGCCACCGGCGAAATCCAGCTGATCTTGCCATGCAGCGGATCGAGTTCGTCGATGCCGACGATGGTCACCGTATGTTCTTCGCCGGCATGGTTCTGGTAACTCACGGTGGCGCCGAAAAACACCTGGTCGCGGCCATGGTGCACACTTGGATCGACGACTTCCGCCAGGTCCAGCCGCTTGGTCAAGAATCGGATGCGGCGGTCGATTTCACGCAGCCTGCGCTTGCCGTAAATGTAATCGCCGTTTTCCGAACGGTCGCCGTTCGAGGCGGCCCAGGAAACGATGCGCACCACTTCCGGCCGGTCGACGTCGATCAGGCGCAACAGCTCGTCCTTCATGCGTTGGTAGCCTTCGGGAGTCATGTAATTCTTGGTGCCGGGCGGGATCGCCGGCAATCCGAATTCGAGATCGTCGTCATCGCCTTCGGATTCTTTTACAAATGCCTTGTTCATAGCTGACATTGTAGTTCCAAATACACTACGGCTGCCGATTTTGCCCCGAACCATGGCTTTTCTTGCATGGCGGTATGGTAAAGTCGGATTAGTGCAATGTTGCCCGTGCTGACTTCCGCCATATGCCTTCCTCCCTTTCCCGCCATACCTCTTCCGCTCCGTTCCGGATCGGCCTCGCCGCCAACCGCAGCCATCAGCAAGGCCCGGAATCGGCGCTGGCGCAGCTGCTGACCGGCAGCCGCAGCAGCATCGAACAGCAGCTCAAGCCGCAGCTGGTCGTGGTCGGCCGCACCCTGGACGCCATGCAGCAGCTGGGCCTGCTGGAAAATTATCCGCACATCGAACGCTTCCCCTACGGCCGTCACGGCGGCTTGATGAAGCTGGTGTCGCGGGTGGTCGACGCCGATCCGGCGCGCACCCTGGATGCGGTGATTTACCTGATGGATCCGGTCGATCCTTCTTCGATCTTTCCGGAAGCGGTAGCCTTGAAACGCCAATGCGTGATCCATGGCAAACCGTTTTTGTCGACGCTGGCCGGTGCCCGCGAATGGTTGGAGCTGGAGGCCACGGCGGACGGCGCCGCGCCAAATCCGGCACTGGATCCGACCTTCGACCTGGCGCAGGAAGGCATCGCCCTGATCGCCCACGACGCCATGAAAGACCGGATGCTGGAAATTGCGGAACGCCATTTCGCCCTGCTTGACCAGTTCGCATTCCGCTGCGCCACCGGCACTACCGGCAGCCTGCTCAACAAGCTGGCGCAGAAAATCAAGGGCGAAGAAGCCGGCCGCAACTGGGTCAAGCCCTTTCTCAGCGGCCCGCTCGGCGGCGACGCCCAGATCGCCGAGCTGATCCTCGACCGCCAGCAATGCCGGCGCGTATTGTTCCTGGAAGACCCGCATGTCGCCCGCCAGCACGAAGCCGACATCCAGCTGCTGGAACGCGCCGCCCGCACCGTCACCGACTATGCGCTGTGCATCAGCGACGCCGAATGCGGCGAGCGCTGGCTCACGCTGTTGCAGCAGCGCGCCGCGCAAAACCAGCCTGCCGCCCCGCGCTAGGCTTTAAGCGGCAGCCGGCGCAATCCGCTATTGATAAACGATGGTGAAGGTTGCCGTGCCGTTGGCCTTGCCGGTATTGATGTTGGGCGTGGTCTGGTAGTACCGGGCCTTGAACGGCACGACGTACTGTATGTCGTCGGAAGGACCGACATTGATGGAGTTGGTGTCGGCAACCGTCGATGTCGTGAATTTCACCGGCGTCCTGGTCTGGTCCAGCACCTGGATGCCGACCCCGGTCGCCACGTCGGGCTCCTGGGTCAGCTGCAGGACGCCCGGCTTGTTGGCGGGATCGGAGGTCGCCGCCATGTTCAATGCGATGATGTTCTGGGTATTCTCGCCGCGCTGGCAATTCAGCTTGATATTGAAATCCTTTTCGCCGGCCGTACTGCCGACTCCCTTGAAATTGCTCCTGGAAACGGACCCCAGGTTCACCGCGATGTTCTTTGAACCGACGTCAACCGTACAGGTGGGCGTAACGATGGTAATTGCGTTGACATCGAGATAGGTGGTGAGCACGGACAAATTGTCCGCGACGCTGTAGTACTTGGTATAGATGCCTGGCGCCAGAGGACCGCTGCCGGTCTTGGGACCGGTCTTGAACAGCTCGACGACAAATTTGGAGTTGACGTCGAATAGGCCGAAATCGGTAGTAGTGGAGCGAGTATGAGCATAATAAGTGGAGCTGACCCCAGTGAAATAGCGTGACAGGCGAACGCCGATTCCGGTGACGTTGGTGGAATACACATGATCGTATCCCGTGATCATCTGCCCTTGCAGCATGTCGCCGTTTACCGTGCCGCCGTTGGTGCAATTCCATGGCTTGTCGAGTTGCCCGCCCTGCAGCGGCAAGTTGAATTCTTTTCTTGCGATGAGCGCCCCCACAGCCAGGTCGCTCGGCAGATAGACCTTGCCGAAAAACATGTTGATCGTTTTTTCCGTATATGCAGGATTTTTAAAGCAGGCCGCCTGCGCTACCTGGGCGCCGGCCAGCAAGCACATGAAGACCAGCATGCCGGCCAGGCCGCGATACCGTCCCGCCAATTTTTGCGCGCACCTGCTTAACATGGTATTTCCGTTGTTCATGACATCATCCTGGTTTTCATGGCGTGCTCATTCGCACTGCGCATTCATTTGACGAATCGGCGCCGGATTTTTCTCGGCCGGCACCTGGTATTTGATGCTGCATTGTTCGGCCGCGCCCTGGCCCCACTTGACCTTGAACACGCCGGCATCCTTGGCGCCGGTAACGAAAGTCTGGCCCTCGCTGCCGACGATGCCCATCTCTTGCCCCTGCCCATCCTCGACCTTGGCGCCGAAAGGCAGCGGCTTGCCGCTCTTGTCGGCCAGGTTCAGCATCAAGCGCAAGCCTATCGAAGTCGCGAATTTGGCCAGCACCACCGCGCCGCGGGTCGGCACCACATCCATGGCGGCGTTCTTGATTTCCACTTCGTCGCCCAGGTCCTCGGTGCGCACCGCCAGGCGGTTGACCCGGTACGGGCTCAGGTTCGCCAGCACCGCATTGCCGCGGCTATCGGTACGGACGCCCGGATACACCTCGAAGCCGACATTGGCGGCGTCCGGCGCTTCCACCAGCGCCATGGTTTCCCCCAGCGGCTGCGACAAGGTCACGCCGCCGCCATGCGCCACCAGGCCGCCCGCCACGCCCAGCGTGGTCTGGCCGTAGCCGGAACCTTGCGCTCGGCCGAAGTCGAACCGGCCGTACTGCGACAGGTAGCTGGCGGACGCGCTGCCGCTGTTGCCGCTCCGGTTCGAATGAGTTGTCGATACGTTATAGGTCAGGCGGCCATCATCCAGCGCCGAGCCATAGACGCTGGCTTGCTGGCTGATTTCGCCGTTGTTGCCCTGCGCCGCCGAGTAGCGGGCGTAGGAACGGCTGTCGCCCAGCGGCATCGACAAGGTCACCATCAGCTGGCGGCTGGACGGTCCGCTCAGGCTGGTGCTGTTGTTATAGAAAAAGCTGTAGGTGAACTGTTTGTAGAAATTCGAATAACCGAGCTGAATCAGGCGCGTCTTCTGGTCCGTGCCCCAATAGCTTTGCTGCTGCGCCGAGGCGTAGACGCTGCCGCCCCTGCTGCCCAGCTGCTGGGCGAAATCCAGCTGCAGCTGGCTGCGGCGGTTGTTAAGCACCTGGCCGTTTTGCAGGTCCTGCATCTGCGCCGCTTCCTGGAACGTGCGGAAGCCGCCGGTGGAATAACGATAACCGGCCATGCGGACGCTGGTGCCGTAATTCTCGAACGACTTGGCGTACAGGAAACGCAGCGACTGGCCATCGTAGCTCTGGTTGAACGGTCCCTTGGTATGCGCTTGCGACAGGTCCGCCGAGATGGCGCCGAAATCGCGCAAATTCTTGCCGACGCCAAACACCACCGACTGGTGGATCTCGGAACCGATGACGCCGCCGTACAGCGAAAATTCCCGTCCCAGTCCGCGCGCCAGCGTACCTTGCATGAAAAACGGCTTGGAACCGCTGACATTCGAACCCAGGCCGTTGCGGTACTGGCCGGCGGTAGCGCTGTAGCGCCAGACGCCTTCGCGCAACAAGGTCGGCACGGCGGAGAACGCTTGCTTGAACCTGGTTTCACGGCCATCCGCTTCGGTAATCGTCACTTCCAGGTCGCCGCTGGTGGACGTCGGGTACAGATCGTCCAGTACAAATGGACCAGGTGCGACGTAAGTGCTGTACACCACGAAGCCGTTCTGGCGCACCGTCACGCGGGCGTTGGTTTGCGCTACGCCGCGAATGGTTGGCGCATAGCCTTGCTGGCTGTCGGGCAGCATGCCGTCGTCGGACGCCAGCTGGACGCCGCGGAACTGGAAGGAGTCGAAGAAATTGCCCGGCGTGGTGCTGTCGCCGAGCGTCAGCTGGCCGCCCAGCGCAGCGATGTCGCGCTGCAGGTAGGAAGTCACCGATTGCCAATGGCCTTGGCCGTCGAGGCCGCGATTGTAGGTCGAGAAATTGCGGAAGCGCCAGTCGCCCAGGTTAAAGCCGCCGCGCAGGCCGGCGTACAAGGTATTGCGGGCCTGGCTGGTGGTGCTCTGGTTGACGTTGAAATCGGTAATGCTGTTGCCGGTGCTGCCGGCGTTGTTGCCGCCGAAGTTGTTGCCACCATCATAGCGCGCCGCCGAAAACTGGTAGTCCAGCATGGCGACATTGATGCCCTTGTCCCACTTGTCGGGACTGATGGCGCCGCGCGCCTGGCGTTTCATGGCGGCTTGCGGAATGCTCAGCGTCAGCCGCAGTTTCTCGCCATTGTAGGAAACGCTGGAACCCGGAATCGCTTTTGCCAGGTCGATGCATTGATTGCCGGCCGCCATCAGCGCCGGGAACACTTCGACCTTGACGCCCCAGCCTTCCAGCATGCTGCGGGTGATGCAGGCCTGGGCGTTCTTGCTATCGGCCGCATCGTCGGGATTGTCGACGAAATTGACCTGGCTCTGGCCAACGCTGCTTTCATTGAGGCTGACATCCACCAGATAGCTGCCAGGCAGGACCCGGTTGCCGAACGCGAACAAGGACAGGTCGGCACGGCTTTGATCGCCGCCGATGTCCAGGAACTGCTCGTTGAATACCGAGCCGCCCTGGCCTTGGGCGTGCGCCACCTGCGCCAGCACGGCCAGCGTGATCGCGGACAGTGCCAGGCGCACCGGTTTGCGTTGATGCGACAATCTGATCACAGCTTTCCCTTCCTTTATTTCTGCCTTGCGCGGCAGACTGACTTGCCTTGACAGGATCTGTTGCTTGCTCTCTGGGAGATGACGGTGTTATTTGCCTGCGGCGGGGGCGGCTTGCGGGACCGGCTGCTGCGCTTGCTGCGGCATTTGCTGCGACACCTGCGGCCCGGCGCCGCCAACCGCGACCTTGGCCGTTACTTCCGGCGTTTCACCGCCGTAGTCGTTGATCGTGGTGTAGCTGGCTTCGATCGCCTGCGGCGCGCCGACCACGGTCAGCGGAAAATCCAGCGCGCCGAAAGCCGGCACCATGCCAGCCTTGGTCTGCTCTTTGTTGCCGTTGATTTTGAAACCGGTAAACGTGACGTTGTAAGCGCTCGGATTGGTCACCCGCAGCGCGGCGCCCTTGCCGTCTTCGCCAGGCACCACCGACAAGGTGACCAGGCCGCGCGCCT
Source organism: Collimonas sp. OK412 (assembly GCF_900112135.1). GTDB lineage: Bacteria > Pseudomonadota > Gammaproteobacteria > Burkholderiales > Burkholderiaceae_D > Collimonas > Collimonas rhizosphaerae. The sequence continues at coordinate 66,250 of NZ_FOLC01000020.1, forward strand.
CGTCAGGCTTGCCAGCCAGGCCGGCAGGCCGGTAGAACACCTTGATGCGGGTGCGCACGGCGACCTGCAGTACATTCTGCTGGTCCGATTTTTCCGGGATTTCCTTGACGTTGAGCCAGAACACCGATTCGCGGTCGGTCGGCAAGTCGCCGCCGATGCGGACGATGCGCAAGATGTTTTCCGCGCCGGGATCCATGCGCGCCAGCGGCGGCGTCACCAGCAGCGGCGTCTTGTTCTTGCCTTCGCCGGCATCGATCCAGGTTTGCACGACATAGGGCGCGGCGCCGGTGTTCTTCAGCGGAATCGACGCCTGCCGGTCCTTCTCGCCCAGGATCACGCGGGTACCGCCCAGCATCACGCCGGCGCCGGCCGACAGTGCGCTGAACGCCAGCACGCTCCCGACCGCAAGGGAAGAAAAGAATTGTTTGCTCAACATGGAAGACCTCGTCTATCAAAATGTCCTATGCACAAATTTCTAAGCAAGCACAGGCTCGCGTGCTCACAAATTGATGCATGGGTAATGCGGGAAAATGATGGCTGGCTTGCCGCTACCGTTGCCGCAGGCCAGCCCATCCTTAAAGCCTGGCCGTCGCAAGCGCCAGGCTGCCCGTTTCGCACAACTGCGCGAAACGGGATAAAGCCGTTTTAGGATTTTTGCGAAGCGCGTCGATTACAGGTAAGAAACGACGAACTGTGCTGTCGAGTTAGCTGGACCGACAGTCACCGCAGTGCTGGTCGAAATGTAGGCAGCCTGGAACTTCAAAGGATTGTTGCCCAGACCCAGGATGTAAGTGCCCGATGCCGAACCGACAGGGATCTTGGTGCCGGCCGAGTCGCCCAGCTCGATCGCCACGCCAGTTGCAGCAGTCACGCCGACTTGGCCGGCGTTAGCGATAGCCAGGTCGTCTTTCACGGTAGCGTCGGTGGTGCCGGTAAAGGTCACGGTTGCGCCCTTGGCTGTCGGGCCGCAGTCGGTCAGCAGGATCGTGAACTTCGACGGTGTCGACTTCTTGCCGGCAACGCTGCCGAACACTGTGCGCGACACGTCGCCCAGGGGTACGGTGATGTTTTGGCTGGACGGGTCGACAGTGCATGGGGAGTCAACGATATTGCCGTTGAAGTTAACCGTGCCGCCGTCAGCGAAGGCCGCTTGGGACAACAGACCTGCAGCAGCAACTGCAACCAACTTAGCGATAGTCATTTGTTTCATTTTTACCCTCAAATATAAAAGTAGATGTTCGATTCAAATTAATGAATTGCCAACACGGCGAAACACATTCTAGGGGCAAAAAGACACAAAAATGCATTCATGACAATGTTTAACAATTACTAACCATCACTAATTATTAAGGTGCAATAAATGACATGGGAATTCAGGGGGGATTTGTATCTTTATTACTATCTTCAACAATCAATTAAACGCGGAAACTTCAATACTAGATTACCTTTCCGGGCGATGAAAGAAATCTGAAAGGATCCTTAAAGCAATCAATTATTCGGCGGAAACATCATCAATGCCTGGCGGCAATATGTAACTTTGTCGTGCAAATACGATAACTTTATTAAATCCCGTGACACATTTCCTTGCGAATCAAGATATCTACTTAATTTTTCCTGCAAACAACCGTTAACACTATTCAGGAAAACCGATTTTCAGTCCCCTTCACCATCCACATAAAAAAATCCAAGATGCGTAATGAAAATTTCATAGTTCGAGAACCTTTACTTGATCCGAAACAGGGCGTGGTCGGTTACGACCTCACCTGGCAGGAAACCGGCGGCGCCGATGGGCAAACGGATGAAGAGGATTTGCATGCCTTGCTGGATTTCGTCGCCGGCCAGCTGAGCGACGAGAAAAGCGGCTGGCTGCTGGGCAATAAGCTGCTGTTCCTGGAAGCATCCCCGGCCCTGCTGAACAGCGCAGCGATCCAAAGGATGCCAGCCGCCAGCACGGTGCTGATCCTCAAGCACGACGACCTGGCCGACCCTGCCACATTGGCCGCGGTAAAAAACCTGCGCTCCGCCGGGTACGGCATTTCCTTGCGCGGAGCCGAACTAGGCAGCGATGTGCTGCCTACCGACATCTCGCATCTTGAAGTACGGTTCTCCGCCGGCGATTTTGCAGCGCAAGCGCGGCGCTACGCCGCGCTGAAAAAATCGTCGCTGCGCATGGTCGGCCGGCCGGTCAGCAACTGGCAAGACTACGACGCCTGCGCCATGCTGGGGCTGGACGCCTTCGTCGGCAAGCTGCACCTGACGCCGCGCCCGGGCAAGCGCGCTACCGGCTTGAACCCGGCACAGCAAATCATCGTGCAGATCATGAACCTGGTCGCCAAGAATGAGAACCTGCAAAAGATCGAAGAAATCTTCAAGCGCGATCCCGGCCTGTCCTATGAGCTGCTGCGTTTCATCAATTCCGCCGCATTCGGCTTGAAGACGGAAGTCCAGTCATTGCGCGCCGCCCTCGCCCTGCTCGGCTACGAGGCGCTGTTCCAGTGGCTGTCCTTGCTGCTGGCCACCGCCAGCAGCAGCGGTTATTCGCCGGTGCTGATGGAAACCGCGATCATCCGCGGCCGTTTCTCGGAGCTGCTGGGACAAAAATACCTGCCCAAGGGCGAATCGGAAAATCTGTTCGTGGCGGGGATTTTTTCGCTGCTGGACCGGCTGCTGGGCGTCAGCATGGAAGAAGTGCTGGCCAGCATCAAGCTGTCCGACCAGGTGGCTGCGGCCTTGCTGACCCGTTCCGGGCCGTACGGTCCTTACGTGGCGCTGGCCGAGGCTTGCGAACTGAATTCGCCGCTGGTCGGGCCGCTGGCGAGTTCGCTCAAGATCAGCCCGATGGAAGCCAACCTGGCGCACCTGTCGGCGCTGGCATGGGCGCAGAAGCTGGGCGTGCCGGCGGCTTCTTAGGCGCTGCCGGTTTCCGGGCCGGCTACAGTGCCGCGGCGGCTGCCGGCGGGTGGTTCCCCGGCAGCTGCCGCTGCCAGTTGCGCAAGCCGATCACCGCCAGCACGATGAAACCGGCATACAAGCCCGCGGTCAGGTTCAGGTCTTTATAGACATATACGCCGACGTAGATAATGTCGACCGCGATCCACAGCCACCAGTTGGCAACGTATTTGCGCGCCATCCAGAACTGGGCCACCAGGCTGAAGCTGGTCAGGGCCGAATCCAGCCATGGAATGTGGGCGTCGGTAAAACTGGCCATGACATAACCCAGCATAACGCTGCCCGCCACGCCGGCCAGCAGGCCGATCAGCAAGCCTTGCTTCGGCAAGCGCTGCGGCTGGATATGCTGGCTGTCCTGCCCTGGCGCTCCCCGCTTCCACTGCCACCAGCCGTACAGCTGCATGACGGCAAAGATCAGCTGCAGCAGCAGGTCCGAGTACAGTTTCGCCACCAGGAAGATGCGCGCATACAGCAGCACCGATACCAACCCTATCGGCCAGCACCACAAATGACGGCGCGCAGTCAGCCAGACTGCCAGGGCGCTCAATATGACTGCAACGATTTCCAGACCTGACATCAAGGCTCCTGTTGACCGGTTTTACGCGCGCAGCGGCGCTGCAGGTGATCCAGCAAATACTGGCCGGCGTCGCTGTTGAACCACTCGGCATGGCCGAGGAAATAGGTGTCGTAGGCCAGTGCCGAGTTTTCGGCGGACTGCTGCACGCCGTGGAAATACGCCAGCTCCGACAACGCAAATTCGGCATGCGCCAGCGGCAGCAGCGCCGGCAAGGCAGCCGCTTCCAGCAGCGACAATGGCCGCAGCGCTTCATAGGCGTCGAGCATGGCGTCCAGCTGGTCGATGTGCACCAGCGGCCGCTGTTCGAGCGGCGGCGTCGACGGCAAAGCCAGCCACTCGATCATGTTGCGCTCGATGGCGATGGCAAGATCATAGACTGCGCAGGTGCGGTCGGCCAGGCCGAAATCGACTATCGTCGTTACCGCGGCCGGTTCGTGCGCCTGCCATAGCAGGTTGGAGGCATGCCAGTCGTTATGCGTCCACAACGGCGCCAGGCCGTGCAGCATCGGACCCAGGCGCGCGTGGAACGGCAGCAGCACCCGGGTTACTTCCTGCCGCCAGTCGCGCTGCGCCAGGTAACCTGCCAGCGCCGGCCTTTCCTGTATGTAGTGCCGGATCCGTTCCAGCACCTGCTGCGGATTGTCGGTATTGAACAAGGTGAAACCGGAGGCGAGTAATTTGGTGCTGCGTGCGGGCGCCTCGTAGCCGCGCGCGGCAAGATGCAGCTTGGCCAGCGCGCTGCCTGCCGCCGCCGCGTCTTCGGTGCCGGCAAACGGAGTCCACGAGGTGGCGTCGCGATAGCGGTCGACGCCCTGGCCGAGGCGCTGCACCTCGTAGGTCCAGCCGCCGTCGGCGTGGGCAGTGCTGCCGTCGCTGGCTTGCAATACTTCGCTGACCGCCAGGCCGTGCTGCCGCAGGTGCGCCATGAAGCGGTGCTCGTCCATCAATTCGTCGGCGCTGCGGATCTCCCGCAGCAAACGCTTGACGAACAGCGGGCCCGATTCGGTGGCGGCCACGCAGGCGCTGGAAAACGGCCGCGGGCTGTGCCACTCCAGGCGCGTGACGGCGCCGGCTTGCGGATAGTGGCGCAACAGCCGCGCCACCTCGTCCAGGGTCAGCGCCGGCCAGCTCGACGCCACCACGTCAAAGCCCATGCCGTGGCTCAAGACCGTCCCGTGTCCGTCCACGCCATCTTGTCTCGCGTCGCTCATGCAGCGTTTCCTGGTGCCGTTTAGAAGTCGTACTGGACCGACAGGCGAGCCGTGCGCGGCGCACCCAGGTGCAGGTAACCGTCGCCGATGTATTCGCCGACATCTTTCCAGTAACGCTTGTCGAACAGATTGTCCACGCTCAGGCGCAGCACGGTGGAGTGGCCCCACCAGCTGGTCTTGTAGCGTAGGCCGGCGTTGAACAGATGGTAGGCCGGCACATCGACGTTGCCCTCCCGCGTCGCCGCCTTGCTGCCGCTGTACTGCCAGCCGCCCAGCAGGCTCAGGCCGGCGACCTCGGGTACGGCATAAGCGGCATACAGGGCCGCGCGCAAGCGCGGCACGTTGATCGCCTGGTGGCCGTCGTAAGCCGGCGTGCCGGTGTCTTCGGCGCGCGCCTGGATCAATGCCAGGCTAGCCGTCAGCCGCAGCTGCTTGCTGACCTGGCCGGCCGCGCTCAGTTCGATCCCGCGGTGGGTTTCGGTACCTTGCTGGACGTAGCTGAAACCGCCTGCGTCCGGCATCGGATATTCGTAAGGCTTGCTCATCTGGAAGATCGCCGCGCTCAGGCTGAGCTGGTCCAGCCAGTCGTATTTGACGCCTGCCTCGATCTGGCGCGACACGGTCGGCGGCAGGAAGGCGAAGGCATTCTCGGTCCACCACGGCGCCTGGCCGCCCATCGTCAAGCCTTTGCTGTAGCTGGTGTATAGCGACAGGTCGGCTTGCGGCTTGTAGACCAGGGCAATCTGCGGCAACAGCAATGTCTTGTCGGTGGTGCGCGTCGCCGCGCCGGTGATGTCCAGCGCCCGTTCGTTGACCCACACCTGGCGCGCGCCGGCGATCAGCTGCCATTGCGGATTGAAGCTGAGGCGGTCGACGGCAAACAGGGCTTTCTGCCGGCTGTCCAGGCGCAGGTAGGAAGCGTCCGGCGTCAATGCCGATGGTGCGTAGACGACCGGGTTCGGGTTATAGATATTGTCGCTGCCGACATATTCATTGACGCCGTCGCTCTGCGACACGGTGCGGCGGAAAGTGCTGGCGCCCAGGGTCAGGTCGTGGCGCAGCTTGCCGGTATCGAGACGGCCCTGCAGCACGGCTTGCAGCTGGTCGTTGCGCCGCGTGTCGTCGGGAAAACGATAGTCGTAGATATCGAAATCGCCGCCGGCGCTGAAGTAGCGGGCCGGGGTTCCGCCCTCGCCGCAAGTGCTGCCGTAACCGCAGCCATAAGGAAACGCCGAGTTGTCGTCGATCACCACCCGGCTGCGGCTGGCGGCTACATAAGCGTGCCAGTCCGGCGCCAGCTCGAGATCCAGGCGCAGGTTCAGGTTCAGCGAATTGATCGTCACCGGCTTGGCCCACGGCTGCGCGCCCAGCAGCTTGCTCGGCGACACGTCGCTTGGAATGACGGTGCCGCCCAACAGCTGGTAGCCGGGCGCCGAACGTTGTTCGCGATGCTGGTATTCGGCGTCGAACTGCAGCCGCGCCTGCGGCGTGATCACCCAGTCAGCCGCCAGCGAGGCGAAATTGCGCTGGCCGTCGGTATCGTTCACATATGAATGCAGGGTTTCATGGGCGGCATTGATGCGGATGCCGAATTGCTTTTGCTCGCCGAACAGGGTCCCGATATCGGCCGCCAGGTAACGCGAACCGCGCGAATCGGTTTCCAGCGTCACCGAACGCACGTCGGCCGGCCGCTTGGTCACGTAGTTGATCAGGCCGCCGGGCGCCGCCATGCCGCTTTGCAGGCCGGCCAGACCCTTCAGGATTTCGACGCTCTCCTTGTTTTCCAGCGCCACGTTCTGTTCGCCGGCAATGCTCATGCCGTTGATCTGGTAGCTGGAAGCAAGGTCCAGCGCAAAACCGCGGATGGTGAAGTTTTCGTAGTAGCCGACCGGCGTGTAATTGTCGCCGACCGCGGCATCGTTGCGCACCACCTCGCTCAGCAGGCGCGATTGCTGGTCGTCGAGCTGACCGCGCGTGACGACTGAAATCGAAGCGGGGGTATCGAGCAGCGAAGCCTGGCCGAATGTGGCAACCGAAGCCGAGCTCTTGCGATAACTGTCGGCGCCGGTACCGGCGCCAGTCACGGTAATGGTCGGCAGGACCGGATCGCCATCCGCCTTGGCCGACGCGCCTGGCGCCGTTTCCTTTTGATCGGGAACGCCCTGTCCATGCGCCATCTGGGCGGCCGCCGCGGCAATCAGGGTGATCAGGAATTTTCTTTTGGCCGGGAGCTGCAAGCCGCCGCCAAACATCGGGTAAAACTCTTTTATATTTATCATTACTTTATTGCCAGTCCAAAACCGAAGTCCGCGCTGCCTGTCCTTTATACCCTGCGGGTGCCGGTATCGACAGCCTTGGTCTGTCCCGATTCCAGCGTAAACCCGGCGCCGGAATCGGTGCCCAGCACTTTCACCAGGTAGGGCATCAGCTCTTTGAGCATCGGTTCCAGCGTCCACGGCGGGTTGATCACGAACATGCCGCTGCTGTGCAGGCCGAAGCCGTCCGGCGACGGCGTCTTCACCGTCAGCGTGACGTTCAGCCAGCCATTCGCCTTCATGCGCTTGAGCTTGTCCGGCATCTGGCGCGATTCCATGCGGTTCAGCAGCGGATACCAGACGGCGTAAGTGCCGGTGGAGAAACGCGTGAGCGCATCTTCGATGGTGTTCTTGACGTGGCGGTAGTCTTCTTTCACCTCATATGGCGGATCGATCAGCACCAGGCCGCGGCGCGACGGCGGCGGCAGCAAGGCCTTCAGGCCGAGGAAGCCGTCGCCCAGCTGGATCATGACGCGCTTGCCGCGGCCGTTGCCGCGCGGGTTGCGCTCCGCTTCCAGGCGGCGGAAATTATCCGTCAGGATCTTGCCGTCGCTCGGATGCAGCTCAAACAGGCGCAGGCGATCCTGCTCGCGCATGACGGCATCGGCGCAATACGGTGAACCCGGGTAATAACGCAGCTTGCCGTCCGGGTTGAGCTGCCTGACGACATCCACGTATTCCGCCACAGCCGGCGGCAGGTCCTTGCGGTCCCAGAGGCGGCTGATGCCGGTCTCGAACTCGGCGTTTTTCGACGCGTAGCCGCCATCCAGCGCATATACGCCGGCGCCGGCATGGGTGTCGATCACCATGTAGGAGGTGTCTTTCTGGCCCAGGTAACGCAACAGCTGGATGGTGACCAAGTGCTTCAGCACGTCGGCATGATTGCCCGCATGGAAGGCATGGCGGTAACTCAACATAGGAAACTCTATCGTGGTGAAGGGTGTTGCCACACTCTACATCAAAGCGCCGGTCGGCTGCCGTGTAAAGGTATGGCGTAGATGGCTCGGGAGCTGCGCAGCGCATGCCGCCCGTGCGCAAACGACCCGCATTTTAACCTAGATTCGGTAGTTGACCGCTCACTGGCCCTGTGAAGCCCGATATGCATCTGCCTCCGCTCTTTCGATAAATCCCGCTACTGGATTGAGAGCGCTACGGGAGCGATTGCACACTTTTCCGGCCCTCTGGCGTCGTTGCTCCTCCTAGTGGAATTACAGTCCACGTCGTCGTCGCGCCTAGCCAGAGGGCCGAAAAAATGCACACTCGCTCCCGTTCAACTACCGAATCTAGGTTAACCATCGCAGCATTCGATAAGAAAAAGCTATTCGATAGATGATTGCATTTTCAACATCTCTTCCGCCACCTTGACGCAGGCTTCGATGTGGCGGTTGCCTATGGCCCGGAAGGCGGAAAAGCCGATTGCCGCCGACACCATCTGGCCGGCGATCGGCACCAGCCGGGTGGCGTTCTTGGAGAGCACCTTGACGCCGCTGCGGGTCAGGATTTTCAGCATGAGTTCACGCGTCACCGCCCGCCCGATAAGCGTGCTGCCGAGGCCGACGATGGTGCTGTAGGTAGCCACCTTGAGTTTTGGCTGGAGTTTGTCGATCTGCTGCGGCGTCAGGCCGAACTCGGCGTTGATATCTTCGATCAGCCGCGACAGCAGGTGGATGTCGACCGCGATATCGACGCCCAAGATCGGCAGCGCCGAAGCGCCGGCCGACAGCAAGGCTCGCTTCGCCACCATCTGGCGGCAGCGGTGGCGCACCGCGTGCAGCGCACGCTCGGTAGCGGGGATCAGGACCAGATCAGCCTGCCTGGACGGCATCTTGCGTCCAGGCAGGCGGCCACGCAAGGCGTCCAGCATCAGCTAGCTGCCTTGCCTTTGACAAAGCCGTAAATCAGCAACAGGATCAAAGCGCCGACGATCGAGCCGATAAAACCCGCACCTTGGCCGGCGTGGTACCAGCCGAGAGCCTGGCCGATATAACCAGCCAAAAACGAACCGGCAATACCCAGCAAGGTAGTCACGATAAAACCCATGTTTTCCTTCCCTGGATGAAGGAATTTAGCAATCACGCCGACGATGAAACCTACGATGATTGTCCACAGAATTTCCATTGCTGCTCCTAAGAGTTGATATTGTTTGCGGGGCGGCTGCCTTGGGCAAAGCCGGTGGCCCGCTGTCCAATATAGAGCAAACTCCGGCCGTACGCAGCGATTGCGAGGTAAATTTATGTGAAATATTATCTCGGCAACATTATTCAGGCGTGCAGCTCCTTCGAGCGGTCCAGCCGGAAATACGCATCCAGCAAGGAGGTCTTGTAGACCGCGCCCAGCAGTTCCGGGTCTTCATGGCTGCGCACCACCGGCAGCCGCTCGCCCTGGTGGTCAAGGAAAGACTGCAAGGCGTCGCCCAGCGACATCTCCGGCGTCACCACATGCAGGAATTCGCGCCGCACGAAATCGGCAGCCACCTTCTCTTGCGTCTCGCTCTTCTCCAGCAGGCAGGAAGTAATGTCTTGCAAAGCCACCACGCCGCAATAACGATTACGCTGGTCGACGACGTAGATGTATTTCACCGGATACTTCAGGAACATGCCGCTGATTTCGGCAAACGGCGCCGTCAGCGGCAGCACGGTGTCCGCCGGCCGGATCAGCTCGCTCATGTGGATGCCGCGCAGGCGCACCCGTTCCTGCGCATCGCGGTTGCGCTTGATCGTGATGTCGTACATGGAGGCGCCGTTGATGCTGCGTGCAACGAAATAAGCCACCACGCAGGACAGCATCAGCGGCAGCACCACCTGGTAGCTCAGGGTCATCTCGAAAATCATCAGGATCGCCATCAGCGGCGCGCTGGTGGCCGCCGCCAGGAAGGCGCCCATGCCCACCATGGCATACGCGAACGGCGCCGAGGTAAGGTCCGGCAGCACGATATGCAGCAGCTGCCCGAACAGATAGCCGATGGCGGCGCCGACGAACAAGGTCGGCGTGAAGATGCCGCCGACCGCGCCGGAACCGGTGGTGATGGCGGTGGCCAGGACCTTGAACACCAGCATCAGCAATACGCTCCACCACAGCCAGGGCGTATGCAGCAGCGAATTGACCACGCTGTAGCCGTTGCCCCATACCTCCGGCAGCCAGATCGAAATCAGGCCCACCAGCAAACCTCCCAGCGCCAGCCGCGGCGGCAGCGGCAAGGCGGTCCGGGTAAACAATTTCTTGGAAAATGCCAGCAAACGCAGGAATTGCGGCGCCGCAACTCCTGCCATGATGCCCAGCAGGACGAACCACAGGATCTCGATGCCGGCGACCGGCGGGAACGGCGGCATCTCGTAGGCCGGATGGTAGCCGGGCAATTCGCGCATGGTGATGTTGGCGACCACCGACGCCACCACCACCGGCCCGAAGCTTTCCATGACGATCGCGCCCAGCACGATTTCAGTAACGAAAAAAGCGCCGGCGATCGGCGCGTTGTAGGCCGAAGTAATCCCCGCTGCGGCGCCGCACGCCACCAGCAGGCGCAAGCGGGCCGGACTGAAATGCGTGAAGCGGCCTACCAGCGATGCCGCCAGCGCCGCCAGCTGCACCATCGGCCCTTCACGCCCGATCGAGCCGCCGGAAACCACCGTCGCCAGCGAGGAAAGGCTGCGCAGCAGGCTTTGCCGCACCGGGATGTTGCCGTCGCCGATAGCCACCGCTTCCATGTAATCCGAGGTCGCGCTGGACGGCACGCGCTTCGCCAGCACCAGGATCGCCCCGGCCAGCAGGCCGCCCGCGGCCGGCAGCAACAGGCGCATCCACCATGGCAGGCTCTTGGCCATGGCGACAAAACTGCCGCTATGGCCGGTCAGCAGCGACTGCAAACCGTAGATGCATTCGCGGAACAGCACTGTCGCCAGCGCACCCAGGAAACCGACCACCGCTGCCCATAGCAGCATCGAATGGCTTTCGGAAAAATGGAACAGGCGTTGCAGGCGGATCCGGTATCTTAGGAGTGTGCTGCGCGCGGTGCTGCGTGAGGGCATGGTGGCTGGTCGCAAAGAGATATGGTTGGAATGCAGCTGCGTCAATCGGCTGCGGGGCTGCCGGGCGCAGCCATCAGCGCGTCGAAGTACGCCATATCCGCGGCTACCGCCGCTTCCGCCTTGCTTTGCATGGCTTGGTAACGGGCGATGACTTCATGCCCGCTGGCCGTTACCTGGGCGCCGCCGCCTTTGGCGCCTCCGGTCGCAGTAGCCACCAGCGGCAACTTGAAGCATTGGTTCATCGCCTCGACCAGCAGCCAGGCGCGACGGTATGACATGCCTAGCGAACGCGCCGCCGCAGAAATCGAACCGCTCTGATGGATGGCCAGCAGCAACGCTGCCTTGCCGGGACCGAAGGCGATTGCATCGCCCTGCAACACTCTGAGCCGAATCGATTTGGAATTTGCCATATGCGGGATTGTAGCAAGGAGGTAGCGGCACACCAGATATTTTGTTGGCAGACTCGCCATGCCGGCAAGATTTCACGCAGGCTCGGTGTTTTAAAGTTGACCTACGCTATATCCTGCCATATATTTCGATGTTGCCGATCTTGCCATCCACTGTCCAGGAGACATTCCATGTTGTGCCGCCTCAAACGCCTCGTTCTTGCCAGCGCCCTCCCCTTGTTGCTGTTGACGCCGGTTGCCCACGCGGCCGACCTGGTGGTCTCGGCTGCCGCCAGCCTGACCAATGCTTTCAAGGATCTCAGCCAGTCGTTTGAAGCGCAGAACCCGGACACCAAGGTGATCCTCAACTTTGCCGCCTCCGATATCTTGCTGCAGCAGATCATCAAAGGCGCGCCGGCCGACGTATTCGCTTCGGCCGACCAGGAAGCCATGAACAAGGCCGAAGCCGAAAAGGCAGTGGTGGCCGGCAGCCGCAAGAATTTCGCCAATAACCAGATCGTGCTGATCGTGCCGGCCGACAGCCAGCTGCACATCCAGCAATTGCAGGACCTGGCGCAGCCGGCGGTCAAGCGCGTAGCCTACGGCAATCCGGCTTCGGTGCCGGTCGGCCGCTACACCAAGGCCGCCCTGGAACACGCCAACCTGTGGGACGCGGTTGCCGCCAAGGGCGTGCCGGCGCAAAACGTGCGCCAGAGCCTGGACTATGTGGCGCGCGGCGAAGTCGACGCCGGCTTCGTTTTTTCCACCGACGCCGCGATCATGCCGGACAAGGTCAAGGTTGCACTGCGCGTACCTTCGCAAACCGCGGTCAGTTATCCGATCGCCGTCACCAGCAACACCAAACAGGCTGACATGGCGGCCAAGTTCGTCGCCTACGTACTGTCGCCGGCCGGCCAGGCCACGCTGGCGCGCTACGGTTTCTTGAAACCCTGATGACAGAGTGTTATCGTCAAGTTCTTCCGCACGAGATCAAGCGCATCACATCAAGGGTAAGTAGTGAATAGAAAGCAGAAGCCATGAACAATGGGGCCTGGGTCGCCCTCCTGCTGTCGCTGAAAGTTGCCGGCTGGGCTACCCTGCTCAACATGCTGCTTGGGGTCGCCGCCGCCTATGGCCTGTCGCGCTGGCGTTCGCCGGCGCGCGACCTGGTCGACGCCGTCCTGACCCTGCCGCTGGTGCTGCCGCCGACCGTGCTCGGCTACTATCTGCTGGTGCTGCTGGGCCGCCGCGGCGTGTTCGGCGCCTGGCTGGAAAAATGGGGCATCGAACTGGTATTCACCTGGCAAGGCGCGGTGATCGCGGCCACCATCGTCGCCTTTCCGCTGGTGCTCAAGTCAGCCCGCGCCGCTTTTGACAATGTCGACGTACAGCTCGAAAACGCCGCCCGCGTGCTGGGCGTATCCGAGGCCGGCGTGTTCTTCCGCGTCACCTTGCCGCTGGCCTCCAAGGGCATTGCCGCCGGCGTATTGCTGGCGTTTGCACGCGCGCTAGGAGAGTTCGGCGCCACCCTGATGATTGCCGGCAACCTGCCGGGGCGCACCCAGACTTTGTCGGTCGCCATCTATGAAGCGGTGCAGGCAGGCGACGACCAGACCGCCAACCTGCTGGTGCTGATCACTTCGGCCACCTGCATCGTGGTGCTGCTGATCGCCGGCCGCCTGTTACCGAAAAGCCAGCGGCGCAGGCAATCATGACGAATTTCCTATGACCATCGAGATCAGCATACGCAAGCATTTGCAAGCCGACGACCGCGGCTTCAACCTGGACATCGCCTTGCGCACTGAAAGCGACCGCGTGGTGCTGTACGGCCCGTCGGGCGCCGGCAAGAGCCTGACCTTGCAAGCGATCGCCGGTTTACTGACGCCAGACCAGGGGCATATACGCCTCAAGCAAAACACCCTGTTCGACAGCGCCGGCGGCATTTGCCTGCCGCCGCAGCAGCGCAAGGTCGCCTACCTGTTCCAGGACTATGCGCTGTTTCCGCACCTTACCGTGGCCCAGAACGTGGCTTTCGGCTTGCGCCCGGGCTGTTTCAACCTGCGCCGCCCGCACGATCATCCGATCGTCAGGAAGTGGCTGGCCTCGTTCGAGCTGAGCGCAGCCGCCAACAGTTATCCGCACCAGCTGTCCGGCGGCCAGCGGCAACGTGTGGCCCTGGCCCGGGCGCTGGCGCTGGAACCGGACATCCTGCTGCTGGACGAACCGTTTTCCGCGCTCGACCTGAGCCTGCGCGACAAGATGCGGCGCGAATTGTCCGAGCTGCAAAAGCAGCTGGACGTGCCGATGATGGTGATCACCCACGATCCTGCCGACCTGGCCTTGCTGGGCGACGAGATATTCGAGATCCGCGACGGCATGATCGCGCCGCCGGCCGGGACATAAAAAAAGCGCAGCCGAAGCTGCGCTTTCTGTCGCCGGATTTCCTTGCTTAGAAAATGTGGCGGATGCCGATCGCAACACCGGTCACGCTATCCTTGCCAACCAGTTCCGACAAGGCTGCGTTCTTGGCCTTGTTGTAGTCCACGGTACCGTAGACCTGGGTCCGCTTCGACAAGGCATATTCAGCCACGCCGACCAGCGCGTAGCGGGTGCCGTCGCCCAGGTTGCCCAGGGTGGCGACCGTGACGTTCTTGCTCTTGTCATAGTAGCCGGCTGCAGTCAGCGACCAGGCTGGAGTTGCCTGGTAAGTCGCGCCCAGGAAGTAAGCATCGTCCTTGCGCTCGACGCCGCCGATGCCGCCATTGATCGAAGCCACGCTGTTGGTGACGCCGAAATATGCCGGCGTGGTGCCGGTGCTGTCCTTGATGCGATAGTAGCCGCCGAACAGCTTGGCCGCGCCCAGGGTGTAGGACAGGCTCAGGTTATAGGCGGTATCTTTCCAGTCCGAATTGGTCGGGCTGACGGTTTGCTGGAAGCCGCCGCCGATCGCAAACGGACCTGCGGTATAGGCCAGCGTAGCGCCGATCTGGCTGCCCAGCTTGACCGATCCGGCCTTCTCGCCCGCAGCGTAGCTCACGCCGGCAGCAAGGCCGCCGAAAGTGCCGTAGTACTTGAGCATGTTCGAATTGCGGACCAGCGTGGCGCCGGCCGGCAGCCATGCATTCTGGTCGTAATTGCCGACGGTCAGCGGATCGAAATGATCTGCCATCAGGTCAAACAGCGGAGTCTGTTGACGGCCCAGGGTGACCGTGCCGAACGAACCGCTCAGGCCGACGTAGGATTGGCGGCTGAACAAGGTACCGGCGCTGGACAGGCTGCCGGTATCGGAGTTGAAGCCGTTTTCCAGGCGGAAAATGGCTTTCAGGCCGCCGCCCAGGTCTTCAGTACCCTTGAAGCCGATGCGGCTGTTGGAGATCGCGCCATTCGTGATGACGAAGTTCTTTTGCCCGGCTGCGTTATCGCTGCTGAGATAACGGATGCTGGTGTCGACAATGCCGTAGATCGTGACATTGGTCTGGGCCATCGCGCTCCCGCTGGCCAAACCTGCCGCTACCAGCATCAAGGATATTTTTTTCATGCGTCTCTCCGTAAGTTAAACATTTTTTAGATTTTTTTCGACAGCCTGGCGACGCCTGCCCCCACGTCGCCCCGCCATCGCTTTACCGCCACTGCTGCTACATCACGCTGCCACTCCAGCGTCGCCGGGATAAAGTTGAACGGACATCATATCAGCACAACTTTCTCCCAAAACAAGTTGTTGTTAAAACCCAACTAAGTTTATTCTGATTTCAGTACACCGCGGCGTATCTGGTCGCGTTCGATGGACTCGAACAGCGCCTTGAAATTGCCTTCGCCGAAGCCTTCGTCGCCTTTGCGCTGGATAAATTCGAAAAATACCGGCCCCAGCGTGGTCGCCGAGAAGATTTGCAGCAGCAGGCGCTGGCCGTCCTGGTTGGAGACGCCGTCCAGCAGGATGCCGCGCATCTGCAGCTCGGCGGTCGGCTCGCCATGGCCAGGCAAACGCCCTTCCAGCATTTCGTAATAGGTCGCCGGCGGCGCGGTCATGAACGGCGTGCCCATTTTCTTCAGGGCGTCCCAGGTCTGCACCAGGTTGTCAGTTTGCAAAGCAATATGCTGGATGCCTTCGCCGTTGAACTGCATCAGGAATTCTTCGATCTGGCCCGAGCCTTTGGACGACTCTTCATTCAGGGGGATGCGGATCTTGCCGTCCGGCGCGCTCATCGCCTTCGAGGTCAGGCCGGTGTATTCGCCCTTGATGTCGAAATAGCGGACTTCGCGGAAATTGAACAGTCGCTCGTAGAACGCGGCCCAGTGCGCCATGCGGCCGCGGTACACATTGTGGGTCAGGTGGTCGATGGTTTTCAGGCCGGCGCCGGCTGGATTGCGGTCGACGCCCTCGATGAATTCGAAATCGATGTCATAGATCGACTTGCCGGGAGTGAAACGATCGATCAGATACAGCGGCGCGCCGCCGATGCCCTTGATCGCCGGCAAGCGCAGCTCCATCACGCCGGTGTTGATTTCCATCGGCTCGGCGCCGCGTTCCAGCGCGCGCTGGTAGGCCAGGTGCGCATCATTGACGCGGAACGCCATGCCGCAGGCCGACGGGCCATGCTCTTTGGCGAAATAATAAGCGGGGCTCTTCGGCTCGTAGTTGATGATGAAATTGATATCGCCCTGGCGATACAGCGTCACGTCCTTGGAACGGTGACGCGCCACCTTGGAGAAGCCCATGGCTTCGAATGCCGGCTCCAGCACGTTCGGGGTGGGCGAGGCGAATTCGACAAATTCAAAGCCGCACAGGCCCATGGGGTTTTCAAACAGATCGGACATGATGAACTCCTGCAAATAAAGTCTGGTGGACTGGGTCAAAACGGATCAGCTGCGGGTAGCAGCCGGCTCCGGGGTTTCTGGTGTATCTGGCGTAATCAGTTGCTGCAGGGCGATTTCAAAAGCGACTTTGGCGATGCCGGTGCGGCTGGCCGAACGCGCATGGCATTTCTCCAGCGCCGCGGCCACGGTGGCCGAGACATCGCCGAAGATCGCTTCGTCCGAAATTTCAACCTCGCTTTGCATCAGGAACGCAAAAGCGCGCGCCATGCCGCAGTTGGCGACGAAATCCGGGATCACGGCAACCTTGGCGTCGGCATCTTCATAGATCGGGCCGTAGAAAATATCGCTGTCGGCAAACGGCACGTTGGCGCCGCTCGCGACCACTTCAAGGCCGTGGGCGACCATCTGCTCCACCTGTTCCTGCCTGACCAGGCGCGAGCCGGCGCAAGGCAGGAAGATGTCCGCGCCGACGCTCCAGATCGCCGCATTGCATGCCTCGAACGACAGCATGCCGTCGGCGATCAGCTGGTTGCCCTGCTTGGCCAGGAACAAGGCATGCACTTCGTCATGGCTGTAGCCATCGGCTTTCACCAGGCCGCCATTGCGGTCGATGATGCCGACCACGCGTGCGCCGGCCTTCGACAGGTAATACGCCGCGGTCGAACCGACATTGCCCCAGCCCTGCACGATCACGCGCTTGCCTGCCACGCTGCCGCCATACAGGCGGTAGTAGTGCAATACGGACTCCGCGACGCCCCAGCCGGTGATCAGGTCCGCCACCAGGTACTTGCGGCCGGCGGCCGGCGTATAGCGCGCGTCTTCCACCACCTTGGCCACGCCCATCCGCAACTGGCCGACCTTCTGGATGCGGGCGCTGTCGCTCGGCTGGAAATGGCCGTTGACGATGCCTTCCTGCGGATGCCACAGGCCGTAGCTCTCGGTCATCGGGATCACTTCGTGGACTTCATCGACATTGAGGTCGCCGCCGGTGCCGTAATAGGTTTTCAGCAAAGGCGTGACTGCCTTGTACCAGCGCCGCAGCACGCCATCCTTGCGCGGATCGGCCGGATCGAAATCGATGCCCGACTTGGCGCCGCCGATGGCCGGGCCGGAGACGGTGAACTTGACTTCCATGGTCTTGGCCAGCGATTCCACTTCGCGCCGGTCCAGGCCGCTGCGCATGCGGGTGCCGCCGCCGGCGGCGCCGCCGCGCAGCGAGTTGATGACGATCCAGCCGCGCGCCGGGGTCTCCGCGTCATGCCATTCAAAGACGATTTCCGGCGCCCTGCTTTCAAACGCATTCAATAAAGCCTTCATGTTTCTCCTGTCTGGGTTTTCTGCGCTGCTGCCCGGTCAGCCCAGCAACAGCTTGTCGTCATCGATTTTTTCGCCGCGCGTGGTTTCGAACATGCGCAGCAGGTCAGGCACATCCATGCCCTTGCGCTGCTCGCCGTGCACGTCCAGGATCACCTTGCCTTCGTGCAGCATCACGGTGCGCGTGCCATAGTCGAGCGCCTGGCGCATGCTGTGCGTCACCATCATCGCCGTCAGTTTTCCCGATTCGACGATCTTTGCCGTCAGGCTCAGGATGAAGGCCGCGGTTTTCGGATCGAGCGCGGCGGTGTGTTCGTCCAGCAGCAAGATGCGCGACGGCTGCAGCGAAGCCATCAGCAGGCTGACGGCCTGGCGCTGGCCGCCTGACAGCAGTCCCATGCGATCGGACAGGCGGTTTTCCAGGCCCAGGCCAAGGATGCTGAGCTTTTCGCGGAACAGTTCGCGCATCGGGCGGTTCAAGGAAAAACGCAGGCCGCGCGGGCTGCCGCGCTTCCACGCCAGCGCCATGTTTTCTTCAATCGTCAGGCTCTCGCAGGTGCCCGCCATCGGGTCCTGGAATACCCGCGCCACCAGGTCGGCGCGCTGCCAGCTGGAGCGGCGGGTGGCATCGGTGCCGTCGATGGTGATGCTGCCGCTGTCGACCATCAGGTCGCCGCTGACGGCATTGAGCATGGTCGACTTGCCGGCGCCATTGGAGCCGATCACCGTCACGAACTGCCCTGACGGAATCTCCAGCGATAGCCCGCGCAGCACCTTGTTTTCGATAGGCGTGCCGGGATTGAAAGTGATTTCCAGGTTATTCAGCTGCAGCATCAGTTTTCTCCTTCCTGGGTTGCCGGCACAACGCTGCCGCCGGAAGGTTTGAGTTTTCCATTGCCGCGCTTGCGGCCGAAGCTGCGCTTGAAATTAGGTATCAGCAGCGCAAAGCCGACCAGCAAGGCTGTCACCAGATTCAGGTCCTGCGCCTTGAGGCCGATGAAATCCATGTCCAGCGCCAGCGCGATGAAAAAGCGATACAGCACGGCGCCGAAGATGCAGGCCGCGGTGGTGATCACCAGGCTGCGTGCCGGCACCACGGTTTCGCCGATGATCACGGCAGCCAGTCCGATCACGATGGTGCCTATGCCCATCGAAATATCGGCGCCGCCCTGGGTCTGCACGAACAGCGCGCCGGCCAAGGCCACGAGCGCGTTCGAAATCGCCAGGCCCCATACGGTCTGGCGGTTGGTGGAGATGCCCTGGGCACGCGCCATGCGGGCATTGCCGCCGGTGGCGCGCATGGCCAGCCCGGTCTCGGAGGCAAAAAACGCATCCAGCAAGAGCTTGGCGATCAGCACGATCACCAGCATCACCAGTGGCTGCACCCAGTAGTCCGGCAGGTCGCCGATACTGGTCATGCTGAACACCGTCGGCTCGCTGATCAGCGCTACGTTGGGTTTGCCCATGATGCGCAGGTTGACCGAATACAGTGCAATCATCACCAGGATGCTGGCCAGCAATTGCATGATCTTCAGGTATACATTCAGGCAGGCTGTCACGCAGCCCGCCAGTCCGCCGGCCAGCAGCGCGATGAAGGTGGCCAGGAAAGGATTCCAGCCGGAGACAATCAGGGTTGCGGCAACTGCGCCGCCGAGGGGAAAACTGCCGTCGACCGTCAGGTCGGGAAAATTGACGACACGGAAAGACAAGAACACGCCAAGCGCGACCAGGCCGAAAATCAGGCCTATCTCAATGGCGCCTAGCGAAGCGATGAGCGACATAAACTTCCTTCAATAAGCTCGGGACCGCCCTGCCGGCAAGGCGGCAGGCGGTTCACCAACAAAACAGAATCACCAGCGATGCAGCAAGCGGATGGCAGAGTCATCCGCGCGCATCTTATTGCTCGACCACCTTGGCCGACTTGACCAGGTCAGCCGGCAAGGTCAGGCCCTGTTTCAGCGCAGCTTTAGGATTGACGTAGAGTTCGAATGTCGTGCTGGTTTGCGAAGCGATCGTGCCGGCGGCTTCGCCCTTCAGGATGCGCACCACGATCTTGCCGGTCTGGCGGCCGAGGTCGTAGTAGTTGAGGCCGATGGCAGCGGCGGCGCCGCGTTTCACCGCGCCGGTATCGGCAGCAACCACGGGCAGCTTGGCCTGTTCCGCTACCTTGACGATGCCTTCGAAGGCCGACATGACGTTGTTGTCGGTCGGCGCGTAGATGACGTCGACCTTGCCTACCAGGCTTTGCGTAGCGCTAGGCACATCGATGGTGCGGGCGGCGGCGCCTTCGACCAGGGTCAGGTCGGTGCCGGCCAGCAGTTTCTTGAGCGATTCGACGATGGATACCGAATTGGCTTCGCCCGGGCTGTAGATCACGCCGATGCGCTTGGCTTTCGGCGCCACCTTGCGGATCAGTTCGATCTGCTTGTCCAGCGGCGACATGTCGGAAACACCGGTGACGTTGGTGCCGGATGCATCCCAGCTCTTCACCAGCTTGGCGGCGACCGGATCGGTCACTGCAGCGTATACGATAGGCACGGTCTTGGTGGCGGCCACCAGCGCCTGGGCTGAAGGAGTGGCGATCGCGACCGCGACATCCGGCCGGCTGCCGGCATACTTGCGGGCGATCTGCGACGCCGTGGCGTTGTTGCCTTGCGCGCTTTGATATTCGAACTTCAGGTTCTTGCCCGCTTCATAGCCGGCCGCCTTCAACTCGTCCTTGACGCCGTCGCGCACAGCGTCGAGCGCCGGATGTTCAACGATGGCCGTGACCACTACCGTTTTATCTGCGGCATACGCCGCGGAAGCGGATACGCCCGCCAGGCTCAGCAAGACCAGGGATGCAATAGCGGAACGCAAGAAAGGAAATTTCATGACTTTGTCTCCAAATGAGTCAGTTTGGTTGCCGGAAATCGGCTTCTTTATTATATTGCAACAGGGACTTGCTTCGTACTGCTCCCCCTGCGGCGCCATGTGTTATTTTGAAAAAAGTATAGCTTTTAACGCTCAAAATTGGCTTGCGACTTGAGGCCGATGTTTACCCGGTTATGAAATATAATTTCGTAGAAAATACGCAAATCGAGAATAAATTGCACAAAATAGACATCGATCAAATCGACCGCAAAATGTTGACTTTTCTGCAGCAGAACGGCCGCGTATCCAACCTGGAGCTGGCGCAGGCAGTCAACCTGTCGGCGCCGCAGTGCCACCGCCGCCATCGACGGCTGGAAGAAGCAGGTTTTATCGTACGCTATGAAACCCGCCTGAATCCAGCCAGCCTGGGCCTGTTCGTGATCGCCTTTGTCCACGTCTCGATGGAAAAAGGACACATCAACGACTTGTCCGGCTTCAAGAGCGCTATCAACGAATGGCCGCAGATCCTGGAATGTTACTCGGTAACCGGCGACTTTGACTATGTGCTCAAGGTCACCGCCCACGACCTCAAAGAGCTGTCGGATTTTCTGATGGAAAAACTGATGCGCATGCGCGGCGTCAGCGGCGTGCGGTCCAGCGTCTGCCTGGATGAAATCAAGTCGACCAACATGCTGCCCTTGCCTCCGGCATGAACAAACCCGCTCGCCAATGATAAAAGGCCGCACCCTTGTGGGATGCGGCCTTCATGGCCCCTGGCGAGATAACACCAGAGGCTTGCCGGCTAGCCGGCGTTCAATAAACTTTCAATCCTGCAAATCAGGCCACCTTGGCTTCGAAGAATTGTTCATCTTCGGTCGAACCGTGCAAGGCGGTAGTCGATGACTGGCCTTGCTGGATCGCCTGGGTCACCGCATCGAAATAACCGGTGCCGACTTCGCGCTGGTGCTTGACTGCGGTGAAGCCCTTGTCGGCGGCGGCGAACTCTGCTTCCTGCAGTTCGACGAAAGCGGACATCTGGTTGCGGGCATAACCGTGCGCCAGGTTGAACATCGAGTAGTTCAATGCGTGGAAACCGGCCAGCGTGATGAACTGGAACTTGTAGCCCATCGCGCCCAGCTCTTTCTGGAACTTGGCGATGGTGGCGTCGTCCAGGTTCTTTTTCCAGTTGAACGATGGCGAGCAGTTATACGCCAGCATCTTGCCTGGGAACTTGGCATGCACCGCTTCCGCGAATTTCTTGGCGAAAGCCAGGTCCGGCTTGCCGGTTTCGCACCACACCAGGTCGGCGTACGGCGAGTAAGCCAGTGCGCGCGAGATGGCCTGGTCGATGCCTGGGCGGGTCTTGTAAAAACCTTCTACCGTGCGTTCGCCCGTCAGGAACGGCTTGTCGTTTTCGTCGACATCCGAAGTCAGCAGGTCAGCCGCTTCCGCATCGGTGCGGGCGATCACCAGGGTCGACGTGCCGGAAACGTCGGCCGCCAGGCGCGCCGCGTTCAGCTTCTCAACCGCTTCACGGCTTGGCACCAGCACCTTGCCGCCCATGTGGCCGCATTTCTTGACCGAGGCCAGCTGGTCTTCGAAGTGAACGCCGGCAGCGCCGGCATCGATCATCGACTTCATCAGTTCATAGGCGTTCAGCACGCCGCCGAAACCGGCTTCCGCATCCGCCACGATAGGCGCGAAGAAGTCGATATCGTTTTTGCCTTCCGACCATTGAATCTGGTCGGCGCGCTGGAATGTATTGTTGATGCGCTTGACTACCAGCGGCACCGAGTTGGCTGGGTACAGCGACTGGTCAGGATACATTTCGCCGGCCAGGTTGGCGTCGCCCGCGACTTGCCAGCCCGACAGGTAGATCGCTTTCAAGCCTGCCTTGACTTGCTGCATCGCCTGGTTGCCGGTCAACGCGCCGAGGGAGTTGACGAATGGTTCTTCGTGCAGCAACTTCCACAGCTTGTCGGCGCCGCGCTTTGCCAGCGTGTGTTCGATCTGCACCGAACCGCGCAGACGTACGACGTCTTCTGCAGAATAATTGCGGGTAACGCCCTTCCAGCGTGGATTTTCGGCCCAGTCCTTGGCCAGTGCGGCAACTTGCTGTTCACGTGTAGTCATCGTCGTTCTCCTGTTAAAAACAAAAAGTAAAATCAAATCCGATGACTAAATAGTAGGCTTATCTGTGCGAGGCAACAATGTCTTATATAAGATATATAAGTATTTTTATTTCATTTAAATTCAATGACTTAACTTTCATTTTTTGCGATATGAAATAAAATCCCTGAGAGTGAAATATGAAAATGGTGCTTCGCATTTCACAATTCCACATTATGAAATGCATGTCGTATCCTGAAATATGCGAAAAAAAAGAGGGAGCAAGCTCCCTCCAGGTTGCTGACAAAGCCTTCCGAAATTGGAAGGCTTTTTCTATAATGGGGCATGCTAAAAATCCCTGCACCGTACCAGCACGAACTGGAGATGGTGACACTGGAAAGCCTGGTGCCCAGTGATCATCTACTACGTAAGATCGCTGCGGCGGTCGATTTCGATTTTATCCGTGAGAAGGTAGCGCACCTGTACTGCGCCGATAACGGGCGTCCGGCGCTCGATCCGGTAGTGTTGTTCAAACTCTTATTCATTGGCTATCTGTTTGGCGTACGCAGTGAACGGCAGTTGATGCGCGAAGTACAAGTGAACGTTGCGTATCGCTGGTTCGCCGGTTTCAGG
>NZ_FOLC01000006.1 GCF_900112135.1 Collimonas sp. OK412
GTAGTCGCTGAAGATGCTTTCGCTCTGTTCGCGCAGGGTCTTGCCGTGGAAGATGTAGTTGTCCTTGCGCAGGCGCAGGTACTGCAGCCACGGACCCAATCTGGCTTGATAGAAGCTGACGCTGCCGTCGGTCTTCACTAAACGGAATTCAAAGCAGTAGCCGCTGAAGTAGCGCAGGCTGCCGTCGGCGCGCACCAGCTCAACGCTGAATAATTTACCCTGCAAATCCTTGAGCGCCAGGCTGGCGTCGTCCGACAGCAGCTCTACCGTGAACGCAAAATCGCGCGACAGGCTTTCCACGGCATCGAGCTTGTTGACCAGCAGCTGCGCGGACGGGCCGTCGTCATGCGGAAACGACAGGCGCAGGATCCGATTGGTCTGGCGCCCGCCTATGAGGCTTTGCAGGCTCTGGAGTACGTTGCTCATGCGTGTCCCTGTGGTTACCCGGAATATTGTCTTACGGGAATAAATTGAGATCTAGATAATACCAAATATATAAGTAAAACAATCGACCAAATCCGGCCAGATCCGCCGCCTGGTTGCAAAAACCAGACGTTTGCCTATGGCTTGCGTATCCGTTAACTGCGCTGCCAGTTGACCAGCACGATTCCGCTCAAGACCAGCGCGGCGCCGAATACAAACGGCAAGCCGATCGGATCGTCCAGCAGCAAGACCCCGAAACTGACCCCGAACAGGGGCGTCAGGAAGGAAAACACCGTCAGCCGCGAAGCCAGGTAACGGCGCAGCATCCAGAACCAGGCCAGGAAACTGCCGAAAGCGACGATCAGGGACTGGAACACCAGGCTGGTCCACATGATGCCGGTCAAGGGAGCGGTTACTTCGGCCTGTCCCGAGGCCAGGGCCAGCAGCGGCAGCGTCACCGCGGCCACCGCCAGCTGGTACCACAAGGTCATGCTGGGAGCGGTATTGGTCAGGACGCTGCGCTTGATCATGATGGTGGTGGCGGCCCAGAACACGGCGGCCAGTACGCCCAGCGCATCGCCGGCCAGGGTACGGCTGAAACCGGCGCCGGCGTCAAAGCCGCCGGCGAACGCCACCGCGATCCCGGCAAATGCGGCGACCACGCCCAGCCATTGGGTCAGGCCGAAGCGCTCGCCCGGCACCAGCCAGTGCAAACCCAGCACGGTAAAAATCGGCGCGGTGTAGACGAATACCGACATGTGCGAGGCGGTGGTGTAGTTCAAGCCGATGGAGACGCACAGGAATTCGCCGGCGAACAGCAGGCCGGTGGCCAGGCCCGGCCAGAACGTGCCGTCAGTCAGCGAGAATTTGCTGCCGCGCCACCACATCAGGCCGCTCACCAGCACTGCCGCCACTGCCGAACGCAAGCCGTTTTGCAAGATCGGCGAGATGCTCGGCGCCGCCACCTTGATGGCAACTTGCTGCAGCCCCCAGCACAGGCACAGGATCAACATCAGGCTCATGGCCAAACCGTCCAGCGGTCTGCGAGTCGTGGGCATTTTTTCAGTCTTTCAGAAGCAGGGATGATGTGTCATAAATGTCATTTTACTCAGCGCCGATTTATCCCTATCATCGCTGTCATGAAGCTGTAACCGAGCAGTAAGAATCCGAACGCAGAATGCAAGGAGTATGCTTGAAAGTAGTCACTTTTGCATCGCCGGCGGCAAACCTGGCCGGAGCCTATCATTCATAAGCCAGTCCATGCGCCGAGCGCGCCCCGCCCTCGCAAGCTATTGCTGTTAAGCGTCTCCGCCGGCGCCGGCCACATGCGCGCCGCCGAAGCGCTCAAGGCCTACGCCGCCGCCGAATTCCCCGGTACCGAAGCAATCCACCTGGATGCGATGGATTTTGTGCCGGCCGGATTCCGTGCGGTATATACCGATTTCTACCTGCACCTGGTAAACCGCCATCCCGCGCTGTGGGGTTATGTCTACCAAAAGAGCGACAAGGCCCTGAGCAGCTCGCCGACCCAGAAACTGCGGCGCGCGATTGAACGCATCAGCACCCGCCCCTTGCGCACCGCGATCCGCGCCGCGGCGCCGGACGCCATCATCTGCACCCACTTCCTGCCGGCCGAATTGCTGGCGCGGGAAATCGGCAAGCAGCGCGTGGTTTGCCCGGTCTGGGTGCAGGTCACCGATTTCGATTTGCACAGCATGTGGCTGCAGCCGCTGATGCAGGGATATTTTGCCGCCACCGAAGAAATCGCCTACCGCATGCGGACACGCGGACTGGCGGCCGATGCGGTGCACGTGACCGGGATCCCGATCATGCCGGGCTTCGGCCAGGCCCCGGAGCGCCGCCGCTGCGCGCAGCAGTTCGGCCTCGACCCGGAGCGCAAGATCATCCTGATGATGTCCGGCGGCGCCGGCATCGGCGAGCTGGACAAGACCGTGCAACGGCTGCTGGCATTGCCCGACGATTTCCAGCTGGTGGCGCTGGCCGGCAAGAACGCCGCGCTGCTGGGCAACCTGCAGCAGCTGGCCGCGGCCCATCCTGGCCGCCTGTTTCCTTTCGGCTTCACCAACCACGTGGAGCAGCTGATGGCTTGCGCCGACCTGGCGATCACCAAGCCGGGCGGCCTGACCACTTCCGAATGCCTGGCGATGGGCGTGCCGATGATCATTCATTCACCGATCCCGGGCCAGGAAGAACGCAATGCCGATTACCTGCTGGAACAAGGCGCGGCGCTCAAGGCGATCGACCTGACTGCCCTGGCGTTCCGGGTCCAGCAGCTGCTGCAACAGCCCGAACAGCTGCTGCGCCTGCGGCAGCGCAGCCTGGCGCTGGGACGCCCGCACGCAGGCCGCGCCGTGCTGCAAACGGTGCTGAGCAAACTCGATTCTCCATTTCCGTTACCGACCACATGACCGCAACTACACCAGCAGCTTCACCATACCGCCGCCTGTTCGGCATGTTGTTCTGGGCCGTGCTGACTGCCTTCTTTTTCGCCAATGTCGAAATCCAGATCGAGGGCGCCGCCGGCTGGGCCGCCAACCTGCCGACCTGGCGCATCGAGCATCACTGGCTGCTCGACATCTTCTGGGGCGGGCGCGCCATGACCGGCTACCACGCCTGGATCTTTCCCTTCATCGCCTTGATGTTCCATTATCCGGTCTGGTTCAACGGCAGCTGGGACTGGCGCAGCGAATGCCGCATCATCGCTTCCATCATGGTGTTCTGGATCAGCGAGGACTGGCTCTGGTTTGTGCTCAACCCGGCCTATGGCCTGGCGCGCTTCAATCCGGTCGACGTGCCGTGGCACAAGCACTGGCTCGGCGCGGTGCCGGCCGACTACTGGATTTATTCGATAGCGGCGATCGTGCTGCTGTGGCTGGCAGAGCGCAGGCCGCGCCCCGCCGGCGTCGCGCTCAGCCAAGGCTGAATCAATATGTGAATCTCTGGTTCTATATAGGAGTAGAGATTCACATATGTATTGTAAAAACAACGGGAACTTGGTAAATTGCGGGCCCTTTCCAAGTTTGAAATGTTGTTAATGCTGATCAAAAAAAGTGCAAAAAACGCGCCTCTCGCCAAAAAAAACGCGTCTCTCTCGAAAAAAAACACGCCTCTCCTGAAAAAAAACGCATCTCTCTCGCAAAAAAATACGCCTCTCCCGCCAGAAAACGGCTCTGATCCGCGCTTGCCGCGCTATCTGCAAGTCCGTGACGATTTGCTGCAAAGGATCGCTTTGCGCAGCTGGGCTGCTGATGAGGCGCTGCCGTCCGAGGACAAGCTGGCCGCTGAATATGGAATCGCAGTCGGCACCATGCGCAAGGTGCTGGACGCGCTGGTCACCGACGGCGTCGTCGATCGCGTGCGCGGACGCGGAACATTTGTCGCGCGCGCCGCCGAACGCTCCTCGATGCTGCGTTTCGTGCGGATGCACGGCAAGGCCAAGAACCGGCTGCCGACCGCCCGCATCCGCTCGATGACAACCGCCATTCCTCCCGCCGAAGTGGCAGGCAAACTCAAGCTCAAGCCGCGCGACAAAGCGCTGTATCTGCATCGCATCCGTTCTTTCGACGATGAAATCGTGCTGTCGGAACATATCTGGCTGCCGCTGGCACGCTTCAGGAAGCTGCAGAAATACCTGAAAAGCAACTCGCCGCCGTCCCTGTACCCGATCTATGAAACCGAATGCGATGTGCTGGTCTCGCGCGCCATCGACGACCTGACGGCAAAGCCGCTGAACCGCGCCAATGCCGCCGTATTCAAGCTGCAAACCAAAACCATGGCGATCTGCGTCGAGCGCCTGATGCTGGACCACGCCGGCGAGCCGGTCGAATGGCGCACTTCATTTGTGCCGGCTGAACGCTTCCAGTATTCCGCGGAAATACGCTGACGGCCTGGGCGGACAATGCCGTGCCGGTCTCGCTGGATGTCGATTCACGACGTATTCCGACATTTCGTCGCATTCCGCTTCTCCCGCCTCTGCGGCGACCAGATAATCGCCGCAGATCACTCAACGGGAGCACAACATGTTTGCACAAATCATTTCACATACACCAACCTGGGTCTGGGCGCTGCTGGCGTTCCTGGTTTATCGCGGCGTCGTGGCCAGCGCCGACCGCGAAGTCACGCTGAAAAAAGTCTCCATCATCCCGCTGGTGATGCTGGCGCTGTCCTGGCAGGGAATTGCCGCCACCTTTGGCGTCACGCCGCTGACCGTCGGATGCTGGCTGGCCAGCGCAGGTATTGCAGCGGCGCTCAACTGGCAGCTGTTCCGCAAAGACCGGATCGTGGCCTATCCCGAACGCGGCGTGCTGTTCCAGCGCGGCAGCTGGCTGCCGCTGGCATTGATGATGGCGATTTTTGTGACCAAATATGCGGTTGCCGTATTGCTGGCGATACAGCCGCCGCTGGCTCACAACGCCGTGTTCGCAGCAGCGATATGCGCACTCTATGGCGTGTTCAACGGCATGTTCATCGGCCGCCTGCTGCGCATCGTCGCCTTGTACCGCAATGCGCAGCCTGCCGGCGAGGCATATAGCGGACCATTGAATAACTGACAGGCAAAAAAAAGCCGGCCGGTTGCCCGGTCGGCAAAAAACATCCCCCATAGGACGCTTGCTCAATCAAGCCGCGGCTAGCAGCAGCGCCCGACCCGGCCATTGCCGCCATAACGGGCTTCCTGGCGCTCCTTGAAAAACTCTTCATAACTCATCATCGGCTCGCCGGGATGCGTGTTTTCCATGTGTGTCACGTAGGTGCCGTACTCAGGCAAACCCACCATCAGGCGCATGGTCTGCCCGAGATAGCGTCCGGCTTTCGACAGTTCTTCCAGCATGGCCGACCTTTCAGGCTGAGGGCAAGGCGCTGGCAGGCAGCGCTTCAAACGGCGTTTCGCTGGTGCTCGGCTTGTTGGCGGCGCGTGCCGCCAGCACGGTCTTGATGCCGAAACCGAGAATGCTCAGCAGCACCAGGATGAAGAACGCCGCCAGCCCTGCATCGAGGTAATCGTTGAAGATGATCTGCTGCATCTGCGCAGCCGACTTGGCCGGCGCCAGCAGTTTTCCGTCCGCCAGCGCGGCCTGGTACTTGCCGGCGTGGGTCAGGAAGCCGACGCGCGGATTGGCGTCGAATATTTTCTGCCAGCCGGCGGTCAGGGTGCAGACCAGGATCCAGACGGTCGGCACGATGGTGACCCAGGCAAAGCGGTCGCGTTTCATCTTGAACAGCACGCATGTCGCCAGGATCAGCGCAATCCCCGCCAGCATCTGGTTGGAGATGCCGAACAGCGGCCACAGGGTATTGATGCCGCCCAGCGGATCGACCACGCCCTGATACAGGAAATACCCCCAGCCGGCGACGCACAGGGCCGTCGCGATCAGGCTGGCCGGCAGCGAATCGATCTTGCGCATGGAGGGCACGAAGGTGCCGAGCAGGTCCTGCAGCATGAAACGGCCGGCGCGGGTTCCGGCATCGACCGCGGTCAGGATGAACAGCGCTTCGAACAGGATCGCGAAGTGGTACCAGAACGCCATCATCACTTTGCCGCCGCCTATGCTCGACAAGATGTGCGCCATGCCGACCGCCAGCGTCGGTGCGCCGCCGGCGCGGGAAATGATGCTGTGCTCGCCGACGTCTTTCGCCACCTGCGCCAGCATTTCCGGCGTCACGTAAAAACCCCATTGCGAGACGGCCTGCGCGGCGCTGTCCACGGTAGTGCCTATCAATGCCGCCGGGCTGTTCATCGCGAAGTACACGCCCGGCTCGATGCAGGACGCTGCGATCAGCGCCATGATGGCGACAAACGATTCCATCAGCATCGCGCCGTAGCCGATGAAGCGCGCATGGCGTTCATTCTCCAGCAGTTTCGGCGTGGTGCCGGAAGCGATCAAGGCATGGAAGCCGGAGACCGCGCCGCAGGCGATGGTAATGAACAGGAACGGGAACAGGCTGCCCGACCAGACCGGGCCGGAGCCATCCATGAACTGCGTGAAGGCCGGCATTTTCAGTTCAGGCGCCACGAATACGATGCCCAGCGCCAGGCCGACGATGGTGCCGATCTTGAGGAAGGTCGAGAGATAGTCGCGCGGCGCCAGCAGCAGCCAGACCGGCAGCACCGAGGCGATGAAACCGTAGCCGATCAGCATCCAGGTCAGTTCCTTGCCGGTGAAGGTGAACATGGCGCTTAGCATCGGATGTTCCTGCACATACTGGCCGCCGACAATCGCTAGCATCAGCAGCACAAAGCCGATCAGCGAAATCTCGCCGATGCGGCCCGGCCGCAGGTAGCGGGTATAGACGCCCATGAACAGCGCGATCGGAATCGTCACCGCCACCGTGAACGTGCCCCAGGGCGATTCCGCCAGCGCCTTGACCACGATCAGCGCCAGCACCGCCAGGATGATGACCATGATCATGAAGGTGCCGAACAGGGCGATCACGCCGGGCACCGGGCCCAGCTCGGACTTGATCAGGTCGCCGAGCGAACGGCCGTCGCGGCGGGTCGAGATGAACAGCACCATCAAGTCCTGCACCGCGCCGGCAAACACCACGCCGGCCAGGATCCACAGCATGCCCGGCAGGTAGCCCATCTGCGCCGCCAGCACCGGCCCCACCAGCGGCCCGGCGCCGGCAATCGCCGCAAAGTGATGGCCGAACAGGACATTCTTGTTGGTCGGCACATAGTCCAGCCCGTCGTTGTACTTGTAGGCGGGCGTCATGCGGGTGGCGTCCAGGCCCAGCACCTTGTCGGAAATGTAGAGGCTGTAGAAACGGTAGGCGATCAGGTAGACGCAGACTGCGGCAATCACGATCCAGATGGCGCTGATGGATTCGCCGCGCTGCAGGCCGATGTAGCCAAACGCGAATGCACCGAGCAGGGCCAGCGCAAGCCAGCCCATCTTTGAATATAGACGATTCATTGTTCTCCTCCCAGGCGGGAATGAATATTGTGGAATATTGTTTTTATTGGATAGCGGCCGGCGCTCGCAGAGCAAGCAGGCCGCGGCCAAAGTATTTGGCATATGGGGCAGGAGGACAAGCGAGGAACTACGCACTGCGCTTGCGTAGTACTACGTAGGCAGGAATGGCGGCAGCGCAGCCGCGGCAGAGGTTTTTGATGGAACCGGCGGCGATTCCGGGTAAAGTAGCGCCATGAAATTACGGCAAAAAATCATCTTCCTGGCCATCGTCCCGCTGATCCTGGCGCTGTGCGCGATCGCGCTGGCGGTGCGGCACCAGGCGGTTGCGCTCGGCCAGCAGCAGCGCGCAACCATCCAGGCCGCCTACCTGGCCAGCAAGGAAGCCGAGCTCAAGCATTACGTGGAGCTGGCTACCTGGTCGATCGCCCATCTGTACGATTCCGGCCGCAAGGACCAGGCCGCGCTGGACGAGGCCATGGCCATCCTGTCCAAGCTGTCTTATGGCGACGACGGTTATTTCTTCATCTACGACATGCAGGGCAAGAGCCTGATGCATCCGCGCCAGCCGGAACTGGTCGGGCGCGACCTGTGGGACATGAAGGACGCCGACGGCAACCTCACCATCCAGCACCTGATCGAACGCGCCCGCAGCGGCGGCGGCTTTGAGCGTTACCAGTGGGAAAAGCCGTCCAGCCACCATGTCGCCAGCAAGCTCGGCTATGTCGTGGCGCTGCCGAACTGGGGCTGGATGCTGGGCACCGGCATTTATATGGATGACGTCGACGCCGCGCTCAGCAAGATCGATACCCAGGTTTCCGGCAATATCCGCAACACCATGTGGTGGATTGCCGGCATCGCGATCCTGAGCGCGCTGGTGGTGGGGGTATCGGGGCTGGTGCTGAATATCAGCGAACACCGGGTGGCCGACGCCAAGCTGAAAGTGCTGGCGCAGCGCGTGGTGCGTTCACAGGAAGAAGAACGCGCCAGGCTGTCGCGCGACCTGCATGACGGCATCAGCCAGTGGCTGGTGTCGATCAAGCTGCAGATCGAAGCCGGCATCGCCAAGCTCGACAACGGCCCGCAGCAGGCGGCCGCAGCACGCCCCGCGTTCGAGCGCAGCGCCGGCCAGCTGAACGACGTGCTGGCCGAAGTGCGCCGCATTTCGCACGACCTGCGGCCGGCGATCCTGGACGATCTCGGCCTGGCGGCGGCGCTCAGCCACCTGGCCCGCGAATGGCTGGAACACGCCGGCATCCCCATCGATTTCCAGCACGGCGGCAACACCGACGGCATGCCGGCGGTGGCCAATACAGTGTTGTTCCGCATCGCCCAGGAAGCCTTGGCCAACATCGCGCGCCATTCGCAGGCAACGCAGATCAAGGTGCTGCTGCAAGGCGATGCGCGAGCAGTTACCCTGACCGTGCAAGACAACGGCGTCGGCTTCGATGTCGACCAGATCGACGGCAATCCGAAACACGGCATCGGCCTGCGCAACATGGTCGAGCGGCTGGAAGCTGTCGGCGGCCGGCTCAAGGTCAGTTCATCGGCGGCCGGCACTACGGTGTTGGCGACCATTCCGCATCCGCACTATTCCTATGTCTGAAATCACCACCAAGATCATGCTGGTCGATGACCACCCGCTGGTGCGCGACGGCTTGCGCGCGCGGCTCGAGGCCGTGCCGGGTTTCGCCATCGTAGCGGAAGCCGGCAGCGCCGACGAAGCCTTGCAGCGCGCCGGAGAACAGGCGATCGACCTGGTCCTGATGGATATCAACCTGCGCGGCAGTAGCAACGGCATCGACCTCACCGCGCAGTTCCATGTCAGCTTCCCGGAAATCGCGGTGCTGATCCTGAGCATGCATGACAAGACCGAATACCTGATGCAGTCGGTGCAGGCCGGCGCGCGCGGTTATGTGCTGAAAGACGCACCCGGCAAGGACATCGTGCATGCGATAGAAACCGTGATTTCCGGCGGCATGTATTACAGCGCGGCGCTGGCGCAGAAACTAGCGCGGCCGATGACGCCGGGGCAGCTGCTGACGGCGCGCGAACGCCAGGTGCTGCAGCATATCGCCAACGGCGAATCGAACAAGCAGATTGCCCGTGAACTCGACCTGAGCGTGCGCACGGTGGAAACCCACAGGCTGAACATCAAGCGCAAGCTGGATATCGAAGGCCAGGCGGAACTGATCAAGTTTGCGGTGGAAAACAATTTCCGCTAAAGCGGCCGTAACGGCCGGCGATTGTTACCCCAGCTTGCCGTCGGCGGCCAGTTCGCGGATCACGCGGATGGTGTCGATATCGGCTTCTTCATAGGCGGAGCGCCGGAATTCGTCGTAAAACTCTTGCTCGGCCTGCGCCGCCGGCTGCCGCTCGACCGCATCGTCCTCATACTCGAAGCGCACGAACAGCATTTCCTGCTCCGGTTCTTCAATCGTCATGATCAGGCTGGAGCCGGCGATATCTTGTTGTTTCGGCACCTGGTAGCGCACCTGCAGTAGCGGCAGGTAGCTGACCACATCCTTGACGATCACTTTGCCGTAACGCAATTCACGCGCTACCGATTGCACCGATTTATCCGACAGGCGGCAATCGTCCAGATGCTCAACGAACAACATCGGCTGCTCGGCCCGCATCACCAGCCCGCGCCACAGCTGCTCGCGCGTCAGGGTATCGATCAGCGGGTTGAGAGGATCGTTGATTTCGATCAGGTGACTGAATTTCATGGCATGTCCGGCAAGATGGTTAATGACGGATTGTCCCATATTCGACGCCGGAACTGGGGCGGGACGGCAAGCAGGCTCGGAGGTCTCGCACACTGTTAAAATACAGCGCTTTGCTCCTTCCTGTCAGCCGCTGATGTCGTCTACTCCCAATTTCGGTCTCAATGCTCCCCAACGGGAAGCCGTCAAGTACCTGGACGGCCCCTGCCTGGTGCTGGCCGGCGCGGGTTCGGGCAAGACGCGCGTGATCACGCAGAAGATCCAGCACCTGATCGAGGACTGCGGCTACGACGCCAGGCATATCGCCGCGCTGACCTTTACCAACAAGGCGGCGACCGAAATGCAGGAGCGCATCGCCAAGCTGCTGAAGGATCCGAAACAGGCCAAGCACATCACCGTCAGCACCTTTCACTCGCTGGGGGTCAAGATCCTGCGGCAGGAAGCGCGCGAGCTCGGCTTGAAAGACCGCTTCTCCATCATGGACAGCGACGATTGCTTTTCCATCGTGCAAGACCTGGCGATCACCACCGATAAACAGCTGGTGCGCCGCATCCAGAACGCCATGTCGCTGTGGAAGAACGGCTTGGTCGATCCCGAAGAGGCCATCAAGCAGGCTGTCACCGAAGATGAAGCGCAAGCGGCGCGCATCTACCGCAGCTATGTGGCGACGCTGGCGGCCTACCAGGCCGTCGATTTCGACGACCTGATCCGGCTGCCGGTGGAGCTGTTCCGCAGCAACGAAGCGGTGCGCGACAAATGGCAGCGCCGCCTGCGCTACCTGCTGGTCGATGAATACCAGGACACCAATACCTGCCAGTACGAACTGGTCAAGCTGCTGGTCACCGGGCTCGGCAAGAAGCCGATGTTCACCGCGGTGGGCGACGACGACCAGGCGATCTATGCCTGGCGCGGCGCCACCATCGAGAACCTGAAAACCCTGCAGGTCGATTTTCCCGACCTGAAAGTGATCAAGCTGGAACAGAATTACCGCTCTTCCACGCGCATCCTGCAAGCCGCCAACGCGGTGATCGGCAACAATCCCAAGCTGTTCGACAAAAAACTGTGGTCGGAACACGGCCTGGGCGATCCGATCAAGGTGATGGGCATGGAGGACGACGAAAAGGAAGCGGAGCAGGTGGCGATCATGCTGTCGGCGCACCGTTTCGAGCGGCGCGCCAAGTTTTCCGACTACGCCATCCTGTATCGCGGCAACCACCAGGCGCGGACCTTTGAAAAAGCCCTGCGGCGCGAACGCATCCCGTACACCATGTCGGGCGGCCAGAGCTTTTTCGACCGCGCCGAAATCAAGGACATCATCAGTTACCTGCGCCTGATCGCCAACGAAGACGACGATCCGGCCTTCATCCGCGCCATCACCACGCCCAAGCGCGGCGTCGGCCAGGCCACGCTGGAAGTGCTGGGCACCGTAGCCGGCCAGTGGCAATGCTCATTGTTCGAAGCGGTGTTCAAGGGCGGCATCGAAGCCAAGCTGACCGACCGCCAGCTGTATCCGCTGCGCGAGTTCTGCCATTTCATCAACCAGCTGGAAGCACGCGCCAGCCGCGTCGGCCCGGCCGGCAGCGGCGAAAATGCAGCCGCCGTGCTGGACGACATGATGAAGGAAATCAATTACGAGCATTACCTGTATGACAGCTTCGACGACCGCGCGGCGCAAGGCAAGTGGCAGAACGTGCTGGACTTCACCAACTGGCTCAAGGAAAAGGGCAGCGGCGGCAAGGACGGCGCCGGCGACGAGCGCAACCTGCTGGAACTGACGCAGATGGTGGCGCTGATGTCGATGCTGGAAGGCCGCGACGAGGAGCCGGATGCGGTGCGCATGTCGACCTTGCACGCTTCCAAGGGGCTGGAGTATCCGCATGTGTTCCTGATCGGCGTCGAGGAGGGCATCTTGCCACACAAGGGCGATCCCGACGCCCCGGCCGAGACCATCGCCGCCCGCATCGAGGAAGAGCGGCGCCTGATGTATGTCGGCATCACGCGCGCCCAGCGCAGCCTGCACGTGAGCTGGTGCAAGAAACGCAAGCGCGCCGGCGAATCGGTGGTGTGCGAAATATCGCGCTTCGTCAAGGAAATGAAGCTGGACGAAGGCGACGCCATGCCGACCGAAGCGGAACAGATCACGCCGCAAAACCGCCTGGCCAGTTTGAAGGCTTTGTTGCAGAAGCCACGCGCCGCGTGAGAAGATAGATGTTAGAGTAAGAGTCAATTCAGGAGTAAACCATGAGCATAGACAACATCAAGACATCGCTG
The DNA here is from genome assembly GCF_900112135.1 of Collimonas sp. OK412. GTDB lineage: Bacteria > Pseudomonadota > Gammaproteobacteria > Burkholderiales > Burkholderiaceae_D > Collimonas > Collimonas rhizosphaerae. The sequence continues at coordinate 12,350 of NZ_FOLC01000006.1, forward strand.
GAAAAACTCCGCAGCACACTGGAAAACAACAGCACCGTCGACAGCGAACTGAAAGGCTTGCTGCAATCGCTGGACAGCGATATCCAGGAACTGCTGAAATCCTCCGGCACGGCCGCCGCAGCCCCGGCTTCCGACCTGCGTTCGGCGCTGGTGGAACGCGCCCAGAGCATTTCGGCCCGGCTGGCGGTAAATCACCCGCACCTGCAACCGGTGCTGCGCCAGATCGCCGACACGCTGACCGACATGGGTATCTGACTACCCGATCACCCTTGCTTTGCGGACCGGGCGCCTCCCCGGCCCGCAACTGCTGCACCAGCTTCAGCTGCTTCAAACTTCCCGCGTTTTCATCGACCGGCAACCGCCTGGACATAGCGTAAATCGCCACGCAGCAGGTAGCTGTGTCCGGGATTTGTTTTATTTATTGGAAATTGGAACACTATGTGGTTTAAAAATCTTCAGATCTACCGTATCCCCGCACCATGGGCCATCTCGGCCGAACAGCTTGAAGCTTTCCTGGCGCCGCAAGCGTTTGCCAAGTGCAGCAGCCTGGAATTGCAGAGCCAAGGCTGGCTGTCGCCGCGCGACAACGGCATGCTGGTGCATACCGTCAACCGCCAGATGATGATTTTACTGGGCACGGAGAAGAAGCTGCTGCCGGCTACGGTAGTCAACCAGGTCACCAAGGCGCGCGCCGCCGAGATTGAAGAGCAGCAGGGTTATGCGCCAGGCCGCAAGCAGCTCAAGGACCTCAAGGAACAAGTCACCGACGAACTGCTGCCGCGCGCGTTCAGCATCCAGCGCAATACGTGGGTGTGGATCGATCCGGTCAACGGCTGGCTGGTGATTGACGCGGCTAGCCCGGCCAAGGCCGAAGAAATCCTGAAACTGTTGCTGGCCTCGGTCGACAAATTGCAGGTTTCCAGCCTGCGCACGGCGCATTCGCCGCTGACGTCGATGACCAACTGGCTGGCTTCCGATGAAGCGCCGCACGGGTTTACCGTCGACCAGGATACGGAACTGCGCGCCGCCGGCGAAGGCAAGGCCACCGTGCGCTACGTACGCCACACCATCGAGGCCGACGACGTCCGCCGCCACATCGCCTCCGGCAAGCAGTGCACGCGGCTGGCGATGACCTGGGCCGACCATGTTTCGTTCGTCCTGACCGAATCGCTGGCGGTCAAGCGCATCGCGCCGCTCGACGTGCTCAAGGAAGGCAACGACACCAGCAGCAAGAACGACGACGAACGTTTCGATTCCGACATGATGCTGATGACCGGCGAACTGAGCAAGATGCTGGGCGACCTGGTGTTCGCGCTGGGCGGCGAACCCGCAGTCTAAGGTTCCTAGGCGCGGGAACGGCGCCTAGAAAGCCCTGATGGTAGTGCCGCCGTCGGATGATTCGAAGGTATCGGGGCTGATCATGACGCGGTTGCGGCCGGCCGCCTTGGCGCCGTACAGCGCCATGTCGGCGCGCTGGAAGGCTTCGTCTATGCTTTCGCCGGGGCGGAAATCGGTAATCCCGATCGACGCCGTGAGGATGATGTCCTTGCCGAACTTGCTCCAGTCGTACATTTCGGTCTCGGCGCAGATGCGGTCCAGCGCCGTCACGCCTTCCTGCACCGTGGTGCCGGTCAGCACCAGCACGAACTCGTCGCCGCCATAGCGGGCGAAGTGGTCGCTCAGGCGCATTTCGTTGCGCACGATCTCGACAAAGGTCTTCAGCACCAGGTCGCCGGCGGCATGGCCGAAATTGTCATTGACCGACTTGAAGCCGTCCAGGTCCAGGATGGCGATGCAGAACGGCGTGCCGCCGCGCTGGAAGCGTTTCTGCTCGACGGCCAGGATTTCCATCAGCGAACGGCGGTTTTCGATATTGGTCAGCTCGTCGCGGGTGGCCAGCTCCTGCACCCGTTTCATGGCCAGCACCAGCTGCTGGTTCTTTTCCATGATCTTGCGCTGCATGCGGCTCAGCATGTTGGTCAGGTAGATGCAGCGGCCCAGCGTCAGGATGAAGGACAGGCACACCAGCAGTTGGCTGAAATTGCTCGCCACCGGGAAGCTCAGGTGCGAACCTGCCAGGCCGAAGGCCAGCACCAGCGCCAGCGAACCGATCAGCCAGCTGACCACGTACCAGAAGGTGCTCAGGCCGAGTACGCCAAAGCCGTAGATGACAAAAAAATTGATCAGGAACAGGTAGCCGACCTGCGGCGCCAGGATCAGGAAACCGGTCTGCAGCAGCAGGGCCGTCACCACCTGCGCAAAAGTCAGGCCGGGATCCTTGTAGCGCCGGTTGAAGCCGCTGCGGATCAGCAGGTAATAAACGCCGTTGACCAACACCACGACCATGGCGTACAGCAGCGCGATGTCCGGCTGGATCACCCCGGCATGAGCGAAACCCCACAGCAGCATGGCATCCAGCAGGCCGCTCAGGGCGACGCGCCCAAGCATGCCTAATGCCATCGCATTCATTTCTTTTCGTCGTTGCGCTTTCATGTCCCCTACTTCTCGTTGGTTGCCATTGGTTTCTTCACCACCCTTATAGGCAACAAGCAGCCACGCATGACAGACAGCAATTCATCTTTCCGGAGAAATAGATGCAGGACATGTTTCCGTGAGAAAACAATAATGCCATGTTCTGGCGATCGCACGGACGCGGGATTAAGTTATCTATCAAAATTATTGCACTGCAGATATTCTATAGCTTACTGGAAAATTAAGCCGCATCTTCTATTACTGACAAGATTGAGGTGCAAAGCGGCGAAAGTGGCACAGCAAATTTTAGGGCGTCTTTAGCGTTTTAAGGGGATCAGGACAGCATGAGAGTCATTATTTTATTATTAGTTGCTGTCGGGATAGGCAGTTGGTACTGGAATCGTCAAAATTCCATCGATGAGGAAAGCGTAAACCGCTTTTACGACACCGCCACCGAGCACGTGCTGAATGGCCGCAGCAAGGAACTGTGCGCAATGCTGAGCAAGGATTTCACGCGCACCGGCGTCAACTCCACCAGCCAGGGACGGATCCAGGAAAACGCCGACAAGGACGAAACCTGCGACAGGTACAACAAGATGTTCGCATCGCTGGCGCAAGCCGGGCGGCTGGGCGGGGTCTCGACCAATTACCAGGTCAACATCGAGCATATCGAGATCAGCAAGGACCGCAAGAGCGCCGAGGTGAAACTTTCCTCCAGCGTCAGCATGGCGCTGGGGCCGATCGGCAGCATTGCCGAAACCAGGGATAAAAGCAGCGAGACGCTGGTGATCCGCAATGGCAAGCTGCTGCTGCAGAAATCCGAGGGCGCCGCGATTACCCGCACGATAGGCGATCGTTTTTGACGCTCGCTTAAAAAGCGCAGACGAATAAAAAGACGACCTTGCGGTCGTCTTTTTATTTGAATTCGGTTCCTGAAATAAAAACGCCCGCTTGCGCGGGCATTTGTATTCTTGGCGGAGTGGACGGGACTCGAACCCGCGACCCCCGGCGTGACAGGCCGGTATTCTAACCAACTGAACTACCACTCCTAAACTGCTGCTTCATTAAGATCGTCTGGCCACTTGGTGGGTGCTGAGAGGCTCGAACTCCCGACCTACGCCTTGTAAGGGCGCCGCTCTACCAACTGAGCTAAGCACCCAAAATGCACACTTAGTCAGCCAAACTTTCTTAGCGTATGTCACTACGCCTGAAGGGGGCAGATTGTACAACGGTTTTTTTAAATTTACTAGCGCTTCGTCGCATTTTGTTTTGAAAAGTTTTTCGCAATATCGGATTTCGGCCCGCAAACCGCCTGTTTGCCTGGTTCTCATCGTTTCGCCGCGGGAATTGAATGCCTCGGTTATTTTTTTGTTTGAATCGGTTTGCCGACATGGAACACCAGGTACAGCTCGACTGTCATATCATCATGGAGCCATTCAATGACCGTCGTCGGCGACATGGCGCCCAGGGGTTCACCGCCGTCATTTGTTAATATTTAACCAACTCAAACTATAAGAAGAACCGCGATGAATGCCAAGATCCGCATTAGCCTGTACAGCGTGACTGCGATCATGCTGGCCGCCTGCACCGGCATGCTGGGGGAAGCGCCGGCGCCGCCCGCCACCACCCCTACCGCAACGTCGACCGCCGCCACGCTGGATGACTACAAGCGCGCGCTGGCGCAACGCATTGTCGCGGTCAACTCTACCCAGGTGTATGTCGGCCGGCCGCAGGCGCTGCTGCGCGCCGTGATCGTGCTGAAATATTTCGTGAACGCCGACGGCCAGCTGCTGCGCGCCGACGTCCTGCGCACCAACCGCGATCGCAAGGCCGAGGCCACGGCGCTGGCCGCACTGCGCCGCGCCGCGCCTTTCCCTAAACCCGACAGCCGGTTCCTGCATCGCGGCGAAGTCGAGCTCGCGGAAAGCTGGCTGTTCAATGACGACGGCCGTTTCCAGCTGCGTTCGGTCGCCGAACAGCAGATGGACGAGTAGCGGCCGCGCGGATTGCGTCCGGCTTGCTTCCGGCGCGCTTCTCGCCTACCATCGAGCCATCAGCCTGAACGCAATGCAGGACTCCGTGAGATATTCCACCACGCCGCGTTCGCACTTATCCCCCTTTTCTACGAGACAGCACAGTCATGGATATTCAGCCGCCACTCATCATTTCCAGTTTCGACCTGGAGCGTATTGAACAATTGCTGGCGTCCAGCGCTTACCGCAACCTGCCTGGCGTCGACGCCTTGCAAAACGAACTGGGCCGCGCCACCGTGGTCGCTCCCGAAGATATGCCGCCGGGCGTGATCACCATGAATTCGGCGGTGCGTTTCATCGATGAAGTCAGCAATACCGAATACGGCATGACGCTGGCCTATCCGAGCCCGTCCAACCCGCCTGACGCGGTATCGATCCTGGCGCCGGTCGGCAGCGCCCTGCTCGGCCTGTCGGTGGGGCAGTCGATTTCCTGGCAGGGTCCGGGCGGCCGTCCTTTGCAGTTGCGCATCCTGGATGTGACGTACCAGCCGGAAGCCAACGGCGAATTCCACCTTTAAGCGCCCGTACTGCAGCAGCAGATTTTCAGGACGCGCGATGTTCGCGTCCGTTACACAAAGAATAAAGACAAGTCATCATGTTAAGCGCAGATTACCAACGCCCTGCCAAGCTCTATCGCTATTCGGAGCGGCAATGGCTGGAACGTTCCTTGACGCTCGGAGAATTCCGTTTGCGTCCACCCGCGGAAAGCCTGCAGATCAGTAACCTCCATCATGCGCACGGCGCGGCAAAACGGGCCACGCCGCAACTGCTGACCTTGAGCATGAGCAGCAGCGATGACGCCAGCCTGTTCAACGCGTTCGCGCCGTCGGATTGCTGCCTGGTGATCCACGATACCGAACATTTCGGTGAACTGATCCACCGCGCCGCGCAGCGGCTGCTGCCGAACTGGGCCGGGATCGACGCCGCCGTCAGCTACGGCCAGCCGAGTCCCCTGGGCAGCGCCTTCAGCAAAGGCAAGCGCGATGCATCCCAGCATGAATGGCTGTTTGCCTGGCGGCCGGCGCAGGCGACCATCACCTTGCGCCCCGTCGTCATCCAGATCGGCAATATCTCGGCGATCGCCGAACTGCGCGACAGGAAATGAGGCGTGATTGCCGCCACGCGGAGCGGCAATCCAGTGCACATTCAATGCCAGAAAGACACTTTGTTGGCAAGCAAGCATAGTAGCCTGTATCATCGAACGCCTAAGCTAGCTTGGCCGCAGCATTTACAGAAGCGCTTGGCTATACTTGAAAATCATGAATGAAGGAGTCACACGATGCACCGATCCACTCTGAGAACCCGCAGCGATCTGCGCAGCATGGTCGAAGACGCGCAACAACTGTTCCGCGAAGCTGCCGCCACCACCGGCGAGAAAGCCGAAGACCTGCGCGACAAAGGTTTGGAACTACTTGATTCGGCCGTATCTAAAGCACAGGACGTACAAGCTGCAGCAATCGAGGCAGGCAAGGAAATCGCCGCTACCACCGATGACTATGTCCAGGAAAATCCATGGCGCGCAATCGCCATTTCGGCCGGCATCGGCCTGCTGGTCGGCCTGGCCATCTCCCGTAAATAACCGCAGCATAACCGTCAGGCGCGCATGAACCCACAACAACCCAAACAAAGCAGTCCGGGTCTGGTGTCCGGGCTGGTCGGCACCGCCAAGAACATGTTTGCGCTGATCATCAGCCGCATCGAACTGGCCGCGCTGGAATTTTCCGAGATCGGCTCGCACCTGTTCAAGCTGCTCCTGGTCTGCGCGCTCGGCATTGTCGCCTTGTGGTTCGCGCTGGCCTTCTGGAGCGGCCTGCTGCTGGTGCTGGCGTGGGACGCCCTGGGCTGGAAGATACTGCTGATCCTGGCGGCGTTCTTCACCATCGTGACGATCGGCACCGGCTTTTATGTGCGCAGCGTACTGCGCCAGGGCCGGCTCGGCTTGCCCGTCACCATGGCCGAGCTGCGCAAAGACCGCGACGCCTTACTTTGAACACGGAACCCGACATGGGCAGATATCCAGGACCGGACAGCAGTCTTTCCACCGCCGAGCGCAAACAGAAGCTGCTGCAGGAAGGCGCGGCCTTCCGTGCCGACATGCTGGTCTCGCGCGATATCGTGCGGGCCAACCTGAACAGCAAATCGCTGGCGACCATTTTACTGGGCCGGATGACCGGCATCGCTTCATCGGTGTTCAGCAATCGCGGCAACCCGGGCGGCAGCAACCTGCCTGCCATGCTGCCTTTGCTGCTGACCGGCGCGTCATGGCTATCCAAACGCCGTACCCGCAAACCTTTGCTTATCGGCGCCGCCCTGCTTGCTGCAATCGGCGGCGCCGCTTATGTCAACAGCAGGAAAAGCAAGACAACTACAGATGATGAATAACCGTAGCCTCCAGCCGGAAGCTGCGGTTTTTTTTGCTGGCGCTGTCTCAACCTTAGAAAGGAAAGACCATGAATAAATTCAAGTTGGGTGCCCTGGTTCTCGCAGTTTCAATGGCAACCGCAGGCTGTGCCGACATGTCGGAAACCCAAAGAGGAACTGCGATGGGCGCTGGCGCAGGTGCTGTGCTGGGCGGCCTGGTGGGCGGCATTGCCGGCCCAGGCGGCGCCGGACGGACAGCTGCCGGTGCGGCAATTGGCGCTGCGATCGGCGCGGTTGGCGGCAATATCTGGGGCAAGCGCCAGCAAGACCAGAAGCTGGCGATGGAGCGGGCAACCGCCGGTACTAACGTCCAGGTCACGCAGACCGCCGATAACCGCCTGAAGATCAATGTTCCGGCCGATACCGGCTTTGCTACCGGACGCGCTGACATCAATCCGGCCCTGCGCCCGATCCTGGATCAGCTGGCGACAACACTGGTGCAGAATCCCGCCGCCCAGGTGGAAGTCTACGGCCATACCGACAATACCGGCACGGATGCAATCAACAATCCGCTGTCGAACCAGCGCGCGCAGAATGTTGCCAACTACCTTGGCAGCCGCGGCGTTGCACCGAATCGTATCCTGACGAAGGGCCTGGGTTCCACAGAGCCTGTAGTCGCCAATGATACGGCGGCTAACCGTGCAATCAATCGCCGGGTTGAGCTCTACACTTACGAACGGGATCCTGGGCAAGGCCAGCCGCAGGCACGGGCCTACTGATCTTCGCCCCAAGTCCTTGGGCAAAAAAAAGCCAGTCGATGTGACTGGCTTTTTTACGACCGGCTATGCCGGATTATTTTGCTGCAGGCGCAGCGCTGGCTGCTGCGGAAGCGGAAGCCGCCACACTTGCCGAGGCGTCGGCGGCGGCGGCTGGCGCAGCTGGAGCCGGCACTTCCGGTTCCTTGAACTTGCCGCCGGACTGGTTGGCCATGTAGACCACGGCGCGCGCAACTTCGATATCGTCCAGGTCGGCATTGCCGCCCTTGGCCGGCATCGCCCGCAGGCCGTGCAGCGCATAGCCGACCACCTTGTCGTAACCTTCCGCCAGGCGCGGTCCCCAGGCGCCGGCATCGCCGACCTTGGGCGCACCGGCAACGCCGGCTGCGTGGCATGCGGCACAGGTGGACTTGAAGACTTCTTCGCCGGACAGCAGCTGCTTAGGCGCGTTGACATCCTTGAAGGTGAAACCGGCATCGGCTACCGGGCTGATGCGGGCCGCAATCGCTTCCGGGGTCTGCCCCTCGGAACCGGCGCCGACCTTCTTGCCGGCAGTGACGTATTGCACCAGCAATACGATGCAGATGATGGGGACCAGAAAGCCCGCTGCAATGGCAACGATCAGCTGCTTAGGTGTCCTGATCGCGGATTGATGTTCTTCGTTATGTGCGTCGCTCATGATTCCCTCAGTACAATTTTCAAAGCCGTAGCCGGATAGGCGCCAAAAAACCGTCCGAATCGCCCAAACAGCACACGATCCCCCGCCAAACCCTTGATTATAGTCCCAATAATTACTATTTGGAACGCTGAAACGTTGCTTTGCATGGACGCGCGCGCAGAAAAACGGTATCCTTCATGCCTCTTCACCGTTCCTCTCATGCGGCTGTAGCTCAGTGGATAGAGTATTGGCCTCCGAAGCCAAGGGTCGCTGGTTCGATTCCAGCCAGCCGCACCAGTTTTTCTCATATAAATCAATACGTTATGCATTGCAATATTTAGCATTGATGTGCAATGTTTTGCATTTTTTTGCACAGTTAGTGTGCCAAGATTGTGCCATCACGTTGTTGCGAACGGGTACGTAGTGCCGGCAGGAATAAGCGCGAGACCACCAATGGTGAGAAATTTATGAAGTCGATCAGTTGGTGGTGAGATATTCATTGGACTCCGCTGTATTTAGCGACATAAATTTTCCTTGCGTTTTTTTGCCTGTTCCTTTGGCTGCCCTGTCTCAAATTACTCGAGCACTATATATTAATTGCCGTCGTCTTCCTCTCTGGATAACCGTATGTTGCGTGGAACACTCGGACCGTAATGGCCGGTCCTGCTGTTCCCCACATGCATGACTGATTTCGGACTTTTCTTTTCTCCAGTTAAATCGACTTTATTGACCTCGGCTTGCATCCTCACGTAGCCCCTGAGCATTTTTTCTCTGTACATGTACCAGCCTTTTCGACCCGGAACCTGAGATAAAACCCCCCCATATGCCGGCGTTTTTAATTTCCGGATAGCTTCGTTGTACTTTTGCTGCACCAGTGATTGACGTCCCTCACGCTTGGTAACCACACGTGAAAATGAAGCATACATTTCGTCTAACGGTCGAAGTAGCTCGTCGCCGTCAGCCGTTGACCACACCACATCTTCAAATTCATTGCTGCGGTGCAGAACCGCTTTTTCGTAGGGTCGTTTTAATTCAACATTCGTTTGACGAATAGCCGCATTCAGTCCCGCATAAAAATGATCCCATGTCACCATCGTGCATGGTTCCTCGTCCGTAAACACTTGCCACAATATTTGCTGCATGATCAAATGAATGTAGTAGGGAAACCCATCACTGATCAGGGCGATACGCCAGTTCACATCATTATCAACATCAAGACCAAACGCTTCCGCAGCTTCTGTAACAATTTCCCTTCGCGCGTCCCATCCAAGCCTGGGAAGTTCGATCGTAGCAATCTGGCGATGCGCGGAAGCATGAGCGCCCAACAGCTCCTCGCAGGACTGCCCAACTCCGGTGATTAGGAACTTGATGTTAATCGACTGATCGCCAAGCTGTTTTAAGAGCGATGCAAAACGGCTACGCTCTTTTGAGTCTGGGATCGCGTCAAACTCATCCAGCACGACTACCGGCTTCTCGGAATGTTTTTCCGCAACTTGTTTTAATAATTCCGCAGCGTCCCCGACAGTTTTTATCTGGGAAGCCAGGTCAAGACCACTGACTTCGTCGCCGCTCGACCATTTCAATCCCCGCCATTCCATCGATACGGAATTTTGTACTTTAACGGATTCATATTTTCTCCGCTTCAGAGCCTGAAGCGCGATATTCGCAATGATCGAGGTGAATGTTTCGTCCACGGCGCCGCCAACAGAGATTGGTTCAGCGTCAGAGCTTTGATATTGTGCCGCGGCCGTTGCAGCCAGCGAGCTTTTTCCGACTCCTCGGTCACCGAAAATAAAGACGTGGCGACCAGCCGAGAAGAGCGTGCGCTTGATTTCGACAAGAAAATCGTTCCGGCCTTTGAGATGCTCGATACTTTTGATAGGCGTAGCCGGGTTAATAACGGTTGCCAACTTTTCGCCAAACTCATCTTCTGTGTAATTCTCAATTGTCATTTTCGGAGCACCAGTGGACGCAGTGAAAGAACGGATTGTTGCCAATAAGATAGTTTTCTAATTGAATTCCTCGCAGGCCGAACAATGAATCTCGAGCAAAGTATGTAGCTTTGAATAACGTGACAGTGTTGCAATTGTACTGGATATAAATACAGTTACGATCTAATTTCGCCAAGAATAGATTGATAAATTTCACACTAAAAAGTCGTACAAAAATCCACAGTCAATTTCGTTGCGAATATTTCGTTTGTTTCGTATAATTTGTTTACAATGATTTTGACGTAGCCATTTGCTGTGGCAGAAATTTGATTCTCAAATTTCTGCCACAGCGAATGACGCTTACAACACTGCAAAGTTGTAAGCATCGAAGCCCTGGAGAAAATGACATGTCAAACGACCTTGATCTAGATATGGTCTTGGACAATAAAGAAGATGTGGAGCTTGCAAAAGCCGCACAGCGCTGCATCGTTAGCGCACTGGATCATTCTAAAGCGATCAATATCGCGATAATTGAAGATGGCGTCGAGCGGGATGATGGATCGCCTCTACTGCGTTTACCCCCTAAGGTTTTGCGACTTATTGCCGACCTGCTTGGCTCATTAGCCCAAGGTAAGGCTGTCGCCATAATGCCGAAGGAGCTTGACGTTACGACCCAAGAAGCTGCCATGTTCCTGAACGTCTCCCGCCCTTTTCTCGTAAGACTGTTGGAGGAAGGCAAGATTCGATATCACAAGGTCGGGACACATAGAAGAATACGCTTTGAGGATGTAGTCGAGTACAAGGAAAACAGGCGGAAAATTTCACAAGATGCTCTGCAGAAGCTAACTGACCAAGCTCAAGAGCTGGGTATGGGCTATTGATTAATGGCCGGATCTTATAGCTATACCGTCATTCTCGACGCCTGTGTTTTGTATCCAGCGCCGTTGCGAGATTTACTGTTGAGCCTTGCTGAGGCCGACGTATTTCGCGGGCGTTGGACATCGACCATTCACGACGAATGGACCAGAAATGTATTAGCTAATCGTCCGGATCTAAAACCTGACACCCTGAATCGTACTGTCGCGCTAATGAATGAGGCCGTCGATGACTGCCTGGTAGAAAATTACGAATATCTAATCGATTCCCTGTCGCTGCCAGACAAAGATGACCGACATGTTCTTGCCGCAGCTATTGTTGGACATGGCGATGCGATAGTTACTTTCAATCTCAAAGATTTTCCTAGTGAGATTGCAAACGCACACGGCCTAGAAATATTGCATCCGGATGATTTTCTAGTTGCACAATATGGTTTGGCTCCGGTAAAAATGCTCAAGATCGTCAAAACGCTCCGTGAACGACTCAAAAATCCACAACGAACGGCACAAGAGCTAATTGCTACGTACCTCTCCCAAGGCTTGCCACAAACTTGTAAATTGCTGGAAGATGCAGTTGGGTTAATCTGACGGGCAAAATTACCCAAGTTTCTTAGCTAAGTCTTCGGCGCGTAAATGCGTATGTCGCTTCAACATTTCAAGCGTCTTATGTCCGGTAATCGCGGCCACTTCCATAACATTTAACCCCTTTTCGATTTGAACGTGCCACTGACGTTAACCCTTTTTGCGTATCGTCGCCATAAATTTGGAATAAGTGATTGCTAACTGCCATCAGCGTGCCAAATTTGTGCCAATAAAAGCAAAAAATCTTTAATAGCCTTATAAAACCTTACTATATTTTAGGCCTCCGAAGCCACAGATCACTGGTTCGATTCCAGCCAGCCGCACCAATAAAATCAACAACTTACGATAACTCTCGTCAGCGCTTGATTACCTGAAAAATTTTCCCGGTCAGACTAGCGACGACCAAAGATGTTGTGCCGCATAGGCACGCCATGGCCGCCAGGCTTCTGCTCGCGCGGTCAGTTCCTTTACGTTCGGCCGGACGCCCTCATGCAGCGCAACCGCATTCATCAACGCGACATCCGCCGCCGGAAACGCATCGGTCTCGCGCAGATGGCGGAGCGCCATGTAGTGCGCGGTCCAATCGCCTATGCCCGGCAGCACGCGCAATTTCAGCACGGCTTCCTGCAGGCTGGCGCACGTATCCAGCAGCTGCGGGTCGGCCACCAGCGCTGCGGCTATCGCGGACATGGTTGCGGCGCGCGCTTTCGGCATGCCCAGCGGCGCCAGGTCGGCGGCCGCCACCCGCGCCGCTTGCGGGAATACGTGGGTCAATCCGGGCCGGTCCGGGCTGGGATCGCGGAGCGTTTCGCCATGCTGCACTACCAGCTTGCCGGCCAGCCTGATGGCGCCGGCCACGGTGATCTGCTGGCCCAGCACCGCGCGCATCGCCTGTTCGAAACCGTCCCAGCAGCCTGGTACGCGCAGGCCCGGCCGGGCGGCGGTCAGCCTGGCCATCAAGGGATCTGCCGACAGTTGCCGGCTGATGATTTCCGGATCGGCCGCGAGGTCGAACATCCTGCGCAGACGAGCGATGATGGCGGATAACGACGACAGTTGGGGAAAACGGATGGTGGCTTGCAGGGCATGGCCTTCGCCGGGCCGGACGGCAATCGTCCCATGCACGCCGTCGAGGCAGATGCTGCGGTAGTAACAGCCGTCGGCCACCAGTTCCACGCCGGCGATGGCGCGCGCGCTCAGGAATGCCAGCATGGCCGGCCAATCGTAGGGCGGACGATAACGCAGCAGCAGCGTTACCCCGGCCTGCGCCGATTGCTCTGGCCGGCTGCCATGGCGCAATGCGCTTGGCGGGCGCTGGAACAGGTCAAGGAACACTTCGTTGAAACGGCGGATGCTGCCAAAGCCTGCAGCGAAAGCGATTTCGGTGATCGGCATGCGGGTTTCGTGGATCAGCTGCTTGGCCAGCAGCACCCTGCGCGTCTGCGCCACGGCTACCGGCGACGCTCCCAGGTGCTGGGCAAACAGGCGGCGCAATTGCCGCTCGCCGACGCCAAGGCGTTCGACCAGCGCAGCCATCCCGTTGTCATCCAGCGCTCCCATTTCGATCAGCGCCAATGCGCGCGTCACGGTATCGGATACGCCGCTGTTGGCAACCCCGCGCCAGGCGCCGGAATCGGGCGCCGCTTCCGGGCGGCAGCGCAGGCAAGGACGAAAACCCGCTTCCTGCGCGGCGGCGGCAGTGGGAAAGAACAGCACGTTTTCTGATTTGGCGGTACGCGCGGGGCAAATCGGGCGGCAGTAGATGCCGGTGGTTTTGACGCCGATGAAAAATCGTCCGTCAAAGCGCGCGTCGCGGCTGGCCAGCGCCCGGTAGCAGGTGTCGTGATCGAGTTCCATCGGACCATGATCGCGCCAATATTTATCAGTGTCTAGCGGTTTTCGGACATGCACATGATGCGGAAGAGTCGGTTTGCTGCGCCCTGAAAGCACACAGGGCGCGGGTTCACTTGCCGTTCAATGCTGACCACAATCGCGGCCCGCCGTCGCCGTAGCGATCATCGAAGCGCTGCAGCACGGCTTCGCGCACTGAATCCGACAAGCTCGGATATTTGTCGCCCTGCTCGATGGCGGCATATTCTTCGCCGGCCTTCGCACGATCCGAGGGAATATGGAATTTAACGATGAAATCCTGTTCCCACTGCTCCGTAACCTTGAGGACTAATGCTGCGCGCGCAGCGGGGTTGAGGACACTGAACTCGCCGACGCCAGCCGTAATGTGCTGCACGGTTTCTGTCAGCCCTTCCTCCGTCGGCGGGGCCTTGGTGAACTCTTTAACGGCATGTGAACTACTCGTCTTACTCATGTCACTCTCCTCAGGTTAAGTGATGCGATGGTGGACGGCCCGCTTGCGGCAGGCAAATGCTGCAAAATGATTAGGATGGATCTCCGCTTTTAATCAAGTTGCGTCGTTCAGGGCGCGGTGAAAAAACGTTCTTGCATTTCTTCCAGCCCCAGGGTGTGCAGTACTTCTTGCAGGCGCTCGGTCGGCCGCTTGCGCGGCAGGTCTTTGTAGCTGGCAATGATCAGTTCATTTTTCATGGAGTGCTCCCAGCCGACCAGTTCCGTGACGCTGACTTGATAACCATGCGCTTCCAGCTGCAGGCAGCGCAGCACGTTGGTGACCTGGCTGCCGAATTCGCGCGTGTGCAGCGGATGGCGCCAGATTTCGGTCAGCGCTTCTTTCGCCAGCGATTTACCCTTGTTCTTCTTCAGTACGGAAGCCACTTCCGCCTGGCAGCAAGGCACCAGCACCATGAAACGCGCTTGTTTCTTCAAACCAAATTCGATCGCATCGTCAGTCGCGGTATTGCATGCGTGCAATGCTGTGACGACATCGATGCGGCCAGGCAGCAAAACCGATCCTATCGATTCCGCCACCGACAAATTGAGGAAAGACATGCCCGGAAACTCCAGGCGCTGCGCCAGTTCCTGCGACTTCTTGACCAGTTCTTCGCGGGTTTCGATACCGAAAATGTGCGAGTCGTCGGTCAGCGTCTTGAAAAACAGGTCATACAGGATAAATCCCAGGTACGACTTGCCGGCGCCATGGTCGACCAGCTGCACCCCGCCCTGTTCTTGCTGGATCTCCTGCAGCAGCGGCTCAATGAATTGATATAAATGATATACCTGCTTGAGCTTGCGGCGGCTGTCCTGGTTCAATTTGCCGTCGCGCGTCAGGATATGTAACTCTTTGAGCAACTCTATCGACTGGCCGGGGCGGATTTCGTGCTTGGACGCTTGCGGATTGGGGGAATTGGATTCTTGCTTGATACCGTTCATGGAACTTGCTTTCTGTCTGCCAGGCTTGCCGGCTAGTCCACCAAGTATAACGGCTTCGACAGCATGAAGTCTCCAATGCGCCGCGATCCGTCCAAAAAAAACCGTCAGGGCGGCTGCTCTATCTTGCCCATCGTGCAGGAATACCTGCCCAGTTCGATGTCGTTGCGCAGGCCCATTTTTCTCATCGCCGACGCTTTTTGCAAACCCACGGTCTTGACGCTCTTGTTAAGCCGGTCGGCGATTTCCCGCAGGCTGTTGCCGACCACGTACATCTTCAGCACTTCCGTTTCGCGCCTGGTCGGCAGCCTGCCGTTAGGACCTTTTTTCAGCATCCGCAGCGCTGACTTGGCGATATACGGCGCCGCGGGCGAACCTTCCTGCAAGGCGCGGCCGAGCTCGCTTATCTCGTCGCTTTTGTGCACCAGCCCTTTCACGCCGCAATGGACGATCTGGTACAGCACCGCCGGTATGTCGATCATCGTCAGCACGATCAGCTCCAGGGACGGGTAATCGTGCTTCAGCTGGCAGAACAACGCGCAGCCGCAGCCGATGCGATTCATCGGCAATGAAAATTCCGTGACCAGCAGGTCGCATGGCGTATCTCGCAATCGCTCCGACAGTTCTGCCGTCGAAGAGACCGCCGCCACTACGGTAAAGCCCGGCATCTGCTCGATATATTGGCGTGTCCCGGAAATGATGGCCGGCTGGTCGTCGGCCAGGATGATCCTGATCATGAAATTGTCTCTCCACGGCTGGTGAATGATGTCTACCTTGGCGTCCGCCTTGGTGTCCTCTTTATAGGTTTCTACTTATCGTTATTGAATAGGAAGTATCAGGTTTACATATTATTAAATATATAAGTAAATTTCGTAATTTCGTAGTCTAATAAACAAGGTAACAATGGAATAACTAAAATCGATCTCGCTGCAAACCGCGCTGGCGCGTTTTGAGATTCTTCCGGGCCGGCTCCGATCCTGTCTGTTATTTTCTGTGGAGTAATCATTGTGAAGATTGTTCTGGCGGACGATCACCCCGTATTTACCGCAGGGGTGCGCAATTACCTCAACCATGTGCCGGATTGCCGCGTCGTGGCCAGCGTGACCAGTTCGGATGCGCTGGTCAGATGCCTGGAATCGACGCCTTGCGACCTGGTCATCACCGAATTTTCGATGCCGATGGTGCGCGTCAGCGACGGTTTGCACCTGCTGTCCTATATCAGGCGCCATCATCCGCAAACCTGGCTGGTGGTGCTGACCATGAATGCGTTTCCGCTGGTGCTGTACCAGATCGTCAATAGCGGCGCGAACGGCTTGCTGCACAAAAGCGATGAAATCCCCGAACTCGGCAAGACCATCCGCCACCTGGGCAACGGCTCGCCTTATGTAGGGCCGTCTTTCCAGGCCTTGTTGCAGAACGGTATCAACGGCCAGGCCAAAAGCCGCATTCCGAGCCCACGCGAAACGGAAGTGCTGCGCCTGTATGTGGCGGGCAACAGCTTGCGCGATATTGCCCAGCGCCTGAGCAAGAGCGTGAAAACGGTCAGCTTGCAAAAAGCGTCGGCGATGAAGAAACTGGGCCTGGACAGCGACATCGCACTGGGCCGCTACTGCGCCGCGGTGAGCGGCGATATCGTCCAGCCGCCGGGGTGCGGCGACTGGTTTCAGACGGATAACGAGGACAGCGATGAGGGTGAAGGAAGCTGACGCGGTTCAGGGCTGCAGCCTGAGGTCAAAAATCTGCGTCATCGCCACCCATTTTTCTCCGGCAGGGGTCCACGGGGTGGCGGCCTGGAATTCCCACATCAGGGTTTCCCATTGCTGCACCTTGGGATTGCTGCGCGCGGCTTCGGCCATACGCTCCGGGCTGTAAACCGCGTCGTCGGTTTCCATCAGCATCACCAGGCGCGTGCCAAGGCGATAGATTTCCATGCCGAGCACGCCATGCAACCGCAGATGGACCGCGATCTCGGGCCAGATGTGGTGGTGCAACTCCTCATAGCGGCCGATCAGGCCAGGATCGTCCTTCAGGTCCAGCGCCAGGCAGTAACGCATATTGTCGAAGCTCGCTAACTAGATAGAGTGTAGGGTGGCTGCGCGGGCGCGCAGGTCAGTTGGACCAGCCGCCGTCGATCACATGGATCGCGCCGGTGGTAAACGCCGATTCATCCGAAGCCAGGTACAGCGCCAGCGCGGCGATTTCTTCGGCCTTGCCCACCCGTCCCATCGGCTGGCGGGCGACAAACGCGGCTTCGATCTGTGCGATATCGACGTCTTGCTGGCGCGCCTGTTCGGCAATCCGCTGCCGCAGCGACGGTGACTCGACCGTGCCGGGACAAATCGCATTGCAGCGGATGCCCTTGGCGACAAAATCCGCCGCAACCGCCTTGGTCAGGCCGATTACTGCCGCCTTGGTGGCGCCGTAGACGAAACGGTTGGGCACGCCTTTGACGCTGGAGGCCGCCGACGCCATGTTGATGATGGAGCCGCCGCCCCTGGCCAGCATGCCTGGCAGCAGCGCGCGGATCAGGCGGTACATGGAAGAGACGTTGAGATCCCATGAGAAATCCCAATCCTGTTCGCTGCAATCAAGGATGCTGCCGTGATGGACAAAACCGGCGCAATTGAACAGCACGTCGAAACTTTGCTCTGCTTGCGCCAGCGCCGTCACCGCGGCGGCGTCGGTGACATCGAGCTGCACCGTCCGCAGCGGATGGCCGGCGGCGCTTGCGGCACTGGCGGTTTCCGCCAAAGAACCGGGGTTGATATCGGCCGCCAGCACCTGCGCTCCTTCGCGTGCAAACATCAGGGCGCTGGCGCGGCCGATGCCCTGCCCGGCCGCAGTCACCAAAATGCGTTTTCCTTGCAATCTCATACGGCTGCCTCCGATTTTCTGGATTTACTCGGGTTAATATTTTATACTGAAAAGGTTCATTGGCTGGACCAATACTAGCACAGCGGAAATTCAGCGAGCAACCGGACCGGCAACCCGCTGCCGTCATTTATTGACGACCGGACAGGCGCCGACGCCATTTGCCTAGGTTCACAGCAATCGCGCCGTGGCACAATATGAAAAATCTCTTTCCTTACTGCCATGCCCATACAAGTTATACATAACCGCCGCCTGTACCAGCAAATCGCCGACCAGCTGCGCGACATGATCGACCGCGGCGAATACGGTCCCGGCGACAACCTGCCGCCCGAACGCGAACTGGCCAAGCAGTTCGGCGTCAGCCGCACTTCGGTGCGCGAAGCCCTGATCGCACTGGAAGTGATCGGCATCGTCAGCGTCCGCGTCGGCAATGGCGTGATGGTGTTGCCGCGCAATGAAGACGAAGCAGCGCGCAACAACGGCAACCAGGCGCCGGCCCTGCAGCAGGCAGCGCACCGCAGCGGCTGGGAAATCGATCCGGAGCTGGACCTGGAAATCAACCTGGGACTGGATGATGAAATCCCGCCGTTCAAGCTGCTGCAGGCGCGGCGCCTGGTGGAACCCGAGACGGCGGCGCTGGCCGCGGTCAACGCCAGCGATGAACAGCTGCGCAATATCGCCGAGGCGTATGCACGCAATGTCGAGGATAACCGCAGCGGCTCGCATACCCATCCCGGCGACCGCCTGTTCCATATCCGCATCGCCGAAGCCAGCGGCAACCCGGCTTACCTGCTGCTGGTCAGCCACTTGCTGGGACGCAAATACGGCATGATGTTCCAGCGCCTGCAAACGCTGTACAGCTCGAAAGACATGCCGAACCGTTCGGAACATGAACACCAGCTCATCCTGGAAGCGCTGCAGGCGCGCGATGCAGTGGCGGCGCGGCGCGCCATGCGGGCGCACATGGATTCCGTGGTGCGGATCTTTTCCCGCTCGGTGCCCGAGCAAAGACACTAGGGCCTGTCCCCATTTGATTTGGGAGTGCGAACGCGCGGCAGGCGTTGCAGGCCTAGGCGCGACGACGCGACGTAGCGGTGCTACGGCAAGGAGAAGCAACAACGGCATGCGACGCCTGCAGCCGTTCCCGAAGGGTTCAAACCAAAACGTGCGCTGGCCGCGTTGCATGGCTTGCAGGGGCGACCTGCCCCTGCTACGCCACGCGCCTTGCCACCACACGTTTTGGTTTGAACGCATCTCCCAAATCAAATGGGGACAGGCCCTAGGGCCGGGTCAGATATCCACCGGATCCACTTCCAGCGACCATTTGGCGCGCGTCCTGATCTGCCGCAGCTGAGCCATCCAGTCCGTCAGGAAAGCCTGCAGGCCGGGACGCGACGGGCACTCGATCAGCAATTGCGCGCGGTCGACGTTGGCGACCCGGGTCATGGTCATCGGAATCGGATCATGCATGGTGATGCCGCCGTGCTCGATGCAATTGGCCGCCTGCTGCAAGAACTCGATCGCGGTTTCCAGCTCCTTCGCCTCGGCCCTTAGCAACGCTTGATAAATATAAGGCGGCAAGCAGGCTTGCGCACGCTCCTCCAGCAGTGAAGTGGCGAAGCGATCGTAATCGTGGGCGATCACCGCCGCGTACAGGGGATGCTGTGGATAACGCGTCTGGATCAGCACCTCGCTGGCGCTGCCGCCCTCTTTCTGCGCCGCGCGGCCGGCGCGCCCCGCCACCTGCATCAGTTGCGCAAACAGGCGCTCGCTGGCGCGATAGTCGTGGGAAAACAGCGCCGTGTCGGGATTCAGGATGCCGACCAGGGTCAGGTTCTTGAAATCATGCCCCTTGGCGACCATCTGGGTGCCGATCAGGATATCCACTTCGCCCCGGTGCACGCTGTCGAAAGCAGCCTGCGCGCTGCCTTTGCGGCGCGTCGAGTCGGCATCGATGCGCAGCACCCGCGCTTCCGGGAACATCGCTTGCAGTCCCTCTTCCAGCCGTTGCGTGCCGCGCCCCAGCGGCTGCAGGTCGACATTGCCGCAGGTCGGACAGGATTTCGGGATCCTCAGCTCCAGGCTGCAATGATGGCAACGCAGGCGGTGCTCGGGTTTATGCAGCACCATGAAAGAGGTGCAGCGGGTACAGTTGCTGACCCAGCCGCAGGCGTCGCAGGCAATTACCGGGGCGTAGCCGCGCCGGTTCAGGAACAGCAGCGACTGTTCGCCGCGCTCCAGCCTTTGCTTGAGGGCGCTGACCAGGGTCGAGGTCAGTCCTTCGCTGGGTTTGTCGCGCTCCATGTCGATCCGGCGCACCAGCGGCAACACCGCATCCTTGACCGCGCGCTCGCGCAGTTCCAGCTTCCGGTAGCGTCCCGATTGCGTGTGGTGCCAGGTTTCCAGCGACGGCGTGGCCGAGCCCAGCACGATCGGGATCCCCAGCTGGTGGGCGCGCCACACGGCCAGGTCGCGCGCCGAATAACGCAAGCCCTCTTGCTGTTTGTAGGATGGATCGTGCTCTTCGTCGATGACGATCAGCTTCAGGTGCGGCAGGGAAGCCAGCACCGCCAGCCGGGTGCCGAGGATGATCCGCGCTTGCCCCAGGTGCGCCGCCAGCCAATGGCGCATGCGCTCGCCTTCCGCCAGGCCGCTGTGCAGGGTCGCCACCATCACGCCGGGGAAACGGGCGCGGATGTTCCCCTCCAGCTGCGGCGTCAAATTAATTTCCGGCACTAGGATCAGGATCTGCGACGGGTTGTCGGCGCCGCCTTCGTTGTGCGCCAGGATCTGCGCCGCGGCCTGCAGGTAGACTTCGGTCTTGCCGCTGCCGGTGACGCCGTACAGCAGCGTCGGCGCAAAACCGCTGGCGCCGGCAATCGCGTCGGCAGCCTGCTGCTGCGCCGGATTCAGCTGCGCCACGTCGATCGGCGTGGCGTCGTGCGCGGCGCCGCTTTGCTGCAACTTCTTCAAGCCGCGGTCCAGCGCCACGGTGGTCAACGCACGCAGGTTTTTCGGCAGGCCGGGCAGCGCCACTTCGCCCAGCGGCCGCTGATAATAATCGGCGGCAAAACGGCACAAGGCCAGCCATTGGGGCGACAGCGGCGGCAGCTGGTGGCGCACCGCTTGCACGTTTTTCAATTTTTCGGCGGGAACGTCGCTCTCGGCGCTGGTGCCGACGATCATGCCGACCACTTCCCGCCGGCCGAACGAAAGCTGGACCAGCTGCCCGATTTGCGGCGTAGGCTCGCTGTCGTCGCTGGCCTGCCAGCGATAGTCGAAACTGCTATCCAAGGGAGTATCGAGGACGATTTGGAGAATGCTTTGTTTCACGAACTTAATGTAATTCCCGAGGAAATAAGCTAACTATCGGTTTCATAAGTGCTTTTAAAAATATCCACAAGATCTGTGGATAACTTTGTGGACAAGGTTGCGTAAACAACCTGAAAGCGCCTGTTTACGGCATGTTCAGGCTCTTGCCCAAACCAGTATCAATAAAAATACTATTTACAATCAAAGACTTAAATTGATCATTCCAGAAAGCAAAAAAATTTCCGTCCTTAAAAAAAATCCTTGCGGAAACAAAATTATGTGCATAACTAAATTCGAGACGCCCCAAAACAAAGCATAAAAAGGTAACAACCGGGAAATGGCAAGGTAACAATCCTGGCTACATTCAAATCCATCCCAATGCACCACCATGTCACTTTTTGAGGCAGCATCGCCTAGTTTCGCACCGGAAAAATTAGCCCGGTGTCAACTGAGGGAAATCGAGGGTAAACCCTAATTTCTAAGATTCCACTTAATGTAAAACATGAGGAAGTGCCCTAAGCATCGGTTTCATAAGCGCTTTTCAAATTATCCACAATGTCTGTGGATAACTTTGTGGGTAACCTGCTCTTGACAGGCTGCAGCCTCATATTTGATGCGGGTTTCAATAAATTGCCTAAACTAAAAGCAGAAAATAAACCCTTTAAAATCAAATGCTTACAAAACAGACCCAAGTGCAAAATAAAAAATATAGATATAAATAATTTCCGTGGTGCAGCAGATTTATTTTGTGCATAACTATCGCGCGCCAATCTCCGGATTGCTTACGAATGTGTTATGCATGGCGTTGTGTAACAGCGTGCTTCAGCAGGTAGCAGCCGTTACATGGCGCCGGCAAGCTTCTATCCGCGCAATTTACGGCTGATTTCGTGGACCGCGTCCACCATGACGGCAACCGATTCCGGCGGCGTGAATTGCGAAATGCCGTGACCCAGGTTGAACACGTGGCCGCTGCCGGCTTGCGGTGCGCCAAAGGAATTCAGCAGGCGCTCGACTTCGCTGCGGATCTGTTCCGGATTGGCAAACAGCACTGCCGGATCGAGATTGCCCTGCAAGGCAACGCGCTGGCCGATGCGGGCCCGCGCCTCGGCCAGGTTGACGGTCCAGTCGAGGCCGACGGCATCGGCGCCGATATCGGCAATCTGTTCCAGCCACAGGCCGCCGCCCTTGGTAAATACGATCGCCGGAATCGGCACGCCGTCCTTTTCGCGCTGCAGCTGGGACACCACCTGGCGCATGTAATTCAGCGAAAACTCCTGGTAAGCACCGTCCGCCAGCGCCCCGCCCCAGGAATCGAAAATCATCACGGCCTGGGCGCCGGCGTCGATTTGCGCATTCAGATAGGCCGCTACCGCCGCCGCATTGGTGCTCAGCACGTGGTGCATCAGGTCAGGGCGGTTGTACAGCATGGTCTTGACGGTATGGAATTCGCGCGAACCCTCGCCCTCGACCATGTAGCAAGCCAGGGTCCACGGGCTGCCGGCAAAACCGATCAGCGGCACCCGGCCGTTGAGTTCCGTGCGGATTTGCGTAACCGCCTTGAACACATAATCCAGCTTGCCCAAGTCAGGGCTTTGCAGCGCCATCACGTCCTTTTCATCGCGCAATGGGCGATAGAACTTAGGGCCTTCGCCGTCGGCGAAATACAGGCCCAGGCCCATGGCGTCCGGCACCGTGAGGATGTCGGAGAACAGGATCGCGGCGTCCAGCGGGAAACGGTCGAGCGGCTGCAGCGTGACTTCGGTAGCGTAGTCGGGATTGGTCGCCAGTCCCATGAAGGATCCGGCGCGGCTGCGGGTTTTACGGTACTCCGGCAGGTAGCGGCCAGCCTGGCGCATCAGCCACAGGGGCGTGTAGTCGGTTGGCTGGCGCAGCAGCGCGCGCAGGAAAGTATCGTTCTTGAGCGGAGCGAATTGTGACATAAGAGGCGATCTGGATGCGTGTGATAACGCCTCATTATCTCACCCAAACCGGCGGCCGCGACAGCGGTTCCTCGCATGCCATGCATATGTCTGCGATTACCCCGGTTGCCGGTGCACCGCCACCATGTCATCCAGGAACGCTTGCAGCACTTCGCCGCGGCTCGATTGGCGGCGCACGACCATGTGCAAGGTGACCTCATAGGACAGCAGCGCCGGATTGAGCGCCGCCAGCAATCCTTGCTCTACCAAAGGCGCGGCGAAGTGCCGGGGCAGGAAACCGAGATGCTGTCCCGACAGGATCAGGACCGCGACCGCTTCCATGTTGTCGGCCAGCGCCGTCACGCGCGCCGGCGAAAATACGCCGCCCGGGCCGTCGGCCTCTGGCAGCGGATAGCTGCGCCAGACCCAGTCGTGCTGCGCCAATGCCGCGGTCGTCAGTTTTCCGGCCTGCTTGAACAACGGATGCGCGGCGGCGCAGTACGCCACCTGGTGTTCCGTATACAACGGCAGGTATTCCAGGCTCGGCAGACGATGCCAGAAATAGCCGATGCCGAGGTCGAGGCGGCCGTTGGTCACCTCTTCTTCCAGCTGGCCGGGAGCCAGCACCGCCAGCGACAGCATAACCGCCTCATCCCGCGCGCGAAAGCGGGCGATGGCCTGGCCCAGGCGCGCGTTGGCGCTCATGGCGGCGTGGCCGATCAAACCCAGGTGCAGCTGCCCGGCCAGCTTGCGGCCGATCTGGCGCGCATCGAGGCAAAAGTGGTCGATGTTTTCCAGCAGCCGGCGGCTGGACTGGGCGAACTGCTCGCCGCGCGGCGTCAGCCGGAATCCGGCCCGGCCGCGCTCGCACAAACGGAACCCGAGCCGGGTTTCCAGCGTCGCCAGCTGGGTGCTGATGGTGGACTGGCTGACGTTCAGGGCGGTCTGCGCGGCGGAAATGCCGCCGGCGTCAAGCACCGACAGGAATACACGGATAAGGCGCAGGTCGAGGTCGGATAGCTGATTGAGCATGCCAGGTCGGAAATAAGGAGGTCAGGTCGATCATACATCTATCCTGATCAATGTAAATATTCGATTACACGCATTTTTATTAATGTTATTTGCGGCTAGAGTGGCTGGTATTCAATCCCCCCATTCCTTCCCGGAGACGACCATGTCGGAAACCCCTCTCTATCAACCGCTAGGCGGCAACGACATGCCGCGTTTCGGCGGCATCGCCACCATGATGCGTTTGCCGCACGTCGCCAGCAGTGCGGAACTGGACGCCTGTTTTGTCGGCGTACCGTTCGACCTCGGCACCTCGAACCGCTCCGGCACCCGCTTCGGCCCGCGCCAGATCCGTACCGAATCGGTGCTGCTGCGGCCTTACAACATGGCGACCCGCGCTGCGCCTTTCGATGCGCTGCGCATCGCCGACCTGGGCGACGTCGCGATCAATCCCTACAATCTGCTGGATTCGATCAGGCTGATCGAGACCGCCTACGACAGCATCGTCGCCTCCGGCTGCCGTCCGATCTCGCTGGGCGGCGACCACACCATCGCGCTGCCGATCCTGCGCGCGCTGCACCGCAAATACGGCAAGATCGGCCTGATCCACGTCGACGCCCATGCCGACGTCAACGACACCATGTTCGGAGAAAAGATCGCGCACGGCACGCCGTTCCGGCGCGCGGTGGAAGAAGGCTTGCTGGATTGCCGGCGCGTGGTGCAGATAGGCTTGCGCGGCACCGGCTACACCGCGGAAGATTTCGACTGGTGCCGCGACCAGGGTTTCAAGGTGGTGCAGGTGGAAGAATGCTGGAACAAATCGCTGGCGCCGCTGATGGAAGAAGTGCGGGCCCGCGTGGCCGGCGGCCCGGTCTACCTGAGTTTTGACATCGATGGCATCGACCCGGCCTATGCGCCCGGCACCGGCACCCCGGAAATCGCCGGCCTGAGCGTGCCGCAGGCGCTGGAAATCATCCGCGGCGCCTGGGGCCTGGACATCGTCGGCGCCGACCTGGTCGAGGTGTCGCCGCCTTACGATCCGGTTGGCACCACTGCCCTGCTGGGCGCCAACCTGGCGTATGAAATGCTGTGCGTGCTGCCAGGCGTGCCGCGCCGCTAGCCGCGCTTATTCATCGTCGCGCCACGGAATGGTCCACTCTTCGCCGCGCACCGTCGTGATGTATTCCGGCCAGCGGTACTGGTGCGGCACCTTGAAATCCTTCGGCAGCAGCGGCGCCTGCCAGTTGCTGCCGCCGATGCCGCCGCCGGTGCGTTCCTTGAATTCATCGCCGGCGGCCTGCAACAGCACCGGGTTGCTGAACAGATCGACCAGGGTTGCCGCGATGGTCTTGGCGGCGGACTGGATCATCGGATCGATGGTGGCGGGAATTCCGCCGAGCGCGTTGGCTACCCAGTCCGGGTATACAAAGCCGCGCGGCGCCGCCAGCATCGGCCGCGCCACATACAGCCGTACGGTCGGGCAATGCCAGGTGTAGTCAGTGTAATCGTCCGAGGTCAGGTATTTTTGCCAGGCCGGCATCTGCTTGCGCAATTCGCGCTCGCAGTCTTCGGGGTCGATCAATTCTTCGGTGACCGCCAGGAACGGTTTTTCCATCGGTTCGTGGCCGAGGTTGCGCTGGATTTCCTGCGCGATGCGAATCGCTTCGCCGTCCCACCTCGGCGGCCCGGCCAGCACCATGTTGTCGTAGGTGGCGCGCGCCATCACGTGGTTCGGCAAGCCGCCGCGCGATTTGCTGACCCAGGTTTTCTTCCATTCGCAGAAGGTTGCCTTGGCGGCAGCTTCGGCATTGTTGTCCATTACCTGGCTGATGATCTCGGCCTGTTCGACAGAGTCGGTGCGCAGCATGAAATTGATTTGCGACACATGCGGCGTCAGGTTATCGGCGGTGGCCTGGCCGGCGCACAGGATCGCTTCGTTGAAACTCCACAGGCCGGTGGCCGGCAGCATCGAGCGGCGCAGGCTCTCGTTGAGGTTGTAGAACAGCACCAGCGCATCGCTGGCGCCGGGAGCGCGCGCGGCCAGGTGGTTTTGCGGGATCGGGCTGAACTTGTCGGCGGCGATCCAGTTTTCCGGCGCGTCGCAGGTGAAGGTGTAGATATAGTTGTAGCCGACGCCGCAGTGGGCGTCCCAGACCGTGGTATTGCAGAGCGGCAGCATGTAAGTCGGATGGAAACTCACCGCCGCGTCGAGCGTGTCGTAATAACCCTTGGCGGCGTGGATGGGTTTCGATGCGCGCAATTTTTCGGCCGGCTCGCCAAACACCTTGAGCGTGCCCTGGATGCCGGATTTCAGCATGGCGTCCCGCGCCGCCAGCGCGCCGCCGAGCGCGCTGATGCCCAGCGCCGAATGCGGATCGGTATGGCCCGGCGCGTATTTGGACAAACCCGCGCGCGGCTCCTTCCTGGTCGACGCCGCCTGGCAGTTGCCGGGCACCGCATCGTACTCGGCATAGGTGGCGATGGTGGGACCGGCGCCGTTCTTGAAAGTGGCGACAAACGCGGTCGGCATGCCGCCGCTGCCGGTTTCGACCTCGAACCCGTATTCGCGCAATTTGGCGACATACCAGGCGCTCGACTTGTATTCGCGGAAAGCCGGTTCGGCGTAGTGCCAGATGGTCTGGTGCCAGTCCGACAGCTGGCGGGCATTGCCGTCCACCCAGTCCAGCGCGTTTTGTTTTGCTTCGGTAATCATGCCCGTCTCCTGAGTAGTTGCATGGCTGCCGATGCATACTAATCACGATATACGCCATGCCATAATTAACGGTCATCTGTTTTGTCGATAACGCCCTGCTTCGCGCCTACCCTATGACTCTGGAAAACCTGCTGGTATTCGCCACCATCGCCGACTGCGGCAGCCTGTCCGCGGCCGCGCGCCGCCTGGGCAAGGCGCAGTCGACGGTCAGCACCGCGCTGTCCAATCTCGAAGTGGACATGGGTACGCGCCTGTTCGAGCGCGACCTGCATCACCTGGCCCTGACCGCGGACGGCGCGGTGCTGCTGGGTTTCGCCCGCTCGACACTGACCGCGGCCGGCAACCTGGAACGCAAGGCGCACAGCCTGAGCGCAGGCCATGGCCATCGCCTGCGCCTGGGCATCGACCAGGCTTTGCCGCTGGCCCGCAGCCATGCCTTGTGCGCGGAGCTGGAACGGCGTTTCCCGCAGCTGCAGCTGGAATTGTTCCGCCCCACCAGCATCGACGCCACCGACCTGATGCGGCGCGGCTTGCTGGATATTGCCATTGCAGTCACGGTCGATCCCATGCCCAGCGACTTCAACGCCTGCTCGCTGGGCCAGCTGCAATTCGTGCCGGTGGCGGCGGCCGGCCATGCGCTGAGCCGCCTGCCGCAAGTGCATAACGGCGACCTGGCGCAGCACCGGCAATTGCTGGCTTCCAGCCGCGACGGCGGCGACGCATCCATCTTCGGCCGCTACAGCGAAATCATGTGGCGCATCGAAAGCCCGGAATTGCTGCTGGACCTGCTCAGGCGCGGCATGGGCTGGGCCTTCCTGCCGCAGCACGCAATGCAGGAAAACGGCGTGCGCGAGGGCTTGAAAATCCTGGCGCATGAATACCAGGAGCCGGCTTTCCTGAAAAGCGTCGACCTGATCTGGAGCAAGCAGGAGCAGCAAAGCGAAGCTGCGCGCTGGCTTAGCAGCGATCTCGAATGGGCTCGCTCAGCGATACCCGCCGGCTAGATTCATCAACATGAAGTAAGTGCCTGCACTCTGCCATAGATAGCTGTTATCTGTATCTTTGCTTGAATTCGCGTGGGCTGACACCCTTGGCCGCGCGGAACTGGCGGTTGAAATGGGCCAGGTTGCGGTAGCCCGCTTCCTGCGCAATCACCCCTATCGCCTTGTCGGTCTGGATCAGTTGCTGGCAGGCGCTGCCTATCCGCAGCTGGGCCAGGTAAGCGGTTACCGTCAGCTGCGTGTGGCGCTTGAAGAAGCGGTGGAAAGCCCCTACCGACAGCGCAGCGCGCTCGGCCAGCAGCTCTACCGGCAGCGCCGCCTGGAAATGGGCGTGCATATAGTCCAGCACCCGTCCCATGCGCTGGCGCTGCGTATCCACCGCGATCGCGGCGGAAGCCACCGAAGCCAGCGGCTGCGCCAGTTCGTCTTGCGCCAGCAGCAGCAACAACTCCAGCAAGATGGGCAAGCGCTGCGCCGGCGCCAGTTTTTCCATGCGCAGCATGAGCGGCCTGGCGCGGGCCGCGGTGGCGGCGGAAAACTGCAATCCCCTGTCGGCCCGCTTGCCCAGCTGCAGCAGGCCGGCCAGTTCTGGCAAGCTGGTTTGCAGCTGGACCAGCCAGTCGCGCGAAAACCAGACCACCACCGCCAGCATCTGCTGCGCCGGCGCGATCCGCTCGCTGGCCGACCAGGTGTGCGGCAGGTTCGGCCCCAGCAATATCAGGTCGCCATCGCCGAAATCGGCCAGATGGTCGCCTACGTAACGCTGGCCGCGCGCGTTCAAGGTCAGGGTCAGCTCGAACTCTGGATGGTAATGCCAGAGAAACGGCAACTCGGGCAATTCGCGCCACAACAGCTGCCAGGAATGGCCGGGAGACAGGGTGAGGTGCTCATATTGCGGTCGCATTCTGACCTTCCGATGGATAATTACATCAGGATAGTATCAATAAGCGGCAGTTGCGGCGAAATCGGCTGGCGTCCGACGGCAGAGAATCGAGCTGCAATCAAACCAGGCCCAGCCGACAACACCAACCCGGAGACCTTCATGAACCAGCCTTACGCTGCCGCCAAGCAACCTCTCAGCAATCCATCCGTGCTCTACCCCGACCAGGAGCAGCTGCGCGACATACGGAAAACCCTGCCGCTGCGGGTATTGTCGGCCGCCGATTTCCAGCACTGGCAAACCTATGGCTACGTCATCGTCAAGCAGGCGGTCAGCGCCGAACAGGTACAGCGCACGGTCGATTTTTTGTGGGAGTTCCAGGAGCTGGACCGCAACGCGCCCGACACCTGGAACCGCGCGCAACTGCGCGACCATGAAATGAAAGAGCTGAACGGCTCCGGCATGGTCGAGGCTTATCACCACCAGACGTTCTGGGACAACCGCCAGACGCCGCGCATGGTCGACGCCTTCGTCGACATCTGGGACCGCGAAGACCTGTGGGTAACCATAGACCGCGCCAACCTGAACACGCCGAACCAGGGCGCGCGGCGTTTCGGCGGCTTCATCCACTGGGATGCCGACACCTCGCTGGAGCCGCTGCCGGTGAATGTGCAGGGCGTGCTGGCGTTATCGGATACGACGCCGGAAAGCGGCGGTTTTCAATGTATTCCTGAGCTGTTCAAACATTTCGCCGAGTGGCGCAAGACTGCGCCCAAGGATCGCAACCCGTGGCGCCCGGATGTGGAATCGCTGCCTTGGCAAGTGCGGTTCGTACCGATGCAGGCGGGCGACCTGCTGATTTTCAACAGCTTGCTGGCGCACGGCATCCGCCCCAACACCTCGGCCGACCAGGTGCGGCTGGCGCAGTACATCGCGTTTACGCCGGCGCGCGAGGAAGAAGCAGAATTGAGAAATTGGCGGGTAGCAAGCTGGACGCAGCGGACGCCGCCGGACAGCTACGCCTTTCCCGGCGACCCGCGCGAATGGGAGAAGACCCGCTATCCCTTGGCGCAGCTGAGCGAGCTGGGCGAGAAGATCCTGGGCAAGAAACCCTGGTAGGAACAGGGCCGGCGCTTATTCGCTAGGGGTCATCGCCAGGCCGTTGTTGCGCTCGATCGAAGCCGACCACAAGGTCAAACCCAGCGCCGCGACCACTACCACCACGCCGACGTAAGGCAAGGTGGTCAGCTGGAAGCCGGCGCTGATCGCCATGCCGCCGAACCAGGCGCCGCTCGCATTGCCGAGGTTGAAAGCGCCCTGGTTCAGGGTCGAAGCCAGGTTAGGCGCGGCGCTGGCGCGTTCCACCACCAGCATCTGCAGCGGCGGCACGATCGCAAACGCCAGCACGCCCCAGATGAAGATCGTGATCACCGCCGGCAGCGGCGTGCGCATGGTCAGGGTGAATACCGTCAGGACGATCGCCAGCGCCACCAGGAACCAGATCAGCGACTGCATCAGGCGCCAGTCGGCCAGCTTGCCGCCAAGCGCGCTGCCGACTGTCAGGCCGAGGCCGAACACCAGCAGCACCAGCGTCACGGCATGCGGCGTCAGCCCGGTGACGTCTTCCAGGATCGGCGTGATGTAGGTGAATACCGAAAACAGGCTGGCCGACGCCAGTGCGCTGATCGCCAGCACCATCAGTACCTGCTTGTCCTTGAGCACCGCGAATTCCTGCAGCAGGCTGGTCTTTTGCATCTCGATTTTCTTCGGCAGCCACAGCGCCAGCGCAATCGCCGCCAGCACCCCGATCACGGTCACCGCCCAGAACGTCGAGCGCCAGCCCAGCTGTTGCCCGAGGGCGGTGCCGAACGGCACGCCCAGCACATTGGCCAGGGTCAGGCCGGCAAACATCAGGGCGATCGCCTGCGCGCGCCGGTTCGGCGCCACCAGTCCGGCCGCCACCACCGAGCCGATGCCGAAAAATGCGCCGTGGCAAAACGCTGTCACCACGCGCGCCAGCATCAGCACCACATAATTCGGCGACAAGGCGCATAGCACATTGCCGATGATGAACAGGCCGATCAGGCTCAGCAGCGCCGTCCGGCGCGGCATGTTGGCGGTGGCGATGGCCACGATCGGCGCCCCTATCGTCACGCCCAGCGCATAACCGGTCACCAGCATGCCCGCCGCCGGGATCGTCACCCCCAGGTCGCGTGCGACATCGGGCAGCAAGCCCATGATGACGAACTCCGTCGTACCGATGCCGAAAGCGGCAACAGCAAGGGCAAACAGGGGCAAAGACAGCATGATGATCGTCCGGAAATGGAACCGCCGAACAGCAGGAAAGCGCGGCGGTCAAAGGCGCGCACCGGGGCCATGGTGCGAAGCAACATTATATCAACGGCGATTTATTTGTGTTAGCGCTACCAGATTCCGACCTCAAAATGCGGCTGCCGGCCGGAAAAGTGTTGGATTTTTGCGAAACGCCGTGCCTTGGAGGCACGGCTTGCTGGGCGTAAATGCATGCAAGGCGGCGCGCGGGTAACGTCAGATCCCGCCCATGCACAGGTACTTGATCACCTGGTAATCTTCGATCCCGTATTTCGACCCCTCACGCCCCAGGCCCGATTGCTTGACGCCGCCGAACGGCGCCACTTCATTCGAGATCAGGCCGGTATTGATGCCGACCATGCCGCTTTCCAGGCCCTCGGCGACGCGCCAGATGCGGCCGATATCGCGCGAATAGAAATAGCTGGCAAGGCCGAATTCGGTGTCGTTGGCCAGCGCCAGCACTTCGTCGTCAGTCTTGAAGCGGAACAGCGGCGCCATCGGACCGAAAGTCTCTTCGCGCGCCACCATCATGTCGGAAGTCACATCGACCAGCACGGTCGGTTCGAAGAAACTCTGGCCGAGTGCATGGCGCTTGCCGCCGGCCAGGATGCGCGCGCCTTTCGCCACCGCATCGGCGATATGCTGCTCGACCTTGGCGACCGCCTTCTGGTCGATCAGGGGACCTTGCGTGACGCCCTCTTGCTGGCCGTTGCCGACCTTCAGCTTAGCCACCGCGGCCACCAGTTTTTCAGCGAATGCATCGTAGATGCCATCCTGCACATACAAGCGGTTGGCGCAGACGCAGGTCTGGCCGGCGTTACGGTATTTGGAGGCCATTGCGCCTTCGACGGCGGCATCCAGGTCGGCGTCGTCGAACACGATGAACGGCGCATTGCCGCCCAGCTCCAGCGACAGTTTCTTGATAGTGGCCGCGCATTGTTCCATCAGCAAACGGCCGACGCCGGTAGAACCGGTAAAGGTGAGCTTGCGCACCACCGGGTTGCTGGTCATTTCGGCGCCGATTTCACGGGCAGAGCCGGTCACCACGCTGAACACGCCGGCCGGGATGCCTGCGCGCTCGGCCAGCACCGCCAGCGCCAGCGCCGAGAACGGCGTCGATTCGGCCGGCTTGAGCACCATGGTGCAGCCGGCGGCCAGCGCCGGACCGGCTTTGCGGGTGATCATCGCGGCCGGGAAATTCCATGGCGTGATCGCCGCGCAAACGCCGATCGGCTCTTTCACCACCACGATCCGCGAACTCGGCGACGGCGATGGAATGGTGTCGCCGCCGGCGCGCTTGCCCTCTTCCGCGAACCATTCGATGAACGATGCGGCGTAGGCGATTTCCCCTTTGGCTTCAGCCAGCGGCTTGCCTTGCTCGACCGTCATGATCAGCGCCAGGTCGTCCAGGTTGGCCAGCATCAGGTCGTTCCATTTGCGCAGCACGATGCTGCGTTCCTTGGCGGTCTTGCGCCGCCACTGGCGCCAGGCTTCGTTGGCTGCGGCGATCGCGCGCCTGGTTTCGGCAGCGCCCATCAGCGGCACGCTGCCGATGGTTTCGCCGGTGGCCGGATTGGTCACGGGATGCGTGGCGCCGCTGTCGGCGCCGCACCACTCGCCGTTGACATAGGCTTGCTGGCGGAACAATGAGGGATCTTTTAATTGCATCATGGGGTGACTCCTATGAACATTGAAGACACGCATACCAGGTTGCGATATGCGTGCTGAGAAGCAGTGCTCTGCAAGCGGCTAGAATTTGGCGAGCGCCTTGTTGCGTCCGCGTATCCATTCCAGCACCAGCAGCAGGCAGGTGGAAAACACGATCAGGATGGTGGCCAGCGCAGCGATGGTCGGGCTGATGTTTTCCTTGATGCCGGTAAACATCTGGCGTGGCAAGGTGGCTTGGCCGGGGCCGGCTACGAACAAGGTTACCACTACATCGTCGAACGAGGTGGCGAAGGCGAACAAGGCGCCGGAAATCAAGCCAGGCGCAATCACCGGCAAGGTAATCCGGAAAAAAGTGGAGAGCGGATTGGCGCCCAGGCTGAGGCTGGCGCGCACCAGGTTCTGGTTGAAACCTTGCAGCGTCGCCAGCACCGTGGTCACCACGAAAGGCGCGCCGAGCGCCGCATGCGCCAGGATCAGGCCGGTATAACTGTCGGACAAGCCGATCTGCGCAAAGAACAGATACACGCCGACGCCCACCACCACCACCGGCACCACCATCGGCGAGATCAGCACCGCCATCAGCAAACCCTTGCCGTGGAAATCCGCCTTGTTCAGGCCGACCGCCGCCAGGGTGCCGAGTATGGTTGCCAGCACGGTCGCCAACGGCGCCACGATGAAGCTGTTTTTCGCGGCGCTGACCCATTCTTCCGAATGCACCAGGTTCTGGTACCAGCGCATCGAAAAACCGTGGATCGGATACACCAGGAAAGTGCTGTCGCTGAACGACAGCGGAATGATCACCAGGATCGGCAGCAGCAGGAACAGCAGCACCAGCAGGTTGAAGCCGCGCGAAAAGAAAAACCAGGCGCGTTCGGCCAGCGAGACGTAAGGAGGAAATTGTGGAAGCAGTTTCATCTTCTTATCCCATCGCCACGTCGTTTTTGGTGAAGCGGCGGTACACGCCGTACAGCACCAGCGTCGCGGCAAACAGCAACGCGCCCAGCGCGCACGCCATGCCCCAGTTGATGGTGACATTGGTGAAATAAGCGATGTAATAGCTCACCATCTGCTCATTCGGCCCGCCCAGCAGCGCCGGCGTAATGTAGTAGCCGACCGACAGGATGAACACCAGCAAGGCGCCGGCGCCGATGCCAGGATAGGTTTGCGGCACATACACGCGCCAGAACGCGGCGAACGGATGGCTGCCGAGCGACACCGCGGCGCGCAGGTAGGTTGGCGGTATGGCCTTCATCACGCTATACAGCGGCAGGATCATGAACGGCAGTAGGATGTGGGTCATGGCGATATACACGCCGATGCGGTTGAACAGCAGTTCCAGCGGCGCCTGGGTCAGGCCGGTCGCCATCAGCGCCTTGTTGACCAGGCCTTCCGACTGCAGCAATACGATCCAGGCCGCGACCCGCACCAGGATCGAGGTCCAGAACGGAATCAGCACCAGGATCATGAACAGGTTGGCGCGCCGTTCCGACATGGTCGACAGCCAGTACGCCAGCGGATAACCGAGCGCCAGGCAAGCCAGGGTAGCGACCAGTCCCATCCAGAACGTGCGGCCGAAAATCTTCTGGTATACCGATGCGCTTGGATCGGCTTTTTCGATATGGCCGAACGCGTCCTGCTTCAGGTCCAGCGCCGCCAGCAGGTAGTACGGCGAATATGGCGCGCCGTTCTTGGCGATCGCCTGCCAGTACGGCAGCTGGCTCCATTGCTCATCGATGTCGATCAGCGCCTGCTTGATTTGCGCAGGCGGCAACGGTTTGCCGTCGGCATCCAGCAAAGGCAAGGCGCGCGCGGTTTTCATGATGATGGAACGGGCGCCCGAGATTTCCGAATTGAGGCGGCGCGCCAACGAGCCGGCCGAACTGTCTTCCCTGGCGCGCAGCAGGTCGCTGGCGAGGCCGGCGTAGGCGGCGTCCGGCGGCGCGCTCTTGCGGTCCCAGTTGCTCAGCGCGGCCACGGTATGCGGCAGCGTGGCGGCGACTTCCGGATTTTCCACAGCGCGCTTGAGCAGCATCGCGATCGGCACCAGGAAAGTCAGCAGCAGGAAAATCGCCAGCGGCGCGATCAGCGCCAGCGCCGCGGCGCGCTTGCGGAACTGGGCCTGGCGCAACTCACGCCTGAGCTGGGAATTCTGCGGTGATGCGGGCGGCGTCATGGCAGGACTGACGCCGGCAGATGCAATAGAAGTCATGGTGTTCCGGGTGCGCTAGATGATGAATTGCAAAGAACCGCCGCAAGCCGTGGACAACACGGCTTGCGGCCATGCCAGTCTGCTTACTTGGCGGCCCAGGCCGTGAAACGCTGCTCCAGTTCTTCACCATGGTCGGTCCAGAACGACAGGCTCAGTTGCAAGGCGTCCTTGGCATTGGTCGGCGAGGTCGGCAGGTTAGCCAGCGTTTTCGGATCGAGCAGCTTGAGCGCCTGGTTGTTCACCGGACCGTAGGAGATATTGCTGGCGTAAGCCTTTTGCGAATCCGGCTTGCTGGCGAAGGCAATGAATTTCTCGGCGTCGGCCTTGTTCGGCGTGCCCTTTGGAATCACCCAGAAATCCAGCGTGTAGATGCTGCCGATCCAGCTCACCTTCAGGTTCTTGCCTTCCCGTTGCGCGGCGTCGATACGGCCGTTGAATGCGGTCGACATCACGACATCGCCCGCCACCAGGAATTGCGGCGGCTGGGCGCCGGCTTCCCACCACTGGATATTCGGCTTGAGCTCATCCAGCTTCTTGAAGGCGCGGTCGACGCCGGCTTTGGTGCCGAGCAGCTTGTAGACGTCTTTCGGCGCCACACCGTCCGCCATCAGCGCAAATTCCAGCGTGTACTCGGCGCCCTTCTTCATGGCGCGCTTGCCTGGGAATTTCTTGGTGTCCCAGAAATCAGCCCAGGTTTTCGGCGCGGTCTTGAGCTTGTCGGCATCGTAGGCCAGCACGGTCGACCAGACGAAAGCGCCGACACCGCATTCATGGATGGCGGCAGGGCTGAAATCGGCCTTGTTGCCGATCTTGCTGAAGTCGATCTTTTCCAGCAAGCCTTCTTCGCAGGCGCGGCCGATATCGCCGGCATCTACTTCCACTACATCCCAGCTGACCTTCTTGGCTTCGACCATGGCTTTGACCTTGGCCAGCTCGCCGTTGAATTCGACGACCGTGATCTTGTCGCCGCTAGCCTTGGCGTAGGGATCGATGTAGGCCACTTTTTGCGCCGCGCCGTTGGCGCCGCCGAAATTGACCACCGTCAAGGCTGCCGCCTGCGCCATGCCTACTGCAGCCAACGCCAGTACAACGCTGCTAAAAACAGGTTTGAATATCGACTTCATCACGTCTCCTCGGGATTTAAAAAAAAGCAAATGCGAACAAGTGCGGAAAATTTTCAAATGAAAATGCGCAGGTGCTTGGGATCTATGTCCAATGCAACCTCTGTGCCTTCGTACAACCCGGCCAGCGCCGGATCGTTCAGGGAAAGCTTGACGAAACAGTCGTCCTGCTGCGGGATTGCGCAGCGCACCCGCACGTGATCGCCGAAATAGATCAGGCTGCTGACGCTGACGCGCAAAGCCTGTTCCGGCGCATCGGCCAGCGGCAACAGGTGGATCCGTTCCGGCCGGATGCAGGCGACCACCTGCCGGCCGACGCCGGCGTCGTTGGCGTTGAGCCCGCTCAGCAAGCCGCCATGCGGCAAACGCACCGTGCCGTTGGCGCCTTCGCTGGCCGCCAGCACGCCGTTGAAACGGTTGTTGTCGCCGATGAAACCGGCCACGAACTGGTTTTCGGGATATTCGTAGAGACGGTCGACCACCGCCAGCTGCTGGATGATGCCCTGGTCGAACACGGCGACGCGGTCTGACATGGTCAGCGCTTCGCTCTGGTCATGGGTGACGTAGACAAAGGTCACGCCGAGCCGCTTGTGCAGGGCTTTCAGTTCCAGCTGCATGTGTTCGCGCAGCTGCTTGTCGAGCGCGCCCAGCGGCTCGTCCATCAGCACCAGCTTGGGATCGAACACCAGCGCCCGCGCCAGCGCGATGCGCTGCTGCTGGCCGCCGGACAGCTGCGCCGGATAACGGTCGCCGAACTTGCCCATCTGCACCATGTCCAGCGCTTTCTTGACCTTGCCGGCCCGTTCGCTGCCGCTGATGTTGCGCACCCGCAGCGGATAGGCGACGTTTTGCGCCACCGTCATGTGCGGGAACAGCGCATAGTTCTGGAACACCATGCCGATGTTGCGTTTATGCGGCGGCACCTTGTTGAGCAGCTGGCCGTCCAGGCGGATTTCGCCGCCGGTGGGGAACTCGAAGCCGGCCAGCATCATCAGGCAGGTGGTCTTGCCGGAACCGGACGGCCCGAGCAAGGTCAGGAACTCGCCGCGCTGGATATCCAGGTTGAGGTCCTTGACCACCAGGTTCTCGCCGTCGTAGGTTTTCTTGACGCCGGAAAACTGCACCAGGATATCCGGCGCGCCTGGTTTATCGGCAACTTCCTTGGACACCAAGGGCAAGTGGGTGGCGATATTTTCTTGCTTCAACTCAATCTCCCGACAAGTTTCAACCTAGATTTGGTAGTTGAACGGATGCGAGCGTGCATTTTTCCGGTTCTCTGGCTAGGCGCGACGACGACGTGGACTCCATTCCACTAGGAGGAGCAACGACGCCAGAGGACCGGAAAAATGTGCAATCGCGCCCGTAGCGCTTTCACCCAATGGGCAAACATCATTAAACGAAAGATAAACAGCGTTCATAAGGCTTTTCAGACTCAAATGAGCGGTCAACTGCCAAATCTAGGTTCTAGCTGCGGCAACGGTGCGCATCGCTGCGCTCAGGATGGCCAGCGCCTCATCCATCAAGTTATCCTCTATGGTCAGCGGAAACAAGAAGCGGATCGCATTACTGTAGACCCCGCAGCTCAACAACAGCAAGCCGTTTTTGAGCGCCTCGGCCTGGACCTTCTTGGTGAACTCGGCATCCGGCAAGCGCGTGCCGGGATGCAGGAATTCCACCGCCACCATCGCACCCAGGCCGCGGATGTCGGCAATCTGCGGAATCTCGGCGCGCAGGCCTTCCAGCACCTGTTTCAGCTTGGCGCCCAGCAAGTTGGCGCGTTCCACCAGTTTTTCTTCTTCGATCACGTCCAGCACGGCCAGCGCCGAAGCGACCGCCAGCGGATTGCCGGCGTAAGTGCCGCCCAGGCCGCCGGGCGCCGCCGCATCCATGATCTCGGCGCGGCCGCACACAGCCGACAACGGCATGCCGCCGGCCAGGCTCTTGGCCATCGTCATCAGGTCCGGGATCACGCCGGAATGCTCTACCGCAAACAGCTTGCCGGTGCGGGCAAAACCGGTTTGCACTTCATCTACCACCAGCAGGATGCCGTGCTCGTCGCACAAGGCGCGCAGCGCCTGCATCAAGGCCGGCGGCGCAGCGTAGAAACCGCCCTCGCCTTGCACCGGCTCCAGGATGATGGCGGCGACCCGCTTGGGATCGACGTCGGCCTTGAACAGCGCCTGCAGTGCGGCCAGCGAACTTTCCACGCTGACGCCATGCAATTCCATCGGGAACGGCACATGGTAGACCTCCGCCGGGAACGGACCGAAACCGACCTTGTACGGCACCACTTTGCCGGTCAGCGCCATGCCCATCATGGTGCGGCCGTGGAACGCGCCGGAAAACGCGATCACGGCGCTGCGGCCGGTGGCGGCGCGGGCGATCTTGACGGCGTTCTCTACCGCTTCGGCGCCGGTCGAGAAGAAGGTGGTTTTTTTGGCATGGCCGCCAGGCGTGATGGCGTTGATGCGCTCCGCCAGTTCGACATAGCTGGCGTAAGGCACGATCTGGTAGGCGGTATGGGTGAACTTGCCGAGCTGTTCCTGGATCGCCGCTACCAGTTTGGGATGGCGATGGCCGGTGTTGAGGACGGCGATGCCGGCCGCGAAATCGATGAAGCGGCGGTTTTCCACATCCCAGATTTCGGCATTCAAGGCATGCGAGGCGTAGAAATCGCACATGACGCCGACACCGCGCGGGGTGGCGGCATTTTTCCGTTGATGCAGTGCAGCGTTGGTGGTTGCCGCTGCCGCGGCTGCGTGGTATCCGTCGTTTTTCATCTTGGCTCCTAGAATCGATATGCATTTTTTGTACAAGCTTTGATGCATACTAAGGCCGAGCTGGATCTATAATATAGTGCCACTTTCAGTTTTCTAATGGAGCCACTTTGCGCATCGCCTCGCTCACCGATTTTTTGCTGATGCGCATGGAACGCGGCGCCGACGGCGCCAAGGCGGCCAAGGGCACAGGCGCGCCGCTCAACCGGCAGATCTACCAGGCCATCCGCGAAGCCATCCTGTCGCAGCTGCTGCCGTCCGGCTGGCAACTGCCGTCTTCGCGCGACCTGGCGCGCGAGCTGGCCATATCGCGCAATACCGTGACCTATGCCTACGAACAGCTGATCGCCGAGGGTTACCTGGAAACCCGCGCCGGCGCCGGCACCTTCATCGCCGACACCACGCCCGACCAGATTCCCGAAGTCCGCCTGAACACCCCGCCGCTGACCGACCCCAGCGGCCAGTCGGAACTGTCGGCCCATGGCGCGGCGCTGATCCAGCAAGCCGGCGTCAGCGATTTGCAGTGGGGCGCGTTCATGCCGGGCGTGCCGGACGTCACCCTGTTCCCGAACAAGATCTGGAGCCGCCTGCAAAACAAGCACTGGCGCCGTTCGCGCGCCGAACTGCTGACCTACGGCGATGCCGGCGGCTACCTGCCGCTGCGCGAAGCGGTCGCCGAATACCTGCGCATCGCGCGTTCGGTCAACTGCAATGCCAGCCAGGTGATCATCACCACCGGCATCCACCAGTCGCTGGACATCGTGGTCAAGCTGCTGGGCGAGCATGGCGACAGCGCCTGGGTCGAAGATCCGTGCTACTGGGGCACACGCAGCGTGCTCAATTCGCTTGGCATCAAGCCGGTGGCGATCCCGGTCGACGCCGAAGGCATGCGCATGCGCCTGGCCAACCTGCGCCAGCCGCCGCGTTTCATCTGCGCCACGCCGTCGCACCAGTATCCGCTGGGCATGGTGATGAGCTTGTCGCGGCGGCGCATGCTGCTGGAATATGCAGCGACCCGCAAGGTCTGGATCATCGAGGACGACTACGACAGCGAATTCCGCTACGGCAGCCGGCCGCTGGCGTCCTTGCAAGGCATGGATACCGACGACCGCGTGCTGTACATGGGCACCTTCAGCAAGACCATGTTTCCCAGCCTGCGCATCGGTTTCATGGTGGTGCCGGAATCGCTGGCGCCGGCGTTCGCGACCGGCGTCTCCGAGCTGTATCGCGGCAGCCAGGTTTTCATGCAGGCGATCATGGCCGATTTCATGACCGAAGGCCATTTTGCGTCGCACATCCGGCGCATGCGGGTCTTGTATGCGGAGCGCCTGCACCTGCTGCAGGTTGCGATCGAACGGCATTTCGGCGACCGCATCACGCTCACCGGCGGCGAAGCCGGCCTGCACCTGGCGCTGGGCTTGCCGCCGCAATGCGACGACCTGGCCATCAGCCGCGCCGCGCGCGCCGAGGGAATCGTGGCGCGGCCGCTATCGCGCTATTTCATGAACGCCGGCGCCAGGCACCAGGGTTTGCTGCTGGGTTATGCCTGCGTGCCGAATGAACAGATCGCACCGGCTTTCGACAAGCTGGCGGCGATCATAAAAACCCACTGGAAATGATTTTTAACCAAGGAGATTGCATGAAGACGTTGATTTTCACGCTGGTGCTGGCGCTAGCCGCAACAGCCACCTCGGCCTCCGCCCAGACCGCACCGTCGCGGCTCGACGAAGTCGTCAAATCCGGCAGCCTGCGAGTGTGCATGACCGGCGACTACAAGCCGTTCACGTTTTTCAAGAGCGACAACAGTTTCGAAGGCATCGATGTCGACCTGGCGCGCTCGCTGGCCAAGGCGCTCGGGGTCGAAGCGCGCTTCGTCAAGACCAGCTGGAGCAACCTGACCAGCGACTTCCTGGAGAAATGCGATATCGCCATGGGCGGCGTATCGGTGACGCTTGAGCGGCAAAAGAAAGTCTCGTTTTCGGCCCCGCACATGGTGGATGGCAAAGCGGCGATCGCGCGTTGCGCCGACGCCGCAAAATTCCAGTCGCTGGCGGCGATCGACCAGCCGGCCACGCGCGCCATCGTCAACCCGGGCGGCACCAATGAACGATTCGCCCGCGCCAACTACAAGCAGGCGCAGCTGATCCTGCACCCGGACAATGTCACCATCTTCGACCAGATCGTGCAGGGCAAGGCCGACGTGATGGTGACCGACGCCAGCGAAACCCTGTGGCAGGCCAAGCTGCATCCGCAGCTATGCGCGATCCGTCCGGACCAGCCGCTGCAATTCTCGGAAAAGGCGTTCATGCTGCCGCGCGGCGATGTGCCGTTCAAGGAATTCGTCGACACCTGGATGCACCAGCTGAAAGCGACCGGCGACTACGACCGGGTGCTCAACCAGTGGCTCAAGTAACCCGCACAGGAAGGCGCCGGCTCAGCCCTGCTTGCTGGCCGCCTGCTGCGCGGCCAGCTTGCTCTTCTTGATCGATTTCAGATGGGCCGCAACAGCGGTCGCCAGCTGGCGCGCCCACAGGGAGACGCCGCTGGCGGACGGATGATAGCCGTCGGACGCCATCAGGGCGTGGTCGTTGATGTCGATCAGGATAGGCACCCGCGTTACCCGCAGCTGGCCGAGGTCTGCCGGCAGCTCGGCAATCAGCTGTTCCACCGTTTCATCCAGCGCCTTGGCTTTCAAGCCAAGCACATAGCGCAGGGGTTCCGGCAGCGCCGGGAAGGCGTGGATGGGCGGAATCCCGGAAATCACGATCAGGCGCGGGTCCAGGTGCGCCTGCAGGTCGCGCATCAGCTGCAGCAGCTCGGCCCGGTAGCGGTTGCAGGAGCGGAATGCGGTGGTGTCGTTGACGCCGAACGCAATCAGCACGATATCCACCTTTTGCGAGGCCACCTGGGGCAGCATGGTCTTGACGGCGTCGCTCAGGGTGGCGCCGTTTTCGCCGACCGCCTGCCAGGTCACGGTACGCTGCAAGCGCATCGCCAGCGCAGCGGCAAACTGGCCGGTGATCGCTTCGTAATGGGTGGCGACGCCGACTCCAGCCACCGGCGACTCGCCGATCGTCAGCAAAGCCAGCGGCCGTTGCGGCGGCTCGGTGCTGCCGGCGATCTGGGCCTGGCCGATGGTCGGTCCCATCGCTTCCGGCAGGCGTGGCGTAATGCGGCGCGTGCGACGGCCTTGTATGAGCAGCCATGGCAAGAGCGGTAATGCGATCAGTTCCGGCAACCAGCGGCGCACGTCATGTCTCCTTCATTTTTGCTAACGTCACGGATCAAACTGTTTATATGATTTTTTCTTAACAGCAAACAATTATAGTGGTTGCCGCCGTTAAATTCATTCTATCTTCAAGCCTTTTAATTCA
The DNA here is from genome assembly GCF_900112135.1 of Collimonas sp. OK412. Taxonomy (GTDB): domain Bacteria; phylum Pseudomonadota; class Gammaproteobacteria; order Burkholderiales; family Burkholderiaceae_D; genus Collimonas; species Collimonas rhizosphaerae. The sequence goes on from NZ_FOLC01000006.1 coordinate 54,519, forward strand.
GGTTTGGCGGGCGGCGGCTTCAGTTTCAGGTCAGTCAGGGTTTCCAGCAGGATGCTGGCGATCGCCAGGTTGCGGTGCGTCTTGGAATTGGCCGGGATCACATACCAGGGCGCGTGGTCGGCATCGGTGGCATCGATCGCCTTGCCAAACAATACCTGGTATTTGTCCCAGCTTTTGCGCTCTTCCAGGTCTTGCATGTCGAATTTCCAGTGCTTGGCCGGATCGTCGATGCGTTCCTGCAAGCGGTTGCGCTGCTCGTCTTTGGAAATGTGCAACAGGCACTTGATGATGGTGGTGCCGGTTTCCGCCAGCATTCTCTCGAAATCGCGGATCTGGGCATAGCGGCGTTCGCATTCGTCCTCGTCGATCCAGTCGTGCACGCGGGTGATCAGCACGTCTTCATAGTGGCTGCGGTTGAAAACCACGATCTCGCCCTGCTGCGGCACCTGCTGATGCACCCGCCACAGATAGTCGTGGGCGCGCTCGATGGTGCTGGGGGCCTTGAAGTTGGCAATCTGGATGCCTTGCGGATTGATCAGGTTGAACACCCCTTTTACGGTGCCGTCCTTGCCGCTGGTGTCGGTACCCTGCAGTACCACCAGCACCTTGTGCTCCTGCGCCGCATACAGCATTTCCTGCAGCACGGCGATTTCTGCCGCCAGCGCGGCTACCTGGTCCCGGTCCTTGGTCTTGTCGCCGCTGGAAAGCGGTTTCTGCTCGGCGTCGGCATCCTTGATCTTGGTTTGCTTGCCGGCGCGAAACTGCGTGCATGCTTTCATTGTTCTCTCCGATATCCCTTGGGACAGTATTGCGGTTGCTGCTTACAGGATGCCGTGCAGGTTTCCCAGCGCATGTTCGATCTTGATGCAGCTGTCCATCTCCACCTGCATGCCGTTGGCGCGCGCCTTGGCGGCTGCCGCTTCATTGACGATGCCGAGCTGCATCCAGACACAGCGGGCATCGATCATGATCGCCTCGCCGACGATAGGCGGAATATCTTCCGCCTTGCGGAAACAGTCGACGATGTCGATCTTCAGCCGGTCTGCGGCCAGCGCTTTCGCCGCGTCGTACAGGTTTGCGTAGCAAGGCTCGCCGAGGATGTGAGCGCCAGCATGCGTGGGATTGACCGGGATGATCCGGTAACCGCGCTCCTGCATGTAGCGGGCTACGCCATAGCTTGGCCGGTCCGGTTTGGAAGAAAGGCCGACGATGGCGATGATCGGGTTGGCAGGATTGGACACAGGAGCGGATGTGGTTGGCATGGGTTCGGATATCTACTTGTCGACGTAAGGGAAATCCTCGTGAGCTTGAGAATCTTTCTGTGATATTACCGCGAGAACCCGCTGTTCTGCCAGCGAGCGCAAGGCGGGCTGCGCGCCCGCCCTGCCCCAGGCTTACTTGGAGAAATAGCTGGCGTAGATCTTGTCGTAGCTGCCGTTGCCGTGCAGGGCTTTCAGCGCGCTGTTGATCTTGGCCATCAGCGCGGTATCGGCCGGCCTTACCGCGATGCCATAGTATTCTTTTTCAAACTTGTCGCTTTCGATCAGCTTGAAGCCCTTGTCCTTGTTGAATTTCAGGTGGTTCTCTACCGCGCCGTTGTCGCCCACCGCGGCGTCGACCCCGCCGTTATCCACTTCGTTCAGCAGCAGCGGCAGGCTTTCGAAGCGCACCAGGGCGTTGTTGTTCTTGCCTAGCATTTTCTGCATGATGGTGTCGGCGCTGGTGCCGCCGGTGACACCGACCCGGTTCGCCTGCTTCAGGTCGTCCGGGCTGCTGATCTGTTTGCCGGGCGCCACCAGGATCACCTGCTTGGCCTCGAAATACGGATCGGAAAACAGCATGCTTTGCTTGCGCTCATCGGTAATCGTGACGCCGGAAGCGATGATGTCGATGTCGGCGTTGGCCAGGGTGGAGAAAATTCCTTCCCACGGCGTATTCACCCAGACGATCTTGATGCCCGCCTGGTCCGCTACCGCCTGCATGATGTCGGCGTCGAAACCGACGATCTTGCCGCTGGTATCTATGGAGCCGAACGGGGCGAACGCGGCGTTCATGCCGACCCGGTAAACCTTAGGAGTAGGAGCCGTGTCGGCTGGCCTCTCGCAGGCGCACAGGCCGATTGCCAGCAGAGCGGCGGTCAGAAAATGCAGCAGCCGGATTTTCATTTGTCGTCTCCATTTATGCGCGCAACGGGGACCTGCGCTTTTCATCCATCTTAGTGGAAGATCAGCGGCGGCGTCATTAAAAACGCGATGACAAATGATAAAGACTGTTGCTCCAGGCAACAAAAAAGCAGCCGAAGCTGCTTTTTCTGGTTGCCATCCGAATTAACGGCGTTTTACCGGATCAACGTCCTTTTTGACGCAATTTCGCAATCGCTGCCAGTTGCGCAATCGCTGCCGACAACTCGGACTGTGCTTTTGCGTAATCGATCAGGGATTCTTTATTGGTCAACGCTTCTTCGGCACGGCGCTTGGCTTCGCTAGCCTTCGCTTCGTCCAGGTCGGCGCCGCGGATGGCCGTGTCAGCCAGAACGGTAACGTGATTCGGCTGCACTTCCAGCAAACCGCCGGCAACGAACACGAACTCGTCCTGCGCCTGGCCTGCCACCTTGATCCGTACCGCGCCCGGCTTGATGCGCGTGATCAGCGGGGTGTGACGAGGATAAATCCCCAGCTCGCCCGACTCGCCCGGCAACGCGACGAATTCGGCTTCGCCGGAGAAGATCATCTCTTCCGCGGAAACAACGTCTACGTGAATAGTGTTTGCCATCTTAAACCCTTTGTTGTCCATGAAGTCACTAACGGGAAGCGCCGGAGCCGCTCAGCTGCGGCGGCTCCGGCGCTTGCCGGTTAGCCGATCTTCTTGGCCTTTTCGATTGCTTCTTCGATCGTGCCGACCATGTAGAACGCTTGTTCCGGCAGGTGATCGAGTTCGCCGCTGGCGATCATCTTGAAGCCCTTGATCGTGTCCTTCAGCGAAACGTATTTACCTGGCGAACCGGTAAACACTTCAGCAACGTGGAAAGGCTGCGACAGGAAACGCTGCATCTTACGTGCACGCGCGACCAGCAGCTTGTCTTCCGGAGCCAGTTCGTCCATGCCCAGAATCGCGATGATGTCGCGCAATTCCTTGTAGCGTTGCAAGATGCCTTGCACAGCGCGGGCAGTTTCGTAGTGCTCCTGGCCGACCACTTGCGGATCCAGCTGGCGCGAAGTCGAGTCGAGCGGATCAACCGCAGGGTAGATACCCAGCGAAGCGATGTCACGCGACAACACAACGGTGGAGTCCAAGTGAGCAAACGTGGTTGCAGGCGACGGGTCGGTCAAGTCATCCGCAGGAACGTAGACGGCCTGGATCGATGTGATCGAACCGGTTTTTGTCGATGTGATACGTTCTTGCAGCTGGCCCATTTCCGAAGCCAGCGTTGGCTGGTAACCCACGGCGGAAGGCATACGGCCCAGCAGCGCGGAAACTTCGGTACCGGCCAGTGTGTAGCGGTAGATGTTATCGACGAAGAACAGCACGTCCTTGCCTTCATCGCGGAAACCTTCAGCGATGGTCAGGCCGGTCAGCGCAACGCGCAGACGGTTGCCTGGCGGTTCATTCATCTGGCCGTAGACCATGGCGACCTTGGATTTTTCCGGATGTTCCAGATCAACCACTTTAGCGTCAGCCATTTCGTGATAGAAGTCGTTACCCTCGCGAGTACGCTCACCGACACCGGCAAACACGGACAAGCCGCTGTGCGCCTTGGCGATGTTGTTGATCAGTTCCATCATGTTCACGGTCTTGCCCACACCCGCGCCGCCGAACAGGCCGACTTTACCGCCCTTGGCGAACGGGCAAACCAGGTCGATAACCTTGATGCCGGTTTCCAGCAGTTCTTGCGATGGCGACAATTCGTCGTACGCAGGAGCCTTGCGGTGGATAGAGGCAGTGGTTTCGTGGCTTACCGGACCGCATTCGTCGATCGGGTTGCCCAGCACGTCCATGATGCGGCCCAGTGTTGCTTTACCGGTCGGCACCATGATTGGCTGGCCTGTGTTCTTGATTGTCATGCCGCGGCGCAAACCGTCGGATGTACCCAGCGCAATGGTGCGGACTACGCCGTCACCCAGCTGTTGTTGTACTTCCAGCGTCAGTTCCGAGCCATCCATCTTCAAGGCGTCGTAAATCTTAGGCATCGCGTCACGTGGGAATTCAACGTCCACCACAGCGCCGATACACTGAACGATTTTGCCATCAGCCATTTTCGTTCCTTCAATATATAAAAATAAGTTTCTGTTAAGCGCGTAGCGCGCTAGACGGCAGCCGCACCGGCAACGATTTCCGAGAGTTCTTTGGTAATCGCAGCTTGACGCGTCTTGTTGTAGACCAGTTTCAGTTCGCCGATCACGTTACCCGCGTTGTCGCTGGCCGACTTCATCGCCACCATGCGCGCCGACTGCTCGGACGCCATGTTTTCTGCGACAGCCTGATAAATCAGCGCTTCCACGTAACGCACCAGCAATTCATCGATGACGCTTTGCACATCCGGCTCGTAAATGTAGTCCCAGGAATGCGAACCTTTTTTATCAGCCTCAAGACGATCGCTCGACAGCGGCAGCAGTTGCTGCAGCATCGGCTCTTGCTTCATCGTGTTGATGAACTTGGTGTACACCAGATAAACCGCGTCCAGGCGACCTTCCTGGTAAGCATCGAGCAGTACCTTGACCGGCCCGATCAGCTTGTCCAGATGCGGCGTATCGCCCAGCTGCACGGCATGCGCAACGACCTTGGCGCCGATCCGGTTGAGGAAACCCAGACCCTTGTTGCCGATCGCTACCGCCTGAACCTTGTTGCCTTGTCCTTCCAGCTCACGCAGTTTCGAGGTCAGCAAACGCAAGGAGTTGGTGTTCATGCCGCCGCACAGACCTTTGTCTGTGGTGACGACGATGAAACCAACGTTCTTGGAGTTGTCCTGCTTCACCATGAACGGGTGCGTGTACTCTGGATTGGCTTGCGACAAGTTAGAAGCGATATTACGAATCTTGTCACTGTAGGGACGTGCCGCACGCATCCGGTCCTGCGCCTTGCGCATTTTGGATGCGGCGACCATTTCCATCGCCTTGGTGATCTTCTTCGTATTTTCTACGCTCTTGATCTTGCTGCGTATCTCTTTACCTGTAGCCATTCCGTGCTCCAGTTAAATTAAGCCACGAACGATTTTTTGAAATCAGCAACGGCAGTAGACAATGCAGCTTCACCATCTTTGTCGAGTTGCTTGGTTTCTTCGATCTTTTGCAGCAAAGGCGCGTGGCTGGTCTTCATGAAGTTGTGCAGGCCGCTTTCGAACGGCAGTACCTGCTTGACTTCGATGCTGTCCAGGAAACCCTTGTTGACCGCGAACAGAGTCACAGCCATCAGCGAGATCGACAACGGCGAGTATTGCGCTTGCTTCAGCAGCTCGGTAACGCGTGCACCGCGGTCCAGCTGCTTGCGGGTCGCTTCGTCGAGGTCGGAAGCAAACTGCGCAAACGCAGCCAGTTCACGATACTGCGCCAAGTCGGTACGGATACCGCCGGACAGGTTCTTGATTACCTTGGTCTGGGCAGCGCCACCAACGCGCGACACCGAAATACCGGCGTTGATCGCAGGACGGATACCGGCGTTGAACAACGAAGTTTCCAGGAAGATCTGACCATCGGTAATCGAAATCACGTTGGTCGGAACGAAGGCGGAAACGTCGCCAGCCTGGGTTTCGATGATCGGCAAGGCAGTCAGCGAACCAGTCTTGCCCTTGACTTCACCCTTGGTGAAATCTTCGACGTACTTTTCGTTCACGCGTGCCGCGCGTTCCAGCAGACGGCTGTGGAGGTAGAACACGTCGCCAGGATAAGCTTCACGGCCTGGTGGACGGCGCAGCAGCAGCGATACCTGACGGTATGCAACAGCTTGCTTGGACAGGTCGTCGTACACGATCAGCGCATCTTCACCGCGGTCACGGAAATATTCGCCCATTGCGCAGCCGGAGTAGGCCGACAGGTATTGCATCGCAGCCGACTCGGAAGCCGATGCAGCAACAACGATGGTGTATTCCATGGCGCCGTGTGCTTCCAGCGAGCGCACGATGTTCTTGATCGACGATGCTTTTTGACCGATAGCGACATAGATACATGTCACGTCCTGGCCCTTTTGATTGATGATCGCATCGATCGCCACAGCGGTCTTGCCGGTCTGGCGGTCACCGATGATCAGTTCGCGCTGGCCGCGGCCGATCGGCACCATCGAGTCGATCGACTTGATGCCGGTCTGCATTGGCTGCGAAACGGATTGACGGGCAATAACGCCTGGCGCGATTTTTTCAATCGGCGCTGTCAGCTTGGTGTTGACCGGACCCTTGCCGTCGATAGGCTGGCCCAGTGCATTCACTACACGGCCGCGCAGTTCCGGACCGATAGGCACTTCCAGGATACGGCCGGTACATTTAACTGTATCGCCTTCGGAAATGTGTTCGAAGTCACCCAGAATAACGGCGCCGACAGAGTCGCGCTCGAGATTCAGCGCGAGGCCGAATGTGTTGCCTGGGAATTCCAGCATCTCACCTTGCATCACGTCAGACAGACCATGGATACGGCAGATACCGTCGGACACGGAAATAACCGTGCCTTGATTGCGAATTTCAGCAGTATCGCCAAGGCCTTGAATCCGGCTCTTGATCAGTTCGCTGATTTCAGACGCGTTGAGTTGCATGTTAACTCCTAAAATTTTTCTCGTTGCTCAGTTACGCAAATACGCAGGGGTCTCAGGCAGCCAAGGCAGCGTGCAGCTCTTGCAGCTTGGCGCGTACCGAGGTGTCGAACACTTCGTCGCCGACCACTACGCGTACGCCGCCGATCAGCGAGTTGTCCACAGTGACCGATGGGTTCAGCTTGCGGCCGAATTTCTTTTCCAGCGTCGCGATCAGATCCTTCACTTGCGCTTCGGTCATTTCAAAAGCACTGGTGATCTCGGCATCGGCGGCGCCTTCTTGTGCATTCTTCAGCACTTGAAATTGCTCGGCGATTTCCGGCAAAGCGACCAGGCGGCCGTTGTCAACCAGCGTCGCGACGAAGTTCTTGGCTTCGGCGTTGGCCGCCTGCGGCGATTTCAGCAGCGCCAGGAACGTATCCGCGATTTGCTGATGCGAGACGGCCGGATTGTGCGCCAGCGCCTTCACATCGGAATGGACCGCTACCTGGCCCATTTCGGCAACCAGATTCGCCCACGCAGCAAGGTCTTGCGACTTGGCTACACGGAACAGCGCTTCTGCATAAGGACGAGCAATCGTTGCAAGTTCAGCCATGATTACAGCTCTGTTTTCAGTTGGTTCAGCAAGTCGGCATGCGCCGCGCTGTTGACTTCGCGCTTGAGGATCTGTTCGGCGCCTTTGACCGCGAGGGTCGCAACTTCGCCGCGCAGAGCTTCGCGTGCCTTGGTCATTTGCTGTTCCGCTTCGGCTTTAGCGTTAGCGATGATGCGGGCAGCTTCTTCCGAAGCCGTTTTCTTGGCTTCGTCGACGATCAGCTGGCCGCGCTTTTCAGCTTCGCCAATGCGCTTTTGACCTTCGTCGCGCGCGGTCGCCAGTTCTGCCGAAGCGCGCTTTTCAGCGGCTGCCAGATCTGCCTTGCCGCGATCAGCGGCTGCCAGGCCGTCCGCAATCTTCTTGGCGCGCTCATCGAGCGCCTTGGTCAGTGGCGGCCACACGAATTTCATCGTGAACAGCGCCAGGACAAAGAAGACCACGAACTGAGCAAACAATGTTGCGTTTAAGTTCACGGTAATTTCCTTCTCAGAATAACGTGTGCTGAAGTGACTCAGCAGATTCGGTTACGCTTGATTAAATTACTTAGCGATGAACGGATTTGCGAATGCGAACAACATGGCGATACCAACACCGATCAGGAACGCAGCGTCGATCAGACCGGCCAGCAGGAACATCTTGGTTTGCAGAGTGTTCATCAGTTCTGGTTGACGTGCCGATGCTTCGAGGTACTTACCGCCCATGATTGCGATACCGATACAAGCACCGATAGCGCCCAAACCGATGATCAAACCACAAGCCAAAGCAACAAAAGACAGATCAGTCATGACAATTCCTTCAAAGTTAAGTGAATACAAAAATTAATACAAAAAAACAAAACCAAAACAAGAACAACTACTGATTCAAATCCGGCGCCGGTTAGTGCGCCTCATGTGCCTGGCCGATATACACCAGCGTCAGCATCATGAAAATAAACGCTTGCAGCAACACGATCAGGATGTGGAAGATCGCCCAGATCGAGCCGGCCACGACATGTCCGACAAAACCAAACGCGGTGGCGGTCGAACCGAGCAGCGCGATCAGCAGGAACAACAGTTCGCCGGCATACATGTTGCCGAACAGCCGCATCGCCAGCGACACAGTCTTTGCAGCAAATTCGATCAGGTTCAGCAGCAGGTTGGCAGGAGCCAGCCAGATGCCGAAAGGCGCCGCCACCAGTTCGTGCAGGAAACCGCCAAAACCCTTGATCTTGAAGCTGTAGTACAGCATCAGCACCAGCACGCCGAGGGCGATGCCCATGGTGCCGTTGAGGTCGGCGGTCGGCACCACGCGGTGGTGGGAAATCAGGCCGTCCAGGCCGACCAGCTTGAAGAAGCTGGAGAACAGGTCGACCGGCAGGAAGTCGAGCGAATTCATCAGGGCGACCCAGATGAACACGGTCAGCGCCAGCGGCGCGATGAAGCTGCGGTCGCCGTGGACGATGCCCTTGGCCTGGTCGTCGACCATCTCGACCACCATTTCGACGAAAGCCTGGAAGCGACCCGGAACGCCTGCAGTCGCTTTACGCGCGGCAAGGTACATCAACAGGCAGCCGACCACGCCGGCGAACAGCGACCAGAAGATCGTGTCGATATTGATGATCGAAAAATCGACTATCTTGGATTGATGGCCAGTTGAAAAATGTCCAAGGTGATGGACAATATACTCTGAGGGGGTTAGTGCGTCGCTTGAAGCTACAGTCATGATCGATGTCTAAAAAGTAAGATTATGTAACTTTTGAGTACCACGATGAAGCTGACGATGAATGCCGGCCAATTCAAATCGTGGTACAACCATACGACCGCGCCAATTAGCGCAATCGTTGTAGCAATTTTGACAAACTCTCCGATGAAAAAAGACATCGGGTTGGCGCCACCTGGTTTGCGCGCGCTGATGTAAAGACGGAGAGCGAACAGTCCGTTGGGAACCGCGCAGCACACACCACCTAAAAGCGCGGAACAGAATCCGGATACGCCGGCCAGTAAACCTGCCACACTTGCCAGCACGACCGTAGTAACAAATTGCATAAGCACGATGCGCAGCATACTGACCCAATATTGTGCGAAGCCGCTCTTGCAACGCAGTTGACGAACGCGGCTGACACATCGCAGTTAATGCGCGCAGTTAAACACGTAACTAAGGCAAGTCCACGGCTGATTTAGAAGCCCGAGGATTATAAAGGCTGGGCGCGGCTTTCGTCAAACTTTTGCTGCCGAATCATAAGCTTATGCAACAGATCCACTTGCCTGCGGAAGCCCGTTTTACGGGCCGTGCAACCGTACCGACAATCATCCTGATTGTGATCTGTGCACCAATAATGTGAAGTGTCCCGATTTTCTATTCAGCGCCTTTGAGCCGCGCGATCAAACCGTCCAGCGTATCCAGGTCGGAAAAATCGATGATCAGCTGGCCGCGATTCTTGGCGGCGGTCTTGATCGTCACCTGGGTTGCCAGCAAATCCGACAATTCTTCTTCCAGGCGTGCGATATCGCGCGACTTTTCCTTGTTCTTGGCGGGCCGGCCGGCGCCATCGGCTTCGGTAGTGGCGCGCACCACCAGTTTTTCGGTATCGCGCACCGACATCCGCTTGGCGACCACCTGGTTAGCCAGCGTGATCTGAGTTGCGGCGTCCACCGCCAGCAGCGCCCGTGCGTGCCCCATGTCGATATCGCCCGCCATCAGCATGGTCTGCACCGGCTTGGCCAGGTTCAGCAGGCGCAGCAGGTTCGAGACCGCGCTGCGTGAGCGCCCTACCGATACCGCCGCCTGTTCGTGGGTGAAACTGAAATCGGTGATCAGGCGATGGATACCCTGCGCTTCTTCCAGCGGATTCAGGTCCTCGCGCTGCATGTTTTCGATCAGCGCCATCGCCGCCGTGGTCTGGTCGTCGACATCCTTGACCAGCACCGGCACTTCGATCAGGCCGGCCAGCTGGGCCGCCCGGAAACGGCGCTCGCCGGCGATGATTTCATAATGCTGGGCGCCGTTGTGCAAGGCGATCGGCCGCACCAGGATCGGCTGCAGCAAGCCCTGCTCCTTGATCGACGCCGCCAGCTCAGCCAGCGCGCCTTCGTCCATGCGGGTACGCGGCTGGTATTTGCCGGCCTGCATGACTGTCACGGCCAACACCGACGGCGCGCCGGCAATGGTCGGCACTGCCTCGGTGATGTCGGTTGATCCGCCCAGCAGTGCTTCAAGGCCGCGGCCCAGTCCTTTTGATTTCTTCGTGACCATCTTTTTCCTACCGTAGATTACTGTTTTACTGATAACGTTGTGACAGGCTGTGGATAACCCTGTGAATAAACCTATGGATAAGCCTGTGATTAAAGCTGTATAAGGCTGTACATAAGCTGTGCATTACATGGTCTTGATACGCTCCACCATCTCTGCGCCAAAAGCGATATAAGCCTGCGCGCCCTTGGATGCAGCGTCAAAGCTGACGCCCGGCATGCCGTAGGAAGGCGCTTCGGCCAGCCGCACGTTGCGCGGGATCACGGTCTTGAACACCTTGTCGCCGAAATGCTTTTCCAGTTCGACCGACACCTGTTGCGACAAAGTCATGCGCGGATCGAACATCACCCGCAGCAGGCCAATGATCTTCAAGTCCGGGTTCAGGTTGGCGTGCACCTTCTTGATGGTGTTGACCAGGTCAGACAAGCCTTCCAGAGCATAATATTCGCACTGCATCGGGATGATCACGCCATGTGCCGCGCACAAGCCGTTCAAGGTCAGCATCGACAGCGCCGGCGGGCAATCGATCAGGATGAAATCGTACTCGTCGGCAACCGCGATGAAAGCATCTTTCAAACGCTTTTCGCGATTCTCCAGTTCGACCATTTCCACTTCGGCGCCGGCCAGTTCGCGATTCGCCGGCAGCACATCGAAACCGCCGGTCTCGGAGGTCTTGCGCACCGATTTGATATCGGAGATACCCAGCAATACTTCATAAATCGTGGCAGACAATGTGCCCTTGTTGATCCCCGCCCCCATGGTGGCGTTGCCTTGCGGATCGAGGTCCGCCAGCAGCACCCGCTGGTTCAGTTGCGCAAGGCCGGCGGCCAGGTTCACGGCGGTAGTGGTTTTACCGACCCCGCCCTTTTGATTGGCGACACAAAATATTTTTGCCATGTATTGGTGTAAAGGTCGTGATTAGTTAGTCGTTAATTTGATGCCAAAGCCGATCAGGAAAATGCCCGCGGCCTTGGAAGCGAATGCAGCAATACGGCGATTGTGTCCCAGGCGCTTGGCCGCGGTATTCCCGAGCAGTACCAGCAGACTACCGTAAAACAGCGCGCAACTGGAGATGATTGCAGCCATGGTAAGGAAGGTCAGGCTGCCGCGCTGTGCCGCCGGATCAATGAACAAAGGGAAGAACGCCATGTAGAACACGATCGCCTTGGGATTGATCAGCGTCACCAGGAAACCGCGGGTGAAATTGCTGACGCCGGCGAAACCCACGGCAGCGCTGGCGCCCTCGCTCTTCCTGGCGAACAGCAGTTTGCAGCCGAGGTAAGCCAGGTAGGCCGCACCCAGGTATTGCACGCCCTTGAACACCAGCGGATTGGCGGTCAGCAGCGCGGCCACGCCTATCGCCGCCAGGAACATCAGCACCGCATCGCCCAGCATGATGCCGAACAGCGAGGCGTAACCGCCGCGCACGCCTTCCCTGCCGGCGCTGGTCAGGATGCAAAACGTACCCGCGCCGGGCAGCGCCAGGAACACCATGGTTGCAACGATTAGTTGCCAGACGTCGGTAATGCCAAGGGCGTGGAAAAATGCAGTCATGATGGATTTGCTCCCGCTGTTATTTGCGTTTGATAAAAATCAGGTGGCGTTCTGCATCCAGCCCCGGTACCGCCAGAGGCCTGATTTCGGTGACTTCCCAGCCGGCCGGCAAGCGCGCGACCTCCTCATCCGGCCGCACGCCTTTCAGCGCGATGAACTGGCCGTCATCGGTCAGCAAATGCGCCGACCAGTTGATAAAATCGGCCAACTCCGCAAATGCCCGCGAAGTGATCACATCAAATTTCTGCGCTACCTGCAACTGTTCTACCCGGGCGGTGTGAACACTGACGTTGCCCAGGCCCAGCTCGGCTTTTACCTGGGTCAGGAATGCTGTTTTCTTGTGCACCGTGTCGACCATCGACACCCGCATCTGCGGCCTGGCCTTGCCGGCCCATATCGCCAGGATCATCCCCGGCAGGCCGCCGCCGGCGCCTACGTCGAGCACATTCTTTGCCTCGGAAAAAGCCGGCACTACCGCCAGCGAATCCAGCAAATGGTGGGTCATCATCTGCGCCGGTTCGCGGATCGAAGTCAGGTTATAAACCTTGTTCCACTTTGCCAGCAGGTCCAGGTAAGCCAGCAGTTGCTGCTGCTGGTCCTGGTCCAGCGTGATTCCCAGTGCTGACGCACCTTGCTGCAGGCTCGCTTCCAGCGCTTGTTTTGCCGCCGGCGCGGTCTGCGTTGAACTCATGTTGCCACTCCTCGATTATCCCGGCAATTACCTTGATGGTAGTTGATCAGATAGTTGATAACTAAGCAATCAGGCAGCCTGATCGTCTGCATTCAGCCGCTTCATGCCGCCCTTTTTCAGGTGCACCAGCAAGAGCGACAAGGCGGCCGGCGTAACGCCGGAAATGCGCGAAGCCTGGCCGAAGGTCTCCGGCCGGTGCAGATTCAGCTTCTGGCGCACTTCGATAGACAGCGCCTGCACGTCCATGTAGTCCAGGTCGGCGGGCAGCTTCAGGTTTTCATTATGTTCATGGCGCTCGACTTCCTTCGCCTGGCGGTCGATGTACCCGGCGTACTTGACCTGGATCTCGACCTGCTCTTTGACCGTGTCGTCCTGCACGCCCGGACCGCCCAGGTCCTGGCCATCGAGACCCTTGAGCGTCATCAGTTGATCGTAAGAAACGTTTGGACGGCGCAGCAGGTCGACCAGGGAATATTCGCGTTCGATGGCCTTGCCCAGCAAGCGCTCTGCCTCGGCTTCGGCCACGATGCGCGGGTTGACCCAGGTTGAGCGCAGGCGCTCCATCTCGACCGCAACCGCTTCGCGCTTTTTCTCGAATTGCGTCCATTGGGCATCGCCGACGCAACCCAGCTGGCGGCCGATTTCGGTCAGGCGCAAGTCGGCATTATCTTCACGCAGGCTGAGGCGGTACTCGGCGCGGCTGGTGAACATGCGATAAGGCTCTTGCACGCCCTGGGTAATCAGGTCGTCCACCAGCACGCCAAGGTAAGCTTCGTCGCGGCGCGGTGTCCAGGCATCGCGCTCCTGCGTCTGCAGCGCGGCGTTCAAGCCGGCCAGCATGCCTTGGGCGGCTGCCTCTTCATAACCGGTAGTGCCATTGATCTGGCCGGCAAAATACAAGCCCTGGATCGACTTGGTTTCCAGCGAAGCCTTCAAGGCGCGCGGATCGAAATAATCGTATTCGATTGCATAGCCGGGACGCAAGATGTGGGCGTTCTCCAGCCCGCGCATCGAATGCACCAGGGCCAGCTGCACGTCGAACGGCAGACTTGTCGAAATGCCATTAGGGTAGAACTCGTTGGTTGTCAGCCCTTCCGGCTCCAAGAATATCTGGTGCGAATCCTTGCCTGCAAAGCGGTGGATCTTGTCTTCTATCGATGGGCAGTAGCGCGGCCCTACTCCTTCGATCACGCCGGTATACATCGGGCTGCGATCAAGGCCGGCGCGGATGATGTCATGCGTTTGCTGGTTGGTATGGGTAATCCAGCAAGGCAGTTGGGCCGGATGCATGGCGGTATTGCCCATTACCGAGAATACCGGCACCGGATCGAGATCGCCCGGCTGTTCCTGCATCACGGAAAAATCAATAGTGCGGCCGTCGATGCGCGGCGGCGTGCCAGTCTTCAGGCGGCCTTGCGGCAGTTTCAATTCTTTCAGGCGCGCCGACAGGGAGATTGCAGGCGGATCGCCGGCACGGCCGGCGGAGTAGTTGTTGAGGCCGACGTGGATCTTCCCATCCAGGAAAGTACCGGCGGTCAGCACCACTGCCCTGCTACGGAACTGGATACCGACTTGCGTAACGGCGCCGACCACGCGATCACCCTCCACCAGCAGGTCATCCACCGCTTGCTGGAACAGCCAGAGATTTTCCTGGTTTTCCAGGCGCGAACGGATAGCTTGCTTGTACAGGATACGGTCAGCTTGTGCGCGGGTCGCCCGTACTGCCGGCCCCTTTGAGGAATTCAGGATACGAAACTGGATGCCCGCTTCGTCGGTAGCGATAGCCATTGCACCACCCATCGCATCAACCTCTTTTACCAGGTGGCCCTTACCTATCCCGCCGATTGAAGGGTTGCACGACATCTGGCCCAAGGTCTCGATATTGTGTGTCAACAATAGAGTCTTCTGGCCCATGCGGGCAGACGCCAACGCGGCTTCGGTGCCGGCGTGGCCGCCGCCGACGACGATTACATCAAAATGTGTAGGAAAAAGCATAGTGCGCCTCTTGGAGACGATGAAAAACAGTGGGCTGAGGCGTGATTATAAAGCATGCAGCTATCGCTTACACCCTCCCGCACACAGTGTCGCGATTGTTTCACGTGAAACATTGAACAAACCGGAGTTATCGCGCCCAAAACAACAACGGCGATTGTTTCACGTGAAACAATCGCCGTTAGTGGTGGCGTCGAGAAAATTATTTAAGGAAGGCGTCGTAACCCGTTTTCAAGATCAATACCGACACCACCAGCAAAAACAGCTTCCGTACAAAACCGCTTCCATGTTTCAGCGCCAAGCGTGTACCAACCAACGAACCACCAACATTACAGATAGCCATTATCAATCCAAGCTGCCAGATGATATGCCCGCTATATCCAAACCACAGCAAGGCAGCCAGGTTGGTCGCCACATTGATAACCTTGGATACGGCGGAAGCAGCCAGGAAATCGAAACCGAAAAATCGCACAAACAGGAAAATCAGGAAGCTACCTGTACCAGGGCCGAAAACACCGTCATAAAAACCAATCCCACCGCCGATCAGCACCGCAAGCAGCTTCTCTTTCGAGCCGGTATGCAGAGGAGCATGAATACTGCCGAAATCTTTCTTCTTCACCGTGTATATCGCGACCGCCAGCAAAATGAACGGCAGCGATTTGCGAATGGCCTCAGTCGGTATATGCGTTACGGTATAGGCACCGAGGAAGGCAAACAGGAATGCCGCTCCCGCTGCGGGCAATGCCGCACTCCATGCCAGCTTGACCCGTTTGGCGAAATTGACCGCGGCGGCGCTGGTGCCGAATATCCCGGCCAGCTTGTTGGTGCCGAATACGGTAGCCGGCGCGGCATTGGGCAGCATCGAGAATAAGGCAGGTATCTGGATCAAGCCCCCTCCTCCGACCACGGCGTCAATCAAGCCGGCAACAAAACTGGCAAGGGCAAGGATAAGGAAATCGGGGAATAACTCAGGCATGATGAACCAGGCGATATTAAAGACACGCAATTTTACGTGTCCGGGCCCGGGTGAGCATGCCAGGCAGCTATGTTATTTAGTCATAGCTATCCAAGTAATTCGATTGGCTGAACAGGATGGAAAAGTTCAAGCAAGCAACTTAATTAACTTCGGCACGACTGCTTAATATTTAAGCAGTCCAGATATCCCTATCCCCTAAACAAAAAGCCCGTACCAGCCAAGCTGGGTACGGGCTTTTAAAGATACGGCCGGGACTACGTCATCTGGCGCCGGAACGCTTGAGCAAGGCCGAGATTTCACCGACAATCCCGCGCCGGAACGCCAGCACGCAGACAATGAAGATAAAGCCAGTAACGATAGTGACCGACTCGCCAAGTCCACTGAACCATTCGATATGCGTCACCGAGGCCAGCCAGTTACCGATATCGCCCAGCTTGTTCTCCAGCACGATGATGATCAGCGCACCGACGATCGGTCCTATGATCGTGCCCAAACCACCCACCAAGGTCATCAGCACCACCAGCCCCGACATGGTCCAGTGCACGTCGGTCAGCGTTTCAAAACCCAGCACCAGGGTCTTGGTAGAACCGGCCAGGCCTGACAGCGCGGCCGACAGGACAAAGGCCAGCAGCTTGTAGCGGCTGACGTCGTAGCCGAGCGAAATGGCGCGCGGCTCGTTTTCCTTGATCGCTTTCAGCACCTGGCCAAACGGCGAGTTCACGGTGCGCATGATCAGCGCGAAGCCAGCCACTGCAATCGCCAGCACCACATAGTACAAAGTCAGGTCGTTGCCGAGATCGATAAAACCGAACAGATGCCCGCGCGGCACACCCTGCAAGCCATCCTCGCCGCCGGTGAACGGCATTTGCAGGCAAACGAAATACAGCATCTGCGCCAGCGCCAAGGTAATCATCGTGAAGTAGATGCCCTGGCGGCGGATCGCCAGGCTGCCCATTACCAGGCCGATCAGGGCGCCCGCCGCAGTCCCTGCCAGCAAGCCCACTTCAGTCGGCAAGCCGAGCTTGGTCAAGACATAACCTGCGATATAGCCGGCGCCGCCGAAGAATGCAGCATGTCCAAACGACAACAATCCAGTAAAGCCGATCAGCAGGTTGAACGCGCAGGCAAACAGCGCGAAGCAGATGATCTTCATCAGGAACACCGGATAAATGCCGAACGGCGCCGCCAGTGCCGCAGCCAACAGCAAACCGTAGCCTATTTTCTTGTTCATGTTCATAGCCGCTCCGCTCATTTCTCTTTGCCGAACAGGCCTGCAGGCCGGATCATCAGCACAATCGCCATCACGATGAACACCACCGTGGCCGACGCCTCCGGATAAAACACGCGGGTCAATCCTTCGATCACGCCCAGCGCCAGGCCGGTAATGATGGAACCCATGATGGAACCCATGCCGCCGATCACCACAACCGCGAATACGACGATAATCAGGTTCGAACCCATCAGTGGCGACACCTGGATCACCGGCGCCGCCAGCACCCCGGCAAAGGCCGCCAAAGCGACGCCGAAGCCGTAGGTCAAGGTCACCATCAGCGGCACGTTGACGCCGAATGCTTCGACCAGCTTCGGATTCTCGGTGCCGGCGCGCAGGTAGGCGCCCAGCTTGGTCTTCTCGATCACGAACCAGGTCGCAAAACACACTGTCAGCGAAGCCAGCACCACCCAGGCGCGATAGTTCGGCAGCACCATGAAGCCGAGGTCGGTGGCGCCGCTCAACAGTTCCGGCACCGAAAACGGCTGGCCGGAAACGCCATAGAACGAGCGGAAGATGCCCTCCACCATCAGGGTGATGCCGAAGGTCAGCAGCAAGCCGTACAAGTGGTCCAGCTTGTACAGCCAGCGCAGCATGGTCTTCTCGATGATGATCCCGAACAGCCCCACCAGCAGCGGCGCCAGGGCCAGCATCACCCAGTAGTTCAGGTTGAAATAGGTCAGCCCGATCCAGGCCAGGAAGGCGCCCATCATGTACAGCGCACCGTGGGCGAAATTGATCACGTTGAGCAAGCCGAAGATCACTGCCAGGCCGAGCGACAGCATGGCGTAGAACGAGCCGTTGACGAGCCCCAGCAGCAGCTGGCTCATCAAGGCTTGAAAGGGAATGCCGAATATTTCCATGGCAATGTCATCAAAAGATCACTCGTGCGAGTGAAGGACTATCGAACAGCGCGCCACGCAGCGCAGGGTGAAACACACCCCTGCACTGCGCGGCGCGCCAGGCATATCGTCAGCACCGGGCCGCATCCTCAGCAGAGGCGCGGCAGCCTCGTTACTTCCACAAGGCGCACTTGCTCTCGGCCTTGGTCGTGAAAGCCTGTTCGCCCGGAATGGTCTGGATCTTGGTCAGGTAGTCCCAAGGATATTTCGATTCAGCCGGCGTCTTGACCTGGTACAGCGTCATGTCGTGCACTACCCGGCCATCCGCGCGCAGATAAGCGTTCTTGGTGTACATGTCGTTGAACTTGGCCTTGCGCAGCTGCTCCATTACCTTGTCGCCATCATCGGTGCCTGTGGCCTTGACCGCAGCCAGGTATTGCATCGCCGACGAGTAATCCGCGGCCTGCAGGCTGGACGGTTCCTTTTTCATTTTCTCGAAATAACGCTTCGCCCATTTGCGCGATTCGTCGTTCTGGTCCCAGTACCAGCTGTCGGTCAGGTACATGCCCTGGGTCTGCTTCAGGGTCAGCGAATGGATGTCGTTGATGAACACCAGCAGGCCGGCCAGCTTGGCGTTCTTGGTGACGCCGAATTCGTTGGCGGCCTTGACCGAGTTGATCAGGTCGCCGCCGGCATTCGCCAGGCCGATGATCTGCGCCTTGGACGACTGCGCCTGCAGCATGAAGGAAGAAAAGTCAGAGGCGTTCAACGGATGCTTGACCGCGCCCAACACGGTGCCGCCAGACGCTTTCACTACCGCGGTCGTATCTTTTTCCAGCGACGCGCCGAAAGCATAATCGGCAGTCAGGAAATACCAGCTCTTGCCGCCTTGCTTCACAACCGCCGAACCGGTGCCATGCGCCAATGCGTAAGTATCGTAGGCATAGTGCACGGTGTAAGGCGTGCACTCTTCGTTGGTCAGGCGGGTGCTGCCGGCGCCGATTTCAAAGAACGGTTTCTTCTTTTCCGCTGCAATCTTCGCCATCGCCAGCGCAGTGCCGGAGTTGGTGCCGCCGATCAGCACGTCCAGGCCTTGCTGGTCAAACCACTCGCGCGCCTTGCTCGATGCGATGTCGGCCTTGTTCTGGTGATCCGCCACCACCAGCTCGATTTTCTTGCCGTTGATGGCGCCGCCCATGTCGGCGATCGCCATCTTGATGGCTTCCGCGCCGCCGGGGCCGTCGATATCGGAGTAAACGCTCGACATGTCCGTGATGAAGCCGATCTTGATGACGTCGCCGGAAATCTGCGCCGAGGCCGGCGCGGCAAGGCCGAGGGCGACAGTGCTGCTCACTGCGACTGCCAAAGTCTTTAACTTGATATTCATTGTCTTCTCCATTTTTTAAACCACCCGTTATCCCGCGGCTGCATCCGCAGCAAGCGGAACTCCCCGTCCAGACCTACACACCCAACAAAGCATTCAACACCGGCATTTTCTGTTCCAGCTGCGACGACGCAAACGACTCCACGATCTGGCCGTGCTCCATCACGTAAAAACGGTCCGCCAGGGGCGCCGCAAAACGGAAGTTCTGCTCCACCATCACGATCGTGTATCCCTTGGCTTTCAAGGTGGTGATCATGCGCGCCAGCGTCTGCACGATCACCGGCGCCAGGCCCTCGGATATCTCGTCCAGCAACAGCAGCCGCGCGCCCGTGCGCAAGATGCGCGCAACCGCCAGCATCTGCTGTTCGCCGCCCGACAGGCGCGTGCCCTGGCTGTTCCTGCGTTCTTTCAGGTTGGGGAACATGTCGTAGATTTCGTCGACGGACATGCCCTTTTCGGTAATCGACAGCGACGGCGGCAACAGCAGGTTTTCTTCGGTCGACAAGGAAGAAAAAATGCCGCGTTCTTCGGGACAATAGCCGACGCCGTGATGCGCGATCTTGTAGGTCGGCAGCGCGATCGTCTCGACGCCGCCGATCTTGATCGAGCCTTTGCGGGCGCCGGTCAAGCCCATGATCGCACGCATGGTGGTAGTGCGGCCGGCGCCGTTGCGGCCCAGCAGCGTCACCACTTCGCCCTTGTTCACGCTGAGGTTGACGTTGTGCAGGATATGCGATTCGCCATACCAGGCTTGCAGGTTTTCGATGCTCAGCGCAGCCGTGCTTTGGGCTGCGGCGCTGACGCTTGGAGATTGGACTGCGGACATCAATGCGCTCCTGCCAGTGCCTCGGTGCTGGTGCCCATGTAGGCTTCCATCACCAGCGGGTTCTTGGATACTTCTTCATAGCGGCCCTCGGCCAGCATGGCGCCGCGCTGCAGGACGCTGATCTTGTCGCAGATGCCTGACACCACGTTCATGTTGTGCTCCACCATCAGGATGGTGCGGCCGGCGGAAACTTTCTTGATCAGCGCCGTGACGCGGTCGACGTCTTCGTGCCCCATGCCCTGGGTCGGTTCATCCAGCAGCATCAGTTCCGGCTCCATGCCCAGGGTAGTCGCAATCTCCAGCGCCCGCTTGCGGCCGTAAGGCAGGTCGACGGTCAGGGTATCGGCGAACTCGGTGAGGTCAACTTCCGCCAGCAGTTCCATCGCGCGCTGGTTCAGCTGCGCCAGCGATTTGCCGCTTTTCCAGAAATGGTAGGAAGTGCCCAGTGTACGCTGCAGCCCTATGCGTACATTCTCCATCACGCTCAAATGCGGAAACACGGCGGAAATCTGGAAGGAACGGATAATGCCCTGGCGCGCGATCTGGGCCGGTGCATCGGTCGTGATATCACGGCCGTTGAACAGGATCTGGCCGGAAGTCGGCACCAGGAATTTGGTCAGCAGATTGAAACAAGTCGTCTTCCCTGCCCCGTTGGGACCGATCAGCGCGTGGATATGGCCGCGCTCGACCTGCAGGTTAACGCCATTGACGGCCGTGAACCCCCTGAACTCCTTGGTCAGGTTTTTTGTCTCCAAGATGATGTCAGTCATCCGGTCTCCTATGCATGTTGCCTTATCGGAACCGCTCACAGATGGTATTGCAAGCGCCTTATCAGCCTTATATTTTTTTACGGATACTAACCGTTGCCGCTCTGCCGGGGCAATACGTAGAAATACTATACAAAAACTTTGGATAAATTAGCCATGTCTTACAAAATATCCTGAACGGCGCCCAGGACCAAGCCCTTATTTTCATTTGCCGGCGTCCTCTTTGATGAATTTTGCCGCCATTTCCGCAATCATCAGGGTCGGCGAATTGGTATTGCCGGAAGTGATGGTCGGCATCACCGACGCGTCAACCACGCGCAGCGCCCCTACACCCTTCACCCGCAGCTGGCTGTCCACCACCGCCATCGGATCGTCGCCACGGCCCATCTTGCAGGTCCCTACGGGATGAAAGATGGTGGTGCCGATTTCGCCGGCGGCTTTGATCAGTTCTTCCTCGGTCCGGTATTGCGGGCCGGGCTTGAATTCTTCCGGCGCATATTTCTGCAGCGCCGGGGCGGCGGCAATCCTGCGCGTCAGCAGCAGCGACGCTGCGGCAACCTTGCGGTCCTCCTCGGTATCCAGGTAATTCAGGGTAATTTTCGGCGCCTCCCCGGCCGCGCCGGAAGCGATCCGCACATGGCCGCGCGAACTGGGCCGCAGGTTGCAGACGCTGGCGGTAAAAGCCGGGAAAGCATGCAGCGGATCGCCGAATTTTTCCAGCGACAGCGGTTGCACATGATATTCCAGGTTGGCCGTGGCCTGCCCCGGATCGGACTTGGCGAACGCCCCCAGCTGCGACGGCGCCATCGACATCGGACCGCTCTGCATCAGCAGGTATTCCAGGCCGATCCTGGCCTTGCCCAGCCAGCTGCCGCTCATGGCGTTAAGGGTTTTGACGCCGCTGACCTTGAACGCCATCCTGATCTGCAAATGGTCTTGCAGATTCTCGCCGACACCCGGGGTATCCTGCACGACTGGGATCTGGTGCTGCTGCAGCAGCGCCGCCGGACCGATGCCGGACAACTGCAGGATTTGCGGAGAACCGACAGCGCCGGCGCTCAGCAGGGTTTCGCGACTGGCCTCGGCATGCCATTCCTTGCCGCCGCCGGAAAACTCGACGCCCTTGCACACCAACCCCTGCTCGCCACGCTCAAGCGACAGGCGCTTTACCTGGCAGCCGGTCATGATCGTCAGGTTGCCGCGGCCGCTGGCAGAACGTAAAAAAGCCTTGGCCGCATTCCAGCGGATGCCGCGCTTTTGGTTCACGTCGAAATAACTGCATCCTTCATTGTCGCCGCGGTTAAAGTCATCAACCTTGGGGATGCCGGTTTCGGCCGCAGCATCGCGGAAAGCATCCAGGATCTTCCAGGACAAGCGCTGCTTTTCAACCCGCCATTCGCCGCCGGCGCCGTGGAATTCACTGGCGCCGTTATAGTGGTCTTCGCTCTTCCTGAACAATGGCAGCACCTGCTCCCAGCGCCATGCAGGATCACCGGTGAGTTCTGCCCACTGGTCGTAATCCCGGGCCTGGCCACGCATGTAGATCATGCCGTTGATCGACGAACTTCCGCCCAGCACCTTGCCGCGCGGATAAATCAGGCTGCGCCCATTCAAGCCGGCATCAGGCTCAGTCCGGTACATCCAGTCGGTACGCGGATTGTTGATGCAATACAGGTAGCCGACAGGGATATGGATCCAGATGTAATCGTCCTTGGCGCCTGCTTCTATCAGCAATACCTTAACCGAACCGTCCTGTGTCAAACGATTCGCCAGCACGCAGCCGGCGGTCCCCGCACCGATGATGATGTAGTCGTACTTGCCTGCTGATTCCATGCGTCTCTTTCTGTTTTTTTGTCTTGTGCAAACCTGCTTTGCCGCCTGATTCTCAAAATCCCATTCTGCGCTTCTCAAAAAAATGAAACATCACAGAACGAGATCTGTATAGAACATGAATATTATTTATACCGTTTTTAAAATAATTATTTACACCATTTATTTAGCGACCGGCATGGTGAATTCCGCGCCTTTTGAAATGGTCTGCGGCCAGCGCTGCATGATCGATTTATAGCGCGTATAAAACCGCACTCCTTCTTCTCCGTATGCATGCGTATCGCCAAACAGCGAGCGCTTCCATCCGCCGAAGGAGTGCCACGCCATCGGCACCGGAATCGGTACGTTGATGCCGACCATGCCGACCTCGATGCGCCGCGAAAACTCGCGCGCGGTATTGCCGTCCGAGGTGAACAGCGCTACGCCGTTGCCGAATTCGTGGGCATTGACCAGGCTCACGGCAGCAGCAAAATCAGGCACCCGGACGATGCAAAGAACCGGTCCGAAAATCTCTTCCTGGTAGATTTTCATTTCCGGCGTCACCTGGTCGAACAACGATCCGCCAAGGAAAAATCCCTGCTCCAGTCCCGCAACTTTCAGGCCCCGGCCATCGACCAGCAGCCTGGCGCCGGCAGCAACGCCGCCTTCGATATAAGCTTCGATCTTTTCCTTGTGCACGGCGCTGACCACCGGCCCCATTTCCGCATCGGCTTCCATGCCGTTCTTGATCTTCAGCGCTTTCACGCGCGGAATCAGCGCTTCTATCAATTTGTCGGCGACATTGCCGACGGCCACCGCCACCGATATCGCCATGCAGCGTTCCCCGGCCGAGCCGTAAGCAGCACCCATCAACGCATCCACCGCCTGGTCCAGGTCGGCGTCCGGCATTACCACCAGGTGATTCTTGGCGCCTCCCAGCGCCTGTACTCTCAGTGGATAAACGCCTTTGCGCTTGGCGCCCTCCTGGTAAATATATTCCGCGATAGGCGTAGATCCGACGAACGACACCGCCTTCACATCGGGATGCTGCAACAAGGTATCCACTGCCAGCTTGTCGCCTTGCACCACATTGAATACGCCATCCGGCAAACCGGCCTGGCGGAACAAGTCAGCCATCATCAACGACGGCGACGGATCGCGCTCGGAAGGCTTGAGGATAAATGTGTTGCCGGTCGCAATCGCCATCGGCGCCATCCACAACGGCACCATTACCGGAAAATTGAATGGCGTGATGCCGGCGGTGACGCCCAGCGGCTGGCGCAGGTTCCAGTTATCGATGCCGCCGCCGATATTGTCGGTAAATTGCGTCTTCAGCAGATGCGGAACACCGCAAGCAAATTCGACGATTTCCAGGCCGCGCGTCACTTCGCCCTTGGCATCGGAAAACACCTTGCCGTGTTCCCGCGTAATCGCCGCCGCCAGCGCATCGTGATGCTGCTCCATCAATTCCTTGAACCTGAACATCACCCGCGCACGCTTCAGCGGTGCGGTATCAGCCCATGCCGGCGCAGCTGCAGATGCGGCGGCAACCGCGGCGTTGACTTCTTCCACGCTGCCCAGCACAACCCTGGCCGAAACCGCGCCGGTGGCCGGGTTGAACACGTCTTGCAAACGGCCGCTGGCGGATTCTGTCAGCTTGCCGTTGATGTAATGTTGAATGAGCGGAGTCGGGCTGGGCGTCGAATTGAATTCGGTAGTCATAAGGATTCCTTTTGGTAAAACCGGGTTCGGTTAGCGTTTTCCCAGAATATCGCTAGCTTTGCCAACAATCCAATGAGTTATGATCAATATCAATATAAGCAATACTAATAATAAAACCATCCTGATTAAAGATTACGCACATGGACATTACCCAGCTTCGCGCCTTCCTCACCGTCGCCAGGGAGGGCAACCTGACACGCGCAGCCGAACTCCTGCACGTCACGCAACCAGCGGTCAGCCTGCAAATCAAGTCGCTGCAGGCCAGCCTGAACCTGCAACTGTTTACGCGCATCCCCAGCGGCATGGCTTTGACCGACGAAGGCATCAAGTTGCTGCCATTTGCCGAACGCGCAATCGCCGCCATGGCCGAAATGCGCCAGCAGGCAGAAAGCCTGCACTCGGACAGCTCGGAAATCCTGAGCGGAAAACTGGCGATCGGCACCATTCTCGATCCTGAATTCATCCGGCTGGGCGCTTTCCTGCAGCGCCTGGTGGAAAGTTATCCCCAGCTTTCTACACAGTTGCAGCACAGCATGTCTGGCGATGTACTACAGCAAATCAAATCCGGCCATCTCGATGTCGGTTATTACCTCGGTACGCCCAACAAAAACTTTCACCGGCTCACACTGACACAATTTACTTACTGCGTGCTTGCACCATCCGGCTGGAAAAGCCGGGTTTCCGGAAAAGACTGGCCGGCTTTGGCCAAACTGCCCTGGATCTGGGCTCCACCCGAGTCAGCCCATCATCGTTTACTCAGCAAAACTTTTGCTCAATACAAAGTCACGCCAAACAAAGTTGCGCTGGTCGACCAGGAACCTTCGATGCTTGACCTGGTGAAATCCGGAGTCGGCTTGTCTCTGGTGCGGGAGTCAATTGCATTACGTGAAGCACATGCCCACGGGTTGGTGATTTCCGATACGGTCAATTTATCCACCGAACTTTCGTTTATCACCCTGGAAAAACGCAAGGACGAACCGGTCATCGCTGCAATTTTTGCGATATTGCAGTCAATCTGGAAAAACTGATGCTTCAAAAGCATCTTTTAGAGAAGAAAACTCGTCCTTTTTGCAAATCCAGCTTCTTCAGCTTTGTATTTAAAGATTTATATATATAAATAGTAGTAGTAGTTAACCACCTGCTTTTCTGTGGATAACTATGAATTTGACTATTCATTCAATAACTTACGGCTTGGATAAATGCTGAGTAAACCTTGTATCTGGAAAGAACATTTCTTGGATAAAAATGACGGCCTGACGCTTGTCCTGGTTTATTCACATTGGATTCCACTAGTTATCCAAAGACTTATCCACAACCCTCGTTCTGGATCTCTTCTTTTCTACCGTTGAAATAGATGCATTTTTTGAATCAAGAAAAGAAGGTTTTTGAAAAAAAGCTGTTTTTATTTCTTTTTGTTAAATATTTTTTTAAAAGCAACTTCAAAAGAAAAGGTTTTTCGGTTTTGTATTTAAAGATTTATATATATAAATAGTAGTAGTAGTTAACTAACTGCTTTTCTGTGGGTAACTGCCTATTTGACCATTCATTCAAGTACTTATGGATTGGATAAAGCCTGAGTAATCGGTGTATCGCAAAAGAATAGTTCTTGGATAAAAAGATGGCTGTGGAAAACTATCTCAGATATCCACAATTAAAAAACACGATATCCACAGCTTTATCCACAAAATCCGAAAATCGGGCTGTTTGCCTGGGTTTTTGAGCCTCTTGAACCTGTTTTCAAGAAAAATTTTCTCTTGCCTAAATAATGGGCAGCATGAAAGAAGGAAAAAAGCCTGGACAGGATAAATCCAAACCTTTAATGTACGCTTAGCGTATATAAAGGTGGCGAGAATGAGTGATCAACAAACTTTCCTGCGCGACGCCATGCGTCGCCTGAACCTGACCCGGGACAATTTTTCCGACCGCATCGGCATTCGCAAGCGTGCGTTGGACACCTGGCTGCTTCCGGAAACGTCCAGCGAATTCAGGGTCATGCCGGACATTGTCAGCAAATTTGTCGGCGAAATCCTGGCTGCCGAATTGCTTAAATCTGCTTCAACGCAGAGCGTATATGTCAATAAAACAGATGCGCCGCTCCGCGAGCAGATTTCTTATAACGGCAGGCCCCAGCTGCTGTCGGTCGACCAGTTCTCACGCGATTCACTGGAGCAGCTGTTCCGCGTGACAGACATCATGCAGCCCATTGCAAGGCGCCAGAAGGTCTCGCGCATCCTCGAGGGGGCGGTGCTAGCCAATTTGTTCTTTGAAGCCAGCACGCGCACGCGTATCAGCTTTGGCGCGGCTTTTTGCCGACTGGGAGGCTCGGTGTGCGACACCACCGGCTTTACCTTCTCTTCGATGACCAAGGGCGAGTCGATCTACGACACCAGCCGCGTCATCAGCGGTTATGCCGATGCGCTGGTAGTCAGGCATCCGGAACAGGGAGCGGTGGACGAATTCGCCCGCGCCACGAATATCCCGGTGATCAACGGCGGCGACGGGCCGGGCGAACACCCGAGCCAGGCTATCCTCGACCTGTACACCATACAGCGTGAGTTCTCGCGCCTGGGGAAACTGGTCGACGGCGCCCATATCGTCATGGTCGGCGACCTGAAGTACGGCCGCACCGTGCATTCGCTGATCAAGCTGCTGGCCCTGTATCGCGGCCTCAGGTTCACCCTGGTGGCGCCGCCGACGCTGGAGATGCCGGCCCATATCCTGGAACGCATCGCCCGCGGCGGCCACACGGTGGAGCAATCGGCCTCGCTGGCGCAGGGATTGAAGGGGGCTGACATCGTGTACGCAACCCGGATCCAGAAAGAACGCTTCGCCGACGAAGCGATAGAAGGCTACGCCCCCGATTTCCAGATCAACCAGGCGCTGATCGACGCCACCTGCGGCGCCGGCACCATCGTCATGCATCCCCTGCCGCGCGATGGCAGGCCGGGCGCCAACGACCTGAGCACGGATCTCAACCACGATCCGCGCCTGGCGATCTTCCGCCAGACCGACAACGGCATTCCGGTGAGGATGGCGATTTTCGCCACCCTGCTAGGCGTGGAAAACCAGGTGCAGCATTCGATGCGCGACGTCAGCTGGCGCTCACCGCACTATGTCGGGCCGGATGACGCGGTATTTGATGGGGTCGCCTAGACGGGATCGCCTAGACGGGGTCGCCTGAATGGTGGGATCAATTGAAATTACGGGCCGGACCAGGCGGTCCGGCCGTATCCGGCAGGAAAATGAAGGCTAGTGCGTTTTCTTTGGACGCAGCGTCTTGCCGGGCGGCGGCGCCACCGGCTTTTCCTTGGCCAGCGCCAGCAGGCCGGCGCAATCGCTCTGCTGGTCCGGGCTGATATTGATCAATGGCAGCACTGCCGCCACCGGAGCCAGTACGCCGAGCGCAATCGCACCGCCAGCCTTCAAGGCCAGCACACCCTTGTCCACCCCTACGTCCGGGTTCTTGAAGCTGCCTGTGACGTGCAGCGGCGACCTGAGCGAGAAGATGCGCAAGCCCTTGGTCTTCGGATTGATGGTCAGCGCCAGCGACTCCTGGGCGAGATTGACCTGGCCTTCGACATTGATGATGGCGTCGTCGGTATCCATCACGAAGGTGCGGGCGTCCATCACGCCGTTGGTCACGGCAAAATCGCTGGCCAGGCAATTGAGCTTCACCTGCTTGTCGCCGAACAGCTTGGAAATCACCACATTGCCGATGTTCAGGCCAGCCGCCTCCAGCAAGAACTTGCTGATGGTGCCTTGGTTGATCAGGGTTTTCAGTTCGCCGTTCGAGCTGGCCAGCAGGCTGGCCACCGAGTTGCCGACAGCGGACAGAGAGGCGTCGCCGTTTATTTCACCCAGGCTGGCCTGGGCCGACGCCAGCGTCGGGAACAGCTGCTTGATTTTCAGGTGGCGCGCCGAGATTTTCATTTCCGCCTTGATCAGCTTGTTGCTGCCGTCGAGCTTGATGTTGGAAACCAGGTTGCCGCCAGCCACGCCAAAGTTCAACGGCGTCAACGACAGCACACTGTCCTTCAAGTGCAGGTCGGCGACCAGGTCCTGGATCGGCAGGTCCTTGTCGCGGATAATCTTGCGGCCGGTGAATTTGACGTCGGCATCGATGCTGCCCCAGCGCGCGGTATCGAACTGCTCCACCGGCAGCACCTTGTTGCTCGGCTGCGCCACGCCGTCGCCACGATTGGCCTTGCTGGCGTTCGAATCGGCGCCGATCAGCGGCGCCAGGTCCTGCAGCTTGAGCTGGTTGGACAGCAGCGAGCCTTTCAGCAAAGACCGTGGTTTCTGCGCGATGTATTCCAGCGTGCCGGACAAGTCGCTGGAGCCGACGCGGCCGCTGAATTTATCGTAGGTCCAGTCGCCGCCGGCGCTGTTGAGCTTGCCGACCAGCCGCCCTTCGGTGGCGAACGGCGGCGTCGCCGGCAGCACGATGCCGGTCAGCGGATACAGGTTCGACATGCTGGCGCCCGACAGTTTCAAACGCAAGTCCAGCGCCGCCAGGTCGCTCGGCTTGGTCAGCGTGCCCTGGATGGCAATCGCGGTCTTGCCGATATTGACGCTGGCCTGCAGCGGATAGGGCGTGGTGGAATTTTGCAGCGACAGCACCGCGCCGGCTTTGCCGCTGCCGCTGACGGCAGCCTTGTTGAACGTGCCGCCGACCTTCCAGCCGATGCCGTAACCTTCGGCGCTGGCTGCCGGCAAGCTGTCTATGTCAGCCTTGATATTGAGCTTGCTGATGGGGTCCAGCAACCTCACCGTGCCTTTCGCCAGGGCCAGCTTTTGCAGTTCCAGCTGCCAGGCTGACGGTCCGCTGGATTTGAACGTCCAGTTATTGTCGCCATCCGGCTTGCGTTCCAGCGCGATGCTTGGCGTATCGAGCTCCAGCGACGGTATCACGATGCGGTGCGCGAGCAAGGGCAAAGGACTCAATGAAAACGTCAGCTGGCCGATCTCCGCCATGTGCGGGCCGGTCTTGGCCCAGTCGGGATTGTCCAGCACGATGTCCTTGGCGCTCAGGCGCGGCCAGGGCACCCAGCGGCGCCAGCTGTCGAGGTCGGCCTGCGATTTTTGCCAGGTAAGCACCAGGTCGCCGCGGATCGCGAAATTGCGTCCGGTGGCCTCGCTGACCCGCTGGTTCAACCACGGCTTGGCGCGGTTCCAGTCGAATGTGAGCAGCAGCGCCACGCAGAGGGCGATCAAAGCAATCAATGCCGCAATCGACCATAACAGCCATCGAACCGGGCGCCGCAGCGAGGGAAATGTAGAGGCAGTCATAAGGTTGTGAGGTAAGTCGCGATGAAAAAGTTCAATTTGACAAGTGTCTAGATTGCCGTGCTTGCCGCTCTACCAATAATAAACTGATGAGAGTGTATGTCATCGAGACCCGGTGATGAGACGTTATCTAGAGACTGACCTCCTGCATTTGTGTGAGACATGCAAGCGTTTGTAACCCGGTGTTGCGTAGCCAAGTTGCCGTGCTAGCGTGTAACTACCGTCCATTCCTCGTAGTCTGGAGCAAAAAATGAGCAATAATAAAAATACTTCGATGTCGC
The DNA here is from genome assembly GCF_900112135.1 of Collimonas sp. OK412. GTDB lineage: Bacteria > Pseudomonadota > Gammaproteobacteria > Burkholderiales > Burkholderiaceae_D > Collimonas > Collimonas rhizosphaerae. The sequence goes on from NZ_FOLC01000006.1 coordinate 84,474, forward strand.
TGATGCTGAGCGTCTGCGTAGCGGTGCTGCCGCTGGCAGCCTGCGACAAAAAGCCCGACGCTGCGCCTGCCACGGCCGCGCCGCAGGCGCCGCAAGCGCAGGCGGCTCCGGCCTATGTGCCGCCAACCGCGGACCAGCTGTATCAGCTGGTCGGGCCGATCGCCCTGTTTCCCGACAAGCTGGTGGCGCAAGTACTGGCGGCATCCAGCTATCCCGACCAGATCACCGCTGCCGACAACTGGCTGGCGCAAAACAAGAACTTGAAGGGCGCCCAGCTGCAGGACGCAGCCAACCAGCAGCCCTGGGACGTCAGCGTAAAAGGCTTGACGCAGTTTCCCAGCGTGCTGGACCAGATGGCGCGCAACATTCCGTGGACTTCGGCCCTTGGCGACGCGTATGTCAACGATCCGACCGATGTCATGAACGCGATCCAGGTAATGCGCCAGCGCGCCGCCAGCAGCGGCAACCTGAAGGACACCAGGCAGCAGCGGATCGCCGTACGGCCGCGCGTGCAGCCGGCTCCGCCCAGCGACTATGCACCGCCGCCCGGCGAGCCGCTGGTCTACGCCGGACCGGAAATGATCCCGCCGCCGCCGGAAACCATCGTGATCGAACCGGCCGAGCCTGACGTGGTGTACGTGCCGGCCTACAACCCCGGCGTGGTCTATGGCCAGCCGCTGCCGGTCTATCCCGGCTATGCCTACGAACCTCCTGCTCCCTATTACCCGCCTGGCGAGATAGTGACTGCCGGCGTGATTACCTTCGGCCTCGGCATTGCGGTCGGTGCGGTGATCAGCCATCACGACTGGGGCTGGAATTCCTGGGGTGTGCACTGGGGCGGCGAAGGCGGCGGCGGCAACTGGCGCGGCGATGGCGACCGCGATCATGGCTGGCATCGGCCTGCGGTTGTGTATAACAACAATACCTATGTGTCGCGCTCCACGACTATCGTCAACCGCGTGACCAACAACTACAACAACACCTACAACAACAGTACGGTGAATAACAACAACACGATCACCAACACGCGCAATAATTTTGGCGGCCCCGGCAACAACAATCCTGCCGTGGCCAACGGCGGGCGCCCCCCCGGCCAGCCGGGCGGCGGCGCGGCCAATTTCTTCAATGCGCAGCGGCCGAATCCGGCAGTGCAAGCGAATCCTGCACAGCCGCAGCCGCAAGCGCAGCAGCGTCCGAACCAGAATGCCGCGCCATTTGCCGGCAATCCGCGGCAGAATCATGGCCAGCCGGATTTCAGCCACATGAGCCGGCCCGACTTCGGCAAGGTCCCGCCGCAAGCCAACGGCGCCGTGCCTAACGCCAATCAACTGGCGCGCCCGGGATTCATCCGGCCCGCTCCAGGCCAGCCGCAGGCCGGCGAACCGGGACATCCGGCTGCCGGTCAGCCGGGACAGAACCCGGTGCCGAACCAGCTACAGCAAAACGCGCAGAACCGGCATCCGGTCCAGCCGAGGAACCTGGAAGCAGAAAGCCCTGTGAACCTGCACAAGAATCCTTTCAACGGCAATGTGCCGCGACCCAACGCCAATCGCCCTGCCGCGCCGGAAGCGGCAAGACCGCAGCCGACGCCGCAGCCGCAATTCCAACCCCAGCCTCAGCCGCAAAACCTGCCCAACCGGCAGCCGGAACAGGCCCAGCACCCTGCCCAGCAGATACATCAGGAACCGAACCGGCCGGAATGGCGGCCGCAAGCACAGCCGCAGGCACAGCAACCACGGCCAGAGGTACAGCAGCCACGGCCACAGCCACCACAACCTCAGGTGCAGCAACCGCGACCGCAACCTCAGCCTCAGCCTCAGCCGCAAATGCAGCAGCCACGGCCACAGCCGCCACAACCGCAGGTCCAGCATCCGCCTCAGCAAAATCACGAGCAGCCTCATGCCAACAATGTCCATCCGCAAAAAAAGGATGACGAACACAAATGAGTGCATCGCAAAAATGCCGTTAAGGCGAGCCGCGGCAAGCATCACGGCGCAATAAAAAAGGCTGGCTGAACACAGGGTTCAGCCAGCCTTTTCATTTACAGCGGACGCTGTCGGGTTTGCTGTGCTTAAGCTTGCAAGGTCATCAGGCTGGCGTTGCCGCCGGCGGCCGTGGTGTTGACGCAAACCGCACGTTCGGCCAGCAGGCGCCACAAGGGAATCGAAGCGTATTCCGACGTTTCCAGCAAAGGCACCAGCGCCCCGCTTTGTTCTCCGAGCGCCGTCAGCAAAGGACGCAGGCGCGCGGTGCCGGCGCCGTCGACCAGGGCCAGCTGCAAGCGCCTGGCGTGGTCGTTGCCGGCAAGCTGGTCGACCACGCGGATCGCGGCGCGCACCGCGCGCGGCAAACCTTCCGGAATCATGGCGGACGAACTGGCTTCGACCACCGGCAGGTTGCCGGTAGCGAACACCGCCGCCAGCTGGTTCAGCATGGCGCCGACGTTATCCGCGCTGCACAGGATCGCGCCGCGCGGCGCAAACGACAGGCTGTTGCGTTCGCCGGTCGGACCCGGCAGCACCAGCGAAGTGCCGAGCCAGCTGGCGTGCATGTATTCCTCGCCCAGCGCCGCGATGCGTTGATGGCCATGCGTCCTGGCCCAGCTCAGCAAGGCTTGCAGCACCGGGGTGGCGTTCTCAGCTTCCGGATTCGGCGCATGGATCGTGTGCGCTCCCAGCGACACCGCGGGATTGCGCTGCAGGCGTTTCAGGTACAAAGGTCCGCCGGCTTTCGGCCCTGTGCCGGATTTTCCTTCGCCGCCAAACGGCTGCACGCCGACCACCGCGCCGACGATATTGCGATTGACATAGATATTGCCGACATGAGCGTGAGCGACGATGAAATCGATGGTTTCGTCGATGCGCGAGTGGATGCCCAGGGTCAGGCCGTAACCGCTGCCGTTGATGGCGTCGATCAGTTGCGGCAGCTCATTGCGCGCATAACGCAGCACATGCAGCACCGGGCCGAATACTTCGCGTTTCAGCTCCGACATGGAACCGATTTCGATCAGCGTCGGGGCAACGAAGGTGCCGTTGCTTTGCTCGGCCGGCAGCGGCAGCTGGTAGAAATCTTTCGCCGTGGCGCGCATCTTTTCGATATGCGCCAGCAGCTGGCCTTGTGCATCGGCGTCGATCACCGGACCGATGTCGGTAGCCAGGCGGTCCGGATTGCCGATCCGCAGTTCCTGCATCGCGCCCTTCAGCATATGCAGGGTGCGGTCGGCGATATCGTTTTGCAGGCACAGCACGCGCAAGGCGGAACAGCGCTGGCCGGCGCTGTCGAAGGCGGAATTCAGCACGTCTTGCACCACTTGTTCCGGCAGCGCGCTGGAATCGACGATCAGGGCATTCTGGCCGCCGGTTTCAGCGATCAGCGGCAAGTCCACCGACTCTGCCAGCGAACGCTTGGCCAAGGTGCGGTTGATGATCTGCGCGACCTCGGTCGAACCGGTGAAGATCACGCCCTTGACGCGCGCATCGGCGGTCAGCGCGGCGCCGACGGTGTCGCCCTGGCCCGGCAGGAATTGCAATGCTGCCTGCGGCACGCCGGCCTCGTGCAGCAATTGCACCGCGCGCGCTGCGATCAGCGGCGTCTGCTCCGCCGGCTTCGCCAGCACCACGTTGCCGGCGGCCAGCGCAGCGCTGACCTCGCCGATGAAAATCGCCAGCGGGAAATTCCACGGGCTGATGCATACCACCGGCCCCAGCGCCAAGGCATTCTGGACATGCCGCACCTGCGCTGCGTAGTAACGCAGGAAATCGACCGCTTCGCGCACTTCGGCGATGGCGTTCGGCAATGACTTCCCTGCTTCGCGGATTGCCAGTGCGATCAGTTCCAGCTGATGGACTTCAAACAGGGCTGCGGCGCGTTCCAGCTTGTCGGCGCGTTCCGCCGGCGGCAGGGTTTGCCAGTCCATGGCGTAGACGCTGGCGGCATGCAAGGCTTTGTCGACATCGGCCACGCTGGCTTCGACGACACTGCCCACCACGTCGCGCTGGTCGGCCGGATTCAATACCGGACGCGCGGCCTGGCTGTAGGTTTTCGGTTCGGCGAGCATTGGCGTTGCGTGCCACTGCTGCTTGCCGAATACGCTGAAGGCGTTGTCGATCTCGCGCAGTACTTCCTCGTTGCTCAAGTCAAGGCCAGCCGAATTCTTGCGCTCCGCGCCGTACATGGCCGGCGGCAGGGCAATCTGCGGATGCGGCTCGCCGCCGAGCTGTTGCGCGGCTTGCAGCGGATCGGCGATGAGTGAATCGATGGTCACGCTCTCATCGACGATCTGGTTTACGAACGAAGAATTGGCGCCGTTTTCCAGCAGGCGCCGCACCAGGTAAGCCAGCAGCGTCTGGTGCGAACCGACCGGCGCATAGATCCGGCAAGGCTTGTCCAGCATGTCCTTGCCGACCACTTGGTCGTACAGGGTTTCGCCCATGCCGTGCAGGCACTGGAATTCATAATCAGTGATGTTTTTTTCTTGCGCCCAGCTATAGATGGTCGCCAACGTATGCGCGTTATGCGTGGCGAACTGCGGATAGATGACATCGGTGGACGCCAGCAGTTTCTGGGCGCAGGTCAGGTAGGAAACGTCGGTATACACCTTGCGCGTATAGACCGGGAAGCCAGGCAGGCCGTCGACTTGCGCGCGCTTGATTTCGGAATCCCAATACGCGCCCTTGACCAGCCGCACCATGAACTTGCGGCCGCTGCGGCGCGCCAGGTCGACCAGGTAGTCGATCACGAAAGGACAGCGTTTCTGGTAGCCCTGCACCACAAAACCGATGCCCTCGAAGCCGGCCAGGTCGGCGTCGAACGCCAGTGCTTCCATCAGGTCCAGCGACAGTTCCAGGCGATCGGCTTCTTCGGCGTCGATGTTGAGGCCGATGTCGTATTGCTTGGCCAGCAGCAGCAGCTGTTTCAGGCGCGGCAGCAACTCTTCCATGGTGCGCTGGCGTTGCGCGCGCGAATAACGCGGGTGCAACGCTGACAGCTTGACCGAGATGCCCGGCCCTTGCTTGATGCCGCGGCCGTTCGATGCCTTGCCGATGGCATGGATGGCGTCTTCATACGAGCGGTAATAGGCGGCCGCATCTTCTTCGGTTAACGCCGCTTCGCCCAGCATGTCGTAGGAATAGCGATAGCCGCGTTTTTCATTGTCGCGGCTGTTGCTGAGCGCTTCGGCGATGGTCTGGCCGGTGACGAACTGGTTGCCCAGCATGCGCATGGCGACATCGACGCCCTTGCGGATCAGCGGCTCGCCGCCGCGCCCGATCAGCTTGGTGAGCGCCGAACCCAGTCCGCGTTCGCTGTTGGTGGCGACCAGCTTGCCGGTGATCAGCAAACCCCAGGTAGCGGCATTGACGAACAGCGACGGCGATTCGCCCAGGTGGCTGCCCCAGTCGCCCTTGCTGATCTTGTCGGCGATCAGGCGGTCGGCGGTCTGGTGATCGGGGATGCGCAACAGCGCTTCGGCCAGGCACATCAGCGCCACGCCTTCTTCCGACGACAGCGAAAATTCATGCATCAAGGCATCGACGCCTGAGGCGCGCGTGCGTTTTTCGCGCACCGCCTGCACCAGCTTGCGCGCCAGCGCCTGGCTGGCGGCATACGAGCCGGCGCTGGTCTGCACCTGCGCCAGCAGCCATTGCACGGCCAGGATTTCATCGCGCCGGTAAGCGGCGGTGATGGCGGCGCGCAATGGCGTCGGGCCGGTCATGACTTCCTGGTGGAAGACGGTAAATGCGGGGCTGAACATGGCGGGAGAAGTAGTGTCTGGCTGGGATGACGGCTGTAGCGGCGGCATGGCGGTTGTCTCGGTGAGGATATTGGCTTTGTTAATTTCCGGAGAGCATTATTCACGACGACGTGTTTAATTGTTCAGGAAAGTGAAGTTGTTCGATTGTAGGCGGCATCGGCATGGATTAATTCTGGTAATAATGGCCGCTATCAAAATTTTGTTATTGGTGAGAAAATTTAACCGAATAAAATTTTTCGGAAGATAGTGCATGCTTGACAAGATTAGTAAGAAAATCCTGGCCGAACTGCAGAACGATGGTCGTATCAGCAATGTCGATCTGTCTGCTCGCGTCAACTTGTCACCCGCCGCTTGCCTGGAGCGCGTGCGCAAACTGCAGGAAGCCGGTTATATCCTGCATTACACCGCCCAGCTCAATCCGCAGTTGCTGGACGTCGCCCTGCTGGTGTTTATCGAAGTGGTGCTGGACCGCACCACGCCGGAAGTTTTCGAGGCGTTCAGCCAGAGCGTGCAGATCATCCCCGAGGTACTGGAGTGCCACATGGTGGCCGGCGGTTTCGATTACCTGGTCAAGGCGCGCGTCAAGGACATGAACGCCTACCGCGAGTTTCTCGGCAAGTCGCTGCTGCAGCTCAAGGGCGTGCGCGAGACGCATACTTACGCGGTGATGGAAGAGGTCAAGCACACTACAAAGCTGCCGATTCGCTAAGAATCGGCCCAGGCCGCCAGCGCTCGCCGCATGGTTCCTGCCTGCTGGAATAAAAGAAGCAGAGTTGAATTTTCCCCGGTGGATATTTGACTCTGCTTCTTTTTTTTACGGCCCTTTTTTATTTCAAAAACACATCTGCAACACGGCTGCATGCGCCTTTGACAAGCATTCGAAAATATTGCCGTACGTAATTGTCCGGTCACATACGAGGCTTATGCTTGACGTCGAGTTTCTTCATTCCAGTTTTTTTCACTATCCTCCCTATAGGAAAATAACTATGCAAACCTCGAAAAAAATCACCTTGGCGCTGATGCTTTCTTTCTTCGCAAGTGCGGCGACGTTGAGCCATGCCGACGAAACGGATGCAAAAAAACAGCCAGCCAAGCATGTCCTACTCATTTCAGTCGACGGCATGCACCAAGCCGACCTTGACTGGTTTGTTACCGCGTATCCGCAATCCACCCTCGCGCGCATGGTGCGTGAAGGCGCCAGCTATACCAACGCCAGAACCCCCTTCCCTTCGGATTCATTTCCAGGCATGGTCGGCCAGCTCACTGGCGGCAATCCAAAAACCACGGGTATCTATTACGATGACGCCTACAGCCGAGGGCTGCTGCCTGCGGGAACAACCAGCTGCGCGGGAGCGAAACCGGGGGCGGAAGTTTACTACGCGGAAGTCAGCGCAAAGGACATGAACCGCTTGGACAGCGGCCAGCAGATTCCCGGGTTGTATTCCGACTTCACAAAAATATCTCAGCTGACTGGCCATGCACAAGATTTGCTGGATCCGAAAACATTGCCGGTAGATCCCAAAACATGTTTGCCGGTGTATCCGCATCAGTATCTTCAAGTGAACACGATTTTTGAAGTAGCGAAGCAGCATCATTTGCGTACAGCATGGTCGGACAAGCACGCGGCATATGACATTCTCAATGGCCCGTCCGGCAAGGGAATCGACGACTTGTTCGCACCTGAAATCAACAGTTCAGTCACCGATCCGTCAGCACCTGCCGGTCCCGGCGACGACTGGACCAAGGACAACGCCAATACCCAAAAATACGATGCCTTCAAAGTAAAGGCCGTCGTGAATTGGGCCAAGGGCTTGGATCACGCCGGCAATAACTCGCTGGGCGTTCCCGCCATTTTCGGCATGAACTTCCAGGCTGTCTCCACCGCGCAGAAACTCAACAAATCGAACTACTACATCGACCCGGAAAATCCCAGCACCATCATGACCAACGGCCTGGGCGGCTACACCTTGAATGGCGCGGTGCCAGGGCCGGTATTGCAAAGCGCATTAACTTTTGTGGACGGCCAGCTCAAGGCCATCATCAGCGCGCTTGATCTCCGCAAAACGGTGGTGGTGCTCTCCGCAAAACATGGCCAATCACCGCAAAACCGCACGGCGCTGACGATCATCAATGACGGCGACATGATTGACGCATTGAACTGCGCTTGGGAAAACAATAGTGCGGGCTGCAAAGACCCCAGCCAAACCCATCTGGTTGCCCATGCAATCGATGACGACGGCATCCTGATGTGGCTCACCGACCGCTCGGCTAAAGCAACGCGCTTTGCGAAGAATTTCCTGCTTGCTTATTCGGGCGCCGGCATCGGCTCGGATGCTTTGGGCAACAGCATCTCCAAGCCATTTACGCAAGCTGGCGTCACAAGAATCTATGCCGGAGAAGAGGCTGAAGATTTATTCGGCACCAGGCGTGGCGATGAACGCGTTCCCGATGTAGTCGGTATCGCGCAGCAAGGAGTCGTCTGGGCCGGCGGCAAGCTGTCCAAGATCGCCGAGCATGGCGGCAACGCGCATCAGGATAGACATGTTCCTATCGTGGTATGGGGGGCCGGCATCGCCCGCCAATCGAATGACGATCATGTCGAGACAACGCAGATTGCCCCGACAATCCTGTCATTGCTGGCGCTGGATCCGAGCGAATTGCAGGCTGTGCGAATTGAACGTACCAAGGCTTTGCCGGATCTGCATTGATCGGAGTCCTGTTTGCTGCTCAGGTGCTGCTGCGTATCGCCAGCTTGAAGCCGAGGTCGACGCTGGTTGTTTCCAGCGGTTCGTGCCTGAGCAGCTTGATCAGTAACTGGGCGGCGGTAAAGCCGATGTCGTAACGCGGCGTGACTATCGTGGTGATGCCGGGATTGGCGAAGGCTGACCACGGCAAATCGTTGAACCCTGCGATCGCCATCTGGCCCGGCACCGACAGGCCGCGCCGCTGGCACTCGAACAAGACTCCAAGCGCCAAGTCGTCGTTGCAGCAAAACACGGCATCGCAAGCCGGCGCCTGCTGCAGGATCTGGCCCAGCATCTTGGTGCCGAGTTCTACCGTCGACGGCACCGGCGTCAACACTTCCACCTCAGGGTTCATGCCTGCTTCCGACAATGCCTTGCGAAAGCCGTGCCGGCGTTTCATCATGCGGGGATCGAGCTGGGCGCCGAGAAAGCCGGGCTGGCGGTAGCCGCGCGCGATCAGGTGGCGGGCGATGCTGTAACCCGCTTCTTCATGCGAAAAACCAACCGTGACCTCGCTGTTTCCGGGATTCAGGTCGAACATGCGCACGGCCGGCACATTGTGCGTTGCCAGCTGTTCGCGCAGCGCATCCTGCTGTTCTATGCCGCTCAGCAAAAAGCCGTCCGGCGCATGCGCCAGGTACGTGCTGATCAGCTGGCTTTCCTTGTCCGGCGAATAGCTGCTTTCGCCGATCAGGAATTTGTAGCCGTGCTGGTTCAGGCTGTCGCGGATGCCGGTCAGCGTATCCACGAACACCGAGTTGCTGAGCGATGGCACGATCACGCCGATCACCTGCGATTTGGCCGAGGCCAGCGTGCTGGCGGCCTGGTTCGGCACATAACCGAGCTGCTTGATCGCCGCCGCAATCCGGTCGCGCGCTTCCAGCTGCACCAGCGCGGGGGTTTTCAGGGCGCGCGACACAGTCATCGGGCTGACCCGCGCCAGGCGCGCAACGTCGACGATGGTTACCCTGCCGCTGGCGCGGCTATGGCGTTGTGGCTTGAGTTCCGGGCTGGTCATGGTAACGATGGCATTTTATGGGTTCTTTGCATTTAGCTCGCTGCGGCAGCCTGTTCATCAGCCTGCTCATTATTCCGCCTGGTCCTAAAGATATGTGACTGGCAATGGAATCTTGTTCATTTGGCTAGCGCGACCAATGTTACACGCAAGCCATGCCGTATTGTTATAGTTTCCTTGGAGTAAGGATACTAGCAGTCTGCAATATCACTTTCCGTTGCGTCAAGAGATGCGATGTTAGCGCTAACATCTGGTGTATTATTGCAGCCACTCGCCGCCGCCGGCAAGTACTACAATGAAGCGGGCGCGGCGGACGGCTGTCCAGGCAGGATGGCTGCCCATTACCAGTCGCTTACTCATTTCATCACGAGGTAGTTCATGCAACACCAGCCAGAATACATGCTCGGCGTAGATATCGGCACCACCAGCACCAAGGCGGTGCTGTTCACCACCGAGGGACAAGTGGTGGCGCAGCACGCGGTGGAATATCCCCTGCTGTGCACCACGCCGGGCATGGCCGAGCAAGATCCGCAGCAGATTTACGAAGCCGTGCTGAGCGCTATCAGCAACGCCGTCGGCAACAGCCATGTCGAGTCCGCGCAGATTGCGCTGGTGTCCTTCAGCGCCGCCATGCATAGCGTGATTGCAGTCGGCCCGGACGGCGAATTGCTGAGCAACAGCATTACCTGGGGCGACAACCGCGCCGGCGCATGGGCCAACCGCATCCGCGACGAACTGGGCGGCCATGAAATCTACCTGCGCACCGGCACGCCCATCCACCCGATGTCGCCGCTGTGCAAGATCATGTGGCTGCGCCACGACCAGCCGCAGTTGTTTGCGCGCACCGCGCGGTTTGTCGGCATGAAGGAATATGTGCTGTACCGCCTGTTCGGCGAATGGCTGGTCGACCATTCGATCGCCTCCGCCACCGGCATGTTCAACCTGCAGCAGCTGGACTGGGACCAGGGTGCGCTGGAACTGCTAGGCATCGGCCCGCAGCAATTGTCTAAACTGGTGCCGACCACCCATCACCTGAACGGCCTGGCGCCGGCCATGGCGCAGCAGCTGGGCTTGTCGCCGGCGACGCCGTTCGTGATCGGCGCCAACGATGGCGTGCTGTCCAATCTCGGCGTCAACGCCATCGGCCCTGGCCAGGTGGCCGTCACCATCGGCACCTCGGGAGCGATGCGGACCGTGATCGACAAGCCGCTGACCGATCCCTCCGGTCGCACCTTCTGTTATGCCCTGACCGCCAAGCATTGGGTGGTCGGCGGCCCCACCAACAACGGCGGCAGCATTTTCCACTGGGTACGCAATGAGCTGGCCACCGCCGAATCGGCCGCCGCCAAGGCCGCCGGACTCGATCCTTACGATGCGTTGACCAAGATCGCCGAGGGTGTCAGCGCCGGCGCCGAAGGATTGCTGTTCCATCCCTACCTGGCCGGCGAACGGGCGCCGCTGTGGAACGCCGATGCGCGCGGCTCTTATTTCGGCCTGGCCACGCACCACGGCAAGCCGCACATGATCCGGGCCGCGCTGGAAGGCGTGATTTTCAGCCTGTACAGTATCTTGCCGGCGGTCGAGGGCCTGATCGGGCCGACCACCCACATGATGGCGACCGGCGGCTTTGCCCGTTCGGCGCTGTGGCGGCAAATGATGGCGGATATTTTCGAGCGTGAAGTGGTGGTGCCGGAAAGCGTCGAATCGTCCTGCCTCGGCGCTGCCGTGCTCGGCCTGTACGCACTGGGCAAGGTCGATTCGCTGGATGTCATCGGCGCCATGGTCGGTTCTACCCACCGCCACGTGCCGATTGCGGAAAACGTCGCGCTGTACCGCCGCCTGTGGCCGATCTATGCGGCTATTCCGAAACTGCTGGAGCAGCAGTACCGGCAGCTGTCGCAGTTCCAGCGCGAGACTGCCGCCCGCGATTGATTAGTCTTCGTCTTCGGGATCGATCAGGCTGAATTTCTCGTGCGCGGTTTCGCTCAGGTGGCCGCGCAGCCATTTATGCGCCGGATTGCGCGCATCCCGTTCGTGCCACAGCATGTCGACGTGCACCGCCGGCGTCGGGAACGGCAGTTCGCGCGCCACCAGGACATCGGTCATGCCGGTCGCGCCGATCAGGTGGCGCGGCAAGACCGTCAGCAAATCGGAACTGGCGACCACCCGGCCGGCAGTGAAGAACTGGTTGACGGTCAGCAGGATGCGCCGCTCGCGTCCCATCGCCGCCAGGGTTTCATCGATCAAGCCGTGCGCCCGGCCGGAAAAACTCACCAGCAGATGATGCGAGGCGCAGTAATTGTCCAGGGTCAGCACCTGGCTGGCGAGCGGATGGTCCTTGTGCATCACGCACACGTATTCGCCGGTGTACAGCCGTTCGTGGTGGATCGGCGAGGCGCTGGTAGTCTGGCCGCCGGCCAGTTGCGCCGCGACGCCGGGGAAAAAGCCGACCGCCAGGTCGACGTCGCCGCGCAACAGCATCTGGCGCGGATCGCGGGTGGTCAGCGGCACCATGCGGATATTCATTTGCGGGGCATTGCGCTCGATGGTGCGCACCAGCGCCGGCAGCCATAACGCTGCGGTGGCGTCGGCCATCGCCATCTGGAAAGTAGTGTGGGCGCGCGAGACATCGAAAGTCTCCGGCGTGATCGCGGTTTCCAGGTCGGTCAGCGCGCGCCTGACCACCGGCCACAATTCTTCTGCATGCTGGGTCGGCTTGACGCCGTGCGCGGTGCGGATCAGTAGCTCGTCGTTAAGGGTGTCGCGCAGGCGTTTCAAGGCATTCGACACCGCCGGCTGGGTCATTGCCAGCCGGCTGGCGGCGCGCGTCAGGTTCTGCTCGGTCATGACGGCGTCGAAGACACGCAGCAGGTTCAGGTCAAGCGTCAGGAAGCTCATGGTTGGATCTATCGTTAATTATTTTTAGATGGATATGGCGACAGCAAATTTAGCTGAAAGCAACATTCACAGATTCTATAACTGTTATATGAAAGCGCAATGACAGATTTCAAGTGGGGTGAAAATATTGCACCACAACATAAAATGCATATCAATCTGGATTATGTCTTAGATACGCAACTATTGCTGAGTAGAAACTCCACCAGACTGCCTTATGCCCGCCGTGCTTTATCTTACACATAATGCATTAACGACGACATGGAAGACATTCTTCAGCCGCATCAGAACATTATTCGTCGAACACATAACTGATATCCAAAATCAGAATTGGATAGCACGCTAAGTAGTGAATATACTGCAATGCAACATCACCATGAAAGAGTCGTCGCAATGTCTTTATTCGCTTTTGCCCTGCCAGCTGAAATCGCCTTGTTCGACGCATCGGCCCTGCTTGCTGCCGCTGCCGCCGCACTGCGGCCTTTGCTGGGCCTGGGAGCGCTGGCGACCTTGATGGTGTATTTCAAACCGCTTTGGATGGGGATCTTGCGCGCAGCATTGATGCTGATCAAGCCGCGCAAATCGCTGGAGCAGCGGATTGCCCGCAGCAAGTTCAAAGGGCAGCAACTGATACGCCGCATGGCTAACGACCATGCCTCCAGCCAGCCTAACCTGGCGGCCGAGCTGCGCTTGCTGGCCGGCCGCGACTGATGACACGCTTGACGACAATTAACCACGAGGAGTTTGCCATGCACCAATACATTTACCATGACGAAGACGGCTTCCCGACTTTCGCAGTGCTGCAATGGCTGCGTGCCGTGGCCACGCGCGTTCTGGCCTGGATGGGTTTGAACGGCCTGTAACAGCTGTCATCTGAATTTCTGACGTCTCCTCTTTCCTGCGATGGAAGGATTCACCCCGCCGGCTTAGCGCCGGCGGGGATTTTTTTTGCCCGCACATAAAAAAACGCCCGCAAGCCGCGGGCGTTCTGTTTTGCGATGCGAGCCGGACCTTACTCGGCCAGCTGCTTCTCCAGCGCCAGCTTGACCTCGGCCAACTGCTTCGGCAAACGATGTTTCAGCTTGTCGAACAGTTCCGTATGCAGCGCGGTTTCCGCTTTCCAGGCAGCCTTGTCGATCGCGGTGATGCGCTCGAACTGTTCTTCGCTGAACGCCAGTCCTTCCCAGTTCAGGTCGGCGTAACGCGGCGTCACGCCGAACAGGTGCTCGACGCCGCCCTGCTTGCCGTCGAGCCGGTCCAGCATCCAGTTCAGCACGCGCATGTTGTCGCCAAAGCCAGGCCAGACGAACTTGCCGTCGGCGCCGGTGCGGAACCAGTTGACGCAGAAGATCTTCGGCAGTTCGGCAGCGCCTTGCTGCGCCAGCTTCTCGCCCAATGTCAGCCAGTGCTGGAAATAGTCGCTCATGTTGTAGCCGATGAACGGCAGCATGGCGAACGGATCGCGCCGCACCACGCCTTGCTGGCCGGCCGCGGCAGCAGTGGTTTCCGAACCCATGGTGGCTGCCATGTACACGCCTTCCACCCAGTTGCGGGCTTCGGTTACCAGCGGCACGGTGGTGGAGCGGCGGCCGCCGAAAATGAAGGCAGAGATCGGCACGCCGGCCGGATCGTCCCAGGCGGCGTCGATGACCGGATTCTGGGTTGCGGCCACGGTGAAGCGCGCATTCGGATGGGCTGCCTTGGCGCCGGTTTCCTTGGCGATGGCCGGCGTCCAGTCCTTGCCCTGCCAGTCGATCAGGTGCTCAGGCGCCGTGCTGCTCATGCCTTCCCACCAGACATCGCCATCGTCGGTCAGGGCGACGTTGGTGAAGATGGTGTTTTCGCGCAGCGAGGCCATGCAGTTGTAGTTGGTCTTGTTGTTGGTGCCCGGAGCGACGCCGAAATAGCCGGCTTCCGGATTGATGGCGTACAGGCGGCCGTCGGCGCCCGGCTTGATCCAGGCGATGTCGTCGCCGATGGTAGTGACTTTCCAGCCCTCGAAACCTGCAGGCGGGATCAGCATGGCGAAATTGGTCTTGCCGCAAGCGGACGGGAAAGCCGCCGCAACATAGTGTTTCTTGCCTGCCGGCGATTCGACGCCGAGGATCAGCATGTGTTCCGCCAGCCAGCCCTGGTCGCGGCCCATGGTTGAAGCGATGCGCAGCGCAAAGCATTTCTTGCCGAGCAGCGCGTTGCCGCCGTAACCCGAACCGTAAGACCAGATTTCACGGGTTTCCGGATAGTGGACGATGTACTTGGTCGGATTGCAAGGCCAGGCCACGTCTTTCTGGCCGGCCGCCAGCGGTGCGCCGACGCTGTGCACGCAAGGCACGAAGTCGCCGTCGCTGCCCAGCACATCGCACACGGCCTTGCCCATGCGGGTCATGATGCGCATGTTGACGGCGACGTACGGCGAATCGGACAGTTCAACGCCGATATGGGCGATCGGCGAACCCAGCGGGCCCATCGAAAACGGCACCACATACATGGTGCGGCCTTGCATGCAGCCGTCGAACAGGCCGTGCAGCGTCTTGCGCATTTCGGCCGGATCGGTCCAGTTGTTGGTCGGGCCGGCGTCTTCTTCTTTTGCCGAGCAGATGAAAGTGCGGTCTTCGACGCGCGCCACGTCCGACGGATCGGAGCAAGCCAGGTAGCTGTTCGGGCGTTTTTCCTGGTTCAGTTTTTTCATGGTGCCGGCCGCCACCATGTCGCTGCACAGGCGATCGTATTCAGCCTGCGAGCCGTCGCACCAGTAGATGCGGTCAGGCTTGGTCAGGGCGGCGACTTCAGCTACCCAGTTGATCAGTTTCTGCTGCTTGACGTATGCCGGGGCGTTGATTGCAGCAATGCCGCCCATAAGGGGTTGATTCATGAAAACTACCTCCAATACCAATAAAGAAATCTGCGTCTGGCCTTCCTTTGCCAGCGGCCTGCGCCTGCCTGGCGCGCCGTGTCGGTCGGCTGAATTCTGGTGCGTTTGCTGCGGGCTCTTTGTGCATCGCCGCGGGCAGCAAAAAATGAAATAATGGGCCGGGGTTTACTGTCAGCTACAAATTTACAGGCATCGTGCGGGTTTTACAGCGGCGTAGGCCGCACACCATGGTCGATACTGCTTGTCCGGTCCGGCAAACTGCATTTTTCCTGGGAAAAGTGGCCCGATTGTACACCCGATTTGTAGTGAAAATGACCAACTATTGTAGTAAGGTATTTCCCGTTTTCCGGATGCTGTTGCTTTATTACGTGACAGCGGTTTTCCTCCACTTTTTTGCACGCATTTACTTTCCGTAAAGCCAGAGACTCCTATGAAAATTGCCATACTCGATGATTATCAGGACAGCGTCCGCCATCTCGACAGCTTCAACATGTTGGAGGGCCACGAGGTGAAAGTGTTCAACAATTCCGCGCGCGGCGTTGGCCAGATGGCAATTCGGCTGGCCGATTTTGAAGCGCTGGTATTGATACGCGAACGCAGCAGTTTTTCCAGGGCGCTGCTGCAAAAACTGCCGAAGCTGAAACTGATTTCGCAGACCGGCAAAGTGAGCGGCCATATCGACGTCGAAGCAGCTACCGACTGCGGCATCGCCATCGTCGAAGGCGTCGGCGATCCGACCGCGCCGGCCGAGCTGACCTGGGCCCTGGTCATGGCCGCCAGCCGCCGCATTGCGCGCTATGTCAGCAACTTGCAGCAAGGGCAATGGCAATCGGTGTCGGCGCTGCCGCAAAACGATGTCATCGGCACCGCGCTCAAGGGACGCACGTTGGGGATCTGGGGTTACGGCAAGATCGGCCGCATGGTTGCGGGATACGGCAAGGCGTTCGGCATGCGGGTGCTGGTATGGGGACGCGATGCCAGCCTGGCCGCGGCGCAAAAAGACGGTTACGAAGCCGCAGCGTCGAAGCAGCAGTTCTTTGCCGAAGCCGATGTGCTGTCGCTGCATCTGCGCCTTAATGACGCCACCCGCGGCATCGTCGAGGCAGCTGACCTGGCCTTGATGAAATCCAGCGCCATCTTTGTCAACACCAGCCGCGCCGAACTGGTCGCCGACGGCGCGCTGCTGCCGGCCTTGCAGCAGGGCCGGCCTGGTTTTGCGGCGCTGGATGTATTCGAGACCGAGCCGCTGCCGCCGGATTCGCCGCTGTTGCGGATGGAGAATGTGCTGGCCACGCCGCACCTGGGTTATGTCGAGAAGGATGGTTACGAGCTGTATTTCCGTGCAGCGTTCCAGAATGTGCTGGATTTCGCCGGCGGCACGCCCAAGAATGTCTTGAATCCGGGCGCGCTGCCGCAGAAGTAAATCGTCAGTCGTCGTCGCCGGCGCCGCTGGGCAGGATCAGCTTGTTCAGGCGCGCTGCCGGCGCCGCCAGCGTGGTATCGCGCCACATGCCTTGCCAGCCGGGCGGCCATGGCAGGGCTGGGCCGCTGTATTCGGGCACGTTCTTGCGCACCGGGATCACCGGCAGGCTGTCCGGCATCGGGCCTTCGCTCCAGCCCAGGCTGAAGGCGTAATCCGGCAGCAAGGCGTCGCATACCTTGGCAAACCATGCGCTGTGGTCTTCATCGCGTCCCAGGGCTTGCGCCAGGCCGTGCGGGTCGAACTGCGCCAGCGCCCTGGCCAGCTCCGGGATCGATGCTCCCGGCTTGTCGCCCCAGCCCAGGATAGGATTGAAATTGTAGTCGGCGCCGGAACCGTACCAGCCTTCGCGCCGCGCCCTCTCCATCCAGCTGCGCCGGCCGCAGAACAGGTGCCAGCGCCAGTGCAGGCCGGACGGCTTGGGCCAGCTGTACAGGTACAGCCGCTGGTAACCGGCGCGATGCAGCTCGCGCACCAGCGCCATCAGGCGCGCGTGCGGCATGCGGTCCGGCGGCGCGTGGCGGAACAGGATCGGCTCGCCATCGGCGTGCTGGACCTCGTCGGTAGACAGATTCAGGTCCAGCGTCCGCTTCTCGCTGCCGAAACGCGCAGCGATCCAGCCGGTCAGCAGGTTGACGGAGGTGATCACGCCATAACCGCGGAAGCGGTGGAAAATAACGGTGCCGGGTGCGATGGGTTTCATGAGTCGGGATTCTTGTCAAAGAGGTGCGCGCTGAAATCAAATGTTACCAGTGTAGTCGCTGCGCGCCGTTTTCATAGGGTAGGCAAAAGACGCAGCAGCTATCTGCCGGGCTTAGTATAATCAGGCAACCCACCAGGCAGAAAGGACTAGCCATATGCAGCAACGTCCATCAGTTACAGGCGAGCGAACAAGCGACCAGCCCATCACGGCAGCCCCTGGCCGCGAGGTGTTTTCCGCCAGCAGGCGCAATCTCATGCTGCTGGCCGGCGTCAGTTTCGCGATGATGAGCATTCCTCGCTGGCTGCAGCAAGCCTCAGCCCAGACCGTCACCCCCGCCGCACCTCCCCCCAGCAGCCAGCAACAGGCAAATTTCATGGCATTGTCGGCCTTGCTGACCGGGGCGCCGAAACTCAATCCGCGCATAGGCGCAAGACTGTACAGCGCGCTCGGCAAGCAAGCGATCGAGTTTGAAAAGCAGGCCGCAGCGTTGTGGCAGTACAGCCTCGATCACAAAATCAAGGACGTCGATAACCTGGCGGCCGCGGTCGGCAGCGACAGCGCGCTGTCGCTGGTGCTGCACCGTATCGTCAGCGGCTGGTACCTGGGCGTGGTCGGCGACGGCGGCGTCACCGGCAACGCCAAGGTGATCGCCTTCGAGCAGGCGCTGATGTTCGACCAGGTGCGCGATGCGGTAGTCGTGCCGACTTATTGCCGTGCCGCTCCCGGTTATTGGGTTACCCAGCCGGCAGTGTTGAAAGCGAGGGCTTGACCATGGCTGATAACCTGTCCGCAGATGTCGTAATTGTCGGTTCCGGCGTCGCCGGCGCCCTGGTGGCGCATCAACTGGCTTTGTCCGGCGCTTCGGTGCTGGTGCTGGAAGCCGGGCCGCGGCTGGAACGCTGGCGCATCGTCGAGAATTACCGGAATACGCCGAGCAAGGACGATTTCATGGTGCCCTACCCGTCCACCAAATATGCGCCGCATCCCGAATACACGCCGGAAAACAATTACCTGATACTCAAGGGCACGCATAAATACAATTCGCAATACATCCGCGCGGTAGGCGGCACTACCTGGCACTGGGCCGCCGCGGCCTGGCGTTTCCTGCCCAACGATTTCAAGATGAAAACGCTGTACGGCGTCGGCCGCGACTGGCCAATCAGCTACGACGAGCTGGAACCCTACTATTACCGCGCTGAAGTCGAGCTGGGCGTGTCCGGCCCCAACGACGGCACCGACCTCGGTTCGCCGCGCAAGCAGCCGTATCCGATGGACCACTTGCCGCTGTCCTGGAACGACCAGCGCTTCAGCGCCGTGGTCAACGGCGCCGGCCATAAGGTGGTGTCGGAACCGGTGGCGCGCAACAGCCGCGCCTACGATGAACGGCCAAACTGCTGCGGCAACAACAACTGCATGCCGATCTGCCCTATCGCCGCCATGTATAGCGGCATCATCCATGTCGAGAAAGCGGAAAGAGCCGGCGCCAAGGTGCTGGCCGACGCCGTGGTGTATCGCATCGAGGTGGACGCCAAGGAGCGCATCAGCGCCGTGCATTACAAGGATCCGGAAGGCGTCACGCATCGGGTCACCGGCAAATATTTCGTGCTGGCCGCGAACGGCATCGAGATTCCGAAACTGATGCTGATGTCGACCGACGACAAGCACGGCAAGGGCGTAGGCAACAGCTCGGACCAGGTCGGCCGCAACCTGATGGACCATCCCGGCACCGGCGTCACTTTCCTTGCCAATGAAGATCTGTGGCCAGGGCGCGGCCCGATAGAAATGACTTCCATCGTCGACATGCGCGACGGCGCTTTCCGCGCCGAATACGCAGCCAAGAAGCTGCACCTGAATAACATGGCGCAAACCAACCACGCTGCGCAGACCGCCTTGAAAGACGGCCTGGTCGGCGTCAAGCTGAACCAGGAAATCCGCCGCCGCGCGGCGCGCACCGTGAATATCAACAGCTTCCACGACATCCTGCCGGATCCGGAAAACCGCATCCGGCCGAGCACGGAAAAACGCGATGCGCTAGGTATCCCGCAGCCCGAGATCACGTATTCGATCAACGACTACGTGCAGAAGAGTGCAGTGCTGACGCACCAGGCCTATGCCAGCATCGCTGCCATGTTCGGCGGCACCGAAATCAAATTCGACGACGATTTCGCGCCGAACAACCACATCATGGGCGCCACCATCATGGGCGGCGATCCGCGCGATTCGGTGGTCGACGCCCATTGCCGTTCGCACGACCACGAAAACCTGTTCATCGCCAGCGGTTCGGTGATGCCGGTGGCAGGCACGGTGAATTGCACCTTGACCATCGCGGCGCTGTCCTTGCGCATCGCTGACACCTTGAGGACAGTGCTATGACGGCCCGCGCTCAACTCGTTTGCCGGTTTTCCCGCTGGATGGGCGGCATGGCGCTGGCCGCCGGGCTGGCGCACGGCGCCGCGTTTGCCGCCGCTGCCGCTACCGTGGCTGCAGCTCCTGCTGCTGTCGCACCGGCTAATGCTGACCAGATCACGCGCGGCGCCTACCTGGCCAAGGCGGCCGACTGCATCGCTTGCCACACGGTCGATCCGGCCAAGCCGTTCGCCGGCGGCTATCCGCTGGCCACGCCGTTCGGCACCATCTATGGTCCCAACATCACGCCGGACAAGGAAACCGGGATCGGCAGCTGGAGCGATGAAGATTTCATCGGCGCGCTGCACAACGGCATCGACGACGAAGGCAAGCATCTGTATCCGGCTTTCCCCTACACCTCCTTCACCAAACTGTCGCGCGACGACGTGCTGGCGATCAAGGCTTACCTGTTCAGCCTGCCGCCTATCCAGCAAAAAAACCTGGAAAACAAATTGCCGTTCCCGCTCAACCAGCGCTGGATCCTGGCCGGCTGGAACCTGTTCAATTTCAAGCCGGGCGAATGGAAGGACGATGGCGGCAAGAGCCCCGAATGGAATCGCGGCGCTTACCTGGTGGAAGGCTTGGCCCATTGCCAGGAATGCCACACGCCGCGTAACCTGACCATGGGCGTCGACCTCAAGCGTTCCTTCGGCGGCGCCCAGCTGGGCGGCTGGACAGCCTACAACATCACGCCCGATCCGGTCAGCGGCATCGGCGGCTGGAAGGACGAAGAAATTGTCCAGTACCTGAAAACCGGCCTGGTGCCGGGCAAGGCGTCCGCTGCCGGCGGCATGGCGGAAGCGATCGAGCATAGCTTGCAATACCTGAACGATGCCGACCTGAAGGCGATCGTCACCTATGTGCGCAGCGTCCCGGCCATCAACGACGCCGCAGACAAGAAGCCGCGCTACGCCTGGGGCCAGGCCGCTGACGACGATGCCGAATTGCGCGGCGTGGCGGCAGTGTCGGTCAGCAGCAACGCTTCCAGCGGCGCTGAACTGTTCAGCGGCAACTGCGCCAGCTGCCACTCGGCCAGCGGCAGCGGCGTGGTCGGCGGTTATTACCCGTCCCTGTTCAGCAACAGCGTGGTGGGCGCGCGCGATCCCGGCAACCTGCTGATGGTGATTCTCAATGGCGTACAGCGCCGCGGCAAGGATGAGCAGACTTTCATGCCCGGGTTTGCCAATTACCTCAACGATAGCCAGATCGCCATGCTGGCCAACTATGTGGTGAAACAATACGGCCACGCCGATACGCCGCCGATCACGCCCGAGCAGGTCAAGGTCCAGCGCCAGGGCGGACCGGTTTCGCCGATGCTGGCTTCGCTGCCATGGGGACTAGGCGCGGCAGGCCTGATCGTGTTATTTATACTGTTTTCACTCATCATGCGTCGCGGCCGCAAGCCTGGTCCAGCCAAGGACGGCGCGGCTTCATCATAGGAACATTTACTCATGGCTCTACGCATCATCGCCACCGGCGGCACTTTCGATAAACATTACGATGAGATCGCCGGCAAGCTGACTTTCGCCGCCAGCCACCTGCCGCAGGTGATCCAGCGCGCGCGCATCACCACCGAGATCGCGCTGGAAGAACTGCCGCTGCTGGATTCGCTCGACATGCAAGACATCGACCGCCGGCGCGTGCTGGCTTCCTGCACGCATGCGGCGGAACAGGCGATAGTGATCATCCACGGCACCGACACCATGCGCGAGACCGCCGCGGTGCTGGGTGCGGCAGCGCTGGAGAAGACGATCGTAGTCACCGGCGCGATGATCCCCTACGCGATAGCCAATTCCGACGCCTTGTTCAATTTCGGTTTTGCCTGCGGTGTCGCGCAAGCCTTGCCGCACGGCGTGTACGTGGCGATGAACGGCAAGATTTTTGCGTGGGACAAAGTAGAAAAGAACCGCGCCGCCGGCGTGTTCGAGCCTTTGTAATACCTTTTCTCCAGGCGAAAAAAAACGGGGCAGAAAATCTGCCCCGTTTTCACATCCAGTCTGCAATTACTTGGTAACACCGCCCAGGCCGCGCGCCTCCAGCAGCGGCCCGACTTCCGGCCCGCGTCCATAGAAATCCTTGAACAGCGCGCTAGGATCGGCGCTGAAGCCGCGCGACAGCACCTTGGCCCGCAGCAGGTCGCCGTTGGCGCGTTTCAGGCCGCCGTGGGTATTCATCCAGTGCTCGGTATCCTTGGCCAGCACGTCGCTCCAGATATAAGCGTAATACCCGGCTGAATAGCCGCTGGCGAAGATGTGCTGGAAGTATTGCGTATGGTAGCGCGGCGGCACCACATAACCGTCGCCGCTGCTGGCCGCATGCAGCGCTTTCGCTTCAACCGCCATCACATCCTTGGCCGCCGGCGTCTGGCCTGCAGGCAGCTGGTGCCAGGCCTGGTCCAGCATGGCTGCCGACAGGTATTCCGAAGTCTCGAAACCGGCATTGAACTTGCGCGCCGCCAGCACCTTGTTGACCAGCGCTTGCGGCATCGGCTTGCCGGTCTTGTAGTGCTTGGCGTAGTGCGCCAGGACTTGCGGGTTGTGCGACCACATTTCATTGAACTGCGACGGATATTCGACGAAATCCGGCGGCACCGAGGTGCCGGATAACATCGGGTACTGTACGTTGGAGAACATGCCGTGCAAGGCATGGCCGAACTCGTGGAACATGGTGTTGACTTCGTCGAACGTGAGCAGCACCGGCTTGCCGGCAGGCGGCTTGACGATGTTGATATTGTTGGACACGACCGGCTTGGTCCCGAACAGCCGCGATTGCGAGACGTAGCTGTTCATCCAGGCGCCGCCCTGCTTGGTGTCGCGCGCGAAAGGATCGAACAGGAACAGGGCCATCGGCGAACCGTCCTGGTCAAACACTTCGAACACCCGTACATCCTTCTGGTACACCGGCAGGTCGGTGCGTTCCTTGAAGCGGAGGCCGTACAGCTGCTGGGCAGCGTAGAACACGCCGTTCTGCAGCACATTGTTCAGCTCGAAGTAAGGCTTGATCTGGGATTCGTCGAAGTTGTAGCGCGACTTGCGCACCTGTTCCGCATAAAACGCCCAGTCCCACGGCTGCAGCTTGAATGGCTTGGCATGGCTGGCCTTGGCCTGGCGGTCTATCACCTGCTGCATGGCGGCGGCTTCCTTGCGGGCGTTGGCGGCGGCGGCCGGCGCCAGCTGTCCCAGCATGCGGTTGACAGCGTCCGGGGTGCCGGCGGTTTCGTCTTCCAGCACATAGGCGGCATGGCTTGGATAGCCCAGCAGCGCGGCACGCTGGGCACGCAATTTGACGATCTCGGCGACGCCGGCGACGTTGTCGTCGCTGCCGCCGTTGGCGCGCGTGACGGAGGCGGTGTAGAGGCGTTCGCGCAGCTGGCGATTCTTGAGTTGCGCCAGCAGCGGCTGGTCGGTGGTGTTTTGCAGGGCAATCAGCCATTTGCCGTCCAGCTTGCGGCTGCTTGCAGCCTGCGCCGCGGCGCTGATCTGTTCCGGCGTCAAACCGTCCAGGTCGGCTTGGCGGTCGACCACTACCGCGCTGTCGTTATTGGCTTTCAGCAGGGTCTGCTGGAATTGCGTGGTGAGCGAAGAAATCTGCTGGTTCAGCTTGCGCAGCTGGTCCTTGTCGGCGGCCGACAGGCGGGCGCCCGCCCTGACGAAATCGGTGCGATAGCGTTCCAGCAAGCGCAGCGATTCAGGATCGAGGCCGAGGCTGGTCCGTTGCTGGTACAGCTGCTCGACGCGCGCAAACAATTGCGGATCGAGGTAGATGGCGTCCTTGTGGTCGGCCAGCTTGGGAGCCATGTCTTGCTGGGTCTGGTCCAGTTCCGGGCTGGTGTTGGCGCTCACCAGGTTGAAGAATACATCGCTGACGCGGTTCAGCATCTGGCCCGAGCGTTCCAGCGCGACGATGGTGTTGTCGAAACTCGGCGCCGCCGGGTTGCCGGCAATTGCGCGCGCTTCCTGGCGGTGCTGCGCCATGCCGGCTTCGAATGCCGGCTTATAGTCGGAATCCTTGATGCGGTCGAACGGCGGCATGTTGTAAGGCAAGCTGCTGACCTGGGCGAAGGGGGAATTTGCAGCGAGCGCCGCGGTGGCGGCTGAGGCTTGCGATGCCTTGGTTGATCCATTGTCAGCTGTCGTGCAGCCTATCATGCCGGCGGCTGCCGTCACCATCAATCCGCACAGCGTGATACGTCGTGTAGAAGCTTGCATCAATTCTCCTTGGGTTGGTACTGGATTATTTTTTTGACGAAACATTTTACGCCAGCATTCAAGCTACAGGGAATCGTGCCTGTTTTGATAAAAACCGAGTTTGCAAAAAAACACGGAAGACAACT
The DNA here is from genome assembly GCF_900112135.1 of Collimonas sp. OK412. Classification (GTDB taxonomy): domain Bacteria; phylum Pseudomonadota; class Gammaproteobacteria; order Burkholderiales; family Burkholderiaceae_D; genus Collimonas; species Collimonas rhizosphaerae. The sequence goes on from NZ_FOLC01000006.1 coordinate 108,674, forward strand.
GCGCGTGTAACCGCGCATGTCTTCCGTGGCAAAAGACGGCACGGCCAAACAGCCGCCGTGCCGTTACCGGTTTTAGAAGCGGTGCTGGATGCCGGCGATCACGCCGGTCTGGCTGCTGCCGTAGGCGAGGTCGTCACGCGACAAGCCTACCAGCTGCGAGTTCTTCGCCTTGGAATACGCCGCGCTCAGGTACAGGTCGGTGCGTTTCGACAGCGCATATTTGCCGCGCACCGAATACATGATCGGATCGGCGTCCTTGCCGCTGGCGACGTTCTTGATGTTCTGGTAATAGATGGCGCCGATCAGCGTCACCACCGGCGTCACCTTGTAGCTGGCGCCGCCCCAGAAGAAATCGCTGCGCAGGTCGGCTGCATTCGACGCCAGCGTCTTCTTGTAGTTGCGATAACCCAGGCTCAGGATCAGGTCGCTGCCGAGCTGGTAGCTGCCCGCCAGGTGGATGCTGGTGGCCCGGTCGTAAGCACTGCTGTAAGCGCCGTTGGTGGCGCTGATGGCTGCGCTGTTAACCCGGTCAAATGTGGCGGCGATGCGGAACGGGCCGCTTTCATAGCCCACGCCCAGGTCGTATTTCGCGCTGTCGCTGGTGCTGCCGGCCGTTTCGCCAAAACCATAGGTGGCGCCCAGCTTGAAGTCGCCGAACTTGCCCTGGTACTTGACGATGTTCTGCAGGTTGGTCGGCATGCCGTCCTTGCGTCCGCCCGTGGCGCCGGCTGATGTCACCCATGAATACTGGGCCGAATAACCCATGGGGTCGAACGGCAGGATGAAATCATACGTGGTGGTGAAAGAGCGGCCCAGGACCACCCGGCCGAAACTGCCTTCCAGGCCGACATTGGCTTGGCGGTTGAACAGCACCCCGGCGCTGTCGAACTCGCCGGTATCGGTCTTGAAGCCGTTTTCCAGCTGGAATACCGCCTTCAGGCCGCCGCCCAGGTCCTCGGTGCCGCGAAAGCCGATGCGCGAGGTGTTCATGGCGCCGGAGCTCTGGCGCAGCAAGCTGTCCTTGTTGGCGTTGGCATTGTTCACATACTCGATCCCGGTATCGACGATACCGTAGACGGTGACGCTGGTTTGAGCGTAAGCGCCGGATGCCAGCGTGCCGAGCGCGGCGAGCGTTGCCGCCGCCAGGTACTTTCTTTTCATTGGTGTTCCTCCGTTGTGTAATATTTTTTTGTTGGCTGTGCGGTTACGGCTAAGCTGCACAAAGGCTGTTGCGTGATGCGGATATGACTCCCCCTTTTTTGTCGTCTCGGAATCTTTGCTCAGAAGGCCCACAGCGCTTCCTGCGGCAGCTGCAGCCAGTACTCTCCCGGCGCCAGCCTGTGCCGGGCGTAGGCGCGCAGCACGGTGCTGTCGGCGCCGCTGGCGGCGCTGTTGCGGAACACGCATTCCCAGCGGTCGCCCAGGTACATGCAGGTCGACAGCGGCAGCCGGATGGCGTTGTCCACCTGCGTATCGGAAATGTTGACCTGCTCGACACGGATGATTGCGACCGCATCCTTGTCGCCGCTGCAGATGGTCGGCCCGCGCAGCGTTGCCTTGACGTCGCCGCCTTCTACCTGCAGCAGGGTCAGGCCGCCGTCGCGCTCCAGCACCTTGGCCGGCAGGCGGTTGTTGCTGCCCATGAATTCGGCGGTGAACAGGGTGTCGGGGGTTTCATACATGCTTTGCGGCGTGCCCTGCTGCTCGATCTTGCCGTTGTTGAGCAGCAGGATGCGATCGGAAATCGCCATCGCCTCGGCCTGGTCATGGGTCACCATCAGCGCCGACAGGCCGAGCCGCACGATCAGTTCGCGCAGGAAGGCGCGCGCTTCCTCGCGCAGCTTGGCGTCGAGGTTGGACAGCGGTTCGTCCAGCAGGATCACCGGCGGGTTGTACACCAGCGCGCGGGCAATCGCGACCCGCTGCTGCTGGCCGCCCGACAGCTGGTGCGGGAAACGGTCGCCCAGGTGGCCCAGGCCGAGCTGGCCCAGCACCGTCTTGACGCGGGCGGCGATGTCGCTGCTGCTCATCTTGCGCAGCTTCAGGCCGTAGCCGACATTGTCGGAAACCGTCTTGTGCGGCCACAGCGCATAGGACTGGAACACCAGCCCCAGGTTGCGTTCTTCGGCCGGGATCTCCAGCTTGCGCTGGCCGTCGAACATGGCGCGCTCGCCGATCTGTATGCTGCCCGATTTCGGCGATTCCAGGCCGGCTACCGCGCGCAGCAGGGTCGTCTTGCCGCTGCCCGAAGGCCCCAGCAAGGCAACCACTTCGCCGCGCTGCAATTCCATCGATACGCCCTTGAGGATCTGATTGGCGCTGGCGCCGCTGCCGTAGTCGAGATGCAGGTTATTGACACTTAATTCGCTCATGATGATTTCCTGATTGTGTGGTGCAACTTAGTCGTGAAGCTTGACCCCAAAGCGCAGCGCAATGCCGAGGCCGATGGCCACCAGCGTGATGTTGATGAAGGAGAGAGTGGCGACCAGGTCGACCGAGCCGGAAGCCCACAGCGAGACGATCAGCGCGCCGATCACTTCCGTGCCGGGCGAGAGCAGGTAGACGCCGGTCGAGTATTCGCGTTCGAAGATCAGGAACACCATCAGCCAGGCGCCCAGCACGCCGTAGCGCACCAGCGGCAGCGTGACGTCGCGCGTCACCTGCGCACGGCGGGCGCCGACCGCACGCGCCGCCTCTTCCAGTTCCGGACCGACCTGCAGCAGCGCCGTGGTGATCAGGCGCAAGCCATAAGCCAGCCACACCACCGAGTACGCCAGCCACACCGAGAAGATGGTGGAGCGCAGTTCACGCAGTTGCGGAATCACGTGTTCCACCAGCCATTGCGCTACTGCGTTGTCATAACCTTTCAGCATGCTGTCGAGGAACGACGGCACGAACAGGAACACCCACAGGAACGACAGGCCGGCCAGCAGGCCCGGCACGGCGCGCGGGATCAGCACGCTGTAGTCGAGGAAGCGGGTGATGCCGTCCGATTTGCGATGCATGGCCAGCGCGATGCAGCAGTAGCAGGCCACCGCGATCGCACCGCCGATGACGCCGATCAGGATGGTGTTGACGATGCCGCGCACCAGCGCCGGCTGGTCCCAGATATCGCGGAAGTGCTGCAAAGTGAACGTGTCTATCAGCGATACGCCATAACCCCAGTGCGAGACAAACGCGCGCAAGGCGATGCCGGACAGCGGGATCACGATAGTAAAAATCAGCCAGGCCGCGATCAGGCTGAACGCCAGCCATTTCCACTTGCCCAGCGGCAGCGCCTTCTGGCGCGCGCCCTTGCCCTTGATCGACACATACTTGTTGGCCGAACGCAGCAGCCAGCGCTGGATCATCACCAGCGGCAAGGTCACCGCCACCAGGCACACCGCTACCGCCGCCATCAGGTGGTACGACGGCGTGCCGAGCTTGTTGGTCAGCTTGTACAAGTAGGTCGGCAGCACCAGGTGGCCTTCCGGGTCGCCCAGCACCAGCACCAGGCCGAACACTTCGAAGCCGAGGAAAAACACCAGTACGCCGGCATACGCCAGCGCCGGCATGATCATCGGCAGCGACACATTCAGCGCCACCTGCAGCGGCGAAGCGCCGGCCACGCGGGCGGCTTCCTCGACATCGGCGCCGAGGCTCTTCAGCGCCGCCGAGGCGTACAGGTAAACATGCGGCACATGGGTCAGGCCGGCGATGATGACGATGCTGGGGAAGGCATACACATTCCACGGCGTTGCTTCAATCCCGACCAGGCGCAGCAGGTCCTGCATCCACACCGTATAGAAGCCGACCGGCCCCATCGCCACCACATAACCGAAGGCGATCACCATCGGCGAGACAAAAATCGGCACCAGCAGCATCGGCGCGATCCAGTTGCGGCCCGGCAGGTCGGTGCGCACCATCAGGAACGCCAGCATGCCGCCCAGCGGCACCGCGATCAGGGCCAGGCCGCTGGCCAGCAGCAAGCCGTTGATGAACGCCTGGCGGAAATCCGGATCGTCGAAAATGAAGCGGTACGGTTCCAGGCTCAAGGTCTTGACCGGCGCGAAAAACGGCGCCGACAGGAAACTTTGGTAAAAAATCAGCACCAGCGGCAGGAAAATCGCCACCGCCGCCAGCGTGACCACCAGTCCGCGCGGCCAATTCAGGCGCGCCAGCCGGGAACGGCTGGCCAGCGGATGGGGAGAAGAAATGGATGACATAGTTGTACCTTGCAGAAAAACCCGGGTCTTGAAAATCCGCCATCCCCGCGCGGGCGGGGATGGCATGCTTGCCTTATTTCTTCCCTGCGGCGGCTTTCCACTGCTTCAGGAACGCCAGGCGCTTGGTCTGGTCCAGGTATTGCAGCAGGGCCGGCGTGATTGCGATCGGCTTGAGCGCACCGCCCAGCTGGGTGGTCAGGCTGCCCAGCGTGTTGTGGCCGCTGACATCCGAGCGCAAGGCGTACAGCTGGGATTCGTTGGAGATGATGGTCTGGCCGCGCTTGGACAGCAGGTAGTCGATCCACAGCTTGGCCGCGTTCATGTTCTTGGCCGACTTGTTGATGAACACCACGCGCGACAGCACCAGGTTGTAATCCTTGGTGAAGGAGACGCCGATCGACGGATCCTTGGCGGCGCGCGCTTGCGCGTAAGAGCCGATCACGTTGTAGCCGATCAGGTTCTCGCCGGAGGAAATCCGTTCCAGCATGGTGCCGGTCGAGGATTGCACCCGGATGCCGACATCGCCGAAGGTTTTGGCGAGGTCCCAGAATTGCGGATTGATCTGCGCATCTTCGGTGATGAAGGAGAAGCCGACGCCCGATTTTTCGATGTCGTAGGTGGTGACCTTGTTGCGGAACTTGTCAGCCTTGGCGGTCAGCAGCTTGACCAGGTCGGCATGGTTGGCCGGCACTTCGTCGGCGCTCACCAGGCGCTTGTTGTAGACGATGGCCAGCGGTTCGAAAGTGGTGCCGTAAGCGCTGTCCTTGTAGTTGGCCCAGGCAGGAATCGCAGCGGCTTCCTGCGATTTGTACACGGCGGCATAACCTTCGCTGGCCAGCTTGAACTGCAAGTCCATCGCCGACGACCACAGCACGTCCGCAGTAGCGCCGCCGGCGGCCGCTTCCGAAATGAAGCGGTTGTACACCTCGGTTGAATTCATGTCGTTGAACTCGACCTTGACGCCCGGATAGAGCGCGCTGAAATCCTTGATCAGAGGTTCCGCGGCTTTCGAGTCGGTGGCGCTGTAGATCACCAGCTTGCCTTCTTTCTTGGCGCCGTCGATGACCTTTGCATAGTCGGCCGGATAACCTGCCGGCGCCTGCGCCGAGGCGTTCAGGGCCAGGCCCAGCGATACGGCGGCGATTGCGCTTGCCAGGGTTTTTTTGATAAGCATGGATGTCATCTCCTGAGTGTTATGGGTGCAGCTACTTTTAAAAAGGCGCAGGCGAGCCGGTGCCAGCCGGGGATTCGGCTGCCATCTGGCATTGCTTGCGGGGTTTTTGCCGGGCCTCTTGCCGCGGCGGGATTTATCTGATCAAGCCAAGCTGGTCCGATTGTTTGCGATAGTCTTCAACGGTTTTTTTAATGTATGCGGTCAGCTTGTCGCCGCTCAGCGCAAACGGATACAGTCCGTTGCGGGCGCGCAGCTGGTCGAATTCGGGAGTCGCCATCATCTTGTCGAAAGTGCCGACCCAGCGTTTATAGTCGGCGTCGCTCACCTGCGGTCCCATGTAGACGCCGCGGATGATCGGCCAGCTGACGTCCATGCCTTGTTCGCGGGCGGTTGGCACATTGGCCAGTGCGCCCTGCAGGCGCTGTTCGGACAGCACCGCCAGCACGCGGATCTCGCCGTCCAGCGAATGCAGCGTGGCTTCCGAAGCATCGCCGGAAACCACCTGCACATGGCCGGCGCGCAAGGCGGTAAAGGCTTCGCCGCCGCCTTCCAGCGCGACGAAGCGCAGGTTCTTGGGATCGATCTGCTTGAGCTTGGCCAGCCTGGAAATTTTCAGCCAGTCCTGGCTGCCTACGGTGCCGGCGGCGCCTATGGTGATTTTCGAGGGATTTTTCTTGAGGGCGTCGAGCAGTTCGGGCAAGGTCTTGTACGGCGAATCGCTGCGCACCGCGATCATGCCGTAGTCGACCCCGAGGGCGGCTACCCAGCGCACGTTGTCGACGTCGGCATCGCCGTATTTTCCCTGGGCCAGGTTCATCAGCGAGCCGCCGGAAAACGCCACCAGCGTATCGGCTTCGGCGCGGCGCTGGGTGACAATCGAGTTCCAGGCCACGGCGCCGATGCCGCCCGGCAGGTAGCTGATCTTGACCGGATGCTCTTGCCCGGCTGGTGATTGCAGCTGCAGGCCCTTCTGCACCAGCTTGCAGGTTACGGCCATGCCGCCGCCTGGCTTGGCAGGCGCAATGCAATGCACCGGCGCCGCGTGGGCGCCAAGCGTGACACATGCACTGAGTGCAGCAATCCAGTTGATGACGGAATTCATTGTCTCCTACCCATTCTGTTGTTGTTTCACCCGCAATGCAGATGCGAAACCCAGGGCTTTAATCGTTTTTTTACATCATAACGGCGGCAGTCTTTCATTTTCCTTTCACTAACGACCCCCAAGATTTTGCCAAGCAAGGTTTTCTGTGTGAGTATTGACGGCCCGTTTTCGAATTCTAGCCACTAGTTGCCATAGCCATGCGGATTTTACTGATTGAAGACCATGTCGAGCTGTCGCGCTGGCTGACCAAGGCGCTGCAGGATGCGCACTGGTCGGTCGAGTGCGCCATGAACGGCGCCGACGCCGACAGCCTGCTGCACACGCAGCAATATGCCCTGGTGATCCTGGACCTGAGCTTGCCGAAAATGGACGGCCTGGAAGTCCTGAAGCGTTTGCGCGCCCGCGGCAGCAAGACCCCGGTATTGATCCTGACCGCGCGCGGCGGCCTGCAGGACCGGGTGCAAGGCCTGAACCTGGGCGCCGACGACTACCTGGCCAAGCCGTTCGAGCTGGTCGAGCTGGAAGCGCGCGTCAAGGCCCTGCTGCGCCGCGCGCAAGGCGGCGAAGCGCCGGTCTACAGCTGCGGCGCCTTGCAGTTCGATACGGTGTCGCGCATGTTTAGCTATGGCAACACGGTGCTGGCGCTGACGCCGCGCGAACATGCGGTGCTGGAAGTGCTGATCAGCCGCGCCGGCCGCGTGGTGTCGAAGGAAAAACTGTTCGACGAAGTGTTTTCGCTGGTCGACGACGCCAATCCCGATGCGATTGAAATCTATATCCATCGCTTGCGCAAGAAACTGCAGCGTCCCGACGCCGAAGCGGTCGCCATCACGACCTTGCGCGGCCTGGGTTACCTGCTGGAAGTCGCCGCCGAAAAATGACAGCGCCGCCAGCCGATCCGGTCGCCGCAGGAGCCAAGCCTGCAAAGTCCCTGGGAAGCCTGCGCAGCCAGTTGCTGAGCTGGCTCCTGGTGCCTTTGCTGCTGGTGGTGGCGCTGGATGCATTTTCGGTCTACCGCAATGCGCTCGATGTGGCCGACCTGGCTTATGACCGCGCCCTGCTGGCGTCGACCCGGGCGCTGGCGGAACGCGTGTCGGTAGTCGATGGCAAGGTGGTCGCCGATGTGCCGTATGTGGCGCTGGACAGTTTCGAGACCGATACCTTGGGCCGCATCTATTACAAGGTCACCGGCACCCGCGGCGAATTTGTTTCAGGCTACGAAGACCTGCCGGCCTTGCCGCCCGACGTGCCGCGCTCGGAAATCTATCCGGCGCTGGTGCGTTTTTACCACGCCAGTTACCACAACCAGGCGGTGCGCATCGCCGCCCTGTACCAGCCTGTGTATGACGACTCGATGCGCGGCATCGCGCTGATCCAGGTCGGCGAAACCATGGATGCGCGCAGCGACCTGACCCGCAAGATCCTGTTCAGCACCCTGTGGCGCCAGGGCTTGCTGGTGACGGTGGCAGCCTTGCTGGTGTGGTTCGCGGTGCGTTTCGTGCTGCGTCCGCTGATGCAGCTGAAAGCCGCGGTGGAAGCGCGCGCCACTACCGACCTGGCCGATTTCGAGGTCAACCAGGTGCATAAGGAAGTAAGGCCGCTGGTGGTCGCGATGAACGGCTACATGGGACGCTTGCAGGCGCTGATCACCGGCCAGCGCCGTTTTATCGCCGACGCCTCGCATCAGCTGCGCACCCCGCTCACCGTGCTCAAGACGCAGGCCGAACTGGCTTTGCGCGAGCTGGACCGCAATCCCGACCGCAATTTCGACGATAGGCGCGCCTGGCACAGCCTGCGCGAAATCGTCGCCAGCATAGCCGGCACCACCGACGCCACCGTCCATCTGGCCAACCGGCTGCTGACGCTGGCGCGCGCCGAGCACGGCGCAGCCGAGAGCGGCAATGAACCGCTCTCGCTCACCGACGTCGCGCGCCAGGTGGGCTTGGAGCAGGCGCGCGCGGCGGTGAAGAAACAGATCGACCTGTCGTTCGATGCGGCCGACCAGCTGATCATCAGCGGCAATGCCTTGCTGCTGCACGAACTGGTCAGCAATTTGCTGGATAATGCGATTCACTACACGCCGGCCGGTGGCAGGGTTGTGTTGCGCGTGCAGCGCGACAGCACGGCGCAGCGCGCCTTGCTGGAAGTGGAAGACAGCGGCATGGGCGTCGCCGAAGAAGACCGGGAGCGCGTGTTTTCCGCCTTTTATCGCGCGCCCTCCGCGCAGCAGCAAAACCCCAGCGGCGCCGGCCTCGGCCTGTCGATCGTGCGCGATATCGCCTCCTCGCACGGCGCCCGGATCACGCTCTCTGCCGCGGACGACAGCAAGGGGCAGGCTCCTGGCCTGAAGGTGACGGTCAGCTTCCCCTTAGCGTTATCCCTTGATTCCTGATAGCGTTAGGCATCCCGGTAACTTGCGCCGGCCCGGCAAACGGCTGTGCGCGGTGTTTCAACTTCAAGGAGACAGGCTTTGAGCGATACGCCTATCAAGATAGTGCATGGCACGGCCCTGAGCGACGAACAGAAGAAAGACCTGCTGCACCGGCTGGCGCGGGTCGAAGGCCAGATCCGCGGCGTGCAGAAACTGATCGCCAACGCCGCGGCGCCGGCCGATTGCGAGGGCGTCGCCCAGCAGCTGGCGGCGGCCCGCAAAGCGCTCGACCGGGCTTTCATCACCTTGCTGACAGGCGCCATCGTGACCCATACCGCGGCTGCCGCCAGTCCCGCGGAAGCGGAAGAAAACGCCAGGAACCTGGCCGCCTTGCTGGATAAATTTGCCTGAGTTTTAGCTGGAAGTTTTTAAGCGCGCCGGCTATTTCCTCGCCAATCTGCGATTCCTATAATTCTTTTCAGACGATGTTGGAGCGAAAAGAGGAAGCGCATGATCTCAGCCGGCAGCCGCACCGCCACGCAATCAGGAATCGGCATGATAGAAGTGCTGGTGGCGATCGCCATCAGCGCCTTCGCCCTGTTTGCCCTGATGGGCATGCAGACCGCCGCCCTGCGTTATCAGAAGACGGCTCACTTGCGCGCCACGGCCAGCCAGTTCAGCGCCGACCTGGCCGATCGCGTGCGCGCCAATATCCGCGGCGCGCATGGCGGCGCTTACAACCTGCGGCGGCAGGCTTATCCTGACATCGGCGAGTCCGCGCCGTCCTGCCTCGGTTCCAGCGGATGTACGCCCCAGGAATTGGCGGCAAAGGATATCCACGAGTGGCGCACCGGCCTCAGCCAGGCAATGGCCGGCGGCTGGGGCGAGATCGCCGGCTCGGTGGCGGAGGGATTTATGGTCAAGGTGTATTTCCTGGATTCGCTTACTGCCGGCGATGCGCGTAATCAGCTTGCAAAACATTGCCGGCCCGGCGCCGCCGACCTGGTCCTGCACAAGGATGTGGTTTGTTTCGCCACCGCTTTTTATCCATGAACACTTCTTTGCGCCAGCGGCGCCGGCAATCGGGCCTGGTCCTGCCCATGCTGCTGCTTTGCCTGCTGATGATGCTGCTGCTCGGGTCGAGCGCTTTGCGCGCCGCACTGCTTGAAGAAAAAATGGCGGCCAATGCGGGTAACCTGCAACTGGCTTTCCAGGCTGCCGAGCACGCCCTGCGTTTTTGCGAAAACCAGCTGCAACTGTCGCCGATCGTCATCCCGCTGCTGGAGCAGGGACCGGTTGCAGTGGGTGATAGCCGCAAACCCTACTGGGAAATCGCGGACAGCTGGCGCAACGGCGAAGTCTCGGTAGCCGTGCCGCGCACGGCCGGCGAAGGCTTGCAGCCTGCCGCACCGGCGCGCTGCCTGGTTGAACAGCTGCAGTTCGACGCCGACCTGCAGTACCGGCAGCACCTGCAGCCATCGCGGCCGGCATTCAGGATTACGGCAAGAGGCACAGGCGCCAGCAACGCCTCGGTGGTGCTGCTGCAAAGTTATCTGCTCTTATGAGGCGCAAGCCATGAAGACGATCTTGGCCTGTATCTGTGCGCTCACGCTGATTTCCGTGTCCGCCCGGGCGGCGGATACGCCGGGCGAGCCGCCGTTCATCTATACGGCAAGCCATGAAGCGGCAACCTGGCAAGGCCATGTCAAAGCCTATCCGATCAGCGCCGCCGGCGTTTCCGAAACAGCGCAGTGGGACGCCGCCGATCTTGTTCCGGCGTGGCAGCAGCGCCATATACTGGCCGCGGGCGATGGCGGCGCCGCTGTTCCATTCGAATGGCAACAGCTCGACGACCGGCAACGGGCCACCTTGTCGTCCGAGGAGATACTGGAATACCTGAGAGGCAATGCGGCGCTGGAAATCCGGCACGGCGGCCGGCTGCGCGACCGCAAGGGCAAGCTGGGCGACATCATCAATTCCGTGCCGCTGTATGTCGGCTGCTCCAATTCCGCTTATCACCTGCTGCCGGCAGCCGACGGCGGCGACAGTTACCGGCGTTTCGTCAGCAGCAAGAAACAACGCCGCGCCATGCTCTATGTCGGCGCCAACGACGGCATGCTGCATGGTTTCGATGCGATCGACGGTGTCGAAAAATCGGCTTTCATTCCACGCGCGATCTTTGACGGTTTGCCGGCATTGGGCGAAGCCGGTTATGTGCACCGGCTGTACGTCGACGGCCTGCTGACGGCTGGCGACGCCTATCTCGGGAATGGCGGGAGCGCCGGGTGGAAGACCATCCTGCTTGGCGCAACCGGCGCCGCCGCAAGGAGCCTGTTTGCACTGGACATCAGCGATCCCGACGTTTTGCCCGGCAATCCTCTGCTGTGGCAGAAAAGCGCGGAAGACGACGGCCATGGCGCGCCGGATGACGACATGGGTTACCAGCTCGGCGAAGCTTTTGCAGTTCGCCTGCGCAACGGCAGCTGGGCCGCGATATACGGCAATGGTTATCAAAGCAAAAAGCAGCGCGCCGTGCTGTACCTGGTTGAACTTGCCAGCGGCAGGCTGGTCAGGAAACTGGTTGCCGGCGCTGGCGGTCCGCAAGCGCGCAACGGCTTGTCGACGCCTGCCCTGGTCTTTGACCGCCAGCGTCACATAAACGCAGCCTACGCCGGCGACTTGCACGGCAAGCTCTGGAAATTCGACCTGAACGCCGGCACGGCGCAGCAGTGGCAAGCTGCATTCGACGGCCAGCCGCTGTTTACCGCCGCCGATGGCGGGCACAAGACGCAGTCCCTGATGCAGCAACCGCTGCTGGAACATCATCCCAAGGGTGGCGCCCTGGTCATGTTTGGCGCGGGCGGAATGGAAGACGGCGCCGGCCTGGGCAAGCCGCAAACCGCAAGCCTGTACGGCATCGGGGAAAAACCCGGCGCCGCTCCCGTTGCAGGCCGGGGGCAGTTGCAGCAACAGACGCTGGTTGAAGACAAAGACGGCAAATGGCAATTGAGCGGCAATACCGTCAACTGGAGCAGGCAGCGCGGGTGGTACATCGACTTGCCGGAAAAAGTCGGCCGGGTCGTCGGAAAACTGCAGGTCATCGATGGCGTGCTGTGGGTGCTGACATACTCCGCCGCCGATGGAAAATCATATCTGATCGCCATCGACTACACCACGGGCGGCGCCACGGCTGGCGCTGCGTTTGCCGATTTCCCGAGAACCGTCTCCATGATCGAAGTAGCGCCGTCAACCGTCACACCCGCCGCCATCACCTTGCCGGACGGTCGCCGGCAGCTGGTGATCAAGGACCGTGCCGGCAAGCCGCATGCCATACGCCTGAATTTACAGGAACGGCGTCCGCTAAGAACCTGGCGCCAGTTGCCGGCGCCGGCGAATCGGGAGTAGCCGAAAAAAAGCCCGCGGGCAGCGGGCTTGGCAGGATTTAATCGTCGTCGTGATGATGGCGATGCTCGCGCCATCCTTCCCGGCGCCGCCATTCTTCACGGCGCCATTCGTCGTCGCGGCGTTCCCGCCATTCGCGGCGCTCGCGCCAGCCCGGGTCCACATAGACTTCCTGCGGCGGGTAATACACAGGCGCCGGGACATAGCGCGGCTCATATTGCACAACCGGCGGGTAATACGGCCGTACCGGCGGATCGACATAAATACCGACGCCGACATTCACGCCGCCGGCCACGGCGCTGCCGCAAGCACCTGCGGCAATGGCGCTGAACGCCAGATATGCTAAAAGTTTTTTCATTTCGTTTCCTGTATGCCAATACTGCTGTATGCGGCGATGTCGCCCGATGTCGTCATTCTGTGACTTCAGTGTAGAGGCAAGCGCTAATCTATGTTGGTCTGCGGGGCAACAAGTGTAACGCCAAGTAACAGATTGTGGCAAAAATTGGACATCAAATGACATCCGACCAGATTGGATTAGTTGCTTTACCCGCGTACAGCGGCGTTTCCCGCTGAATTCAGGATGGGGTTTCCAAGAGAGGCGATTCCAGCAATTCAGCCGCATAGTAGGGATGGGCGGCGACGCGGATCCGGTTGACACGCTGCTCCATGACGCTGAACCCTACATGCAGCATGTATTCCGGCAGCTTCCATACGTAATAGCCGGTCAGCTCATCGGCCTTGCCCGTTACCGGATAACTGCCTACTTTGCCGACGACGATTTCAGGCGTATCTGAAAAAAGCAGGCCCTTGGGCAAGGCGCCGTCAAAGCCGGCCGACGCATAGAGGCCCTTGCGGATATAGCGGGCGCCCGACAGGATAAAAAACGCTTCGCCGCTCTTCTGCGAGCGGCGAAAATACAGTTCGATACCGCGCGTTAGCAGTTCATCCACTTCATGCGAATTTTCGTCATCAGGCGCAGCGTCGGCCAGAGCGGAAAAATCCGCATCTTGCAGGCTGGGATGCAGCGCGACCTCATTCCAGCGCAGTTCCAGCAGGGATTGCAGGGTGTGGATATCCGGCTGTTCGATTTTCGGCAAGACGGACGGCGCCGGCTGCCCAGGCCGGAGTCCGATCTCTATCATGCGTAAGGCGGACATGTCCTCGGTATAAGAAACCAGCAGCCAGTGGTCGGGAAAATCCCAGCGCTCCAGCTTGAATGGGGCGACAAACGGAAATATCCATTGCGAACTTCCCAGTTTTTGCTGCAAATCCTCGCGGCTGTCCGCAAAGCTGAGTGCGTGCGGCAGCGAAGATGCGTAGCGGGCGTGGTCATAATAATCGTCGCCGGAATACATCTGGACATTGGTAATGATCGCCGGCGCTCCGGTCTGCGCAGCATCCGCGTGATAAAAATCCGGCGGGCAGAATGTGATCGAAAATCCCAGGCGCTTGAAAAAGATCCCGCCTATCGGAGAGTGCTCCGGGAGCGCGAAATCCGGTTTGTGCGCATACCGGAATACCGCTGCCTCTATGGATTCAACGGGTTTTCCCAGGTGGTGCAGGAAGAGATCAGCGGTCGGCGGCGTAGTTTGGTCCATTGGGCATCACTGCTCTGGTATGCGTTTCTCTTAGCGGAATTTGATTTGTACCGGTTTGACGGTAATGTAAGCGCAATGCTTTTCATCGGCCGTCAATACGATGCCGATTTGCAGTTCCTTGAAATTGTTCCACAACAGCGTCCTCTGGGATGTGCCCGGCTCATCTTCGAAACCGGGCTCTCCCAATGTCTTCTTGAGTTCATCGGGACCTTGCTCAAAATGCAGCCCAAAGGGCAATTTGCCCAGGTAAGGCTGGAAATCATCGGCATTTTGCGGTCCGTGCAAGCGGATCCCGCTGAAGATCATGTCCCCGGCGGCATCGGTCGCACCGTAGAGCCGCGTGTATCCGTGCTTGGCGCGGAACATCAGGATATAACCTTGTTCGATTTTGCTTACCCACTCTTCAGGATTTTCGTCGAATTCCGGGCGCTGTTCTATGCCGAGAGTGGTTAAGTAAGCATCAACAGATTTGTCTATCGGCGACAAGCCAAACAACTTCACCGCATCTTCAATAATTAACATGTGATTTCCTTGTGAAAATTAAAAATGCATCACTGTTTCGCAATGACATCTTTAATCAGCTTGGTAAGGTCCTTGATATATTCGGCATGCGTTTTCTTGCGAATCTGCTCTGCTGCTTTTTGATATTTCTTCAAGCATTCGTCATCCATTTCTTTGCCTTCGGCATCCTCAATCGTTTTCGTGTCTTTTTTTGCCGCTTCCTGTAGCTCATCGGAATCCGTATCGATCTTTTCCGGATTGTTGCGCCGGCCATAGGTATCGCTGTGCTGCTGATGGTCTTTTTTGGGAATCGCTATCGCCTGGCCTTGTTTAGCGATCAATCCAGGATCGCTGCCGGATCCAAAAAGCGCTTTTCGCCCCGCATCGGTGAGTTTTTCGGCGAGCCCAGGCGTCTCGTCGATGATTTTCTGCGCAGCTTCCTTTAATGCCGCCTTCGATGGAACGTGATCGCGGTCAAATTTATTATCCCCGCTCTTTTTCAACAGATCTTCATAACTTCCATTGTCTCCGCAATCCAGCTTTCCCGTACCGACAATTGTAGTGGTTTCGGTCGTGGCCGGCACTTTCTCCTGGGTGGCTTCATGCAGCACCACCGCACCGCCGGTGACTACGGTGGCGCCAAACAGGATATGCCATATGGTAATCCCGCCCTCGATCACGACCTCGCCAACCGGGATAAGGATAGCGGCCATGCTTAGCCCTTCTTGCCGGGAATGAAAGCGGTACACGGCGCCAGCACCACGCCAGCCTGGCCGGCAATGGCTGCCACCGCCAATACCTTGCCGGTATTGATGTTGGGGCCGAGCGCCGGCGCCAGGGCGTTGCCTTGCCGAGACAGGAAGGCGCTCTCCGCAGGCGTTTCCGGCAGCACCGGCGGGCTGCTCTGGGTCGGCGCGGCGGGCGGCGGCAGGCTGCCAGGCGGATGCGGCATCTGCGTGGTGATATAGATGCCAGGATTATTGCCGCCGTTCATGACATTGCTGTCGCCCTGGCGCACCACGTAGTGTCTTTCCGCCTTGAAGTGACTGGCGGCCCCGGTCGGTTTCACATAGCCGTTGACGGTGCCGGACTTGACGCCGTTGGCGGTACCCGGATCGTCGCCGCTGCACTTCGGTTGTTGCGCCATGTTCAACACATAGGCCGGCTTGCCGTTGAAGTGGACGCTATCGGCTACCGAAGCGCTGTTCGACAGGTCTTGCGTGGTCGGATAAGGCAAAGGCGGAGTGCTGCTGCCCACCGGCGTTTTATTGATGGAGGGTGCGGTGGATACGGCTTTTAAAATATCGCTTTGGCGCGCGCCTATCTTACCCATGCTGCAGCTCCCGTTCGACGTTGCTGCCGGCGCGTCCGAATGACTTCTGCTTACGGGCGCCTTCTGCTATCAATTGCATGAATTCCGCCTCGAATTCGCAGTGCTGGCGCAAATCGACAGCGCGGATGTCGGCATCCTTGGCGATGACGGCGCGCCATACCAGGCTGACGGCGCCCTGCTCCGGTTCGATCAGCAGGGAGTCGATGTGCATCGGGTGCAAGAACATGGCGCCGTCCTCCATCCGCATCAGCAGGGTGCAGGCATGGCCGGGCAAGGCCAGTTCCAGGCAGGTATTGCCTTGCGCGTCGATGGTGGCCCCGGGCGCGTCCGGGGCGCACAGGTTGACCAGCTCGATCCTCTCGTCGCCGGCGAGATAGTCGATTTGCTGGTCCGGCGGCGCGCAGTTCCAGATCGCGAAGTCGAAATCCTGCGGCAGCCAGGCGTCGCTGCCGATGAATGCCTCATCGACGGTGCCCAGCAATGCCCGGCGCTGCGGATGCGCCTTGGCGCGAAGGCCGAGTCCGGCCGGCTCAAACGGCCGCGGCAGCGTGCCGGCGTCCGTGAACTTTCCTCTGAGGGACTGCCAGAACAGCCTGGCGGATAGCGGCGCATCGGGGTGTTCGATGCGTGGCGCCGGAACAGATTTCATGCCGCTGGCGCGCAAAAACCATGGCTCGGCAAAACCGCGGCCCACCAGGTTCTGTTCGCATGTGCGGTGGGCCACGGGCTGCAATGCCGGCGCTGCTTCGCGGTCCGGGTGGCCGGCCAGCTCGGCTGGCGTCAGGCGGTGTTTTTTGCCGATGCGTTTGCCGATGCGCTTGGCGCCGCGGTCGCCGGCGTTGACGCGGCATTCGCCGCCATACGCGTATTCATGACGCAACGGCATCTCGGTAAAAGCCTGGGGAGAAGTCAGCCGCCAGGGATTGGCTTTGATCAGTCCCAGGGTGCCCCACCTGGCCAGCGTGGCGGCCAGCCGCAGCGGCCAGGCGCGCTGCCGGAACACGCGTTCTCCGGTAACAGCCAGTTTCTTTTCCAGCAGCACCGCGCCCGGCACCCTGGTGCGTTGCGCGTGCGCAGTAGCGGTGCGCCACGCTTCCATCTCGGCCTGCGATGGCGAAGTGAAGGGATTCAATCCTTGCGCGGCGGCCGGCGGCGCCATCTGCGTATCGGCCCGCTTGATCCGCACCAGCACCTCGAAGCGCTGGGCCGGCTTATGCTGCGGCGCATGTGCGGTGGCGTTGACGATGACGTCGCATTTCGGCTTGTACTGGCACAGGTCGCTTTCCTGTCGCAGGCTGCTGCGGTTCATCTCGCCAAAGAAAGTATCGACCTCGCAAAGCGGCGCTTGCGTGCCGGCGTACTCCAGCCGGCCGGAAGAAAATGTCAGCGTCTGGCGCAGCACGGCCACATGGAAAGACTGGCCGTGCTGGTCTATGCCTTCAAAGGCCAGCGCCGGAAACGAGGTCAGGTTGCGGAATTCCATGGGGCGGCCCGGCTTAATTGATGTCCACGTCTTTGCCGTTGATCTTGACCGGCCCGCTGCCGGAAATTTCCAGTTTGGCGCCGTTGATCACTATGCTGCCGTTCGATTTCATCACCAGGCTAGACTTGCCGACATGGATGGCGAATTCGTTGCCCGCATTGATCGAGAATTTCTTGCCGACCATGACGCTCTTGTTAAGCCCTACTTCTTCAAATTGCGCCAGCCCCACCGCCGTATTCATCGCGCCGGCGACCGTCACCGCGTAGCCCGCCCCCACCGTCAGGGCCTTGGCCAGCCCCACGCTCTCGGTGGCGGTCAGCGCAATGACGACGTTTTCCATGCCATTGATGGTTTCCGTATGGTTGCCGGTGATGTGTTCGGTGCGGTTGCCGCCGACATCGAGGGTTTCGTTGGCGCCGACCTTTTCCGTGCGGTTGACGCCGATGGTGATCGTTTCGTTGTTGTCGACCGTCTCGGTCCGGTCGTGCTTTACATGCGTGGTTTCATCGTGGTCGATGTTCTTGCTGCGGTCATTGCCCACCCAGTGCGATTCGTCGTGCTCGACCTCGATGCGCTGGTCTTTTTCGGCATGCAGCCAGACTTCCTCCGCGCCCTTCTTGTCCTCGAAGCGGAAGGCATTCGCGTTGGCCGCCGTCGCACCCTTGGAGGAGCGGGTCAGGATGCCGCTCTGGGTCTTGTTGGCCGGCAGGTCCCAGGGCGGCAGGTTCTCGCCGTTGTATACCCGGCCGACGATGATCGGCCGGTTGGGCGAGCCGTCCATGAACGCCACGATCACTTCGTCGCCTATGCGCGGGTGCTGGATGAAACCGAAACCGCCGCTGGCCCAGAGCTGCGAAACGCGCACCCAGCAAGAACTCTTTTCGTTCGATTCGCCGTCGCGGAACCATTTGAACTGCACTTTCACCCGGCCCATGGCGTCGACATAGATTTCCTCGCCGGACGGACCCACCACTACCGCGGTCTGCGGCCCCGGGATCATCGGCATCGAAGCGCTGTGCGACGGTCGGTGCGGGATTTTCTTGCGGATGCAGGTGAAGCTGTTCCAGTATTCGCCGCCGCCTTCTTCGCTAGCGTAGTTATTGCTGCCGGCATGCTTGATCGAGGTCACCAGGAATTGCCGGTCTTCCGCTGAACCGGCATCGTGGTCGTAATGGCCGACCAGTTCAAAACTGTTGGCCACCGCCAGCGCGCGGCAATTGCTCTTGCCGTTGAAGACCTTGCCCTGGGCTTCGATACGCTCCAGGCGGCGCTTGGCGATCTGGTCGGCCTCGTCGGCGTTGGCGAAACCGTATTGCCCCAGGTAGTCGAAAATCTCGTAGCGCTCGACTTCACCCTGCTGCGCCACGGTATCCATTTCCGTCATCATCGGCGCGCCCGGCGATTTATAGTTGCCGCTTTTCAGCGTGACCTTGCCGGATTGCAGTTCCCGGGTCGCGGCCCAGCTGACGATGGAATCCTTGCTTTGGATCGCCTGCGTATTGTGGAAGCGGATCTGCGGCTGCGCCTTCAGTTCCGGCAGCTGCGTGCTGTCGTCGGTAATGACCAGCTTGTGCGAATCCTTGGTGTACTCGAAATAGCGGGTCCAGCCCAGCTCGTCCCACATGCGCGAGAGAAAATTGAGGTCCGATTCGCGGTACTGCACATAATAGCTATACGGTTTTGGCGGGGCATGGCGCAGCCGGAATTCAAAATCCGGCAAGGTGCCGAACTTGGCAAACACCGCACGGGTGATGTCTTCCGGCCCCTTGTCCTGGAAAATGGTCGAATCGTAGCGTTTTCCCAGCACCCACAGCCAGGGCCGCAGCACTGCCCGGTACATGGCGTAGCCGCCGTCCGAGCCGGTATGGGCAAAAGCCGTCACCAGGCCGTTAAGGTAGCGCGGATCGCCGTCCGACATGGCGATTTCCAGCGCCACCTTCTTGCCGATCATCTGCTTCAGTTCGATGCCGGGGTCGTTCGAGAGCAAGTCGCAATCGAACTCGAACAGCTGGGACAGCGTTTCGACTCCGCCAAAACTGCGCAGCAAGAGTTCTTGCGATCCCTGGGTCGGGCCGTGCCATACGATAATGCGTTGATTCTGCAGATTAACCAGGTTGGACTCTGACACGATGCACTCCTTGTCGCTTTCGGTTTAGCGGCGCTGGACTCGGTGGTTGCTGGTATTGACGTGCTGAAACATTATCCTAGCGTAAACTTTAGGGGCTTTTTAAAACGCCTGTAAGTTGTTGAAGTAAAAGGGTTTTTTGCAGATAAAGTGCAATAATTCCTTGCCGGAAGACAAGTCAAACTTGGCGCAACTGCTGTTCAGCGGCTATGCTTACGCGGTCGACGGGAGCTGAAACAATGGGAAACAAAGCGTTCTATCCTTGCACCGCAGAAGACCCGCTTGGTCTCGGGCCGCAGCCGGGCCTGCTCGGCGCCGGCATGGCGCCCGACATTGCCCGCCGGCCGGCGCCTGGCCAAGGCATCACCTACAGCCAGGCCGTCACCGCTTCCGAGCTGGTCAATATTCCGGTCCCGGTCGGCGCCAACCTGGCTTGGGACAGTTATTGGCGCGCAGTCTACGACAAGGCCAACAAGCTGATCCAGCAGCAGGCCAACCAGCTTTTGCAGCGCGGCAACGTGACCGCGGAAGAAGCCAGGGAACTGATCGAAGTACAGCGCAACCGGCTGGTGATCGAAATGCGCAAGCCGCTGACGCCATTCGGCCGCTTTTATTCCGAAGTGCTGAAGCCGGAAAAAGACCTTCCCACCCTGGAACAGCTGCTCAAGAAAAAAGGCAGCATCGAAGCGGTGCTCAACAGCGTCGGCAAGACCCGCGCGTTTACCAACCGGCTGGCGATCATCGGCCGCACGGCGGGGCCGGCCGGCATCGTGCTGGAAGTGGTAGTGGTCGGCGTCGTCATCGAAAAGGCTGACCAGCATGAACGGGCGCGCGTTGCTACCGAAGAAATAGGCGGCGTTGCCGGCGGTTTCATGGGCGGCCGCTACGGCATGCTCGGCGGCGCAGCGGCCGGCGCGGCCTGGGCCGGCACCTGGGCTTCGCCGACCTTGCTGATTCCGGTGGTCGGTGAAATCACCGAAGGCGGTGCGGTGCTGGTCGGCGGCATCGTCGGCGGCCTGCTGGGCGCCTGGGTCGGCCACGATGTGAGCAAGGAGGCGGTGCACCAGGCGTGGATGTTATCGGAGTTCTACTGGAAAACGGATAAATAGGAATTTGCCTTATGCTGATCGAACGCCTCCAGGCCTGGCTGATCAACCGCCTGCCCTCGCGCCGGCTTGCTCCCAGGCTTAGCCTGACAGAACAAGGCTTGCTGGCTGAAACCGCCGATGCCAGGCAAGAAGTGCGATGGACGCAAATCGATGAAATCGTGGCGGTCCGTGCTGACCAGTTTGTCGGCGACAGTTTGCTGCTGCTGATTCGCTTTGACGGCGATCAAACCTTGAGCATTCCCGAGCAAAGCCAGATATGGGCGCAATTGACCGAGCAGATTCCCTTGCATCTGGACGCCTCCCTGCAGCATCAGGACTGGGCGTTGCGGCTGATAGGCGATGCCCAAGCCAGGCCGGTGACGGTTTATCGGAAAGCCAGTCCGCTTGGCTGAGTCCGCGGAAGTACCTCTCCGCGGATCGTTAGCTGTTCCAAGGCAACCCATCTTGCATAAGCAGTAAGAACAAAAACACCTTTTCGCGCTCTAACCGGAAGCTTCACTGAATCCGGGAGTGCAAAAATGAAAATATCACACCATCTGCATGCCAGGACCGGCCAGGGTTTTACGCTGATTGAGTTGATGCTGACCATAGCGATCTTCGGCATCCTGGCGGCGGTTGCCATACCCGCCTATCAAAACCACCTGAAGAAAGAAAAATTCGCTGAAGTGATTGCGGCAAGCGCCACGGCTAAATCTGCTGTCGAGGCCTGCATGCAACATTTGAACGCCGCGGCAGGCTGCGACGGCGGCAGCAATGGAATTCCTGCCGACCTGACCGCAAATGCCGGCAACCGCGTTGCCGCGGTCAGCACCAAGAACGGCGTCGTCACAGTTGTCCCACAGGAAAAAGACGGCATTCTTGCCTCCGACACCTACGTGCTGACACCGACTCCCGGCAATCCGATCCAGTGGTCCAGCGCCGGCAGCGGCTGTCGCGCGACGGCATTGTGCAAATGACGGAACCTGCCTTCCGATATGCCTGTCAAAATTTTTATCCTATTTAAATGCATGGGTCATTCGTAATGAAAGCGGCAAGAACAGCCGCTTGAAGCCATGGATTATGTAGCTGAATTTCAAGAGGCAAGCATGTACGGTGAGATAGACTGGAAGCATGCGCCGAAAGGTGCACGATGGTGGGCAATGGACTCAAGCGGCCATGCCCATTGGTTCATGGAGCCAACACACAAAGTCAAGGCGCATTTCTGGTACGCGCAGGAAGTTCACGCGCCAACCTTCGCTTATTCTGGCGATTGGCGCGAGAGCTTGACCGAACGGCCAGACCAATTCAAGTGAACCAGTGAACGATAAGCAGGTTTCGGCATCGAAACAGGTATCGTCAATGACCTGAGGCCTGTCATGAAACATCTTGCTATCTTGTTGGGTTTGGCAGTGCTGCTCAGCGGTTGCGTAGTTGCGCCGTATGGGGAGAGAGATGGCGGTTACAGAGGAGATCGCGGCGACTGGCATGATCACCACAACGACAGAGACGGCGACCGCCGCAGAGATGACAACCCTAATCGTTACTAGCAGCCGTATCAGGTCCTGGTTCGGCCATTCTTCCTATGGGCGAGCCAGCCTGCCACCAGCAGTACTTTCAGGATAAGCAGGGCGCCTATCCCCACCACGCCAAGCTTGAGAGCGGCGCCGATGATATAGGCAATCCCCACTGCCAGGCCCTTTACCAGGGCAAACAGTACGACTATGCATAGCAGGCCCGCATAGAGGGGATTGTAGCGATGAAGGGTTGAGAGCTGTTTCATACGTCCCTTTGTCAGGCAGGTTTTACTGGCAATGTACTCTTTTCATTTGCCGTTTCCCATCCCCCGGATAAAAAAAAGCCCGCCTGCCTTGCGGCAGCGGGCTAAATCCAAAACTTAGGGAGAGTTGGAGGAGACCAATTCAATATTGTGTTGCCCTGCAGGTTTTCAATACCCTTTTTTCATTAATTTATTCCCGGCAAAGAATCGTGAGGGAAAGCTAGATGATTGACGAGTCGTCATCGCCGCTCATGTCGTCGGCAAGCGTGTCGTCCGCGCTCGTGCTGTCATCCTTTGCCGTATCGCCATCGTAATAATTGTTGACGGTGGTGTTCTCGGTTGATGTGGTTGACGGCGCCATGCCGGACTGGTTCATGAATCCCGCGGTGCCGCTGCTGCTGCCGGGATGCATCAAGTGTTCGATACCCTGGAACAGGAATGCACCGCCTGCGACCCCGGCAGCGGTAGCCGCAACCGTGCCGAGCGTGCTGCCGATACCGCCGCTAAAAAATCCCGGTGACGCCGCCGGCGCCTGGCTTTGCATGGGCGGGGCAGGCATTGCCGCCGGCATGCTCGCCATCATCGGAGGCGCTGCCGGGCGCGGCGCCGTAGCCGAAGTATTGCCCCACGCATTGGGATCGAAAAAGCTGCGCGACGGCGCAGCTTGCGTTGCCTGGACCTGGCTCTGCAGCGATGCAATCTGCGTCTTGGCAGTGGTAAGTGCTTGCTCCATCAACAGCGCACGCTGCACCAGCAGGTAAGCAGCGTCCGGTTGCTGCGCAACGGCGCCGGCAATCAAGGCATCGGCTTGCGGATCCTTGGCAATGCCGCGCACCTGGATGAGTTGATTCAGAAAATCTTGCAGCGATTGGATTTCTTGCGGGCTCATGAGTATTGCTCCTATAGCAAGGTAGAAAAATAATCTGGCGAAGATCACGCATGCGGCCTGCACAAACCCGCCATTGGCTTAACACGGCATTACATGGGGCCAAGGGACGTAATTCCTCTGATTTTTTTGTATCCGTTTGAAAGCGATTGTGATTTTTTGGAAAGATGACATAAGGAAATTGCCCAGAGGATTCGAGTGAACATTCGGGGAAAAACGCCAGATTCGTAGCGAAACTGAAATATTTCCTTGCTACTATGGAATTTCCATGGGGAGGG
Organism: Collimonas sp. OK412; assembly: GCF_900112135.1. Taxonomy (GTDB): domain Bacteria; phylum Pseudomonadota; class Gammaproteobacteria; order Burkholderiales; family Burkholderiaceae_D; genus Collimonas; species Collimonas rhizosphaerae. The sequence continues at coordinate 131,997 of NZ_FOLC01000006.1, forward strand.
CGATATGTCTACAGTGCATGAAAGCCACAGCGTCAGCCTGTCGCAGAAGGACATCGAGGTCCTGGAATCGGTGCTGAATGAACGGATTGCGTACCTGTCCCAGATACTGATGACCAGATCGCGCAGCGCCTATGGCGATCATCATGTAACTGCATTGAAAAACGCGATTGATGCGAAATCAGCGCTGAATCTGGGCCGAAGCACGATATAAAACTGCATCCCCGGACCAAGGAAGCGTGCGGGTGTAAAAAAAGCCCCGAACCGGTGAAGGTGCGAGGCTTTTAATCGACGGCTTGGATTACGGGCTGCTCCAATACTGAAGCGAGACAGCGCTAAGATATCCGCCATCAGGGTTTAGCGGGCGCGCTGGCAGCGTTGAGCGCCTCCATGGCAGCCTTTCTTGCCGCCTGAATATCCTTGCTGTCAACAGTAGTAGCAGAAGCCGGGGCTCCCGCCTCGGGCGTAGCGACAACGGCTTTCGGCTCTTCTTCCTTTGAACAGGCCAAAACAGCAAAAAGAAGTACCAATGCAGCGACTGTTTTCATCTTTTCTCTCTCCTCGAATTAGACGGTACGGCAAATCATTGTGTGCATTCTACAATGTTGCCGAAAGACATCGCTGCTTATTTCCCGATGCAGAACCTGGAAAAGATCACCCCCAGCAAATCATCCGGCGTAAACGCCCCCGTAATGCTGCTCAGCCTGTCCTGCGCCAGCCGCAATTCCTCCGCAAACAGATCCAGCGACTGGTCGTTGACCCGGTTGTCGAGCGAGGCGTGCTGGTCGGCGATCTCCAGGTGGTCGCGCGCCGCCTTCAGCGCAATCAGGTGACGCTCGCGCGCCAGGTAGCGTGATTCGCCGGTTTGCTGCCAGCCGGCGATGCGCAGCAGTTCCGCGCGCAGCAGGTCGATGCCGAGATGGTCGGTGGCCGACAGGTAGATATGGGTAGCGTCGTTCATTACATCGACCGCGGGTTTGTGGCCGGACTGGTCGATCTTGTTCCAGATGCGGATGATCGGCGCGCTGTTCGGAAAACGCGCGACGATTTTTTCATCGGCCAGCGACGGGCCGTGGTTGGCGTCCAGCATGTGCAGGATCACGTCGGCGTTCGCCACCGCGGCCCAGGTGCGTTCGATGCCGATCCGCTCCACTTCGTCGTTGGCGTCTTCCGCCTCGCGGATGCCGGCGGTGTCGATGATGTTGAGCGGGATGCCTTCCAGCTGGATCGTTTCGGTAACCTTATCGCGGGTGGTGCCGGCGATCGGCGTGACGATGGCGACATCGGACCCGGCCAGCACGTTCAGCAACGACGACTTGCCGACATTCGGCTGCCCCGCCAGCACGATGTTCAAACCGTCGCGCAGCAAGGCGCCCTGTGCGGCCTGGCTGAACACATTGTCCAAGGTGCTGCGGATAGTCGCCAGCTGGCCGCGCGCATCGGATTTTTCCAGGAAGTCGATTTCCTCTTCCGGGAAATCCAGGGTAGCTTCAACCAGCATGCGCAGGTTCGTGACCTGCTCCACCAGCGCATGGATCACCTTGGAAAACGCGCCCGACAGCGATTCCGAAGCCGATTTGGCGGCCGCCTCGGTAGACGCCTCGATCAGGTCCGCCACCGCTTCCGCCTGCGCCAGGTCCAGCTTGTCGTTGAGGAACGCGCGCTGCGTGAATTCACCCGGCTCCGCCATGCGCAGGCCGATATCCTGGCCGGCCGCCAGGCAGCGGCTCAGCAGCATCTGCAGCACCACCGGCCCGCCGTGTCCCTGCAGCTCCAGCACGTCTTCGCCGGTATACGAATACGGGGCCTTGAAATAGATCGCCAGGCCCTGGTCGATGACGCTGCCGTCGGCATTCTTGAATGGCAGATAGGTAGCGTGGCGCGGCGCCAGCTTGTTTTCCGGGATGCCGCAAACGGCTTCGATCAGCGGGCCCAGCTGTTTGCCGGAAATGCGGACTACGCCGATGCCGCCGCGTCCTGGTGCGGTGGCGATCGCGGCGATGGGGGAAGAATCGAAAGACATGGAATTATTCTACGAGGGTTGTTTGATAATAGAAACATCGGCAAGCAGCCGGCCACAAAAAAGCCCGTGAATCGAACATTCACGGGCTTTTTTACGACACTCGCTCAACGGCGATATTAAGCCTTGGCCGGACCTGCGCCCATCTTGCGGGTAATCACCCATTGCTGCGCAATCGACAGCACGTTGTTGGTGACCCAGTACAGCACCAGGCCGGACGGGAAGAAGAAGAACATCACCGAGAAAATCAGCGGCATGAACATCATCACCTTGGCTTGCATCGGATCAGGCGGCGTCGGGTTCAGCTTGGTCTGGATGAACATCGAAATCGCCATCACCACCGGCAGGATGTAGAACGGATCCGGTGCGGCCAGGTCATGGATCCAGCCCAGCCATGGCGCATTGCGGATTTCCACGCTGGCCAGCAGCACCCAGTACAGCGAGATGAACACCGGGATCTGCACCACGATCGGCAGGCAGCCGCCGAGCGGGTTGATCTTCTCGGTCTTGTACAGCTCCATCATGGCCTGGTTCATCTTCTGCGGCTCGGATTTGAAGCGCTCGCGGATCGACGTCATCTTCGGCGTCACCAGCTTCATCTTGGCCATGCTGCGATAGCTCGCTGCCGACAGCGGGAAGAACGCCAGCTTGATCAGCACGGTCAGGGCGATGATGGTCCAGCCCCAGTTGCCGAGCACTTTGTGGATCTGCGTCATCAGCCAGAAAATCGGCTTGGCGATGATGGTCAGCCAGCCGTAGTCCTTGACCAGTTCCAGGCCAGGCGTAATCGCTTCCAGGTCAGCCTGCACTTCCGGACCCGAATACAGGCGCGCATCCATGGTCACGCTGGCGCCGGGAGCAATCGTGCCCAGCGGCAGGATATTGCCGACTGCGTACAGGTTAGTGGCGATCTTCTTGGTGAAGATTTCGCGCGGCGCCTTGTCTTGCGGGATGAACGCCGAGACAAAGTAATGCTGGATCACTGCAAACCAGCCGTCGTCCGCCTTGGTAGCGTGCTCAGCCTTGCCGCCTTCGATTTTGTCGAACGGGAATTTCTGGAACTTGCTCGCTTCGGTATAGACAGAAGCGCCGGTGAAGGTGTGCACGAAACGTTGTTCGCCTTCAGGCGCATTGCCGTCGCGCACCAGCTGCAGGTACAGCGAAGGCGAGACTGGCGCGCCGCTGTCGTTGGTCACTGTGTGCTTGACGTCGATCGAATAGTCGCCGCGCTTGAAGGTGTAGGTCTTGGTCAGCTTGACGCCGCCTTCGGTCGATTCCAGCACCAGTTGCACCTGGTTGCCGTTGTCCAGCGTACGGACGCCAGGCAAGGCCGTGAACGGCGACTTGTGGTTAGGGAACGGACCGCCGATCAGGCCGGTTTCAGCCAGGTAGGTGCGGGTAGCGCTGGAGTCGAACAGCACCAGGTTCTTGGTCGGGTCGACCGTGTCCTTGTGCTTCAGCAGTTCCAGGCGCTTCAGTTCACCGCCGACGGTATCGATGTCAGCCTTGACCACATCGGTGGTGATGGTGATGACTTCGCCCTTGGCGTCAGCGGCGGTGGCAGGCACCGCGCTGGCCGATGCGGCGGGCGCGCCGGCGATAGCCGAAGCTTGCGGCACGGCGGTGCTGGCGCTAGCCGATGCGGCAGCGCCGGCAGGACCGGTGGCAGCGGCAGGAACAGTCGGGTTGGCGCTCGGGAAGAACAGCGACGGCTGGCCGTTATGGCGCTGCCACTGGTCCCAGAGGAACAGCAGCGAGACCGAAAATACAACCCACAGGACGGTACGTTTGATATCCATAAGAGTATTTATCTATGATTCAGGAATGGCCGCAACCACACGATCGGTTAGCCGATGCGGGTTTGGTTGCAGATGGAGATGTGGATGGCTGTTGCGGCGGCACCGGATCGAGTCCGCCTTCATGCCAGGGATGGCATTTGCACAGGCGGCGTCCGGCCAGCATGCTGCCCTTCAGGGCGCCATGCGTGCGGATAGCTTCGGCTGCGTAATCGGAGCAGCTGGGATAAAAACGGCAATTCTGTCCCAGAAACGGGCTGATGCCCAGTTTATAGAGGCGCAACAGGAACAGTAGAGGCATTTTCATGACAGCTTTTTTCCCTTCTTCTTCCGGCCCCGGCTATGTGTGGCCAGGCTGGAACAATACAAGCCGCGGATACAAATAAGCCGAAACTTACGCGATTACGCGAACTTACGACTTGTCAGCCCGTTGCGACGCGAACAGCTGCTTCAGTTCGCCATGCAGCTCTCGCTTCAGGCGCGCAGTCGTGGCCGGGCCCGCCTTGGTGTTTACCGGTTTCGATAAACGCACAACGCAGTCGATTGGCGGCAATGGCGTCAGACGAAACAGCTCGCGCGTAACGCGTTTGACCGTGTTACGCGTAACAGCACGCGGCGCCAGCCGTTTTGCCGCCACCACGCCCAGACGGGCATGCGGCAGCGCATTAAGGCGGGTGTACAAGACGAAGTGCGCCGTTCTATACACAGGGCGCAAACGAAAAACGGATGAAAACTCATCCGTTTTAACGATGCGCCGGTCACGTGAAAAGTCCTGGACGCTGTTCTGGGAACGGTCGCCGAGTTGATCTGTCACGCAAGCAACGCTGCTGCGTCCGGCTGGATTAAGCTGCCAGACGCTTGCGGCCTTTGGCGCGACGTGCATTGAGCACAGCGCGGCCACCGCGGGTTGCCATACGGGCGCGGAAGCCGTGAGTACGCTTACGGCGCACGACGGAAGGTTGGTAAGTACGTTTCATGTTGGTCTCGCTAATCAGCAAAAATAAATCGGATCTTCACACTCAGAGCGCTGGGTTTCTACCCTTTCGCGATTCGATCTGGACCAGGCTGCCAAGGCGTCGGAGGACGAAACCGGGGCAAATACAAACAAGTACAAGGGACAGTCAACGCACAAACTGGCAATTCAGCGGACAGTGAACCTTGAATTAGAACGCATTTTCTGCTTGTTTGTCAATCACTTAGGGCGCTTTTCCACAAGGTCTTTTTGCGCCCGGCAACCGGAATAATTGGCCGTGCCTGTGGATAACTTGCGCCGGCAAGGGTAGAATAGCGGCTTATGTGTGGCACGCCCGCCAGTTATGCATTGCTCAGTAGTACGGAATCCATTACTGAACCCAGCGTGCAATAAGAACAGCGGGGGGTGTCGGATTTAGGTAATCGAAGCGAAAAAATAGCTGGGCGAGGCCAGATTTTGCCGTGGTCGAAGTGTCAATAGCGGGGCTATTGACCGAGAGCACGGTGAAATATGGACCGGTCAGCTATTTTTGCAGCCGATTACCTAAGTCCGGCACCCCCCCCAGCCAGGGCGTAAAGAACCTCACCCCGCACACCTTCACTTAGAACGATTCATGGAAAATTTCTGGCAGAGCTGCTCTACCCAGTTGGAGCAGGAATTGACGCCTCAACAATTTAGCGCGTGGATAAAACCGCTGACGCCACTCGATTACGAGGACGGACGATTGCGCATCGCTGCGCCGAATCGCTTTAAGCTGGACTGGGTAAAAACGCAGTTCGCCAGCCGCATCACGACCCTGGCGCACCAATATTGGGAGGCGCCGATCGAAGTGGTGTTCGTGCTCGATCCGCGCAAGTCGGCCCCGGCCCCTTCCAGTTCCAGCATGCCGGTAGCTATTCATAGCCATGGCGGCAATAACGAGCAGGCCGGCGCGCAGGCGTCCTCCGCCGGCGGCGGCAGTTATGGCAACAGCAACTTCGACCGCCTGCCGGAAGTGCAGACCGAGAACAGCGCCGTCAGCGCCAGGCGCGACCAGTCGCGCATCAACACCGCCCTCAGTTTCGACAGTTTCGTCACAGGTAAAGCCAACCAGCTGGCGCGCGCGGCAGCGATCCAGGTCGCCAATAATCCTGGCGTTTCCTACAACCCGCTGTTCCTGTACGGCGGCGTCGGCCTCGGCAAGACCCACCTGATCCACGCCATCGGCAACCAGCTGCTGGCCGATAATCCGAACTCCAAGATCCGCTACATCCACGCAGAACAATACGTTCGCGACGTAGTGACTGCTTACCAACGCAAGGGTTTCGACGACTTCAAGCGCTACTACCATTCGCTCGATCTGCTGCTGATCGACGATATCCAGTTCTTCGGCGGCAAGAGCCGCACCCAGGAAGAATTCTTCTACGCCTTCGAAGCGTTGATTGCAGCAAAGAAACAAATCATCATCACCAGCGACACCTACCCGAAAGAAATCACCGGCATGGATGACCGCCTGATTTCGCGTTTCGACTCGGGTCTGACGGTCGCCATCGAGCCGCCGGAACTGGAAATGCGGGTAGCTATCCTGCTTAAAAAAGCGGCATCAGAAGGCGTCACCTTCTCCGACGACGTCGCGTTTTTTGTTGCCAAACATCTACGTTCCAACGTCCGCGAGCTGGAAGGCGCACTGCGCAAGATTCTTGCTTACTCCCGTTTCCATGGCAAAGACATCAGCATCGATGTGGTCAAAGATGCATTGAAGGACCTGCTGTCGGTACAGAACCGCCAGATCTCCGTCGAGAACATCCAGAAGACCGTAGCCGACTTTTTCAACATCAAAGTTGCCGACATGTACTCGAAAAAGCGGCCGGCCAATATCGCCCGTCCGCGCCAGATTGCGATGTACCTTGCCAAAGAGTTAACCCAGAAAAGCTTGCCGGAAATCGGCGAACTGTTCGGCGGCCGCGACCACACCACGGTGTTGCACGCAGTCCGCAAAATCGCCGGCGACCGCACCAAGAACCCGGAATGCAACCACGAATTGCACGTGCTGGAACAGACCCTGAAGGGCTGATGTTGATATGTCGGGCGATTGTGCACGTTGCCTGCGGCCCTGTGGATAAGTTTGGATAAGGCAAGTTTGAAACTGGGCGGCTACTGTGGTTTTTTTGTCGATTGAGCGAAACGCGGCAGCTTGCCGGTTTATTAACTAACAATCGCAAAAAAGCCGGAAAGCGAGGCAGATTTAAGCGCCGGATGGGTCCGTAGAGGGTCGATTTAAGTTACATTTACAGACTGCTTGGAAGTATTCAAACGCGCCATCGAGCTGGCAGCAATATTTGATTTTTAAATAACAAGGATATAGCTATGCAATTGGTCAAAACCAACCGAGATACCCTTCTCCGGCCACTGCAGATCGTGAGCGGTATTGTCGAGCGTCGGCACACATTGCCGATTCTGGCCAATATCCTCATTCGCAAAGAAGGCGAAAAGGTCTCTTTCCTGTCGACTGACATCGAAGTGCAAATCACCACCAACGCCAACGTCGGCAGCGGCGGCGAAACCGCGGCGACGACCGTTGCGGCACGCAAGCTGCTCGACATCCTGCGCGCCCTGCCCGACACCGGCGAAGTCTCGCTCACCCTCAGCAACAAGCGCATGACCGTGCAGTCCGGCAAATCGCGTTTCGCCCTGCAAACCCTGGCCGCCGAAGAGTTCCCGACGGTAGCCCAGGCGGACCATTACAACGCCACCGTCACCCTGCCGCAAAAGACGCTGAAGCACCTGTTCAACATGGTGCACTTCTCGATGGCGCAACAGGATATCCGTTACTACCTGAACGGCCTGCTGCTGGTCCTCGACGGCAAGAACGTGATCGCCGTGGCCACCGACGGCCACCGCCTGGCGTTTTGCCAGGTCGCCACCGAGCAAGAGTTCGCGCGCCAGGAAGTCATCATCCCGCGCAAGACCATCATCGAACTGCAGCGCCTGCTGGAAGAAACCGACGAACCGGTCCAGCTCGAAATCGCCAACAACCAGGTCAAGCTGTCGTTCGCCGATATCGAACTGATCTCCAAGCTGGTCGAAGGCAAGTTCCCCGACTACACCCGCGTGGTGCCGAAGGGCTACAAGAACGACTTCACCATCAGCCGCGACCAGCTGCTGCGCTCCCTGCAACGCGCCGCCATCATGACCAGCGACAAGTTCAAGGGCGTGCGCTGGGTAGTCACGCCAGGCAGCCTGAAAATCAGCTCCACCAACGCTGACCAGGAAGAAGCCATCGAAGAACTCGAAATCGACTACGGCGGCGACAGCGTCGACATCGGCTTCAACGTCACCTACCTGCTCGACGTCCTCAACAACCTCAAGGGCGACAACATCAACATCGCCCTCGGCGACGCCAATTCCTCGGCACTGATCACCGTGCCGGAAAATGCTGACTTCAAATACGTCGTCATGCCAATGCGGATCTAGTCTGCATAAAAAACAGGGCGGAAAGCATCGAGCTGTTCCGCCCTGTTTACTTGTAAAAATAGCACTCAGCCCCAATATAAGCAGTTCCGAAGTAAGTTTTTCAGAAGGTAGCCATGTCATCAGCCCCTCAAGACAACACCAATCAGCCGCAACCCAATGCATACGGAGCGTCCTCGATCCAAATTCTCGAAGGCCTGGAAGCGGTACGCAAACGCCCCGGGATGTACATCGGCGACACCTCTGACGGCACCGGCCTGCACCACCTGGTGTTCGAAGTGCTGGACAACTCCATCGACGAATCGCTGGCCGGCCACTGCACCGAAATCCACGTCACCATCCATTCCGACAACTCGATCTCGATCACCGACAACGGCCGCGGCGTGCCCACCGGCATCAAGTTCGACGACAAGCACGACCCGAAACGCAGCGCAGCCGAAATCGTCATGACCGAGCTGCACGCCGGCGGCAAGTTCGACCAGAACTCGTATAAAGTATCCGGCGGCCTGCATGGTGTGGGCGTCTCTTGCGTTAACGGCCTGTCCAAGCTGCTCAAGCTGACCATCCGCCGCGACGGCAAAGTGCATTACATGGAGTTCGTGCGCGGCGTGCCGCAAAACCGCGAAACCGAAATGCAGGAAGGCGTGCTGGTCTCCCCGATCAAAGTCATCGGCGACACCGACAAGCGCGGCACCGAAGTGCACTTCTGGGCCGACGAAGAAATCTTCACCCACGTCGAATTCCACTACGAAATCCTGGCCAAGCGCATCCGCGAACTGTCCTTCCTCAACAACGGCGTGCACATCAAGCTGACCGACCAGCGCACCGGCAAGGAAGAAAATTTCGCGTTCGAAGGCGGCACCCGCGGTTTCGTCGAATACATCAACAAAGCCAAGAGCGTCCTGCACCCGACGATTTTCCAGGCCACCGGCGAAAAAGACGGCGTCAGCGTCGACGTCTCCATGCAATGGAACGACGCCTACAACGAACAAGTGCTCTGCTTCACCAACAACATCCCGCAACGCGACGGCGGCACCCACCTCACCGGCCTGCGCGCGGCGATGACGCGCATCCTGAACAAATACATCGAAGAACATGACTTCGCCAAGAAAGCCAAGGTAGAAACCAGCGGCGACGACATGCGCGAAGGCCTGACCTGCGTGCTGTCCGTGAAAGTGCCCGAGCCGAAATTCAGCTCGCAAACCAAAGACAAGCTGGTCTCCAGCGAAGTGCGCCTGCCGGTAGAAGAAATCGTCGCAAAAACACTGAACGACTACCTGCAAGAACGCCCGAACGACGCCAAGATCATCTGCGGCAAGATCGTCGAAGCCGCCCGCGCCCGCGACGCCGCCCGCAAGGCGCGCGAACTGACGCGCCGCAAAGGCGTGATGGACGGCCTCGGCCTCTCATCGAAACTGGCCGACTGCCAGGAAAAAGACCCGGCGCTGTGCGAACTCTACATCGTCGAGGGTGACTCCGCCGGCGGTTCCGCCAAGCAGGGCCGCGACCGTAAATTCCAGGCCATCCTGCCGTTGCGCGGTAAAGTGCTCAACGTCGAAAAAGCCCGTTTTGAAAAGATGCTGTCGTCGGAACAGATCACCACCCTGATCGCCACCCTCGGCACCAGCATCGGCGCCGACGAATTCAACGCCGACAAGCTGCGCTACCACCGCATCATCATCATGACCGATGCGGACGTCGACGGCGCCCACATCCGCACCCTGCTGCTGACCCTGTTCTACCGCCAGATGCCGCAACTGGTAGAGCGCGGCCACATCTACATCGCCCAGCCGCCGCTGTACAAGGTCAAGCACGGCAAGGACGAGCGCTACCTCAAGGACGACGCCGAAGAAGTCTCCTACATGATGCAGGTCGCCCTCAACGACGCCGCCCTGATCCCAAGCGAAGGCGCGCAGCCGATCAGCGGCCCGGCCCTGGCCGAGCTGGTGCGCCAGTACAACATGGCCAACGCCATCATCACGCGCCTGACGCGCGCGGTAGACGGCGCCGCCCTCACCTCCATCATGACCGGCGTCACCCTCAAGCTGGACACCCTGGCCGACGCCCAAGCCTCGGCCCAGGCCCTGCAAGCGTCGATCAACGAGCCATCGGTGCAAGTCATCGTCAAATCCGACGAACTCTCCGACAAGCACGCCCTGCGCATCCAGCGCCGCTACCACGGCAACATCAAGGTCAGCGCCATCGACAGCGACTTCGTCGCCAGCCCGGACTACACGGTGCTGGTCAACGCCGCAGAAACCTTCAAGGGCCTGATCGGCCCAGGCGCCCTGATCCGCCGCGGCGCCGGCGAAAAGGTAAAAGAATCAGCCATCATCGATTTCCACCAAGCCATGGCCTGGCTGCGCGACGAAGCCGAACGCGGCGTCAGTAAGCAGCGCTATAAAGGTCTGGGCGAGATGAATCCTTCGCAGCTGTGGGAAACCACGATGGATCCGACTGTGCGCCGGTTGTTGAAGGTGCAGATTGAGGATGCTATTGCTGCGGATCAGATCTTTATGACATTGATGGGGGATGATGTTGAGCCTCGGCGGGCGTTTATTGAATTGAATGCGCTGCAGGCGGGGAATATCGACGTCTGATTTGTCGGATGCTGTGAAAAATCAGAGAGGCCCCTCCATCGGAGGGGCCTTTTATTTGGCGACGCATTTGTTGTCGAGTCAGTGGGGGCTTAATGAGCAAATCGCCTTTTATAAGGGAAGATGCTTGCCTATATAACCAATTTCAACATTCCTCTCAGCACCATCAAACCGTAGATGGATTCGACCGCCTCCAAAACGCGCGTGCCATTCATATAAGCGGCTGTTTCCTTCTGCATCGCGGAAATTACGGTAGGACCTCAGTTTTGCATTATTCATTACAGTGGTGCTTTCCGGTGTTACGACGGACCTCCACGGAGGCGCTGGACCTCCCAATTTTTTCCAGTCAGCGGCAGATTCATTTAATTCGGCAAGACGCATTACTATGGTTTCAAATCCATGGCCACCTTGCGTTGCGATATTTTCCTCGACATCTAGTCCAAATTTTAAAAGAGGATATACAACTTCTTTAGTTCGCCAGAATGTTTCGGGCGTTAGATTTTTGAGTTCCTGATTTTGATACTTTTCAAGAATTAGATTTGCATGTTTGCTACGAGAAACATTGTCTATTATTTCTTTTACGGGGACTACATTCTCGTTTTGTAAAAGCTCGACAAAATGAACCTCAATATAATGTGCATCCCAAATTTGTGTTGTTGGTATTGAAATAGCAACGGCCAAATGATGTGCACACAAAACTAAAGCTTCATTGCTATATCCATCTGTTGCATCCACTTCGCATCCATAAAATCGAGCTAATACTTCACTTGATAATTCGGAAAGCAGAGGTGTAATTTGCGTAAGCCCTAGCCAAAAACTATAAGCATCGCGATAAGCAGCTGTAGCTCGAAGACTCATGATTGCTTGAAATAATGAACAATTTTTGGCAACGGCAATTTCACTGCTCTCATTTTGCATACGAAGAATTTTGTCGGTGTAACCTTTTTTTATTAGTATGGCAATCCCTTCTGCCAAATTTACTAAAATCGGTTGCAACTCACTGAGCTGTGTACTGTCCGGTCTTGTAGATGCCTCATTGAATATTAGTTCGCGCATTTTGATTTATGATTTCGGCGCCAAAAGATGAGCTAAATTTTCATTGTGTTGATCAAAAAAGCCGTTTGGCCAGCTATCCAAGCGACCATCAGCATCGATCATCGGACTTACTACATGGGCCTCCGCGCCTTTTCTCTCAAAGAAATGGAAAGCTGCATTTTGAGCATCTAATATTTCGCTTCGAACATCAATACGGACACCGTCCATTACGTGGTCACTGTGAGTCTCGATGATTACTTGAACACCTGCTGCCGCCGCACGCGCGGCTAATTGCCCGAGTCGGGTTTGCCCCATTGGATGCATATGAGCTTCTGGATTTTCGAGTAGTACCAATGCACCTTTGGGAGCGGCCAAAAGAGCGACAATCACGGGCAGAACATAACTCAGCCCAAAACCTACATTGGTAGTGCGGAATGCTCGTGTCGCAACGTCACCCGGCCTGTCAAAGAAAAAGCCGCCGACGGCAGAGTCAGCGTTTCGTATGGCTTCGATTGCGAGATGACTACCAGGACTGATTTCTTGCAACCAAGCATCAACTTGGTCAATTAATGCCAAACCAGCTGGAGTCGAGGACGAAGAAGAAATTCTGGGATCATCTGCGGATAGAACTATTCCTTTCCCGTGCTCGATGAGCATATGAAAGACGTATTCGCCGCGAATCCCGATATTGAATTCTCGGATATGAGATTCAGACAAAGGTAACATTTTTCTGGGGCCGAATCTTTCAGCAAAAATATAATGGAATCGTCCACCGAAAGGAGGGAGTGAATTTTTCACCGCCTGTAATACCTGGTCGTTGATATTTTTCTCAAGTCCACGCCCAGTCAAAGTGGCAAGCTGATTACCTTCTTTGTTATACATAAACTCAAAATCAATACGGATATTGTCGAATTCTGAATTTTCCCTCTCAAAAACAATACCTATTTCAATTGAATCCTTCTCAGCCCCCTCAAAAAGAATGTCATTTCCCGTTCCAAGGTCTGTCAGCGCACCACCGAGATCCAAACGTCCATTGTACAGATCACCAGATTGCCATGATTGTCGTAGTAGCAGTAGGCTTTGTATAACGCTGCTTTTGCCCATGCCATTTAGGCCTGCCAGTAAAGTAAGGCCTCTCAATGGCAGCTCAAGGGATCTGAAGCATTTAAAATTTTTGAGTGAGATGTGCGAAATCATTGTGTGATTTGTTCTATAAGATTTGCAATTGCAGAAAATCGTTTTTCAACTCTCTTTGGTGCACCTGTTGATGATGAGACTGAGGCATCAAAATCAGGATCATTCATAAGCGAGATAAAGTCTCTACGGAGAAATTCCTTGCGCTGAATAAGCAAATCCTTTTGCGTGCATAAAGCGATGTTTACACCCCACGCTTCGAATAGTGCTTTATTCACCATTTTTCTACGATCATTTTCAGCATAACGTTTTCGAAATGTATCGGAGCCAAATATTTTATAAGCTGTATCCATCGCATTAATAAAAATATCACCGCTATTTTTTAATTGATTTTCGGAAAGGCTGTTCAACAATCGCATCGTTTGATTGAGAAACAATTCTAAGCCAGGATTACTGACAAGATAATTTTGCCAAGGGTGCAGAAAGAACGCAAAAAAGCGAAGAATACATTCTTGCGCTTCCATACGGTCGTCATTAATAGAACTAGCCGTAGCGAGGAGAAATGCGTCTGATTTTGCGAGATCTCGCAAAAAATTCCTAGCTGGTCCCTTATTAAGCGCATTACGTATTTCCTGAGGTGTGAGTGATACCCCCCCCGTATTGATGCGCTTAAAGATATTAATCATAACTTCTTCAGGCGTGCCATCTTGTATCAAATTGACCACAAGAGATGTTTCTTCTATTCTTCTCTGAAAGGCGCGTGGAAGGGATCCATAATTCAAATTATTTAGTTGGGTTAAATATTCTAAACCCTCAAGTTTGAATTCATTCTTTACAAAATCTAAGATTGTGGTGAGGCGTTGTAGTCCATCTACCACAGACCAGTTGTCTTTTGAGTCTGCTGCAACATAAAAGACGGGTAGAGGAATTTTCAACAGTAGAGATTCTATTAATCTACTCTTCCGACCCTGATCCCAAACTCTTGCCCGACGCTGAAATTCGGGTGCTAGATCAATCTCTTTTTCTTCGATTCGTCTGATCACCAGGCTAACTTGTGCAGGTATGGTGTTTACTCTAATTTTTTCAGGATCGAAAGGTTGAATAATTAACAGGCTAGGATCTTCGTGCTCCTGTTCTATACCAGAATTTGAAATTTGTGCTGTAATTGGCGAAATGTCCGATACTTCAAGTCTATTAAGCTCAGGTAGTAAAGATGAAGTGATCTGTTTTACTTTTGGGTCAATTTTTCCAAACCAATCGAACCATTCACGACGTGCATTTAAGTCATAAGAAATTGGCTGCCAATAATTGATAGGCTCCTGCTGTTCATCACAAAATTTTCGCAGCATAGTGCTATTCCAAACCGCGATTTCGCTAAGTGACAGCCCTGTAGTAGATGTCTTGACGAAAATATCCGAGCGTTGCAAGAAACTAAACCAATCTTGAAGATTTCTTCTGGCGTGTCGATTTATATGACGACATTCAACGCCAGTTGAGCGCTGATTCAAAATATCGCTGACGGCCATCTCCCACTTTGAATTGAGGGCATATGGAAGAAGATATGCTTGGCATTCTGCAATATCTAAATAGTTATCGCTACCTGCTTCAATTAGACCAAGTAGAACCTGTAATACAAATAGGCCCGGCTTGATTAATACCCCAATATCCGATTGAAACTCAATCAATGTATCTGGAGCATTGAATTGCTTTTCAATCGTAAGATTGTTTCTTACGCGTGAAGAAACAGTGGATTTTTGCCCATTTGGATATTGATATCTAAGCGCTTGCATTCCCATAACTTGAGAATATTTGAGATCGCCGCTTAAAAAAGCATGTGCAATAGGTGTTAATGTTAGTGTTTTATTAACTGTTGTTGAGTAAATTAATCCCAGCTCTGCCAATATCTGTTGATAGTCCCGCCATGCGTCATCGGTCCCATCTCTCTTGTTTGGCGTCAACAAATCCTTATCAATCATAGAGGCAGTTATGAGGGCCGCGTACCCACCATTTTTACCCTCCTGTTGTGCAGCGGACTCCAGAAAACCACGTAGTGTTTCTTCTGGAAGGCCTGCCGCATGTTGGGTAAAAGACCACGAATAACCGTCGTAAGGTAGTGCTGCCATTATTTCCCCAGAGCCAGTCGAATTTCTGACGCGATGGCTTTTGCCATTAAAGGAGGAACGGCATTACCAACTTGTCGATAAGCAGATGTCGGTCCACCAGAAAATTCCCACCAATCGGGAAACGATTGCAGCCTGGCCGCTTCACGAACGGTAATATGACGATGTTCAAATGGATGTATAAATGGTCGTCCACCGCCGGCTCCAGAACCAACGAGAACAGTACCGGATGGCCTGTCAGGATGAACTCGGTCCGTATGATCTTTTCGATCTCTTCCGCCGGGAAGAATCGTACTGTATCTCTCGATCACTCTTTCACCATGTTCCCGAAGAACGTGATTTGGAAGATTTTCGACATCTTCTAGTGCCATCCATGCCGGCAATGGTGGAATCATCCCTAATTCACTTTGATCCTGAGATTCCGCATATCTTGGCGCTGGCCATCTGAAATTTACTTCGTCGCGGAAGCCAACAACAATTACTCGCTGTCTGATTTGCGGGACCCCATATCTAACAGAATTCAATTTTGTCCATCTAATTTTGTAGCCGGTTTCTGCTGCGAAAAACTCTAAAAGCTGCTCCCAATCTTTTCCTTTGTTCACAGTTAGCAAACCGGGAACATTTTCAAACAAAAAGGCTTTAGGGCCGATTTCCTTAATAAACCTAACGTACTCAAAAGCTAACTGACCTCGGGGATCATCTCGCGACTTTCGATCTCCCAAAATACTGAATGCCTGGCAAGGAGGGCCGCCAATTACAATATCAACGGGCGCACGTACTTTATCCAGCACATAGTTGCCGGACAGGAGATTAATATCGTGTGGTTCTACAACATGCTTAGGCAGGTTTTTTGCAACGGTGGCGCAAAAGGATGGGATAACATCCGAAGAAAACACTGGCTTTATACCAGCTAAGCTAAAGCCTAGATCCAACCCCCCACCTCCGCAGAAGACAGATACAAAATTCAAACCACTATATTTTTTTGGGAGCGATTGACCATTCAGTGTTTCCAAATATGTGTTCACAAGAGGAAGTTTTATTGCGGGGAAATTCATATTTTCTGCTCAGATGAAGTTTTTAAGTCAAACAGGTCTTGCTGCGACTGTAGAAGTTTTTTTTGAACGTACATCCGCATAAATCCTCTGATAACTTGAGCGGCAGTGAGGTCTTCTTGCTTGCAGGCAAGCAAGAATTGTTCTCGCAGATCGGACTCGACTCTGATGCGTATTCCTGATTCTTTCATTGTGACCACATTGGATGTACATGAGACATCCAAATATCCATTAGTTGCCATATGCTGTCAATTGGGAAATGCCATATTCACTTAAAAATCGTTTTTTGACGTAGCAATACTGTGCGGACTCTTTCGGAAAAGTAGCAAAATTGCATGCCATGGAAAAACTGAGGCCATAACTAGTTGTTGATAATGAAAGTGCCAGCCACGTGTGAAGCCGGACAATATGATTTCTTATGGAGTATTGATCACCCCGACCCGACTCTCAACTACAGTTCGTTTTTTTGCCGGATGAAGCCAGTTGTCGGCGTGGAGCTTTCCATCAAAACTGAAAATGTGTTTTGTTGGCTCTTCTGTAGATGATGATTCTGTTGATCAGAATGAATAGGTGGAAGAAACGACAACAATGACTAGTGCTATCGAAGGATTTCTTGGTGAAATGGGTATGGCGAAAGCCGCCTTGTTCGGGCCTACGTTTACCTTTGGCAACGACAACCCCGTGGTGCCTCACTGCGTTGGTATTTGAGGCAAGTTATTGGTTGCGGTAAACAACTGTCGCTGCGCTTCCGCTTTAGCTTTTTCGTGAATAACATACATCTCACTTAAATGACCAAGGAGTTTGTAGCCTAGTGTACGTTGCCGTCCAACTAATTGCGAGATCAGTCTCCCGAGACCATCACGCGTCGACTCATGTAACAG
The DNA here is from genome assembly GCF_900112135.1 of Collimonas sp. OK412. Taxonomy (GTDB): domain Bacteria; phylum Pseudomonadota; class Gammaproteobacteria; order Burkholderiales; family Burkholderiaceae_D; genus Collimonas; species Collimonas rhizosphaerae. The sequence continues at coordinate 149,052 of NZ_FOLC01000006.1, forward strand.
CGCCAAGACGATGATTCCGACTAAGATTGGCCACACATAGCTGGGGATTTTCTTTACACCTTCAAATATTGTCTTGGCCAACCGCCCCGCGAGTCGAAGTGTTTGAAACGCCACCACTAGTGAACCGACGCCTCCTACCTTGAGCGTGTATTCAACAGCAACATGTCGTGAGTAAAATCGCAGCGTTGTCATTACTGCTGGCTGAATAACCTCGCCGCCCATCCGCGTCATATGTGAGTCGCGGGAGTAGATTAAGTGCCCAGTTTGACGCTGCAATTTGATATAGGGCGCATCCTTCGGATCGATGAATGAGAGATCTGGGCCGCCAGTATCGATGAATTTGATAAATGTGCGAAAACTTTCCCAGTGTTTCTCCAGCTCGACTGTCGATATTTTATGCATTGCTGCGATTTCAGGAATTTTCTTTTGGACTTCCTCAAGTAAAAACGTTGGCGCTATCGCGATGATCGTTTGGGAATGAAGTAGTTCGACGAGCTCTGATTTCGCCGCAACTTTCACTCGTTTGCGTACGGCCCACAAAATATCTTTCAAAACAATATTAGCATCGACAACAATTGTCAGCTGGAAGAGGGGTGCTAAAGTTTTAAGAATTCCTACGCGTTCAATCAACGGACGCAGCGTCGCTAGAGAGTCCGAGCGAATTGAAGAAAAAATTGCATCGTCCATTTTTTTAATCAACACTATCAGTTCGTTGTAGGATCAAATTTTTTGATTACGCCGCGAAGTATATTTTGGGTCCGCGTGACTGCTCATTATGGTGTAATCCTTGATACCACTTTTATCTTTAATGATATATACAATTAAAGAGATTGCAGTGTTTGCATGGCCTTCTGCATCTTGTCAACAAACAGAGTTTGTTCGCTATGTGTCATGATCAATTCATGTGTCGCGCGGGTCAGTGCGACATAGACCAAGCGTGCCTCATCTTGCAGATCGTCGACCCCGATGGCTTCGGCACCGAGGGCCGGAATACAGACCATCGGAAATTCGAGACCCTTGCTGCTGTGCATGGTCATAATCTTGACGCTGTTGTCCGCAGGATTGTAAGAATGTTTTTTATCCATTTGCGATTCAAATGGAATGCTTCTCCGCTTTAAACTGTCTGTAAAGGTGCTGCCGGTTGCATAGTGTCTGCAGATAATTGCAATGTCATTCCAGGCAGTACCTGTCTTGTTAGCCTCAAGTAGCCTTTCGGCGAGATAGTCCGCTTCGTCTTTCAATGTCGGAAATTTGACCAACAGTGGTTTGGGTCCCCTGCGGCCAGTGCTCATAGGAAGAAGAGTTGGTGCCTGATCGTCTTCAGCGTCGTTTTGCGATAAAAGATCATCAGCAAACGCACGTGCAACCGATAAAATCTCCGCCGTATTTCTATAGTTCAACTTGAGAATGGTGGTGCGCCCTTGCGCTTGTACACCAACACTAGAGAACGAGAACCGAAGCTTCTTCTTACCTCCATAAATCGACTGCGCATCGTCGTACAGCACCAACAGCGAGTTAGAGTCCGGATGAATCATCTGCACTACCAACTTGAACCATTCAGGCTTGAAATCGTGCCCTTCATCGATCAATACAGCGTCATATTGTGCAGATGGAATGAACTTGTTGTCGACGGATTGAATGACCTTCTCAACGCAAGCCTCGAAGAAATTGTTCTTGTTGAAATCTTGAGGCGGCATTCCGACGTTGTAAGCTTTTAATTGGCGGGCACACCAGGCGTGGAAATTGACGACGTTAACCTTGTCTTGTAATCCTTTGGCTTCAATCATGCTGCCAAGTTTGGTCGCCAAAGTCTTGTTATAGCAAAGCACCAGAATCGGACGCTGGCATAGCTTGGCAAGATGTTCCGCGCGATAGCCCAATATCAGTGTCTTCCCCGATCCGGCGACGCCATGAATGACGCGATGACCTTCGCCAAGGCTGCGGGCCAACTGCTCCTGCTGCAAATCCATGACCTGCAACAAGTCAGGAATTTCAGTCATCTTTTGTCCGGCATCCTCAAACATGTCTTGCTGCGCCGGGATACGGATTTCTGGAAACATGTGCCAGCGGATGCGATCAATCTGCGGTAGAGACAGGCGCCGGGTAAATTTAATCGGGAACATTTCCCACAGACGTTGTTGAAACGATTCCGCATCAACGCTCTCAAGCATCTCGTCCTGGCAGATGACCAGATGAGGCGGGATCACCTCGCCGATATCGGTGCTGTCGAATTGCTTGCGGCTGATATTGGTCAGCACCACGCCATGCCCATACGGGAATGACGGTTTTCCTTTCAGCGATCCACTCGGCCAGATCAATTGCGGATCGCGCTCAAATAGATTGGTGACAGCGAACATGTAGTGTCGTGCTTGTACGAGTGGATTCAATACATGTTTTACGCCTTGGGCGGTGAGGATGCTGGCATTTTGCTTGTCGACGCTTTGAATGGTGTCAAGCTTCCAGTCCTTGACTTCCAGCACCAGCAATCCGCGGCTGGGATGAACTACAACAAAATCCGGGTGTTTGGTTTTCTCGCCGATGGAAACGTCATACCAGCACAGATAATCAGCCTCTAGCTTTTCTTCCAGCCGGAGCGCGAATCGTCGTTCGCCAGAAGTCATTCTGGAAGAGCAGGAGCCTATTGCGGGAATAAGTGTCGCCATATAAACGTTTCCTTTTGGTAACGTCTATATTACTCGTCTTATTGCAGATTTGACACGTTAGATAAAGATTATTCAGAAGGAAGTGTCAGGCAGAGGTGGTGGTTGGGCGAATTCGTTGTGTGATTTGAGGATGTCAAAGTCTATCCACAACGCACGACACTTATATATGTGACGATTAGTCCGTTCACTACTAGCCAAAAAAATGGCCCAATGCGTATGTGAAACCTTTATCAATACACTTCGGTGAACGAATACGAAAGCTAAGAAAAGATCGAGGTCTTTCTCAAGATGGATTTGCCGATTTGTGTGGCTTTGATCGCACATACATTAGCGGAATCGAAAGAGGACGTCGTAATCCGTCTCTGTTAGCCATAGAGGCTTTGGCTAAAGCATTGAGTGTCACCGTAGCGGAGCTTTTGGACGGCTGAGGGCTATATACAATTTTGGTTATGGAACAAGAGCGAAGGAGACAAGGTCTTGACGGCGGCCGGATCAATGAACGCTTCCATCGTGACCCAAACACGCGATAAGGAATACGAAATGCCATTATTTGCCTTACCTGATCCACAGGACCTCGCCGACATCATTGCCGATCGCCTGGATCTGTTGTGCAACGATTCTCTCTCGGCAGAGACCCGGGCGCAAGTGATCGACAACTGCATCGCGCCAGTAACGCTAATGATTCAAGCTGGCGAAATGATGTGCGCCGCCGGCGATTTGGAGCAGATGGTCTTCGTCAACCTGATCGGTACGCTGGTGGCGCAGGCCGAAACCTCGAAATGGTTGAACTGACATGAATCCACTCAACGCTTACTTCCCCCTCAAAAACAAAGTAGCGGTAATCACCGGCGCAGCACGCGGCATGGCTTTACACATCGCCGGCGCGCTGTCCGCCGCTGAAGCCCGGCTGGCAATTCTGGACTTGCGCGCGCAGGAAGGACATGCCGTCGCCAGGATGCTTGGCGGCGCGCAGAACCGCGCCCGATTCTGGCAACTCGATGTCAGCGACAACAATGCAGTGCGGCAGACGATAGCGGCGGTAGAAGCTTATTTCGGCCGCATCGATATCCTGATCAACAGCGCCGGCGTCCATGCCGATAATTCGTCTGCGCAGGGACTATCGATAAAACAATGGGAAAAAGCGATGCAGGCCAACGTCAACGGCAGCATCTTGTGCAGCAAGCATGTGATCGCTGCAATGGCGCGGGCCGGCGGCGGCTCTATCGTCAATGTGCTGTCGCTATGCGGTATGGACGATGAGCGGCAGGATGCCGCCGATCATGCGGCGAAGGCGGCGCTGCGAATGGCGAACATGAATGCGATCCGCTATGCCGCGCATAACATCCGCGTCAATTCCATTTATCCCGGTGTAGCGCGGCCGCCGGCACTGGCGGCGGCCAAGCGTAAGCAAGGCGACCTGACGCAGGCGCTGACCGACACTGCTGAATTGCGGATGATGACGAACCGGGGCGCGGCCACGGATGTAGCGGCGGGGATTTTATATCTGGTGTCGGATGCGAGCCGCTTTGTCAGCGGCAGCGAGTTGGTGATTGATGCCGGGTACGGTGGGTAGCAATACGCCGGAAGCAAATTTGGTCAACGAAGATTGTCAGCGGCGTTACCATTTGACGCGCTTGCGGTACGGGACGATCGAGTTCACCCACACCAAGCGGTGAGCCGCGGAGAACGGTATTTATATTTGTACGAACGCGTAGACCGGATCCCGGATCCCTGATCGGCACTTCCGAATTGATTGTTACAGCCCACTAAAGCTCCGCTTCCTTCTTGCCGCCACGGCGACGCAAGTCGGCCTGGCTCTTCGAAGACGGCTTGCCTGCCTGATCAATCTCGGTAACAGATTGCCTTTCACTGTTGAGCTCGGAGCGAGATGGCGCGGAAGTTTGGCCGCTGTCCAGCAGGCTTCGACATAGTGCCGCGACCGGAGTATCGTCGAATTCGGGGTTGACAATACACGGTGCAATGTCGATCCGGGCAACAGTGTTCCCGAGATCCAACTTGATTTGTTCGTTCAGCGTTCTCAGAAAATCTGGCAGCCGATTATTGGGAACATGGAATTCTCCGTAGTTGGGATCGAACAATGTCATGTGTCCTTGGCCCGCATGATGGATTGCCCAGGTGTGCCGCGGTGACTGGCGCCCAGGAAGACTGAGCCGCAACATCGCATACCCGGTGATTGTTTCGAGCGCCCTGGGAAGCATCTCCATGCGCAGATTGGAATGCGAGTTGACGTGCAGCGCCATGCGATTGAGGTCGTTGATGGTCTTGGTGTAGATCGCATCGTGGGTTCCAGGCTTCGAACTCCACGCATCGATGCCAAGCAGGCGCCCGATGCTGAAATCGTCGGCGCGATTATCGCTATAGGCGCTCTGATGGATATTCGCATGGACCGTGCCTTCGAACGATGCCAGCGCGTTGAGCCGATCTGTGGCGGCGGCTAGCGGACTGGCTTCACGCAATCTCATCCATATATGGCACTGCCCATTGCAGGCGCCTTCCCAGCGGCTCATCTCTTCGTCGCTGAAATGGGTTAAGAATGCTGCACCCTGATTGGTTCGGGCCAGCAAAGCCGTCTTCAGGCCCGGAAGCAGGTCACCTCCCCAGTTCCTGTCTGACTCAATCTGTTCCGCCGATGGAATTGCGTGCGGGCCTTGGCTGCGAACGTCCCTGACAAAAGGCAGGCGCGCGGACCTGCGTGCCGGTTCCGGCCGGATCTCCGGCGTCGCGCTGGATACCCGGCGCGGCAATCCATCAAACGACTCACCGCGGCGCTGTCGTGCAACAGGCCGGGCGGGCTGAGCGGAAGCGTTCTCACCGTCAACCGAAGAATGCTCATCGACCGGGGAAAAAACAGGATGTTCGGCAGCCGAAGACACTTTGGGTGGCATAACGTTTCTATAGCACATGGATTGACATGCTCGCATCCTATGACGTCATGTTGGTTGGCATCGAGAAGAAACGAAACATGTTCCGCCAGGCCGAAACGGGCGTTCCACTGAATACCTCGTCACTCGTTCTTTGCCTGCCTCCCAGGCGCTTCATGGCATAGTTGTAACCGCGTGTAATGTGCGTCAACAAACCCTTTGCAGCACTCGTTAATTGCTCAGGTCCTCAGGAATTATCCGGGGGTAATCAAGATAACGTAAAGGTGCACAAATGAACAAATTAATCGCTACTTTGATCGCAGGCTTGTTTGCTACTTCTGTTTTCGCCCAAGGTGTTGCACCAGCTGCTCCAGCCGCACCGGCAGCCGCGCCTGCCGCAGTTACTGCCGCCACTACCCCGGCAGTCAAGGCTGATGCAAAGACGGAAGCAAAGACCGCTGGCACTGAAGCCAAGGTCAATACCGCGACAAGCAAGGCGCACCACAAGACTGTAAAAGCCAAGTCGGAAGCAAAAAAACCTGTCGCAAAAGAAAAGGCAGAAGCACCGGCAGCCAAGGCTGACATCAAGGCGCCTGTTGCCAAGGCCGATGTGAAAGAAGCTGCACCTAAGTAATCAGCATCACGCCGTGAACGTCGCGGCTGCAATCAAGATGGTGGCCATGCATGCGGAAAATGACGCGTCCATGGCCATTATCCGTTTCGATTGCGAAAGAGGTTTGCGTCAACCCTAGGGAATTCAGGCCCAGATGCGTATGCAGGCGAGCTGCGCGGCCATTGCCATATTGGCGAATCTTGACGGGATAGATCGAGTCTTTTTATTGTTTTTGATCGGTAGGGTGGGCACCCGTGCCCACGCTGAATTTCACGCACCAGATCCAAATCAGGAGCCTGAAAATTTCGGCTCCGATCGGCGAGACAAACAGCAACAGGCCAGTTCGATTTTCAGTGCCGACCTAAGTGGGTTCGATCCAGGTGCGGCCGTTGCTAAGCCGATGGGTTCTCACTACGAGCGATAAGCCGACATCAGAAATATAGTCGGTTCAGCGTTGCTTCTTTATGTACCAGACGGATTCTTGCTTGGTTTGTTTAATGGCGTTTCTGTACACACAATATCTTCACCCATGCTCCATTGCGTAAGCAACGTCGCGCCGGTGGAATCGCGCGAAAGGCAAAATATGCCCAGATAGTGATATCGGGCGCCAAAGTCGACAAGATAAGGCATTCCGTATTGCAGGGGCTTTGGTTCCGCCAGTATCTTTCCAGCTTGCCAGGTCTCGCCGTATTTGACACATTGGTCTGCGCTGGCTGGCAACGGTCGCGAACCACGATCTTCAGAAATATGCCAAGCGATTTTACCTTGCATGGGTTCCACGGTAATGGATCGCTGCCTTGCTCCTTTATCTTCCTCAGTCATCGCAGTCGAAAAGAAACAAGGAACGTCGTCCTTCAGAATGACCTGTGCCATTAATAATTCATGGATTGCTGACGCATCATAACCGCTAAACATTGCACCAGATTGGCTTGATATAGCAGAACCACCGACAAGCAAAATACAGGCAATCTGACGTTGTAGAAAACTGCGAAAAGGCATTTTTCAGTCCTCAATATGAGTTGTTGTCGGTAACAGTGAATTACCCGATGTGCATTGAGCCCCAGTATGAGTAGCGCTGCCCAAGCCAAACAAACACGATTGACACAAAGAGAGAAACAAGAACGGTGTTTCGCAAGAATCGCACTTCAGAAGGTATCTTCCTGACGGCTCCCCAAAAAATCACATTGGCAATCTGGCAGATAACGATGGAGAGGATGAGATAGGCTGCATAGGTCACGCCGACGCCAACATTTCTCATTTCGTACCTATCAAAGAAAATCGCAAATATGCAGTAAAAGACTGCCATCAGGACTTGCAGTGAATTCACGGCGCAGACAAAAAATCGCTTGGATAATCCAGTTTGCGTTTGCGCATGTAATTGCCTAACGATGACTTGATCCCCAGTACGCATAGTGCTGCCCAAGCCAAACTGACATGATCACTAGAGAAAATGCAGCCACGGCGATGTTTCGCAGATAGTAGACCTCGGAGGGAGTTCTCCTGACGAAAAACCAGTAGAGGAGATTTGTAATCTGGCAAATCGCAACCGATAACATGACATAGCCCATATATATGACGCTTGGACCGACATTCCTATCATCGTATTTGGCAAAAAAAATTGCAAAAACGCAGTAAAAGACCGCGAATACAATTTGCTGAAAATTTATCAGGCTGATGAATATTCGCTTGGTTAATTGCATTACCTCAATCCCTCATCAAACATTTTTTTTGCCAGTGAGGCCCAACGGGCGGGACTTTCTGCTGTCGCGTGGGCATAATAAAAATGCCCTTCCCCTTTGTTTCGGTCCTGCTGATGCTGAATGAGTGGCACTGCATTGATAAGATCGAGCTGCGTGATGCCAGCGTAGATGGGATCACCATGATCTGTCAAATTGACCACAACGACCTTTTTGATATTTTTGTTGATCTTTAATTTGTTCAAGAAATCACGATCGATCGGAGAGGCAATGAGAACTAGATGGCTTACGACGTGCCCCTGATTTGCGTAGAAATTTGCTGTTTGTGCGGCAAGTAGCGATCCATAGGAATATCCAATCATATTGAATTGCGTTGCCGATGAATCCATTCCTTTTGAAATAACCCATTCATCGTCGTCTTCATAGCGAATAAGCAGTCCGGCTCGAAGTGCATCAACAATTGGGCCTGCATCTACGCCTACATCATTGACTGCCGAATTGGTTAGGCCTGCATTAACGTTATGAATCCCAGCTGCATAGAACGCCTTTAACTGCGGCTCTACGTATTTTCCGTCCAGGCCGGCGCCACCCCAATACAGGGTCCCTCTAGGTTTCTTTACGTATACTTTGACGGGCTTGGTATCACTGCGCAATGTCATGACGGCTGTCATGACAACAATAGGAGCTAAGGGCAATGGCATTACATGCCCTCCGCAAAAATCTCGATCTTGATTTCCTCGCCCACATTGGCCGAAACCGTCTCTGTCACGCCCATCTCATTTGTCCGGCCTTCTACAACCCTGTCTGAATAATGCATACGATAGAGTCGATTTCGTAGCACTTCGCCCGTGCCATCGTCGATGAGATAAAAATGCTGATCAAATTCATGGCTCGATGCGGAACGGTCGTTGTTAGAGCTGAATGCGTTAGCGGACGAACTGTAACCAGCAGCATCATTGCCATTTCCGCCACCGAAGCTGGAAACCAAAGCACACCCACATTCGCTGACATGCCCATCCAAAGCTACCGGCACACCCATCACCCTGTACGACGGACATCCTTCAATAATCTGATTGATCCCATGCAGCGGACAATCCACCAAGTCCCCGACGCGCGCAACCGCCCTGCCAAGCACCTTCTTTGCAGGCGAGCCTGTCATCACCTGCCCGCCAAGTACGTTTTGGTCGCCGACCCGTATGATTCCTTTTCCAAGCACCATCATTTGTCTCTCCTCATTCATCTTCCCGTGCAGCGAAGTTCCATTGCCTGAATTCCGGGTCTGCTGCGTTGTGGGTCGGTGTTCAGCATGGGTCTTCAATCAAGAAACTGCTTCAGACGAATGACGGGTATTACTTGGCGGTCCGTCGAATGCCTGGCGGTGACGTGGTTTGCTAGTGCGCTAATATTATCTTTTAATTAATGTTGCAATATTAGCACGTAACATTCAGAATGAAAGCAGCGCTGGTCAAAGTCGACGCGGCGCGGAGTGTATGTTCTGGCCCCGCGCGACATCGAGAAGCGCTTCCCCGACGAGGGCGAGAGTCTATCCTGTCCGTATATCCGCTGATGTTTGACGTTTTTCAATAACAGCAGCTACTCTTAAAAAAGAGCAATGTGAAACTGAAGGACTGTGCAGATCTATCATGCCCAACAAGTTACCTATCAATTTGCATGACCTGCTGCACCAGCGTACTGTCGAAGGTGAGCGTATCGAATACAAGACGGGGTGGAATCCTGATCCGGTCTTGCGCACCATCTGCGCGTTCGCCAATGACATAGAGAATCTTGGCGGTGGCTATATCGTCATCGGGCAAGATTGCGATGCCAACGGACAGCCGGTCTTTCCGCCGACGGGTTTGCCGGACACGCAGCTGGACAGGATTCAGCAAGAGTTGCTGGCTTTTTGCAACCGGCTGCAGCCGCCGTATTTCCCGGCGCTGAGCGTGGAGCTTGTAGAAGGCCGGAACCTCATCGTGCTGTGGGCACCGGGTGGCCAGAACCGTCCTTATAAAGCGCCGGCGTCGGTTACTGCCAGACATAAAACCTGGCACTACTATATTCGCCGCTATGCCAGCACCATCGAGGCCAAGGGGGAAGTTGAGCAGGAACTGCTCGGTTTGACGGCTAAAGTACCGTTCGACGACCGCTTCCAGCAATCTGCCAAGATGGCCGATTTATCGCAGCCGTTGATGCAGGATTTCCTGGATCAGGTCGGTAGCGAACTGGCGGCAGGCGCGCATGCATTATCGGTAGAGAGTCTGGGGCGGCAGATGAATGTTGTCGGTGGCGCAAGTGAGTCGCCCTTGCTCAAGAACGTGGGTTTGTTATTTTTTAATGAAAGGCCGGAGCGCTTCTTTCCCGCCACGCAGATTGACGTGCTGTGGTTTCCCGAGGGCGCAGGCGGTGACCGCTTTGTTGAAAAGACTTTCGAGGGGCCATTAGGCCGCATGACGCGCGAGGCGCTCGACTATATCCAGCGTAATTATCTGCATGAAACGGTGATTAAACACCCGCAGCGTGCCGAAGCAGAGCGGTTCTGGAATTTCCCCTATGCCGCTGTTGAAGAAGCGCTGGTGAATGCGGTATATCACCGCTCGTATGAAGAACGCGAGCCGATCGAGGTGCGCATCAGTCATGAAGAGTTGGTCGTGCTGAGTTTTCCAGGCCCTGACCGTTCCATTCGCCTGGCTGATTTACAGGCAGGACGCGCGGTTAGCCGTCGTTATCGTAACCGGCGCATTGGCGAGTTTCTGAAGGAACTGGATCTCGCGGAAGGACGTGCCACCGGCATCCCTAAAATTCTGAAAGTCATGATGACGAATGGTTCGCCGGCGCCGGTGTTTGAGAGCGATGAGGAGCGCACCGCATTTGTGATCCGCCTGCCGATTCACGCCAGATCCCCAGTGGTTTCAGGGGAAGTGACCGGGGAAGTGACCGGGGAAGTGACCGGGGAAGTGACCGGGGAAGTTGAGAAGCTATTACTGGCACTCAATGGCGAGATGCCGCGTACGGGGCTGCAGCTGGCGTTGGGGTTGAGGCATGAAGATAACTTCCGCAAACTCTATCTGTTGCCGGCGCTTGAAGCAAAAATGGTCGAAATGACACTGCCTGCTGTGCCGCGCAGCAGCAAGCAGCGCTATCGCCTGACAGCTTTGGGGCGGCAGCGGCGCAGCGAAATCGAAGGCCGGCGCTGAGCGAGTTGATGACAATCGATGCCAGTGTGCGGCGTCGCTGCTGGCCTCGATTGTGCGAAGCGAATCACCATGTTCTCAGTCTTCTCGGGCATCCGTGCCCACCCTACGGTCTGTCGCTAGTGACTACTTTTGGCGCTTTCTGTCTGACGCTATGAAGCAAGCGGCCGCCGACATCAAAGCCGCGGCAAATTCCGTATGCGGTCACAGCGGTGACGGCTAGCATAGCCACAGCGTGAACACCCACTGCAGCTAGCGCCAGCATCAGCGAACCAGATGCGGTGATTTCACGCGCAGGCGTGTTTGTCATGCACAGCGGAATGAACGCCGGCACCAGCATCAATCCGGCGCCGTGCGCGGTGGACATCATGAAGGACCAGAGCGCCAGCCCGACGTGGCCTGCCGGCGTCCTGATCCGTTTGGTTTTGCGGCTCACCAGGTGATATCCCACGATCATCACAAGCAGCACGCCCGCCAAAACTTGCAACATCGCACGATCCGTAGCCAGCCCAAGCACCACTGCACCTGCCACCAGCGCGACCGATGCAGCGTGCCCAACCGCAATCGGCGCCAACGCCCGCAACGCCTGCGCCCGATCACCCGACTGCAGACCCCGGGCGGCGGCAAACATCCACCCGGTAGCAGGGTTGAGCCCATGGAGAGCCCCAACCCCCGCCACCGCCAGCCATGGCCAAAGGTTAGACATGATGCGCTCAGATAGCCAGTGCTTCAGGTATGCGCGCAGCAAGAAGAACCAGCCACTAGCCCCGTCTCATAGCGATCATGATGACGCACCCACTCCATCTTGTGCGGCACATCCCGCTCGCCGCGCCCCTCGGGCGTGAGGTCCATCATGTTGTACGCACCCATCATCACCTCCACGCCGCGGCCGTAGGTCGAATAGGTGTGGAAGATTTGACCCGCGTCATCCTTGTAGAACACGCTGACGCCCGGCGCCTCTTCGTGCGGAAAGGACTGCATGACATAGTTGTAGCTGACCTCGCCCTTGGCCCGTTCTTCCGGCGTGAAGCTGACGTTGAAGTCGTAATTGAAATCGCTGCCATGCGAGGACACCCACCGGAACCGCCAGCCCATACGCTGACGGAAGGGTTCGATCTCAGCCAGCGGCGCGCGCGAAATAGCCACCAGCGTGATATCGCGCTGCGCCAGGTGCGCGTTCATGCCGTCGCTGTGGTCGGCCATGAAAGAGCAGCTCGGACAGCCCTGCTCCCACCCCGGGCCGAACATGAAGTGCTGCACCAGCAGCTGGCGGCGGCCGCCGAACAGTTCGGACAGCGTGCGCCGGCCCTCGGCGGTGTCGAACGCGTAATCCTTCTCGACGCGCTCCCACGGCAGCGCGCGGCGTTCGCGGGCAACCTGGTCATGCAGGTGCATCAGTTCCTTTTCGCGCGCCAGCAGCGTCTTGCGTTCGCTCAGCCAGCGCTCGCTGGAGACCACGGGATGGTTCTTTACTTCGGAAATAGCGGTGTTCATGATGTGCTCCTTGACGGATAGCAAAGGGTCAGGCGGTTGCCGGTTGTTCGCGCCGCATCGCCGCTTGCACGGCAGGGCGGGCAGCGATGCGTTCCTGGAATGCCTGCAGGTGCGGGAACGGCGACAGGTCGAGGTTGACGAACGCTGACCAGCGCGTCACCACATACAGATAGGCATCGGCGATGCTGAACTGTTCGCCCTGCAGGAATGGCGTGAAGCCAAGCGTGGCGTCGATCAGCGCATAGTGCTTGCGCAGATGGGCCATGCGTCCGGCGCGCATTTCATCGCTGGTCTCTGGGTAGAACAAGGGCAGGTAGCCCTGGTGCAGTTCTGAATTGATATAGCCCAGCGTCTCCTGCAGGCGGTAGCGCGCCATGCTGCCGTTGGCGGGCGCGAGCTGCGCTTCGGGCTTCAAGTCGGCCAGGTATTGCACCACGGCCGGTCCTTCCGTCAGCACGCGGCCGTCGTCCAGCTGCAGTGCGGGCACATAGCCCTTGGGATTGATGGCGAGATAATCGTCGCCGTGTTCGGTGCGTTTGGTCTTGGGGTCGACCTTCACCAGTTCGATCGGCAGGCCAAGCTCGTTGGCAACGATGTGCGGCGACAACGAACAGGCGGATGGAATGTAGTACAGCTTCATGGTTTTGCTCCTTGGATTGAGGTTGATCAGGACAGTGTTTGAATCAGACCGGCGTGCGGCGTCCCTCGGCTGCGCCGAAGATATGGCCCTGCTCGCCGTGCTGCTGGGGTGATTACGACCCGGCGCCTTTCGGACGCCGCACGGCGCGCACCTTGCCGCTGCCGCCGCCGCCGCAGTAAAACAGGCCGGCGCCGTCGGATTCAAGCCCGCTGACGTTGGTGCCGGGCGGCATTTCCAGTCGTTCGAGCACGGCGCCGCTGTCCGGGTCGATGCGGCGGATTTCGCTTTCGTCGCCTTCCCATGTGCCGTGCCACAGCTCGCCGTCGACCCAGGTCACACCGGTGACGAAGCGGTTGGATTCGATGGTGCGGAGGATGGCGCCGGTGGCCGGATCGATCTGGTGGATCTTGCGGTCGCGGTGCTGGCCTACCCACAAGCTGCCCTCGGCCCAGGCCATCCCGGAGTCGTTGCCGTGGCCGGGCGCCGGGATCGAGGCCAGCACATTGCCGTTGGTGGGATCGATCTTGTCGATGCGCTGTTCGGCGATCTGGTACAGATGGGTGCCGTCGAAGGCGGTGCCGGCGTCGCACGGACAGTCCAGCGTGCGCGTGGTCTCGCCGCTCTCGGGATCGAAGGCGATCAGCCTGGCGCCGGTGGCGGCCCAGACGCGCTGGCCGTCATGGGTCACGCCGGCTATGCTGGTGGCGCCGGCGAAGGGGCCGTATTCGCGCACGATCTCGGCCGCGCGCGCCTTGGCCTGGGGTTTGTCTTTGCTGGGTGCACTGGCTTTGTGGGGCATTGCTGTCTCCTTGCGGTTGTCTTGTTGCGCGCCTCGAAGCGGCGCCGTAAGACAACTCTATTCCATCTGGAGCGCGGCGGGGAGTAACAAGATTGTCGTGAATCCCGCCAGCGGCGGCGACAGCCAGCGCTGCGTCCGCGCCCGCCCTATGGAGCGCACCCTTCCGGCGGCCTCCAGCTCGGCCAGCGCGCGCTGGATGGTGCGCTGGCTGGCGCCCAGGGCCAGCGCCAGGGCCGAGGTCGACCAGGCCGCGCCGTCGGCCAGCAGCGCCGCCAGCGACGCCTGGTCGCCGGCTATGGGCGGCGCCAGCACCACCACGGCGCGCTCGCCTAGCGGCTTGAGCACGAAACCGCGCGCGGTGGCTTCGATCTGCGCCAGTTCCGTGACTAGCGCCCGCAGGCGGCCGATCTCGACCCGCAGGCGCGCCCGGTGGGTGTCGTCGGGATGGCGTGTGTTGAATGCCGCCGCAATCAAGGTTTCCCGGTCGACATCGCCAGGCCATGCCTCGGCCAGCGCGCGCACCAGGGCGAACAGCACCGGCCGCCGCGCCAGCGGCTGCCAGGCGTTGCTGGCGCCGACACCCAGCCCGCGACGGCAGGCATCGATCACCAGCGCATCGGAAGCCAGCAGTGCAGCTACCTCATCAAGGCGCAGCGCCAGCTCGCCGCCGGCAAACAGGCGCCGGGCGGCGGGACGCTCAAGCGTGGCCAGCGCCTCCGCCACCTCTGCCAGCAGCGCCGGCACGCGCGCGCGACCGGCTGCTTCGTGCGCACGAGCCAGCGCCGCTCGTGCCGGGGCTACGCGCAACGAGCGCAGCGCCAGTTCCGCCGCAGCCAGTTCGGCCACCGCCGCCAAGGACGGCGGCAGGCTATGTCCATTGAGTTGCGTCAGTGTCGCTTCGGCTTCGTCGAGACGGCCAAGCAGCAACAGCCTGCGCGCCGCGATCAGGCGCGCCTGCAGCGCATTGGCGTGATCGCCATGCACCTCCAGCGTGGCTAAGGCCGCCGCCAGCGCGCGCGGCGAACTGCCAAGGTCGCGCACGGCCAGCGCCACCTCGGCCTCGGCGACCACACAGCGAGCGCGCGACAACTCCTCATGGGCACCGAAACCACGGGCGGCACGCCGCAGCAGCTCACGGGCGCGCGGGTGCTCGCCCAGCTGAGCCATGGCGATGCCGCGCAAGGCCAGCGCCGGCGGATCGTCGCGCAGGGCGACACGCTTGAGGGCGCCGAGCGCATCGCCGGCGGCGAGAGCCCGCGCGGAGGCGGTTATCAGGGAATCCATGGCGACAGGATACACCGCCGTGCTGGTGTCGCGGCGGGCTGGTGAGATTGCCGCCATCGACTGCGCTTTAACGCTTTATCTGCTGGTTTTTTGAAGGAGCCAGACAGTCTCCGTTGACGCAACCTTCCCCTTCAATCCGCCCACCACGTCCCTGATCTCAACGGACGTCAATTGGTAGGCAGCGCCGTAATACCGCCTTACTTCATCCTCGTTCACTGAAAACGGCGGGCCGTCGATCTTCGATTGGTCGTACACGTAAGAGACCAGCAGCTGCGGCGCCGCGCCGGTTATTTGCATCAGGTGCGCGGCATATTGCTTTCGCATGTCTGCCGGCAACGCGACCAAGGCGGCGCGGTCGTATATCGCATTTATGGGGCCAAGATATTCCGCAGACACGTCAAAAATATCGCCTACCCATATGTCGATATCGTCAGCGCTGTAGCGGGTCAAATTTCCCACGTTGGATATGTTCGGCGCCAAGCCGAGTTCTTTGAATAAGTCGTTAATGGCTTGTGCGCTCAACTCCGCTCCGGCAACGCGATAACCGCTGGCAAGCAGCCATGCAATATCGCGTGTCTTGCCGCACAACGGCAGGAATACGCGGCTGCCCTTTGCCAGGTTTAACTTTTCAAAATGCGCTGTCAGTAAAGGGTTTGCTTCGCTTTGATGAAAATTGATTTCGCCGCGTTTCCATTTTTCATGCCAAAAACTTGCTTCCATATAGGCCCTTAAATTCTTCATATATAAATAACATCCTACCAATTTAATGAATTAAGTAATGCACTAAGTTGTATGCAGTGCAAGGATACGAGTTAAAGCTAACTTTAAGTCAAGCCTTATTACTGCAGATGAAATAATGGATATGACGGAAGACGAACAAGAGCAAGCGAGATAGACGGCTTTTGGCTGACATGGCGCTGATGCACGGTTTTATAAAAAGCGTCAACCTTCTCTAAAACCTGAGATTGAGAACAGCGATGAACCGCAAGAAAAAATCAAGAGGTGAATGATGAACAGAAAACATATGGGCAGCAGTTTCGATACCTCGCTTGCAGAGGATACGACGCTGCACGAGATAACCGCCGTGGCCATTAAACGTGTGATTGCGTGGCAAATTGCAAGTGAAATGAAGGGACAAAAAATAACCAAGACTGCGATGGCCTGCAAGATGCATAGCAGTCGCGCTGCTCTAGATCGCTTGCTGGATGAAAGCGATATGAGCCTGCCCTTGACTACGCTGGCGGGCGTAGCGGCGGCATTAGGCAAGAAAATCAAGATAGAACTGGTTCCGGCCTGATTTCGAGCTGACTATGCCGGGGATAGCATGTGAAGTCCTCTTCTCCCCGGCAAGCCACCTCTTCTGCTACCCCACCTTGGTGAACTTCCAGCTCTGGTTACCCCCGCCATTGTCATCCCACAGCGTAATCGCAGACACATTGGTGGCGCCGTAGCTGGTGGGCGACGTACCCGAATTGTTATCGTCGATGACGCGCCCGCTCTGCACACCCTTGATTCCGTAGCTCACGCCATCCGGCCGCGGCACGAGCGCGAACTGCTGGTTGGCGCCGCCGTTGCCTTGCCATATTTCCAGCGCGGTGCCGTTGTCGGTCTTCTGTCCCGTCACGTCCATCACCAGGCCGCTCTTGATGTTGGTCAGCTGCCAGTTGCCGCTGGAAATGGTCAGCCGCCATTGCTGCTCTTGGCCGCCGGTGGCGGCGGCGATGCCGAGCCGGGTGCCGGCCGCCGTGCCGCCCTGGTAGACGCCTAGCAGCAGGCTGCTGATGGCGCTGGTGATGGTGTAGACGCCGTTGTTGACGATGGCCGGCAGGAAGCGCCACTGCTGGCTGAACGGCCATTGCTGGTTGGGATTGTCGGCCGGGTTGATGACGATGTTGGCGGATGCGCTGGTGGACGAGATCGACGTCGGTGCCTTGGATGCGCCGTTGATGTCCAGCAGCAGCTGGCTTTGTTTGCCGGCCAGGGTGTAGATGCCGGTGCTGACGCCGGCCGCTTTCCAGCTCTGGTTGGCGCCGCCGTTGGCCGCATACAGGATCACCGAGGAACCCGCGGCCGTGCTGTTGTTGGCGACGTCCAGCGCCGCGCCGGTGCTGGCGTTGACGATCTTCAGGTTGCCGAAGCTGTCGGTGCTCACCGTCCACCCCTGCGTCGCGGCGGCGCTTAGCGGCTGCACGCCGGGATAGGTGTAGGCCGATCCCGCCACCGCCGGCATCACGTCCAGGTACAGGCCGCTGTTGACGTTCTGCAGGAAATAAGTGTTGGCGGCAGGCGGCGGCACCGCTGTCGTGCTGGCGGGGCCGGTGATATTCTGCGGCATGCCGCTCGCGCCATAGAAGCTCAGGCTGCCCGCGCTGCCCTGGATGAATTCGAACACCACGATCGTATTGCTGCCGCTGGTCAGCCACACGCCGGGGCAGTACAGCCGCTTCTGCGGACCGGCGGCGGTCCAGTAGCGGCCCAGGTTGTGGCCGTTCACGAAGACATAGCCGCTGCCCCAGGCGGACATGTCGATGTACATGTCTTGCGGCGTGGCGATGTTGACCGTGGCTTTGGCAAAGAACGGCTGGCTACCGGCAGGCGCCGTGGCGCTGAAGGTGAGCGCCGCGACCTGCGCTGCCGACAGGGGCGCGAGCGCCATGCTCCAGTTGATCAGCGCGGCGCCGTTGGCGTAGACGTTCAGGGACAAGCCCTTGCCCTCGGCATTCATGCCGCCGGCGCCGTAGTTGACCCGTCCGAACGGCATGCAGACAATCTGCAGCGTGGCGTTTGGCGCGGCGTTGCTGATCGTCAGCGATGTGGTCGGAGACAATGCACCGTTGGATGCCGTGCTGAGCACCTGGCTGGACGCGCGCACGCCGTTGACGAACGCCAGCGCATAGTCGGGAGCGCGGTCAAAGGTAAGGGTGAAGTTGCCGCCGGATGCCGGCAGCGTGGTTTGGTAAATCGCTACGCCGGAGGGATATACGCCGGCGCTGGCCGGCTGGTTCTTGTTCAGCGCCAGCGCCATCGCTTCCATGGTTTGCGGCAGCCGGTTCTGGATAGTCAGGTTGAGGCCGGGCAGCAAGCCGCAGTAAGTCAGCTGGCTGCTCGGCACGGCGGCGATATCGCCATCGCTGATATGTGGGATGCCGGCTGGCGTGGCGGCAAACGGCACGCTGTACGACGCGTTGGCGACATAGGCAGCCTGGATCGGCGAAAAGTTCGGATTGACGCCGCCGGATTCCGAGACCGGCGCGCCGTAGTCGTAGGAGGTGATGGTTCCCTGGCTGCTGGAATCGCTGATGCCGTTGGAGCCGGCGGTAAACCCGAAGTTGGTGCCGCCATGCGCCACGTACAGCACAAACGAACACTGCGACGTGGTCAGCGCCGTGACCTGGTTCACAAAATCCCCGACATGCAGGGTCTGGCTGGCGTCTCCCCAATGGCAGATCCAGCCCGGATAACACTCCGCGCCGAACGCGCCTACGCCGTAATTGCCGGCGGCGGTCGCATAGTTGCCGGCCGATGCGCCGTCCGCGGTCATGCCGTAGGCGGTGTTGGCCGGCAGGGTGATATGGTTGTTCTTGAAGCCGTTGGCGTAACCGTCGCACACGCAGAATTTTTCCGCATAACCGAGCGCCGTCCATTGCTGCGCGATCGCGTTCGGATAAGTGCCGTCGTCGGGCGACCAGGAGGTGTACTCATTCTCCACCGCCACCAGCATGATCGGACCGCCGGCCGCCAGGGTTCGGCCCTTCACTACATTGTTGTAGAGCGCGGTGTTCCAGCTGTTGACGGCCGCCATGTAACTGGCGAAGTTGCCGCGGATCTGCAGGTTGCCGGCGCTGTCCCTGAACTGCGGATCGGCCAGCATGCGCGGCGGCAGGCCGCCGAAATCCCATTCGGCGCAGACGTAAGGGCCGGGGCGCAGCAGCACCCACATGCCGTTCTGCGCGCACAGGTCGATGAAGTGGCCCATGTTCTTGTCGGGCGAGCTGAAGTCGAATGAGCCGTCGGACAGTTCGTGGAAATTCCACATGAGGTAGATCGAGATGGTATTGCAGCCCAGCGCCTTGATCATCTTGATGCGATGGTCCCAGTATTGCGAAGGGACACGCGCCGGATGGATTTCGCCGCCGAAGAACTGGAACGCCGAACCATCCATGAACCAGTTGCCGCTGCTGTTCCAGGAGAGCGCGTGGTTGCCGCCGCTGGCGAACACGGCGTTGGTGGTGTTGCCGGCAGCAGCAAACGATTTTGCGCTCGGGGTAATGGCCGCCGCGCCGTCCTCGCCGCCCACACCGCAAGCCGCCAGCAGCGGCGTGACTACTGCATAGCCCAGGAAGTCTCTTCTTTTCATCGCCTGTCTCCTTTTTATGGATTTGTCGTCGTTTGTATGAAGCTACGTCACCTGCTGAGAAAAATTTTGGGGATGGTTTTGTTGCGGCAGCACATATCGGAAGGACGGAATGGCGGTGCGCCGGATTAATGATGCGCCGATTGTATGAGGCACCACGGCAGATATCCAATGAAGTTTCGCATGGCATCGATACCGTATTGGATATTGATTGCGTGGCTTGTGTAGCGTGTATTCAGGCGGGATTGGCGGGGATTTGGGGGTGGTTGATGTGAAAGAATATCCAGCAATGATATGTGCGAGTTTGTGCACATTCGATAGCCTGCATTGCAGGTGTATTTAACATTTAACCTGCGGTGGATGTCGCGTCGTATGACGCAGGAAAAACAAGACGCACAGCGACACGTTCCATCACTAATTCCAGCGCTCGGTATGAAGTATGTAAAACTGAAAGGATGCGATTAATATCGTGCACAGCAGAGGTATGGCATTCAATAAGCCTGCGACCAAATATCCAGTCTCGCCTTTCTGATCCATCTGCCTTTTTTAAATATATGCACCGCTTGGTTTGAAATAGCGGTAACGGGTAAATGGCTGGGAGCTCTTGTTGAGCTAGCTTGCGACGCTTGGTGCGGACTTTGGCGGCACAGGATGAATTTATTTGGCAGCGTTGATCAGGTCTTCCGATTTGCCGCTCCACTGTGGCAATTTTGTCGGGGGCAATGGTAAGACGTTGTCGAGATTAGGAAAACGCAGATCCGGGTTGTGTTCCAGGGCTTTCTTGAAGACTCGATAGCGATCAGCTCGTGAGTTATCAACACCACTAGGCGCGAGACCACCAACCTTCTGGAATTCGCCGGGTAAATAGTCAGCCGATCCGGCGCTTCCGAACTTCACTCCCTCGTGAAAATAGTGAAGGGCCCGTGACTTGTCCTTTTGAATGACGTCATATTCGATCCCCAGTGCTTCGGCGGCATCGCCATTGCCCTGCGCAAAAGCACATTCAAGCATTTTGAGGCCGATCACTTCATTGCTCCAGCGCTCACGTTCGGGTTCATCTTTTTCTAATGCCGCATTCAAGCTGCGCCCGATTGTAAATTGTGCATAACTGCTGCCCATGTCAGCTGCTTTTTGCCAGAATGCCCAAGCTGCTGTCGGATCTTTTTTGACTATGAAGCCATCGGCGTAATAGTTGCCCATCACTGCGTAAGCCAGCGGCACGCCCATTCGCATGGCATTTTCGGTTAGCGCCATCGCCGCCTCTGGATTCCGCGGCACGAGAACTTTGTTGGAATCTTTTAGGCCCCATACTCCTGTCTGGTATAGGGTCGCCAGATTATTCATCGCTTTCCAATGTTTGCGGTCCGCAGCCTTTTTATATAGTTCGATGATGAGCGGCCAATTTCGGTCGTCCTTCCACAGATCTGGCGTATCCAGCGCCAGCGCCACGTTCAATTCGCGCTTGCACGCAAACTCGGTGCGATGCGGATGGAATAGGTCAGGAATTTGGTTGCGAGGTAAATCGCTATTCCTGGAATGGACCGCTTGACATAACGCAAGACAAAGGAGGCTGAACACTAAATGATGATGCCAGGTTCGACAACGCTTTCTTGACGATATAGAAAATGGGGCCGCGATAAAGCGTGTCATGCTTGCCGAGCTATTTTGCTGAGCCAGACATTGGCTCCACAGAAACTGGGCGGGCTTCTCCGGCGGAATCCAGCAAATGATTTTCATCACCGTCCCAATACGGCAATTTGGCAGGTGGTAATGGCAATATCTTGTCCAGATTCGGGAAACGCAAATCAGGATTGTCTCTCAGTGCCTTGCCAAACACTTGGTAGCGGCGTTCGCGGTCATGGTCAACGAATGGCGCAGCATAATCTAACGGCCCACTTTCAAAGGCGATTTCGAGAGCATCTGCAGAGTCCTGGTCACCGAATTTCACCCCTTCCTGATAATAGGCTAGGGCGCGGTGCTTACCCTCACTAGTTTTCTGCCGTTCGTATTCCAAGCCAAGTTTTCTGGCCGCGGCGCCCTGACCTTGAGAAAGCGCACATTCAAGCATTTGCAGGCCAATTTTTTTATTAGCCCAAAAACCATCTTTGGGACTATCGTACGAGGCAAGCAATTGCGCACCTAAAAGGGTCTGCGCCCCGGGTGCGCCCATATCTGCAGCCTTTTGCCAAAAGGCATAGGCGACAGTGGCATCAGGTTTCAGCCCGCCTACGCCTTGCATATGATAACTACCCATGTTGTCCCATGCTTGTGGTACGCCCCAAGCCATCGCTTCTTCTGTCAGTTGTAATGCTTTTTCCGGATCTAGAGGAACGCCCTTGCCATGCAAATACAATCCGGCGAGATTGTTCTGTGCTTTCCAGTGCTTTCGCTGCGCCGCTTTCGTCCAAAGTACGGCAGCGGTTTTATAGTCCTTGTCTTCTTCGTACTTGTCTTCACTGGTCAATGCCATACCCTGTTCAAACCATAGATTGGCCTCGGGATCGATTGGAGGAACCACGGCTACCTGCTGGATACAGGTAAATTCAGTACGATGAGGGTTAAACAACGGCAACTGGCTATAGCGTAATTGATTGGACATAATATGGCGGTGTTCATAAGTGAATTGGGCAATGCCAAACAACAGGCATGCGGCAAGTAATGGCAAACCGAGACGTATATACCAAGGACTGCGGAAAAAAGAACGTAGGAAAGTTTTCTCCATTAACGAACCCGCATAGCGCTGCCGCCTGTGTCCCTGAATGGCACGACAAAGCTACCTTTCTCGAAAGCTTGGCTATTGCTTTTGCCGCCGTAATTTTTATCCATACGATCTTTCCATTTCTTGTGAGCTTTGGCAATTTCGTCACGCGAACCGCCACCACCGCTTAAATCGCCGCCCGCCAGATTGCCCCAAACGCGCGAGCGTGCATTGCTGGTGAAACCGGGATCTTCGGTAATCAGATTTAGCTCACTATCACCGGCCATCGAACGCGGGCTCAAATTGGCGCTGCCCAAGGTAGTGAAGGTATCATCGATCAGCATTAATTTGCTATGGATATAAATTTCACGATAGCGCTCTTCAGAATTCTTGCTTTTACTGGAGCCGCTGTCATCGAAGCTTTGCAGCATGGCGACCAGTACTTCGATGCCAAGCTGCTGGAGCTCTCTGCGAATCGATTTGATGTCCGATAAGTGATGATTATCAACAATATCTTTTGGGCCAGGACTCGCGATAGCCGCGACATCACCGTCAAAATAATTCATGCTCGGCGGCGGAGGATTGTTAATTTCTTTGGCAACGCGTTCGGTCTCTGTCTGGTAAGCAGGAAATTGATTGCCTGCCCCCAGCTCGGCCACGGTGGTATAGGTGCGCGGAACCATGCCGCGTTCTTCCGGATTCGGGATGACAATAAATACGTATAAAACCGGAATATCCTTTTTTACGACTTTGCCATCCTGATAGCCGGTCTGGTTGGCCTTGCGGATTTGCTTTATCCCTTGCGCCCACTCAGGCAAGAAGAAATACTGGTTCTCCGCGTAGATATATTGGATCGCATTGGAGAGCGCCAGCTGATAGCTTTCCCAGATGGTGGCGTCTTGTTCTTGCGGTTGAGTGCGCACAATCTGGCAGCGGTGTCCGACTGTGCAGGAGCTGCTTAAGCTGGCAGCACTGACCTTTGCGCGGGAGCCTAGCAAAGCGCCATTCGCCAATGGCTTGCCCAATTCCGTTTTTACGTCATCCCATGCTTTGGAAAAATTCTGGTTCAAACTATAGAGGGCTTCACCCTGGACGCGTATTGCATAGTCACGATACGGTTTGCGAATGACACTGCCAGCCCGATCCTGCAGATAGTCGGCCTCGCGGCGGTGGTCATTGAAAATATGGGAAGAGCTGTCCCAATAATCGGTAATCGAATTGAGGCCCATGACATAGCCGACAGCGCAGCTTGGGTCGGGATGTTCATAATCGATCAATACCGGCTTCTGGTGGTGGGTTGCCACTTCTTCCGTCAATAATTTTTCAATTAATGTGGAGGGCATGTCAGGGAAGTTTTTCGCCAGGCTATGCCGTGCGTCGCTCGATGGCACCGAGCGGGTGCGTATTTCAATATTCGGATAGTCACCGTATCGGATAGCTTTCCACCAGGCGATGCAATGATCCAGCCGCTGTTTTTCCAGTCCGTCGGGCGTGTGCCAAAGGCTTGGGCTGATGTAGCCGATCATGTTTCCTTGCTTTGTCGACCCGATAAGGTCTTTCCAGATCAGCAGGCGTATTTTGACGCCCTGCTTGCTCTTGCGAGCCAGAAGGTCGCCGAAGGTCTCGCCGCGTTGCCCCCATTTGCCGGGCTTGCGCACCAGCTCCATGGCCGGATCGAAACCCCAGCATACGAGATCAACGCTATAAGAGGCTTTATCGATATCGCCGGCAATACTGCCAAATCCTTCCTTGCCGCACATGAAAAATTGCAAGGCATTGTTGTTGTGGATCGGATGCGTGTCGCTACGATTTTCCAAAAACCATTGCATCGATCCCTGCGGTGCGCGCTGGTCGGAACTGGCTGGAATGTGTTCGTCTCTGCGAATAGATTTGAGATTTTTGTGAATGTCATAACTCATTGTGTTTCTCCGTCTTGCGCACCAGCCTGCGCACCGCGGCGAGCCTGGTCTAGTCTGCCCTTGTCTCCCAGACCGTCGGTGCGCAGGCCTTTGTAAGCGAGCTCCTGGTCGTTTTTGACGTTATCTTTATTGTCGAATTGTTCCAGGGTAGGCACCTTGAACACGCTGCCATTCGGCAGCTTGACGTCATAGTAATCGCCCGGCTTGATGTCTTTGATGTTCACGCGCCCCCATGCATCAGCCACATTTTTTTCCACCTCTGCTCCATTCTTGTAGAGGGTGTAAGGATGATTGGCATACATCGAGGTGGCAGACGTCGGCACGTGCGACAAGCTGAACACCAGATTGTCTTTTAGCGGCGGTGGCGGCTCAGGCAGTTTTGGCAACGGCTTATTGGCTGGTCCCGGCAGGCTATGCGTCGCGGCATGTGCTACGAAAATGCCATTCGTCCCATGCTCGATGCCAGCGGCATTGTACTTGGCGTAGCTGCCGCCGCCGTTAATCATCACCTCTTCCTTGGCGACGATGGTAATGCGATTGGCTGTGTGCGTGATATTGAGTTTGGCAAGAATATTGATGCCGTTGGTCAGCGCCTGCACGTCAATGTCGCCTCCGGCCGCAATCAACTTCATGCCGGCTTTGTACACGAACAACCTGAAGGTCTGGCGGATGCTGGCAAACAGGCTGTCGCCGCTGGCGATGGATAAACTCTTGCCGGTAGTGATCGCGGTGTTCTGGCCGCTCGCGATATGGGTGCTGCCGCTTGTTGTGGTTTCGATACCGGCAGGACTGGCCAGTACCAGGTGCGGTGCCGACAGCTCAGGAAAACCGCCATCGCCACCAGCACCGCCACCCTTGATCGCATCATTCTGCGCCTTCAGGATTTTCGCAATATCGACCTGCTGCCCTTGCTTTTCCTGCGCCCCCGCCTGCTGCGCCATGTCGGCCAGCGTTTCGTGCTGGTCGCGCGCGGAAGTGAGGCGCTGCACGGTCTCGCCCATGTCCTTGATATGCGAAGCGGCGCTGCCGCGGGCTTCGGTGGTGATCAGCATGCCCTTGGCCGAGCGCACCACGCCGTGCCCGTCGGTCCGCAATTCCCACCCTTCGCCGCGCGCATCCTTGCGGCCCGCATTGTCCTCGATGCGGGTGATATGCCCCAGGCTCAGCTGGCTATGCTGATGATCGCTTTTGAGCTGCGCCTGGATTTTTCCGTTGGAGTCGTCCAGGATCAGGTGATTGCTGCGGCCGCCAGGCTGATTGCCGCCGTCGGGCGTCAGCTCGCGGCTCCTGAAGCCCATCAGCGGCTGCTGGGTCGCCAGCTTCCACGGCGGCATGTTGCGCTGGTTGTACACGCTGCCGGTAACGATAGGCCGGTCCGGATTGCCGTCCAGCCACTGGACGACACATTCCGATCCCACCCGCGGAATCGATTTGGCGCCGAGCTCGCCGCCGGCCCATGAACTGGCGACGCGTACCCATGCCGAGCTTTTCTCATCGTTGTTGCCGATGCGGTCCCAGTGGAATTGCACGCGGATACGGCCGTATTCGTCGGTATGGATGCTGCCCTGTCCTGATGGACCGACGACCGTGACGGTTTGCGGCGACAGGATCCTGGTGGCGACGCTGTTGAAACCGCGGCCCGGCCGCCATGGGATGCTTTTGCGGATGCAGGTCAGGCGGTTGCTGTAGTCGGCTTTCTGGTCGGCCTGCTGCAGGTAATTGTTGCTGGCGATGTGATGCACGGACAGGATCAGGAATTCGCTCTTGCCTGCTTCTTCATTACTGCCGAAAGGATTGAAGGCAAAGTGGCCGGTCAGCCGGTACCAGCGCCCAGGCAGGACCGAGCGGTTATTGCCCGCCGCTTCAAAGTGCTTGCCTGACGCTTCGATTTCTTCCATGCGCAAGCGCGACAGCTTGTCGGCATCCTGCGCGTTCTTGACGCCGTAGGCGCCGACATATTCATAGGATTCGATGTCGAGCACATTGCCTTGCTTGTTCAGCGTCGGCACGCCGGCATTGATCGGCGCCGGGCTCTTGAAATTGAATCCTGACAGCGATACCGAGCCAGGCACGATCTGCCGCACCGGCGAAAACTCGCCGATGCCGTCTTCCTCGATCGCGCCGCCATGGCGCTGGAAGCGGATCTCCGGGCCGCCGTCGATCGCCGTCGCCTGCGTCGAGTCGTCGGTGACGATCAGCTTGTGGCCTTGCGCGGTGTGTTCGTAGTAATACAGCAGGCCGGCGGCTTCCAGGCGGCGGTGCACGTAGTTGCTGTCGGATTCGTTGAACTGGAAGGCGTCGGTCATCGCCGGGTCTTCGCCGCTGACGCGGAAATCCCAGTCGGCCAGCGTGCCGTAGTCGCTGAAGATGCTGTCGAGCTGCTCGCGCAGGGTCTTGCCGTGGAAAATGAAATTGTCCTTGCGCAGGTGCAGGTACTGCAGCCACGGCCTCAGTTTGGCCTGGTAGAAGCTGATGCTGCCGTCGGTCTTCACTAAACGGAATTCAAAGCAGTAGCCGCTGAAGTAGCGCAGGCTGCCGTCGGCGCGCACCAGCTCCACGGTAAACAGCTTGCCCTGCAAATCCTTGAGCGCCAGGCTGGCGTCGTCCGACAGCAGTTCTACCGTGAAGGCAAAATCGCGCGACAGGCTTTCCACGGCATCGAGCTTGTTGACCAGCAGCTGCGCATGCGGACCGTCGTCGTGCGGGAAAGAGAGACGCAATATACGATCATGCTGCCGGCCTTGTATCAAGGCCGACAGGGATTGAAGCAGGCTGCTCATGAGGGATTCCCCGAAATGGAATTGCTACCAGTGAAATATTATTTTGACAACATATCGTGCTGGTATATCAATTGATAAATATCCCACAATCATACCCGTTGCCATGCTTAATTGCTAAGGGGAAATGTCTGGAAGCGGCCGATTTTGCAAGAGTTAACACTCTTGTTGCCTATCCGGCCGCGGGCGGCGTTTGCCTGGAAAGACGGTCATGTTGCTCTGCACACGGCTCTGAAAATATTATTCATTTTGCCTGGTAACGCTATCAGTTCCAGGGCTGCTAGAGCACCGGTTCAGTTTCCCGGTCAAAACCGGGTTACCTGTCAATACTGTCAGTTGATTTCACGTATTCCTGCTCATATGCTGCATTACAGCAATATTTTGTAGCAGACTACAGCCGCTCAATTTGGCGCCAACAGAACGGCATTCGCATCAATACCATCCCGGCCGGGCGGGACGTCTGGCTCAGCCGATACCGGACCAAACATCGATAGGACCAGGATTGTCCAGCCGTCATGCGGCCTGGCATGACTTGCTGACGCTGACGTATTGCCATTGGGAGCCAAGAAGAATGCAACATGCGACGCCGTGCCAGGCCACGGACAAGATGCCGAAGCTGTTTGTGCGCCGCTCGGCCTCAGGGCCTGGTCCTGCCGGCAGCCCATGACCGGGCCGCATGTGCCGCCCTCTTTCCCATCACATTCAGACAAAGGATTCCGGCAGCTCCGTTTCCCGATTTCCACGCTGGCGAGCGATCGCAACAGTTTTCGAACAGATGCAAAGAAAGGAGAAAAAAATGAACCCCAGCCATCGCCAGGTAAGTGCGTTGACCTGCTCCACTACCTGGGTCAAGGGCGTGGCAGAGATGTTCAAGAATGTCGGCCTGGATGTCCCGGCGCTGTTCGCCGAGGCAGGCATGGATATCGCAATATTGAATGATCCTCACGCCAGCTATGCAACGGAAAAACTGTGCGCCCTGTGGAAAGTCGCTGCCCTGCGTTCGAATAACCCGGCGATCGGACTGTCGGTTCCCGAGGTGACCACGCCCGCCATCTTCGACGTGGTCGGCTACGCCATGATGTCCAGCGAAAACCTGTACGCCAGCCTGGAGCGGCTAATCTGCTACCTGCGCCTGGTGACCGACGCCGCCACCATCGCGCTTGTTGAAACAGACGGCGGCTACTGGTTTACGCTGGCCATCAACGGCGACATGCAGAAAAACGTGCCGCGGCAGCGCTTTGATTTCAACCTGATCACGCTGGTCACGTTCTGCCGCTGGGTCACCAAGCAGGACATCAGGCCGCTGGCGGTCGAATTCACCCACCCGGAGCCGGACGACCGGGCGCCGTACGAAGACGCCTTTCGCTGCCCGTTGCGTTTCGGGGCGGCAGCCAACCGGATCTTTCTTTCAAAGACAGACATATCCACGCCCCTGCCGTCATCCAATCCATCGCTGGCAAGCTTGCACGACAGGTACGCCAGCGAGCGCCTAGGCCGGCTCGACCAGCACCGCATCCGCGCCAAGACGCAGGACCTGATCATGCGCCGGCTGGCGGACGGCGAGCCGTTGAGAGCCGACATCGCCAGCGCGCTATGCATCAGCGAACGCACCTTGCAACGGCGCCTGCAGGACGAAGGCACCAGTTTCCAGGAGCTGGTGGAGCATACGCGCTACAGCCTGGCGCAACAGTACCTGGGGCAGCATCAACTGCCGATTTCGGAAACGGTTTTCCTGCTCGGCTTTACTGATCAGAGCGCGTTGTTCCGGGCCTGCAAGCGCTGGTTCAACATGTCGCCCAAGCAGTACCGCGACCATCTGCTGCTGTCGAGGTGATGCGCCGCATCGCTGCCCGGGCCGCATGGTCATGTCCTGGCTGTTCTCAGGCCGTCCTGGTGCGGGGTGTCAGGAATGCGCGGGCGGCGTCGATCACTTCCTGCGCTTTCAGTATCCGGCGATGGCCCAGGCCGTCGAAGCGGAGCAGCTGGGCGCCCTGCCAGGCCTCGGCGATTTCCACGCCAAGCGATACCGGCACCACGCGGTCGTCGTTCGAATGCACGATCAGCACCGGCTGCTTGAGGCTGGCGGCGGCTTTCGGCGTATCGACGTCGGCGACATCGACCCCCTGTTCTTTCAGCAAGGCGATCATGGCCGCCACCTGGTGCCGGTCCAGGCCGGCCTGGACGCCGAAGCCGACGGCGTAATCGAAGTAGCGTGCCGGCGGCGCGATCAGCACCAGGCGCTCGACCTGCAGGCCGTGCCGCACCGCTTCCACGGTGAGGGCGCAGCCGACCGAGTGGGCGATGGCGGCATATACCGGACCGATCAGGTTCTGGAATTTCAGCAGCGCGGCGGCGCAAGCCGGGATCGACGAGGTCGTTCCTTCCGACTCGCCATGCGCCGGCAGGTCGACCAGCACCACGCGGTAGCCCGATTCAAGCAGCGGCCGGATGAACGGCGCCATGTCGCTGGAGCGGCCCTCCCAGCCGTGGACCAGCAATACGGTCGGGCCCCGCCCGGCCTGCCAGGACACCAGCTTGCCGCTCGGGCCGTTGGTCTCTACCCGGCTGGCGCCTTCAAAACCGGCCGTGGCCGGGGTCCGCTCATCGGCCCTCGGCGTGAGGAACGCCTTGGCGACGGATTCGGGGGTGGGTGCTAACTGTTCGGCGGGGGTGCTCACGATGACGGTCTCCTGTTGGTATCGATATTGTGGTTTGCGGTCTGGTGCTGCTGCGTGCAACCGGCGCGCTTACGCCGATTTCACCAGGGTGGGCGGCAGCACTTGTGATTCCTTTTGCAGCAGCACGTCCAGGATCTGGCGCGCGGCGATCGAGGCCTGGTCCACCGCCAGGTGGATGAACACGGCGTCGTTGTCCCAGTTTGCCTGCGCCTGCTGGCAGATATACACGTCTTCCGCGATGGTGGTGCGCAGTTCCCTGGCGATGGCGTCCGACAGCGGCTGGCTGTCGATGCCGAAATCGCGGTACAGGCCAGCCCAGAGATGACAGGTGGTCTCGGTTTCCGGGGTAAAGATGCCCAGCGTCGAGATGCGCATGTTCATGCCTTCCGGCTGGCCCGGCGGATGCGCGGTGGTGTCTATCCTGGTGTTCCCGACCGGGAAGAAGATGGCATCCTGGATGCGGTCGATATGTTCGAGGTTCATCATTTTCTTGAGCAGCGGCGAACTCTTCTCCATGCGCAGGATGCGGCGTACGCGCACTTCGTTCGGCGTCACCGTGATCTCCGGCGAGGCCTCGGTGACGGCTTGCGACATCACGGTGCTCAGGTGCACGAAGGATACATGCGAGGGGTCGAGGAAATTGTCGATGCCAAGGCGGTAATCGGTATTGGCATGGGCGTAGAACATCTCGCCGGCGTGGCGCGGCGAGGTGCATACGGAATGGTCCGGGATCAGCGCTTCGTCGCACAGGTCGCGGTCGCCCATCCAGATCCATGCGAAACCGTATTTTTCCACCAGGGGGAAAGACTTGACGCTGGCGCGCTGGGGGATGATTTTCTGGCTGGGTATGTGGACGCAGGTGCCGCCCGCATTGAAGCGGATGCCGTGGTAGGCGCACTGGACCTGGTCGCCGACCAGGCAGCCCTTGGACAGCGGCACATGGCGGTGCGAGCAGCGGTCTTCCAGCGCCGCCAGCTTGCCGTCGGAGGTGCGGTACATCACGACGTGCTTGTTCAATACGGTCCGCGGGAACAGTTCGGCCTTGAGGTCGGACGCCAGCGCTGCGACGTACCATGCATTATGAATAAACATAGTGTCTTCCATTTCTAGTGGTATCGATGACAACCTGCAAGCTGACTGGCGCCGGTCAGAAATCTTACCGCCGCCGCAGGATTCCGACACCCTGTCAAAGTTGATAGGTTCCCATGCGGTTGTGGCAACGCTATTGGTGCTATTGCGGCGGCTTAAAATTCCACCATGGTGAAATCCTCTTTCTTGACGCCGCACTCAGGGCAGGTCCAGCTGTCCGGGATATCGTCCCAGCGCGTGCCGGGCGCCAGGCCTTCGCTGGGAGCGCCATCCTTTTCCGAATAGATCCAGCCGCACACCAGGCACATCAGTGTCTTGAATTCAGTTTCTGTTTCAGTCATTGCTAGGTTCCAGGCTAGTTGAGGTCAGATGGGATTCGCTGATGAAGCGGGTGATCAGTTCCTTGACCGGAGCGGCCGACAGTATCCGGCTGTGTCCGAGGCCGGAGGTCTGTTCCAGGCGCACGTTTTTCAGGCTGCGCATCAGCCTCTGGGCCTCGGTCAGCGGCACCACCGGATCATGCTCGTCGTGCACCACCAGCACCGGCACATCCATGGCCGCGCCCAGCACGCTGATATCCCAGTGGCTGACCGGGACGCCGTTCTGCACGTGCAGGCGGTCGTAGATCTTGCCGATCACGGCCGGCGGCAGCTGCTGGCGCTGGTTGGTCGACCAGCGTTCCAGCACGGTGGAAAGCGATACCGGGGCGGCGATCAGCACCATGCGCCTGACGGCTTCCGCATGCCTCGGACTGGCGTGGGCGACGGCGGCCACCGAGGCAATCGCGCCGAGCGAGTGGCCGACCACGATCTGCACATTGTCGAGCGACTTGATGGCCGCGCCGACCGCTTTGACAAAGCGCGTCATGGTGGTCTTGTTGCCGGCCGATTCGCCATGCGCCGGCGCATCGAACGACGCTACCTGGAAACCGAGCGCCAGCAGCGGCTTGACGAAGCCGATCATGCTGCTGCTGTCGGAACCCCAGCCATGCACCAGCAGCACGGTAGGGCCCTGGTTTTTCCAGAGATAGCCGTGGCGCACGTCTTCATTGCCGGCGATCTCGAAGGTTTGCGCGCCCAGCGGCATCCTGAACAAGGTGCGGCCGCCCTTCGAGCGCGAGCGGCCGAAGGCGTCGGCCGCAATCCGTCCGGCCAGTCCGGGCGCCAGCATGCCGCCCAGCTGGTAGCCTGCCTTTGCCAGGCTGGCGCCGATGCTGAGGGCTGGCGCTGCCGCCGTCTGTTGCGACAGCGGCGGCGATGGTGAAGTGATGTCAGTCATGTCGTCAGGTCCTGCGGTTGGCCCGGCACGGGTTGATGAAGGATCAGGTATTGGGAACCGAGGCGGCGCCGCCGTTGACCACGGCGCGCTGTTCCGCCGAATCCTTGTAATAACCCGAATCGAGATCGTAGAAATGGCAGTTCTTTATGACCCACAGCAGGTCGCCGAAGCTGAAGTTCTTTTCCCGGATCATGCCCGGATAAGCCTGCTTCAATGCCGTTTGCGCTTTCTGCAGGTTATAGAACGGCACCACCGGCGCCACATGGTGGGCGGTATGGATAGAGATGTTGTGGGTCAGGAACAGCAGCCATTGCGGATAGCGGTAGTCGGTGGTGACCAGCATGCGGCTGGCGTTCGGCGTCCAGTGTTCCGAGGTCAGGAACGGGATGTCGGCCGAGGTGTGGTGCATCAGCGTGGTCACGCTGAACCAGGTATGGATCGCGATCCACGGCGCAAAGAACAGCAGGAAGAAGCCTGCGATGCCGGTAAAGTAGATGAGCGCGGAAAAATACACGATCGACGCCAGCACCACGAAAGCGATCGAGCGTTTGACATCGCTGCGCATATCCTTCTTCGGGAAAAATCCCGGACGGAAGCCCGACACGATCCAGTAATTGATGGTGCCGGCCCAGAACAGCCAGGTCCTGGTGCCCATGTAGACAAAGCGCTGGCCGAACGACATGCGTTTGTACATGTCGCGCGGGATCGGTCGCCAGTCGGTATCGAGCTCGAGGTTGTTGGTGTGGAAGTGATGCAGGTTATGCACGTGCTTCCATGAATAGAACGGATACAGCAGCGGCAGCAGCGACAGGTGGCCGATGGCGATGTTGAGCTTCTTGTTGCGCGAGAACGAATTGTGTCCGCAGTCGTGCGCGATGCAATGCAGGCCCCATCCGCCCAGACCGGCGACGATGTAAAGGGGAATATAGAAGCCCCAATGCGGCGCATAGGCGACGCCGACAATGGCGCCGATATACAGCGCATAGCTGATGAAGAAACCGGCCAGGCCGCGCCAGGCTTGCGGTTCGAAATACGATTTAGGAATCGCTTCGGCCAGGCGGGCGCCTTCCAGGGTCTTGCTCTTGTCCAGGAACGCCTCGAATTCGGGCCCCGGCGATGAAGGGTAACTAGTTGCGGACGGCATTGATTTCTCCCAGATTATGCGATGGCGTTGAGCCCGAGTTCGGTGGCCAGGTGAGCGCTCAGCTCGTCGATGCTTGGGTGTTCGAACAGCAGCGCCGGCGACAGGCGCTGCTCGACCAGTTTTTCGAGGTCGCCGGAAACCCGCACCGCGACAATCGAATCGAGGCCGTACAGCTCGAACTTCTTGGCGGTGTCGATCGCGCTCGGGTCGACCTTCACCTGCTTGGCCAGGCGCTTGACCAGCCACTGGCGGATCACTTCTTCGCTTAAGGGCTCATTGCTTTCAACTTCCTCTCCGCTTTTGCGGAAGAAGCCGAACAGGCCGCCCGATTTGTTTTCTTGAGACATGATTTCTCCTGGGATGAATGTGAACTAAGTGTGTGTTTGAATCTTGCAGCGTTCAGCGGGCGCGCATCCGCATTTTTTCAACTGCCTTTTCGTCAGGCGAGCGCAGGTTCCAGACCACGCCGATTTTTCCCAGCCCGGCCAGCAGCCAGCCGCTCAGGTCCGGCTCCCACCATTTCACGCCATGGCGGTACGATCCCGGGAATGCATGGTGATTGTTCTGCAAGCCTTCGCCGAAGGTGAGGATGGCGACGGTCCAGTTGTTGGCGCTGTTGTCGTCGGTCTTGAACGGCTTGCCGCCGATCATGTGGCACACCGAGCCGACACACCAGGCAGCCTGGTTGGCCAGGAAAATCCGCGCCAGCCCGCCGAACAGGAAACCGCTGAAAGCCGCGTCCCAGCTGCCGCCGACCGCGCCGCCGATGGCCGCCGGCAGCGCCAGGCCGAGCACGATCCAGAGGCCGTAGGTGCGGTGGTAGAAGAACAGCTTGCGGTTGGCGAGGATATCCGGCGCAAAGAAATTCCAGCCCGACACGTCCCTGGCCAGCATCCATGGCATGTGCGCATACCAGATGCCGCGCAGGCGGCCAAGCAGACCCGGTCCGTGCAGGTTGGGCGAATGCGGATCGCCGTGCTGGTCGCTGTAGGTGTGGTGGCGGCGGTGGGTGGTGACCCAGAACATGATCGGTCCCTGCGCCGCCATCGAACCGCTGATCAGCAGCAGCCCTTCGAAAAAAGGCGAGGTGCTGAATGTCTTGTGCGCCAGGTAGCGATGGAAGCCCATCGTAATGCCGCCCATGTGGAGGAAATAGAAGACGCCGAACAGCACCACGTCGGTGGTCGACATGCGCCCTTCCAGCGCGCGCTGCAGCGCCACCGCGAAGCCGGCCAGCGGCACCAGCATGACCACCAGCGCGGTGACCTGCTTGATGGTGGCGCCGGTGCCGGTCAGCGGCGCGACACCCGGCCTCAGTGCGGGGCCGGCGGCGCTCGCCGGCTTGGGAGGTAAGACATTGGTTTGCGTAGTCATGGCGTTTTCCCGACGTTAATCGTTATTGAAAAGTTTCTGGTCCAGCGGATCGGCGCTCTGGCGTTGCCGGATATCCCACGCCAGGCCGACCAGGCCCAGGAAGCGGATCACCCAGGCCGTGATGTCGATCTGCCAGAAATGGAAATCGTTGTGCGCCAGCGCCGGATTGGCGTGGTGGTTGTTGTGCCAGCCGCCGCCGGCGGACACCAGCGCCAGCCAGCCGATGTTGCCGCTGGTGTCCCTGGTCTGGTTAGGCCGCTTGCCGAAGGTATGGCCGATCGAATTGACCGCCCACGTTACCTGGTCCAGCAGGAAGATGCGGGCCAGGCCGCCCCACAGCAGGCCGCCCACTGCGCCTTCGACGCCGCTCAGCGCAGCGCCGGCCGCGGTCGGTATCGCCAGGCCGAGGAATACCCAGATCAGGTAGTGCTGGTTGACGAACAGCACCAGCTTGCTGCCGAACAGGTCTGGCACGTAAGTGCTCCAGTTGCTGCGCTTGACGGTAAACAGCCAGCCCACGTGACCGTGCCACAACGCCTTGATGCGCCCGCGCAGGCCGGGCGACAGCACCCGCGGCGAATGCGGGTCGCCGTCCTGGTCGGTGAAGACGTGGTGCATGCGGTGCGTCGCCGCCCAGAACAGGATCGGGCCTTGCGCCGCCATGCAGCCGAGGATGCCGATGGCGGCAGTCACCACGGGGCCGGCCTTGAAGGCGCGATGCGAAAAGAAGCGGTGCAATCCGCCCTCGACGCCGAACGAAGTCAGGAAATACATGACGCCGAGCAGCACCATGTCTTGCTGCTTGAAGCCGAACTGGATCGAATACCAGAGTGCGGCGACGAAACCGACGGCAGGCGTCAGCACCGTCAGGTAAGCCAGCCTGCGCGCCTTGGTGTCGCCATCCCTGAGCGCTTGCACTTTCTCGCCAGAGGCGGTGGCTGCCGGAGTTTTGGTATTGGTCACTGCTTACCCCTGTTGGAAAAGTGTGGTGCTGTCGGTTTCGGTTACCGCTGCCGATGGCGCGGGACGAGCCTTGGCGTGCGCCAGCGCACCGGCATTGAAGGCGTCGCGGCAGGCGCTGCGGCGCACCTTGCCGCTGGTGGTCAACGGAATCGTCGACACCGGCGCCAGGTGCACGGTGTGCGGCGCCACGCCGTGGCTGCGGGTGATGGCGGCGGCAATCGCGTCTTCGACGTTTTCCAGGTCTTCGCCGCTGAGCTTGGCTGAACGCAGGATCTCGGCCACCACCACCAGCTGCTCCGCGTCGTCCCGGGTCACAGAGAACGCCGCCACGCCGTTGGTGCGGATCGCCGGATGGCTGGCCTGGGCTGCGGCCTCGATGTCTTGCGGATAGAGATTGCGGCCGGCGAAGATGATGACATCCTTGATGCGGCCGGTGATATACAGCTCGTCGTCGAGCACGAAGCCGAGATCGCCGGTGCGCAGGTAGGGGCCGTCCTGCGGATCGCCGGCAATAAAGGCATTGAATACTTCGGCGCTGGCTTCGGCCTGGTTCAGATATCCCTGCGCCACGCTGGCGCCCTTGAACCAGAGTTCGCCGACCGCGCCCGGCGGCAGCTGTTGCCGGGTATCGGGATCGACCACGGCCATGACGTGGCCGCTGGCCACCGTGCCGCAGCTGATCACCGCGGCGGCAGGCGCGTCTGCGCTGGCTGGGCGAGCCAGGCCGCAGGCCAGCGATTCCTGGTCCAGCAGCAGCGTCCGGGGCGTGGCGTCACGGTCCGATTTGCCTGAAATGAACAGGGTGGCTTCGGCCAGGCCATAACACGGCACAAACGCCGCGCTGGAGAATCCGGCCGCTTTGAATTTTTCCGTGAAGCGGTCAAGCGTGGCTTGCCGCACCGGTTCGGCGCCGCAAAACAGCATCTTCAGCCTGCTCAAATCGAGCTCGGCGATTTCTTCATCGGTAATCGTATCGACGCACAGGTCGAGTGCGAAATTGGGCGCCACCGAAGTGGTGACATGGTGCGTCGACAAGCCTTTCAGCCAGCGCAGCGGGCGCTGCACGAAGTGGGCCGGAGTCATCACCACCAGCGTGAATCCGCTGTAGATAGACAGCAGCAGCGCACCCATCAGGCCCATGTCGTGGTAGGGCGGCAGCCAGGTAAAGCCGATATGTTTTTCTGCCGACCCCAGCCGGATGTCGAGCACGCGGCTGTTGCTGATCAGGTTGGCGGCGGACAGGATCACGCCCTTGGGATTGCCGGTGGAGCCGGAAGTGTATTGCAGCAGCGCCGGGAACTGTTCGCCGCTGCGCGCAGCAGCGTCCACCTGTGCGGGTATGTGCTGCGTATCCTGCGTTTCAAAAAAATCGCTGCCGACAAACAGCCATTCAGGAACGTTTCCTTCGGCGGAGAGCGAAGCATTGAGGCGGTCGACCGACGCCTGCAAGCTGCCTTCGGCGATCACCAGCTGCGCATTGCAATCGTTGCAGATGCTGGCGAAGCGCGATACGGCGCGGGTTCCGACCGGCGGAAACGACGGCACCGCAGTGGCGCCGGCCTTGAAAATGGCGAACAGCGCCGTGACGTAGTTCAGGCCCGGCTCCAGCACCAGCAGCACCCGCGCGCCCGGCGTCAGCTGCTGCTTGAGCTGGCGGGCCAGGCGGGCGGCGCGCAAGTCGAGTTGACGATAGGTCAATTCAACGATGTCGTCCTCGCCGTTTTTCAGGAAACGCAGAGCGACCTCGTCCGGCGTGGCCGCGGCGCGCCGGCGCAGGATCGCGTCCATGTCGATATCCTGCGCGGCCAGTTCCTGAACCAACAATGCCGCTTCGCTCATGCTCAAGCTGGATGTCATTCGATACTCCGTTATTTGATTGCCGGGAAAACGCTGCGCGGCGAGGGCAGGCCGGCGTTGCGCCGTTGCACACGGCCGCTCGATCTACGAGACGACTATATGGATTACGTTGTGCCGTGTCTGTTGCGGCGGCGGCCAATTTGATTGCTGCGCGAGACAATTTGCTGCAGCGCACTGTCGCACGTATATCGATGTGCACATTATTCATATGGCGCGGAGCGGAGCCATGCGCTCCTTGCCATATCGACGCCGGATTACCGAACGAACTGTCGATACCCGGCAAGCCTGCCCTGCCGCAATAGCTAGACGACTTCGACGCCGGCTTCGCCCATCCTGCTATCTACGGGCGTCGCGTTGCGCAAGTCGAATTCAACGATGCCCCGCTCGCGCACGCCTGCCTCCTGCAGCCGCAGGTCGGCCAGCATGCGGCGCGCAGCCGCGGCGGCCTGGTCGACCGCGAGGTGGACGATGGGCGCGCTCTGTTTCCAGTTCTGCTGCAGGTGTTCGGTGACGTCCTTGTCCTCGAGCACGGTCTTGACCACTTCTTGCAGGATCATCTGCGTCAGCGGCTGGTTGTCGAGCGCAAAGTCGCGATGCATGCCGACCCAGATATGGCTGCTGTCGACCGTTTCAGGCGTGAAAATCGACGTAGTGAACAGGCGCAGCGCGATGCCGTCCGCTTCGCCGGGCGCGCGCGCGGTGGTTTCGACGCGTGTGTTCCCGACCGGCCAGAAAATCACTTCCTGGGTGCGGTCGATATAGTCGAGCCCCATCATTTTCTTGAGCAGCGGCGAATTCTTTTCCTTGCGCAGCACCCGGCTCACGCGCACTTCGCGCTCGCTCACGGTGATAGCGGGCGGCGTTTCGGCCACCGCTATCGAACTGATGGTTTCCGTATGCACGTAATTGATATGGGTCAGGTCGAGCAGGTTGTCGATCGCCAGGCGGTAATCCGTCAGCACGTGGGTGTAGCACATTTCACCGGCGAACTGCGCCGAGCTGCATACCGAGTGATCGGGAATCAGCGCCTCGTCGGAGAGCGCGGGTTCGCCCATCCACAGCCACACGAAGCCGTATTTTTCGGCGGCCGGATACGTCTTGACGCAGGCGCGCTGAGGAATCAGCTGCTGGCTGGGGATATGGATGCACTTGCCCTTGGCGTCGAACTGCAGGCCGTGATACCAGCAGACCAGCGTGTCGCCCTGGAGCCGGCCTTTCGACAGCGGCACCTGGCGGTGCGGACAGCGGTCCTCGAGCACCGCCAGCGTACCGTCCGAGGTGCGGTACATGACGATGTTTTCGTTCAGGATTTTGCGAGCGAACAATTCGGTCTTGATTTCAGACGACAGTGCGGCGACATACCAGGAATTTCGAATCAGCATAGTGCGCTTTCCAAGTTTTTTGTGGCGCGGCAGCTGCGAAACTGAATGCGCAGGCGTGCCGGTCCCGGGCCGTACGGCAAGTGCAGTACGGCCGGTAGGCAAACGGCGGCGGTTTTGTTTCGCAACGGCCTCGGTGTTGTGAATGCGAGGCTTTGGTTGAGAGAGCTTGCGGTGGCTTTATTGACCCCATTCCCGCACGTAGACGGGAAGTTCGGCGTTCAATTCCAGTTTTACCTTTTTCGTGATGTCGTCGCTCAGGACTTCTTCGCGGCCGAGTTCGATGGCTTCCAGCGTTTGCCGGACTACCTCTTCCGGGCTGGTTTTCGGGCCTTCGACGTGCTTGGCCATGTCGGTGTCGATATAAGCCGCATGCACGGCGACCACCAATGTGCGGTTGCCCCGCAACTCGTTGCGCAGGCCGTTGGTCAGCGCCCATGCGGCGGCCTTCGAGGCGCAATATGATCCGATCGGCGGCAGGCTGAGCCAGCTCAGCACCGACAGCACGTTGACCATGGCGCCGCCGCCGTTCTCGTGCAGGATCGGCGCAAATGCCTGGGCCATGGCCAGGGTGCCGAAGAAATTGGTTTCCAGCTGCCGGCGGCTGGCTGCGACGCCGTTCTCGCCGAGGAAAGCGCCTGGCGCCAGGATGCCTGCGTTATTGATGAGTATATTGGTGTCCGCGGCGATCGTCGCCGCAGCCAGTACGTCGTCCGGATTGGTGATGTCGAGCTTGATGGTCTGCACGCCCGGTATCGAGATCGTTGCCGGATCGCGCGCGCCGGCATACACCTTCCTGGCGCCGGCGGCCAGCAAGCCGTGCACGAACGCCAGGCCGAGGCCGCGGTTGGCGCCGGTCACAAAAACTACAGAACCTTTGATATTCAATTCATTGCTCCTTTGTGTGGTCGCTGACTGGCGAGGTTGTACGGTCAGTCAAACCTTCGGAGTGACTATAGGTACTTAAGCGGTCCATGTATGTTGCGCGGGCGGCCAATTTTATTGCTGCCCGGGACAATCGCGCGGCATAGATCTTGTCGGGTATCGATTGTCTCCGCCAGCAATAAAATTGGCCGCCGACGCAACATACACAGCTGCGCTTAATACCTATAGTTTCCTGCCGGTTTGGCATCAACGGGAGATTCAATGGATCACGACATGAGCACAGGATCGAAGATCGACGAACTGGAGCGCGCAGCGCTCAGCGGCAGGATCGGCCGCCGCGATTTTCTTGCGCACTTGCTTGCGCTCGGCGTCAGCGCCAGTTCGGCCAGTTTGCTGGCGATGCATGCCGAGGCCGCCAATCGCAACCAGGCCGCCCAGCGCGCGGCGTTGCGTGACGAGTATGACTATATTATCGTCGGCGCCGGTTCCTCGGGATGCATACTGGCTAACCGCATTTCGGCCAGCGGCGCTTCGGTGCTGCTGGTCGAAGCAGGCGGCGCCGACATCGGCCAGCCGAAGATTACGCAGGCCCAGCTGTGGCAGCAGAACCTGTTCAGCGATACCGACTGGGGACGCACCAGCATCCCGGAGCCGGGCCTGGGCAATCGCCGGCAGGCGGCGTCGGGAGGAAAAATCTGGGGCGGATCCGGCAGCATCAACGCCATGATCTGGCTGCGCGGCGATGTCCGCGATTACCTGCACTGGGCGGAACAAGTCGGTCCGGAATGGAACCTGCCGGCGCTGCATCGCGCCTACCTGCGGCTGGCGACGCCGCTGCCGAACGCACGCCCCTTGCGCTCGCCGGCCGGCACCGGCCCGATCACCTTCGGCCGCTATGCGCCGCAGCATCCGCTGACGCCGGCTTACCTTGCCGCCGGACGTGAATTCGGCCTGGGCGAAATCGAACTGAATGCGGGCGGTTTGCTGGACGGCATCGGTGTCGCGGAAGTGAATGCGACCGCGGACGGCCGCCGCTCGGGGCCGGCGCAAGCCTACCTGGTGCCGGCGCTGACGCGTTCGAACCTGACCGTGCTGTCAGACACGCTGGTGACCAGGCTGGAGCTGCAGGGAGACAGATGCCACGGCATCAACGCCATCGTTGACGGCGTGCCGAAGAAAATTACGGCCACGCGGCAAACCATCCTTTGCGCAGGTGCTTTCGAATCGCCGAAATTGCTGATGCTGTCGGGAGTCGGCTGCGCCGACCAGCTTGCACCGCTTGGCATCCCGCTGCTGCATGAGATGCCCCATGTCGGGAAAAACCTGCAAGACCATATCCTGCTGCTGAATATCCTGTTCAAGTCGCAGGCAGCCTTGCCGCCGCCGGTCTCGAACGGCGCTTCCGCGTTCGCCTACTTCAGCAACCGGTCGCGCCTGTGGGCGCCGGATGTCCAGGTAATGTGCCTGCAGAGCCCGTTCCTGACCAATGCCTTGCCGGTTGGCGCCGGTTTCAGCATTGCGCCCTTCCTTGCCAAACCGCGCAGCCGGGGCACGGCCAAGCTGGTCAGCACGGATCCGCGCAAGGCGTTGCGCATCGATCCGCGCTACCTGCAGGAACGGGTCGACCAGGACAACATGATCCTCGGCCTGGAGCGCGCCATCGACATCGGCAACAGCCGCGCCCTCAAACCGTTCTCGGCGGGACTGAACACCCCGTCCGTGCTGAATACGCGCAGCGAAAAACTGGCGTTCATCGCGCAAAACGGCGGCGCCGGTTTCCACTATGTCAGCACCTGTTCGGCCGGCGGCAGTCCTGACAACAGCGTGGTGGACGCGCGTTTCAGGGTATGGGGCGTCGAGCGGCTGATGGTGGTCGACGCTTCGGTGATCCCGGAGGTGACGGCGGTCAACACCCACGTAGCGACCATGATGCTGGCGGAGCTTGCTGCCGAACAGCTGGGCATGGCGCCGCAGGTTTAGGGATTTGTTTTCAATCCCCTAAATCTATCAACGCTGCCAGCGGCACTCCCTCCGGCGCTTCGTAAAGCGCTATTACCCAGGCTTGCGCCGGATCGGCCGCGGCCTGGTTGAGCGTCTTGACGACAAAGTTGATGGACGCCTTGTCCAGCCCGGCAAACGGATCGTCCAGCAGGTTGAGCCGGGCGCCGGCGGCAAACGCCGCCGCCAGCCAGACTTTCCGTTTGCTGCCGGTGGACAGCATGAACAGCTTCTTGTCCAGGTGCGGTGTCAACGACAAGCCTTCAGCCAGGCTGGGCAGCTGCGTTTCGTCAAACCCCGGATATGCCGCGTGCAGCGATGCGAAATATTCATGCGCCGTCATCTGGTCGAATTCTTCCGAGCGCGGATCCATCCAGAATACCTGCCGCCGGTAGCGCTCCGGCTGTCCGGCCAGGGATACCCCATCGATAAACAAGCTGCCGGCCTGGGCCGGCAGCGCCCCGGCCAGCAAGCGCAGCAGGCTGCTCTTGCCCCGCCCGTCGCCGCCGCGCACCAGCGTCACGCCGGCAGGAATGGCGGCCGACCAATCGCTGAACAATTCCCGCTCGGGATAGTGGAAAACCAGGCCGGTGGCCTGGAGGATGACTGTGGAGGGCTGTTTCATCGGTGTGGTTTTCAGGTTTCCATGCGGTGATGTTTGTACCGCGATTGTAGAGGAAAGCATTTATGTATAAATAATTTGCCGGTCCATGGCCCTTTTTTTTATCTTGCGTGGCAACCCAAATGAGAATCAGAGAAAGAGTCTCGTCGCCGTGATGCGCGGTTTGGTACGAGATCCATCCGTAAGAACCGGTATCACCTACCGTTCCCGCAGGAACAAGCAAGGCCTCATAAAGGAATCTCGGCAATGAATATGCATACCAGGTACACATGTAGCGGTTTGTTCGTCTTGTCGCTGGCTCTCGCAGCAGCATCAGCAGCGGCGGCAGGCCAGCCTGCCGCCCCGGCCAACGCTCCCAAGGCAGGTCCGGCAACCCAGAACCAGGCCAAACGCGCCGGCGACGGTGTCGAGCTGGTGGAAACCGCGCCTTCGCCGCTGGTCGCGGTGAAAGGAGCGGACGGCCGTGTCGTCGTGCAGCACTCCAACGACACGGTAGCGCCTGAGAAGAAAAACGAGGTGCGCTGATGAGAAACCTCGCTTGCAGTGCCGGACTTGTCGTCCTCCTTGCCGGTATGCCGATGGCGCACGCCGCTGATTTTGTCCTGGTCAACCAGGATGCGCCCGGGGCTGGCTTGAATGACCTTACCGCGGCAGCGCCGGTGGGCGGCAATCCGGGCAAAACCCTGGGCGAACAACGCCGCCTGGTCTATCAGTTTGCGCTCGAAATGTATGGCGCGCTGCTCAACAGCGCGGTGCCGGTGCGAGTGCAAGCGTCGTTCGCTTCGCTCGGCCAGAATGCCGCCGGCAACAATATCCTGGGCCAGGCCGGTCCGATCAGCAGCTATCGCGATTTCGCCAATGCTCCGCTGGCCAATACCTGGTACAACGCTGCGCTGGCCAATGCCCTGCGCGGCGCCCAGAACAATCCGGGAAAAGACGATATCCAGTCGCAGTTCACCACCGACATCGATATCGGCGGCGCCGGCCAGGGCTGGTATTACGGGCTGGACGGCCGCACGCCGAAGGGACAAACCAATTTCCTCGACGTGGTCACCCACGAAATCGGCCACGGTCTGGGTTTTACCGGCGACAATTCCACTGTGCGCGCCGCGGCAGACCCGAGCCGGATCTACAACCGCTACATGCGCAGCGCCGGCGGACTCGACTGGAATGCGATGAGCGACGCCCAGCGCGCCGCCGCCCGCATCAGCGACAACCTGGTATGG
This sequence comes from Collimonas sp. OK412, assembly GCF_900112135.1. Lineage (GTDB taxonomy): Bacteria > Pseudomonadota > Gammaproteobacteria > Burkholderiales > Burkholderiaceae_D > Collimonas > Collimonas rhizosphaerae. The sequence goes on from NZ_FOLC01000006.1 coordinate 192,556, forward strand.
ACCGGGCCGCAGGTGACGACGGAAGTGCCGGTCAAGCTGCAGCCCGAAATCGCCCTGCACATCTCGGCGCCGGCCGCGGCGGCAGGTTATAACCCGTTCGCCACCGCGGATTTCGGTTCGCCCGCCAGCAGCGCGGCGTTTACCGGCAGCCTGGTGCAAGCGACCTATACCGACGCCGGCAACGTCATCCATACCGACGGCTGCCTGCCGGTCACCAACGGCGCGGCGCTCGCCGGCCGCATCGCCCTGATCGACCGCGGCGTCTGCAATTTCTCGCAGAAGACGCTCAATGCCCAGCAAGCCGGCGCGGTAGCGGTGGTCATCGCCAGCAACAAGCCTGACGCGCTGGCGCCGATGGCCGCCGGCGACGCCAACGTAGCGGCGCAGATCACCATCCCGACCGTGCTGGTGACGCAGGCGCTGGGCAACCAGCTCAAGGCCAACCTGCAAGGACTGGCCGCGGCAGGCATCGGACCCTATGCGGACCGCCACCTGGCTGCCGTGCTGGCGGATGGCGTGGACGCCAACGGCCAGGCCGTGCGGCGCGTCAAGCTCTACGCACCGCCGGGATTCTTGCCGGGGTCGACCATTTCGCATTTCGACCAGTTGACGGTGCCTACCGCCTTGATGGCGCCTAGCGCCAGCGCCACCGTGATCGCCCAGGCCGACCTCGACCTGACGCCGGCGCTGTTCATGGATATCGGCTGGAGCGTCAACCGCGGCCCGCTGAGCCTGCTCGATTGCGCCACCAATGTGCCGATCTCCTCCGCGGGCGGCCTGATCCCCGGCGCCAACGCCTTGACCAACCTCAAGCTGTGCGCCAAGACCTCGGCCACCGTCGGCGACTATCGCGACTGCACCGGCCGCTACGTGCAATCGCGGCTGGAAGCCAAGCTGTTCAAGCCGGCGCAGGCGCAGAGCCTGAAGATGTGCCTGGTCGGCAGCAAGGCCGACGCGCAGTTCGCAGCCTGGCACTGACTCCTACCGTCCTTTACTCTAGCCTTGGGAATTTCCGATGATGAATAACCGCAAATGTGGAAGAGACGGCGTGCCTGGTTTTGCGCTGTTGCAAATGAGCGTGTGCATTGCTGCGCTGGGCTGGCTGCCGGTAGAGGCCGGCGCACAGGTTGTACCTGCGTACTTTCAGGCTAAAGGCTTGAACGACGGCACCGATGACGCCAAGGCCACGGGCGTCGACGCCGTGTCTGTCGGCAGCAGCAGCCTGGCCTCGGGCGCCCAGGCGACGGCCTTGGGCACAGGCGCCCTGGCCAGCGACGACAACACTACCGCTGTGGGAGCTTACGCCGCGGCCGCCAAGGCCAACGCATCGGCTTTCGGCGCCAACAGTTTTGCCGGCGAGACCGGCAGCACGGCACTGGGAGCGAACGCCAATGTGTTTGACGTCAACGGCACGGCGGTAGGAGAGTCGGCGCTGGTCAACGGCAAGAACAGCACCGCGCTGGGCCGGCTGAGCCGGACCAACAGTGACAACAGCGTGGCGCTCGGCGCCAATTCGGTGGCCGACCGCGCCAATACCGTATCGGTAGGCAGCACGCAAAGCGTGACCGACGGCGCCGGCGTCGTCACCGCGCCGTTCCAGCGCCAGATCACCAACCTGGCGGCAGGCACGGCGGATACCGACGCTACCAACCTTGGACAATACCGCGCGGTGGTGTCGGCGCTGGGCGGCAACGCTTCCATCAACGCTGCCGGCGGCCTGGTCGCGCCGTCTTATGTGATCCAGGGCGTGGCTTCCTCCAAGGTCGGCGATGCTTTCTCCACCGTCGATGTCTGGATGACCGGCATGCGTTCTTCGTTCACCACGCTCAATACGCAAGTGGGCGTGATCGACAACCGCGCAACCAAGCTGGAGCAGGTGGTCGGTTCCGGCAGTACGGGCGCCACCGGCAGCAACGGCGCCGCCGGCAACCCGCCCCAATACAACAGCGGCGGCACCGCCCTGGTGCTGAATGCCAACGGCGGCAACGGCACGGTGATCAATAACGTCGCCGCCGGCACCGCGGCTACCGATGCGGCCAACGTCGGCCAGCTGACCGACATGCAGAAGGCCCTGGTGTCCCTGTTCAACAGCGGCGCTTGCCGTGTCGGCGCCGGCGGCGGCATTGCCTGCGGCAACGGCGTCAGCGCCAAGGGCGCCAATGCTGTCGCCCAAGGCAACAACGCCAGCGCCGATAGCGACAACACGGTTGCCGTCGGCGCCGGCGCTACCGCCAGTTTTGCCGGCTCGGTGGCAATCGGCGCCGGCGCCAAGGCGATTGCGGATCCGGCCACGGCGGTCGGCAACAATGCGATCGCCAGCGGCAACAATTCGGTTGCGCTGGGCGCCAATGCAGTGGCTTCCGCTTCCAATTCGGTAGCCTTGGGACAAGGTTCGGTTGCGGCGCGGGCCAATACGGTGTCGGTCGGTTATGCCGGCGGCGAGCGCCAGGTCAGCAATGTCGCGGCGGGCACCGAAGGCACCGACGCCGTCAACCTCAACCAGATGAAGGCGGCGGCGCAGGATACGCTGAACCAGAGCAAGAGTTACGCTGCGCGCGCAACGGCGCAGGCAATGGCCATCCCGCATGTGTATATGGCGCGCGGCGACAGCAGCGGCATCGCAGTCGGCACCGCCAGCTACGGCGGCTACGGCGCGCTGGGGGTGGCTTTTGCGTCCAGCGTTTCGCAGCACACGCAGCTGGCGGTGGGCGCCAGCGCCGCCAACGGCGGCAAAATGGCGATCCAGGGCAGCGGCAGCTTCTCCTGGTGATCAGGCCACCACGGTGAAAACAATTGGCCCCGCCAGTTGTTCCGCATAGGTGTCGTTGGCAAGGAACCAGGTTTTGTACGAGCCGGGCGCAAGCTTGCGGATATCCAGGGTGACCTGGCCGCTGAGCGAGGATGCGTATTGGTACACGCTGTAGGTTCTGTAGCCTGCCTGGTCGGGCACCGTGCTGCTTAACGGGAAAACGCCGATCCAGTTGCGGCTGTTCAGTTTCTGGATCGGCGTGCTGTAGTCGAAGACGATCGTGCCGCCCTGGCGCACGATCGGCGTTGATGTCGACAGTCTTGACGGCGCCACGACGCCGATCTGCGGATCGGTCCATGCCGGCCAGGGACTTTCCACGTGGCCTGCCAGCCGGCGCCAGAAGCTGGCGTCGGTATCTGCTTTCACGCTGAAATCGTACCAGCCCTTGGCAGCCCACACCGGCATCGGTATGCTCAGCGCCTGTCCGGCAGCCACCGTATAGCGTCCCGGCACCTTGGCGAACGGACCGGAGTTGTGCGTGACGGTGAAGGTGCAAGGTTTGGATCCGGCCTGGTTGGATAGTGTCAGCATCAGCGCGGCGCGGAAAAAGTCGTCGTGGGCGCGCACCTCGGGCGAGCCGTTGTTTGCGTTCAAGAAGCTGCCGCGCATTTCCCTGAAGAATCCGTTTGGCCCGTGCACGCGCAGTTCGTAGTCATTGCTTGTCCAGTTGCCGATACTGGCTTCAGGCAGGCTCTTGCCCGCTTCGACTGCGTAATGCCACGGCCCGTCGGTGCGCAGGTTCGAGTAGGCGATGAACGCCGCGCCGCTGCGGCCGGTGTTGCCGAACCTTAGCGTCAGTTCCCGATGTCCCGAGGATGCCGCGATCTTGCCGTCGACACTAAGCTGGTACGGCAGCGGGCAGGCGGGACGCGGCCTGCGGTCGGTTTCTTGCAGCGGCAGCGTTTGTTGTACCGGCGGAACTGCATCTACCGGCGAATTCACTTCGTGATAAGGCGGCGCCGGCGTGATCTGCGGCCATGCCTTGTTGGGATTCTTGAAATCGAACGCGGACGTCAGGTCGCCGCACACTGCGCGGCGCCACGGCGAGATGTTCGCGCAGCTGACTTTTTCCCTGTCGAGGCCCTTGCCGGCCGCCAGCCACTCCTCAAGGAAGCGCAGCACCGAAGTATGGTCGAACAGCTGGGAACAGACGCGCCCGCCTTTGCTCCACGGCGAAATCACCATCATCGGCACGCGCGGCCCCAGGCCTTTCGATTCCTGGCCGTAGAGTTCGCCCCTGGTCGGATCGGCCAGCGTGGTCAAGCCTTTGTCGGCATTCAGCGGCGGGATGTTGGACGGCATATGATCGAAAAAGCCGTCGTTCTCGTCGTAGTTGATCAGGAAAACCGTTTTCGACCAGACTTCGGGATTGCTGGCGAGCGCATCGAGCAGGCGCGATGAGAGATCCTCGCCGGCATTGGGCGAAGCTTCGGGATGTTCGCAGTATTCATACGGAGCGAAGATCCACGATACCTGCGGCAAGGCCGTCTTGCCGTCGACGCCGTCGATGTCGCGCTTGAATGCCTGGACCAGCAGGTCGCCCTTGGTGCCGGCGGTGTTGCCTGCGGTCGAGCCAGGGATCAAGGCCCGCCCTTTGAGATACAGGGGCGAGGTCGGTTTTAACCTGCTGCCGTCGCTTTCGACGCGGAACTGCTTGAAGTAGGCAAGGTAGTTATCGCCGTAGTTATCGAATTCCTGGTAAGCCTTCCAGCTGACGTTGTTGGTTTCCAGCACCTCTGCATAAGTCTTCCAGTCCGGCGCGCCGGCAATGGTTGCGGGGCTGATGTCGTCGTTGTTGATATCGCCGTTGTAGATCGGGTTGGCGTTGTAGAGGCTGCCCTGGTTCAGCCCGGTGATATTGTCGCCGGCGGTGCCGGACAAGGCGTAAAAGCGGTTAGGATCGGTCGGCCCGAAAATCGAACAGTGATAAGCGTCGCAGATGGTGAAGGCATCGGCCAGCGCGTAGTAGAAAGGCAGGTCGCCGCGGTCGAAGTAGCCCATGGTCTTGGCGCCCTTCTTTGCGATCCAGGCGTCCCAGTTCTTCCAGGTGTTTTCGGATCCTTTCCAGCTGTGGTTCAGGCCGACCTTGGTGGCGTTGGTGCCTTGGACGTCGAAGTGATACGGCAGTACGTAGGAAGCGCCCGCCGGCGTCGGCTGGTACCAGACCGGCTTGCCGCCGGGCAGGGAAATGGCGCGCGGATCGCCGTAGCCGCGCACGCCGGCCAGCATGCCGAAGTAATGGTCGAACGAGCGGTTTTCCTGCATGAAGATGACGACGTGCTCTACATCTGCAATCGTGCCGGTGCGGTTGTTGGCGGGCACGGCCAGCGCTTTCTGGATTGCTTCGGGAAGCGCGAAGGTGGCGCCGGCTGCGGCTGCGGCGCGCAGGAAATTACGTCTCGCTCTTGAATCCATCATCGTCCCTCAGTTGGCTCAGTTGATCTGCACACCAGGATTGATTTGAGCGCATCGCCTTGGCCGGATAGGCAAGGTTGCGCATCAGCGGCGTTGAGTCTAGCGGGGGTTTGTTACTGCCTGATGACGATACGCAGGATGCTGCGCACCAGCAGTGCATGCTGGCGGCAGGATCGGGTTTCAGATGAAGGGAAGATCAGGGCTCGATGGATGTTGCAATTCAGGCGGCCTGCAGCCTGCGTATGATCGCTTCGGTGAATTCGCGGGTAGATGCCTTGCCCTTGAGGTCGCCGGTAGCCACATGGTCTTTGTTGAGCGTGTCGGTGATCGCGGTGCGCAGGCGCAGCGCCAGGTCCTTGTGGCCGACGTGGTCCAGCATCTGCCCCGCTGCCAGCAGCAGGGAAATCGGGTTGGCGATGCCCTTGCCGGCGATGTCCGGCGCCGAGCCATGCACCGCTTCGAAGATCGCGCAGTCGTCGCCGATGTTGGCGCCGGGGGCCATGCCCAGGCCGCCTACCAGGCCGGCCATCTGGTCGGACAGGATGTCGCCGAACAGGTTGGTGCACAGGAGCATGTCGAACTGCCAGGGATTGAGCACCAGCTGCATGGCGCAGGCATCGACGATCATGTCGTTCATCTGTACCTTGCCTTCATATTCGCGCGCGATTTCCCGCGCGGCTTCGAGGAAGATGCCAGTGAGCGCCTTGAGGATGTTGGCCTTGTGCACCACGGTGATTTTCTTGCGGCCGTTCTTGAGCGCGTACTCAAAGGCGAAGCGCGCAATCTTCTTGCAGGCCTCGCGCGTGTTGATGCCGGTGGAAACCGCTACCGCGCGCGGATCGTCGCCGACCGGGATGTAGTACTCGTGCGCGACATAGAAGCCGCCGATGTTTTCCCGCACCAGCACGATGTCGATGTCTTCAAAGCGGCCCGGCACGATGGTCACCGCCGGCCGCACATTGGCGTACAGCTGGAATTCTTCGCGCAGGCGCACGTTGGAGGAACGGAAACCCTCGCCTATCGGCGTGGTCAGCGGGCCCTTGAGGGCCAGCTTGTTCTTGCGGATGCTGGCTAGCGTGGCTGCCGGCAGCGGATCGCCGGCGCTGGTGACGCCGGCCACGCCCGCCTGCTGTATGTCCCAGGAAAACGGCGACCCCAGCGCCTCCAGTACCTTGACCGTGGCTTCGACTACTTCAGGGCCGATGCCGTCGCCGGGAATCAGCGTGGCGGGGATTTGCTTAGGTATTGGGCTATTCATGGAATCCTCTTGAGAACACATTCATGGAACGGGACAGTGAGACCGGCAATATTAGCACCGCGAAGCTTTCGGACAGTTTACAAAGGCGTCGCGCAGGGGGAAGCCCCGCGGCATTGCTGTCGCGTTGCGTTTCAAACAGACATGGGAGCAGAGGAGCCCGCCGTAGCGTTTTGTGCCAGCCGCGGAACCGGGCTGGCGCAAAACGCTACGGCAGGTTGATTACTTCTTAGGCAGCGACAGTTTCGGCTGCAGCGGCGACATCTTCTTCATCCGACACCGAACTGCGGATCAGGTGGTCGAATGCGCTCAGCGATGCCTTGGCGCCCTCGCCGACCGCGATCACGATCTGCTTGAACGGTACGGTAGTGACGTCGCCGGCGGCGAACACGCCCGGGATCGAAGTCTGGCCCTTGGCGTCGACTTCGATTTCGCCATGGCGCGACAAGGCAATCGTGCCCTTCAGCCATTCGGTGTTCGGCACCAGGCCGATCTGCACGAACACGCCTTCCAGCTCTACCGTGTGCACTGCGCCGGTCTTGCGGTCCTTGTAGACCAGGCCGTTGACCTTCTTGCTGTCGCCGGTGATTTCGGTGGTTTGCGCCGAAGTGATCACGGCGACGTTTTTCAGGCTGTGCAGCTTGCGTTGCAGCACGGCGTCGGCGCGCAGCTCGTCGCCGAATTCGATCAGCGTCACATGCGACACCAGGCCAGCCAGGTCGATCGCCGCTTCCACGCCGGAGTTGCCGCCGCCGATCACCGCTACGCGTTTACCTTTGAACAGCGGGCCGTCGCAGTGCGGGCAGTAGGCGACCCCGTGGTTGCGATATTCGCGCTCGCCCGGCACGTTGATTTCGCGCCAGCGGGCGCCGGTGGCCAGCACCACGGTCTTGCTCTTGAGCGAGCCGCCGTTGGCGAGCTTGATTTCGATCAGCTTGCCCGGCACCAGCGCCGAGGCCAACTGAACGTTCATGATGTCGACTTCGTAGCTCTTGACGTGCTGCTCCAGCGCGGTGGCGAACTTCGGTCCTTCGGTTTCCTGCACCGAAACGAAGTTTTCGATCGCCAGCGTGTCCAGCACCTGGCCGCCGAAGCGCTCCGACACCACGCCGGTGCGGATGCCCTTGCGCGCTGCATAAATCGCAGCCGCCGCGCCGGCAGGACCGCCGCCGACGATCAGCACGTCGTAAGGCGCCTTGGCGCTCAGTTCGACCGCCTTGCGGGCGCCGGCGCCGGTATCGAGCTTGGCGAGGATTTCTTCGACGCTGGTGCGGCCCTGGCCGAACACTTCACCGTTGAGGTAAGTGGTAGGCACCGCCATGATTTCGCGTTTTTCCACTTCGTCCTGGAACAGCGCGCCGTCGATGGTGGCCTGGCGGATGCGCGGATTGATCAGCGCCATCACGTTCAAGGCTTGCACTACTTCCGGGCAGTTCTGGCAAGACAGGGAGATATAGGTTTCAAACACATAATCGCCATCCAGGTTGCGGATCTGCTCGATCACGGCTTCGTCCAGTTTCACCGGGTGGCCGCCGACCTGCAGCAGGGCCAGCACCAGAGAAGTGAATTCGTGGCCCATCGGAATCGCGGCAAAGCGGATGCCGGTATCGACGCCTGGGCGGTTGATGGAGAAAGACGGCTTGCGTTCGTTGTCGTCGCTGCGCTCGATCAGCGTGATGCGATCCGACAGCGTCGCGATTTCCTGCAGCAGCGATTGCAGTTCACGAGACTTGTCACCGTTGTCCAGCGACGCAACGATCTCAATCGGTTGCACGATTTTTTCCAAATAGCTTTTCAATTGGGTTTTGAGATTTGCATCCAGCATGGCGGTTCCTTGCATTCGTGACGATAAATTGGGGTACTGCTTGGGGGGATACTGCGGGTCCGGACCCTGTTCGGGACCCGGACCGTGAAATACTTGCGGGTATTAGATCTTGCCGACCAGGTCCAGCGATGGTGTCAAGGTTGCTTCGCCTTCTTTCCACTTGGCTGGGCAAACTTCACCTGGGTGCGATGCGACGTATTGCGCTGCCTTGACCTTGCGCAGCAGTTCCGAAGCGTCGCGGCCGATGCCGTTGTCGTGGATTTCGTACAGCTTGATCAGGCCTTGCGGATTGATCACGAAAGTGCCGCGCAGCGCCAGGCCTTCTTCTTCGATCAGCACTTCAAAGTTGCGCGACAGGGTTGCGGTTGGGTCGCCGACCAGCGGGTAGTTCACTTTCTTGATCGCGTCCGATGTGTCGTGCCATGCCTTGTGGGCGAAATGGGTGTCGGTCGACACGCCGTAGATTTCCACGCCCAGTTTCTGGAATTCAGCGTAGTTGTCGGCCAGGTCTTCCAATTCTGTCGGGCAGACGAAAGTGAAGTCAGCCGGGTAGAACACGAATACCGACCACTTGCCCTTCAGGGTTTCCTGGGTAACCGGCACGAACTTGCCGTGATGGAGAGCAGTTGCAGAAAATGGCTTAACTTGGGTATTGATCAAAGACATAGGGTTTTCCTTACTAAGGCTGGGGTTGAAGAAATCTAGGTAGCAACGATAAACCAGGTTGGTTCATTTGTATAATTGATTTAATTTTATGTTTCGATCCAAAATAACTATCGATAACGGGTGAAATCCTCCTTTGGATACGGTTTTGCCCTGGTAGAAATCATACTTTCAAGGCAATCAATAGAAAAAGCGCCAGAAATGAATGGACGTTTTACCGGGCAATAAGTTTAAGCATCTTGCCCGGATTCGTCATGCCGAGATCACGGTTGTAGAACAAAACCCTGCCGCCGCGCAAGGCGCCGGCGCATGTAACGTAATGTAATGATCAGGAAATATTTCCAAAATATAATTTCCGCCCGGAACGCCTCAAAAAGCGCGTAACAGTGGCGCCAGCTTCTTATCAAGACAAGCCCCGACAATATTTCCGAAAGTTCCCATGCATAAAAAGATGTGTCTGACCGCCCTCGCTGCCTTGGCAGTTTCCGCCTGCGGCAGCAACGGCAGCAGCAACCTCGGCGTCAATAATCCCGACAATGCGATTCCCGAAGGCACGGTGCTCAAGCTGGGACTGCTGGAGACTACCGACATCCACCAGAACGTGCTGAGCTACGACTATTACGGCTTGAAGGCCGACACCAGCCTCGGCCTCGAGCGCACCGCAACCCTGATCAAGGGCGCGCGCCAGGAAAATCCCAACAACCTGCTGCTGGACGACGGCGATGTCATCCAGGGCACGCTGCTCGGCGATTACCAGGCGGTTGCCGCGCCGGTGACCTGCAGCGGCACGCTGGCGGTGCACAAGGTGATGAACGCCCTGAAGTACGACGGCGCCGGCATGGGCAACCACGAATTCAACTACGGCCTGGATTTCCTCAGCCAGATCACCAATACCGATTTCGGCGTGCCGGGCGTGCAAAAAGGCAGCAGCTGCGGCGCGCCCAACTTCCCGCTGGTGCTGTCCAACGTGGTCGGGGTGTCGTCCGGCAAGCCGATCTTCAATCCCTACGCCGTGATCGCCAAGCAGTTCACCGCCACCAAGCCCGACGGCGGCAGCATGAACGTGGCGCTGAACGTCGGCATCATCAGCTTCGTGCCGCCGCAGATCATGGACTGGGACCAGAAAAACCTGGCCGGCAAGGTGATGGTCAACGGCGTGCAGGAATCGGCGCTCAAATATGTGCCGGAGATGCGCAGCAAGGGCGCCGACCTGGTGGTCGCCCTGTCGCACGGCGGGCTGGATGCTTCGCCTTACAGCCCGAAGATGGAAAACGGCAGCCTGTACCTGGCTACTACCGGCATCGACGCCTTGATGCTGGGCCATTCACACCTGATTTTCCCGCAAGCGCGTGAAACCGGCGCGCCGGCCATCGACGCTTCGCTGGCAGCCCTGCCAAGCACCCTGGTGGATACCGGCAAAGGCTTGGTCAACGGCATTCCGGCAGTGATGGCGCAAAGCTGGGGCCGGCGCCTGGGCATCATCAAGATGGTATTGAAATACCAGGGCGGCAAATGGGTGGTGCAGAAAGAGCAGACCAGCGTCGAAGCGCGCGGCTTCAAATATGCCGACGGCAAGACCAATATCGACGCCGATCCTACGATTGCGCCGCTGGTCGCCGCTGAACACCAGGCTACCCTGTCTTATGCCACGCAGCCGCTGGGCACCACGACCGATTTCGAGATGTCCGCCTACTTTTCGCTGGTGGGCGATGTCAGCGCGATCCAGATCGTCAACCAGGCCCAGATCGACTATGTGAAAACCTTCCTCGCCAGCTCCACCGATCCGGTGCTGGCGAGCTACAAGTCGATCCCGGTGATTTCCTGCAGCGCGCCGTTCAAAGCCGGCCGCAACGGTCCCACCGACTTTACCGACGTCGCTCCGGGCGCGTCCGCGGCCGCCCCGTTCGGCTTGCAGGTACGCAATCCAGGCGATCTGTACTTGTACGGCAACAACAACCTGCAGGCAGTGAAGATCAAGGGCTCCGATCTGAAAAACTGGCTGGAAACCGCGGCCAAGCAGTTCGCCACGATCAATCCGGCCAGCACCGGCGAGCAAGACCTGGTGCCGTCCTACTCGACGATTTTCAACTACGACGTGTTCTATGCCGAAAACAACGCGATGCAGTACCAGATCGACGTCACCAAACCGGCCGGCAGCCGCATCGTCAATCTGACGTACGCCGGCAAGGCAGTCGCCGATACCGACGATTTCATCGTCGCCACCAATGACTACCGCGCGGGCGGCGGCGGCAACGTGCCGGGCATAGACGGCAGCAAGACCATCATCAAATCGCCGGACGCCAACCAGGCGGTGGTCAGCGCTTACCTGAAAAAACAGGGCAAGGTCACCAATGCGGCAAACGGCAGCGGACAAAGCTGGAGTTTCGTCAAGGTGAGCACGCAGGGGCCGGTGATCCTGCGCTCCGCGCCGGGCAAGCTGGCGGTGGCGCAAGCGCTGGGTTTGGGCCGGGTAACGGCGGAAGGCGCGCTGGACGCCAGCGGTTTTGCCAAATACGCCATCGACCTGAGCAAATGATGGTTATCAAAAAACCGTTGGCGATAACGCTCTTGCTGCTGGCCGCGTCGCTGGGCGCATGTACCAGCGAGGTAGTGCCGGACAATGCACGGATCGAATCGGTCGGCATGCTTGCCCTGCACGGCCGCCAGCCCGGCGCGGTTGCCCAGCTGCAGGCGTGGGCCGCGGCTGGCCGGCCGGTGGCGCAGCGTGAACTGGCGCTGGCGTTGGCGTCTATGCCCGACCAGTCCGCGCAAGCGGGCGCATGGCTGCTGAAAGCGGCGGCAGCCGGCGACCCGGAAGCCCGGTTCCAGCTGGCCCAGGCTTTTTACCAAGGCAACCTGGGACTCAAGCTTGACCAAGCCCAAGCCTGGAGCTGGTATGAGCGTGCCGCCGCGTCGGGCAATGCAAAAGCCGGTTTCATGCTGGCCCGCATGGCGAAATACGGCGAAGGCGTGCCGCGCAACCTGCAACTTTCGGCCACATGGCTGCTGGAAGCCAGCAAGCAGGGCAACGCGCAAGCGATGTTCCTGCTGTCGAACGCCTATGCCGCGGGCGAAGGCGTAGAGCAGAATCCGCAGCTGGCCCGCGTATGGCTGGAACGTTCGGCCGAGGGCGATTTCCCGGTGGCGATCCAGGCCCTGGCCATGAGCCTGGAGAGCGGCGACCAGCACGGCGAGCGTGATCCCGTGCGGGCGCGCCACTTGATCAAGGAAGCCACCGACGAGCGCAGCATGCGCTGGAATAATTACCAGTAACCGCTGCAGGCCGGCGCTCCAGGACGCCTGGATTTCTCCCGTACCTATCCTCATATCCGGCAGAGTAGAATTAGCCAGGAACCTGTGTGCCGATCCGGCGTCATATGCCGGTTGCCAGCCTTGCGCCGGCAGCGCACACACCTGCCCCGGATTTTTCATGAGGAATGTTCATGCTCTTGTCACCACGACGGATTTTCGTTGCCGCCCTTTTCCTCACCGCCGCACAGATCGCCTTTGCGCAAACGCCGAAAACCGTCTTCCTTGAAGAGCTGACCTGGACCGAGCTGCGCAGCCAGGTCCAGGCCGGCAAGACCACCATCCTGATTCCCATCGGCGCGACCGAGCAAAGCGGCCCCGATGTCGCGCTCGGCAAACACAACGTGCGCGTGAAGATCCTGTCGCAGCGGATCGCGGAAGGACTGGGCAATGCGCTGGTGGCGCCGGTGATCGCTTACGTGCCGGAAGGCAATTTCGCGCCGCCGACGTCGCATATGCGCTTCCCCGGCACCATCACGATCCCGGACGACGTCTTCCAGAAGACCCTGGAATCGGCCGCCAACAGTTTCAAGGTCCACGGTTTCAAGAACATCGTGTTCCTGGGCGACCACGGCGGCTACCAGAACGATGTCAAGAAAGCCGTGGCGCAGCTGAACAAGAGCTGGGCCGGTTCGCCGGCGCGCGCCATCCTGCCGCCGGAATATTACGCCGCCAGTTCGGACGGCTACGCCGAGATACTGCGCAAGCGCGGCTATCGCGACGATGAAATCGGCACCCACGCCGGACTGGCCGACACCTCGCTGCAGCTGGCCGTGGCGCCGCAGATGGTGCGCCAGGACAGCCTGCGCAGCGGCCCCAGGCTCGGCCTGGCCGACGGCGTGTACGGCGGCGATCCGCGCCGCTCCAGCGCTGAAATCGGCCAGCTCGGCATCGACAACATCGTGACGCAGACCGTCAAGGCGCTCAAGGCCGAGACGGCTGCACGCTAAACCATCACTTCAATCACCGACATTACTTTGCTGCTTATTTAATCAAGGAACCATCATGCAATTTCGTTCTTGCCGTCTGTCGCGCCTCGCAATCTCTGTCAGCAGCGCCTTGGCAGCCGTATCCGTCGCCGCCGGCGCCTTCGCCGCGCCCGCCATCGCCACCGTGGCCGGCATGCCGCCCGTGGTCAACCCTGCCAACCTGTACAGCGAAGCCGGCGCCGGCCGCCTCAGTCCAGTAGTAGCTGACGCGCTGCCGCGCATTTATGTGCCTAACCTGCGTTCCAACGATGTCTACGTGATCGATCCGGCGACCTTCAAGGTGGTCGAGAAATTCCGCGTCGGCTACAGCCCGCAGCACGTGGTGCCGGCCTGGGACCTGAAGACCCTGTGGGTAGCGAACAATGCCGAAGGCCGGCCCGACGGCAGCCTGACGCCGATCGATCCCAAGACTGCGAAGCCGGGCAAGGAAGTGGCGGTGGACGATCCCTACAATATGTATTTCACGCCCGACGGCAAGGAAGCCATCGTGGTGGTGGAAGCCCATGCCCAGCTGGATTTCCGCGATGCGCATACGATGGCGCTGAAGTCGAGCCTGCCGGTGCCGGAATGCAAGGGCATCAACCACGCCGATTTTTCGATCGACGGCAAATACGCCCTGTTCACCTGCGAGTTCGGCGGCAAGCTGGCGAAGATCGACATGGTCAACCGCAAGGTGCTCGGCTACCTGCTGCTCGACAAGAAAGGCATGCCGCAGGACATCCGCATTTCGCCGGACGGCAAGGCGTTTTTTGTGGCTGACATGATGGCTGACGGCGTTTATGTGATCGACGGCGATAGTTTCACCAAGACCGGTTTCATCAAGACCGGCACCGGCACCCACGGCTTGTATCCGAGCCGCGACGGCAGCAAGCTGTACGTTTCCAACCGCGGCTCGAACAAGGTCCACGGCGGCCGCCGCGGCAAGGGCAGCATCTCGGTGATCGACTTCGCCACGCGCCAAGTGGTGGCGAACTGGCCGATCCCGGGCGGCGGCAGCCCTGACATGGGCAATGTCAGCGCGGACGGCAAGATGCTGTGGCTGTCCGGCCGTTTCGACGATGTCGTGTATGCCATCGACACCACCAGCGGCGCGGTCAAGTCGATCCCCGTCGGCATGGAGCCGCACGGCCTCACCGTCTGGCCGCAGCCGGGCCGTTATTCGCTGGGCCACACCGGCAACATGCGCTGATTTTTCTCGACCGCTGCCCGGGCTCCCGGTCCGGGCAGCCTGCGCCTGACACTTATTTTCCGCCGATTATGCAAGCCATAGAATCCTTTGAAGTTCCCTACGAAAATTTCTTGCTGAAAGGCGATTTCCATCGCGCCGCTTCGTCTTGCCATGCCTTGATACTGCACGGCGCCGGCGCCAGTTCGCGCGCTACCGCCAGCCGCTCGGGTTTGCGGCCGGCGCTGCAGGCGCGCGGCGTGGCCAGCACTTCGTTCGATTGCATCGGCCATGGCGATACCGGCGGCTTGCTGGAATATTCTTCGGTGGCCAGCCGCACGCGCCAGGCCGAGGCGGTGATCGCAGCCCGCAAGCTGGCGCAGCCGCTGGTGATATTCGGCAGCAGCATGGGCGCTTACAACGCCATCAAGCTGACGCAAACGCACCAGGTCGCCGCCTTGATCCTGATCGTGCCCGGGGTGTATGAACCCGCCGCCTACGCGCTGCCGTTCGGCCCGCGGTTCTCAGAGATCATCCGGCGCCACCGCAGTTGGGCCGACAGCGACGCCTGGGCAATCCTGGCCGGATTCACCGGCAACTTGCTGATTATCGCGGCCGAGCACGACGCCGTGATTCCCCTGGAAATACCGGAACGGCTGCTGCAGTCGGCGCAAAAAGCGCGTTCGCGCCAGCTGCGGATAATCGCCGGGACCGACCACCAGCACCTGTTTCCGCTGTTGAGCGCAGAACGCCCGGATGAATTTGACGAACTGATGCGCCTGATTGTCGATTGCGCCAAGGGTTCCTAGCGTTGTCCGGATGCTTCACAGACGACGCCGCTGGGAATACAGGGCGTTGCTGATATATCCCCTGTCGGGATGGAAGTTAATTTGCTAGCATCCTGCTGCTGCTCTTACATCCACCCCCATCAGGAGGACTTGCATGAAGATTGTATGGTTAGGGTGCCTTATCCTGGCTTTGACTTCCACCCACGCTAGCGCGCAACAGCCTGCAGAGGCGGCAGCCTACAAGAAGGTAAAAGAAGTGGTCCGCGACCTGGAGCGCATCGTCGCGCCGTCCGGCATCCAGGAGTCCTATAAAACCGGCATTGGCGGCATAGACCAATGGCTCAACGTCCGGGGCCAGGACCAGGCCAACCCTATCATCTTGTTCATCCACGGCGGCCCGGCCTCGCCCTTGACACCCACCATCTGGCAGTTCCAGCGGCCGCTGGAAGAATATTTCACCGTGGTCAACTGGGACCAGCGCGGGGCCGGCAAGACCTATGGCGAGGCCTATGGCGCGGCCGATGGCGAGGCCGATCCGCACGCCATCGGCGACAGCATCCATATCCCGCGCTACGTCGACGACGCCATCGAAGTAGCCGAATACGTCCGTAAGCGATACCACAAGAAAAAAATCATCCTGATGGGACACAGCTGGGGTACGGTCATCGGCATGAGTGCCGCGCTGAAGCGCCCCGATCTTTTTTATGCCTACATTGGCATCGGACAGGTCATCAGCACCAGGGAAAACGAGCGCATCAGCTTTGAATACGCGCTGCAGCAGGCAAAAGCGCATGACAATGCGCCTGCCCTGAAGGAACTGGAGTCGATTGCGCCTTACCCGGGCGACCAGCCCATCACGCGCGAGCGCATCATTGTCGCCAGGAAGTGGCCCCAGTTCTACGGCGGCTTGAGCGCATTCCGCGATACATCCACCTATTATTTCGACGCGCCGCTGCTATCGCCAGAGTATGACGAGGCCGATATCCGCGCCATAGACCAGGGCAGCCTGCTCACCTTGGGCAAGATCCTGCCCGAGTTCGTCAATGTCGACTTTACGAATGTCCATACCTTTCCCATACCTGTAGTGATGTTCATGGGGCGCCATGACTACACGACCCCAACCTCGCCTACCGCCGCCTGGCTGGACCAGGTGCGCGCACCCTACAAGCAAGGTGTCTGGTTTGAGCATTCGGCGCACATGATTCCGTGGGAAGAGCCCGGCAAAACGCTGGTCAGCCTGCTGAAATATGTGCGGCCGCTGGCGGAGGGCGCCAACTAGGAGCCGCGATCGGGTGGGCAAAAATGCCGATCCCGGATTTCCTCTATGATTCCAATGCGGCGGCAAGTGCGCATTGCGTAACCTACAGAGAGAATTCCATGAAGATCGATCTAAGCGACAAACATGCAGTAGTGAGCGGCTCGACCGCCGGCATCGGCCTGGCGATTGCGCTCGGCCTGGCGCAGGCGGGGGCGACGGTGGTAGTGAACGGCCGCACCCAGGAACGGGTCGACCAGGCCCTGGAGCAGATCCGCGGCAAAGTTCCTGCCGCCCGCCTGCAAGGCATCGCCGCCGACCTCGGCACCGCGGACGGCGCCGCCCTGCTGTTCAAGCAAGTGCTGGAAACCGACATCCTGATCAACAACCTTGGCATCTTCGAAGCCAAGCCTTTCTTCGATATTACCGATGAAGATTGGCAGCGTTTCTTCGACGTCAACGTGATGAGCGCGGTGCGCCTGTCGCGCCACTACGCGCCGGGCATGGTCAAGCGCGGCTGGGGCCGGGTGCAGTTCCTGTCGAGCGAATCGGGTTTGCAGATTCCCAAGGAAATGGTTCATTACGGCATGACCAAGACAGCCTTGCTGGCAGTTTCGCGCGGCTTGGCGGAAACCCTGGCCGGCAGCGGCGTCACCGTCAACGCGGTGTTGCCGGGGCCGACCCGCTCCGAAGGCGTAGGCGATTTCTTCGCTTCGATGGCGCGCGACCAGGGCATCGCAAGCGAAGAGTTGGAACGCGACTTCCTGAAAGAACACCGCCCCAGCTCGCTGATCCAGCGCCTCGCCACGGTGGAGGAAGTCGCCAACATGGTGGTCTATCTCGCCTCGGTACAGGCTTCGGCTACCACTGGCGCCGCCTTGCGTGTGGATGGCGGCGTGGTGCGTTCGATTTCCTGATTTGCCTGGGCTCTAGCAGCTTCCGCCGCCAGCGCCGCTTTCACCGTGGCGCGGGAGCCGATGTTTTCCATATAGCGGGCGATGGCCGGCCACCGGGCCAGGTCAATCGAAAACAATGTCGTCCAGCGCAGCACCGTGAACAGGTAGGCATCGGCCACGCCGAACTGCGCGCCGAGCAGGTAGTCGTGCTGCTCCAGGGTCGATGCGACCTGGTCCAGGCGCTGCAGCAGCTTGTCCTTGAAGACGGTCTTGACGCCATCCGGGAGCGTCGCGTTGAACAGCGGGCTCAGTCCCGCATGGATTTCGCTGGTGATGAAATTCAGCGATTCCTGCAGGCGCACCCGCTGCCAGCTGCCGTTGGCCGGCGCCAGTTTTGCTTCCGGCCTGAGATCGGCGAGATACTGCACGATTGCCGGCCCCTCCGTCAGCACTTCGCCGTTCTCCAGCTGCAGCGCCGCCACGTAGCCTTTCGGATTGACGGCCAGGAAATCCTGGCCGTCGGCGGTGCGCTTGGTCTTGTTGTCGACCTTCACCAGTTCAAACGGCAAGCCCAGTTCGCGCAGCACGATGTGCGGCGACAGCGAACAAGTCTCGGGGGCAAAATACAGTTTCATCATCCGGTTCTCCTGTGGAATCGCAGCCGTATGCTGCAGGTGCAGGAGAGTATGGTGATGGTAGTTACTATTGTAAAGAAGGGAGATTTTTGTTATATAGGTACATAAATTATACTTAGGTGGCTGCATGAAAACGAATGTCTCGGGCTGCTCGGTGGAGGAAGCCATGCTGCTGCTGGGCGGGCGCTGGCGCATGCTGCTGGTGTCTTACCTGCTGGATGGCCCCAAGCGCTTCAACGACTTGCGGCGCGACGTGCCGAATATCTCCCAGCGCATGCTGACGCTAGACCTGCGCGCCCTGGAAGCGGCGGGACTGGTGCAACGCACGGTTTACGCCGAAGTGCCGGTGAAAGTGGAGTACTGCCTTACCGCCGACGGCCAGCGCTTGCGCAAGGTGGTGGAGGTGCTGAAGGAGTTCGGGCTGTGGCTGAAACAGGAACAGCAGCAAAACCCGGAACAGGCTAAGCTGGCGCCCTGACCGGAACATTTCACTGCACGGCAGGTCTGTTAGAGCTACCATTCACCCCTTGAGACGACGATGCGCCTACTGTTTCCCCTGATGACAATCCTGCTGCTGGCAGCCTGCGGCCATGTCACATCGCCTTCCGGCGAAAGCGGCACCACCATCACTCCCTACGGCGTGATCGATGCCGGCGTCACGCGCAGCAATCGTTAACTTATCCGAACGGAGTATGCAATTGAAGCAACACATTAACGCCAGCCTGGCCGAAGCGCAGCAAGCGCTGGAAGCCCTGCTCGCCAACGACACGGCGCTGCAATCGATCGAACAGGCGGCGGCGCTGCTGATCGATGTGTTTGAACGCAAGGGCCGCGTGTATTCGTGCGGCAATGGCGGCTCGATGTGCGACGCCATGCATTTCGCCGAAGAACTGACCGGCCGCTACCGGCTGGACCGCGCGGCGCTGGGCGCCACCGCGATCAGCGACGCCGGCCACCTGACCTGCGTCGGCAACGACCATGGTTATGAACAGGTGTTTTCGCGTTATATCGAAGGGCACGGCCGCGCCGGCGATTGCCTGGTCGCGCTGAGCACCAGCGGCACCAGCAAGAACATCATCCGCGCGGCGCAAACCGCACGCGACCTCGGCATGCATGTGATTATCCTGTCCGGCAAGCAGGCGGAGCTGCTGTCGTCCCTGAGCGATGTCTATATCTGCACGCCGGGCGGCACGTTCGCCGATCGCGTGCAGGAATTGCACATCAAGGTGCTGCACATCCTGATCGAACTGATCGAACGTCATTTTTTCCCAGAGAACTACGCCGGCAAGGCTTGACGCCTGCCTGCCGCGCCGCGCTCAGCAAGCGAGCGCGTGGCCGGCCGTCTCCCTGCGCGCATCAAGCCAGCTGTTCGGCGCCCGGCACAGCGGCAGCGCTGAGCACCGCGTCGCGCTTGTCCAGCAAGTGCTGGCGCAATATTGCCGCCAGCCGTTTGCCGTCGCGCGCTTCCAGCGCTTTCACCATTTCGTCGTGATCATGCGCGGCGCTATCCCATTTGGTCGGCTGGAAATTCGACTTGAAGCGCAGCGCCTTCAGGCGCCGGTTCAAGCCCAGGTAAGTCTGGCGCAGCACTGAATTGCGGGCGGCGTCGTTGATCTTGTCGTGTATCGCCTGGTTGCGGCTGTAGTAGCCAGGCAAATCGTTCTGCGCCTTGCACGCCAGCATCGCATAGTGCAGGGCCTTGATCTCGGCCAGTTCGACCGGCGTGATGCGCTCGCAGGCCAACTCGCCCGACATCGCTTCCAGGCCGCTCATCAGTTCGAAGGTTTCCCAGATTTCCGTTTCCGACATCTTGGAGACTGAGGCGCCCCGGTTCGGCGATATCTCTATCAAGCCTTCGGCCGCCAGCACCTTCAGCGCTTCGCGCAAGGGGGTGCGCGAAATGCCCAGCGTTTCGCACAACTCCCGTTCGTTGAGTTTGGTCCCTGGTGTCAACACCGCTTCGACGATCAGGTTGCGCAAATGGTCAACCACCGTGTCATGCAGGCGCTGGCGCTCCAGTTTGGGCACCAGGGGAGCGGCTTTTTCTTCCTGTCCAATTATCGCATTTTGCATTCAAAATCCTTTTCCACGCATTTGTCTGTATTTTAACATCAAATACCAGGCGCAAGAATCGTTGGCCGTGGTTATCCGAAGTGAATGTAAAAAAGAATAAATCAGCTAAAAATCACTATATTTCATTGATTATTAAGGGTTTGAAGTGGTTTTAAGCCGATTCCGCCAGTCAGGTATTGTTAAAAATCCCTTTACGGCTGAGATTTGGACTGATAAAGTATTTTGAATGCAAAATACAATTTGTTCAAAGGAGGCATACATGTTGACACTAGATTTCCATCCGGCCGGCCGTCATTTCCTGCAGATCCCGGGTCCCAGCCCGGTGCCTGACCGCATCCTGCGCGCCATGAGTTATCCCACCATCGACCACCGCGGCCCGGAATTCGGCGCGCTGGGCCTGCAGGTGCTGGCAGGCATCAAGAAAATCTTCAAGACCGTGCAGCCGGTAGTGATCTATCCGGCCTCCGGCACCGGCGCCTGGGAAGCGGCACTGACCAATACCCTGAGTCCGGGCGATACGGTGCTGATGTACGAAACCGGGCATTTCGCCACGCTCTGGAAAAAAATGGCGGAGGCCTTGGGATTGAAGCCGGAGTTCCTCGGCTTGCCCGGCACCGAAGGCTGGCGCCAAGGGGTGCAGGCCGACCGCATCGAACAGCGCTTGCGCCAGGATCGCGAACATCAGATCAAGGCGGTGTGCGTGGTCCACAATGAAACTTCAACCGGCGTCACTTCGGATATCGCCGCCGTACGAAGGGCGATAGACGCCGCCGGCCATCCGGCCTTGCTGATCGTCGACACGATTTCCGGCCTGGCCTCGGCGGATTATCGCCACGATGAGTGGGGTGTCGACGTTACCGTGTCCGGATCGCAAAAAGGTTTGATGCTGCCGCCCGGCATCAGCTTCAACGCGGTATCGCAGAAAGCCATCGCGGCCGGCAAGAACGCCAGGTTGCCAAAAGCATTCTGGGACTGGACCGACATCATCGAGATGAACCAGGCCGGCTACTGGCCCTACACGCCCAACACCAACCTGCTGTACGGATTGTCGGAAGCGCTCGACATGATCCTGGGCGAAGGCCTGGAGCAGGTGTTCCTGCGCCACCAGCGGCTGGCAAGCGCCTGCCGCGCCGCGGTGCGTGCCTGGGGCCTGGAAATCCAGTGCGCCGATCCGGCGCTGTACTCACCGGTGCTGACCGGCGTCATGACGCCACCCGGCTTTGATGCCGATGCGATCCGCAAGACCATCTATGAAAACTTCAACATGTCGCTCGGCACCGGCCTCGGGAAAATGAAAGGCGGCATGTTCCGCATCGGCCACCTGGGCGAAGCCAACGACCTGACGCTGATGGCGACCCTGGCCGGCTGCGAAATGGGCCTGAAGCTGGCCGGCGTGCCCCTGGCCGGCAGCGGCGTAGTGGCGGCGATGGAAAACCTGGCGGCGCAAAAGAGCAAACCGGTATTAAAGGCAGCGTAGACGGCGAAATTGCGGAAACCGCTCCGGCACCGTCCCGCAGAGGACGGGGAGCAAGGATAAAGATGTCCTGCGGCGCTTGCCGACCACCATGATATTGGAGACAACAATGAAACACCTGCGTTTGCGCGCGACCACGGTCGTGCTCATCATGTTATGCCTGATGTATTTCATTACCTACCTGGATCGCGTCAACGTCAGCACCGCCGCGGCCGGCTTTGCGAAAGAATTCGATCTGTCGAAAACGCAGATCGGCCTGGTGTTCTCGGCCTTCGCCTATCCCTACCTGGTGTTCCAGATCATCGGCGGCTGGGTCAGCGACAAGTTCGGCGCCAAACGCACCCTGATCTATTGCGGCATCTTGTGGGGCATCGCCACCATCCTGACCGGTTTTGCCGGCGGCCTGTTTTCGCTGCTGCTTGCCCGGCTGCTGCTCGGGCTGGGCGAGGGCGCCACCTTTCCGGCAGCCACCAGCGCCATGTCGCGCTGGGTCGCCAAGGAAAACCGCGGGTTTGCCCAAGGTGTCACCCATGCCTTCGCCCGTATCGGCAATGCGGTCGCGCCGACACTGGTGGTGTTCATCATGGCGACCCATGGCTGGCGCGAATCGTTCTATATCTGCGGGGTGATCAGCCTGGTCTGGGTACTGGTGTGGGCATTCGTGTTTACGGAACATCCGGAGAAACATCCGCGCATTACCCAGGAAGAGCTGGCAGTGCTGCCGGCCGTCAAGAAAAACACGCCGAAGATTCCATGGGGAGCGCTGTTCAAGCGCATGCTGCCGGTGACCATCGTGTATTTCTGCTATGGCTGGACGCTGTGGCTGTTCCTGAGCTGGATCCCGCAATATTTCCTGCACAGCTACGACCTGGACATCAAGAAATCCGCCCTGTTCGCTTCCAGCGTGTTCTTCGCCGGCGTGGTCGGCGATACGCTGGGCGGCATCGTCAGCGACAGGATCCTGAAACGCACCGGCAACCTGAAGCGGGCGCGCAGCCAGATGGTGTCGGTCTGCATGCTATTGACGTTGCTGTCGCTGCTGCCGCTGCTGGTCACGCACAACGTCTACGTCTCGATACTTTGCCTGAGCGCCGGTTTCTTTTTCGCCGAAATGACGATCGGCCCGATGTGGGCGATTCCGATGGATATCGCTCCGCAATATTCAGGCACCGCCAGCGGCATGATGAATACCGGTTCGGCGCTGGCGGCGATCATCTCGCCGGTGCTGTCCGGTTACCTGATCGACCGCTTCGGCAGCTGGGAACTGCCGTTCGTCGGCAGCATGATCCTGATGGGATTCGGCGTGCTGCTGGCGTTCCGCATGCAGCCCGACAGCAAATTCGAGCACAGCGTGGCGGACGCTGCGGCCAACCCGGTGAAGGCCGGCGCCTAGAAGCGCCTGTCGATCCGGCCATGCGACATAGCTATAACCAGGGGTTTTTATGAGTTCTTCGCAATCTCCACAACAGCGGCTGGCGCATCTGTTGGGCACGGCATACGGCAATCATGCGACAGTCGAATGCATTCCGCAGGAACTGGAGCCGGTTAGCGCCGACGCTGCCTACCTGGTGCAGCACGCGTTCCTGCAGCACCGGCAGGCCAGGATCGGCGGCTGGAAGATAGGTGCAAAATCGGCGCAGGGGCCGATACAGGGTGCGCCTTTGCCGGCGGAGCGTATTTATCCCGCCACCACGCTCATCGAGCGCTCCGCTTACCCGGTGCTGGGCATCGAGCTGGAAATCATGTTTTGTTTCGACATCGATTTCCAGCCCGGCGCGGCGCCGATGGCGGAACCGGAGGTAATGCGCCACATCGGCAGCATGGCGGCGTCGATCGAGATCGTTTCCAGCCGCCTTGCCGGCTGGCCGGAAGTGCCCAAGCTGAGCCAGCTGGCGGACCTGCAAAACCACGGCGCCCTGGTCAGCGGCGAGTTCATCGCCTATGACGCCGCTTTTCCTTTCCTGAAGCCGGAGGCGCACCTGACCTTGAACGGCAAGGACATATTCAAGGGCAGCGCCGGCAATCCCGCCGGCGATCCGCGGCGCCTGCTGGGCTGGCTGGTGAACCATTGCAACACGCGCGGCATAACCCTGCCTGCCGGCACGGTAGTCACAACCGGGTCCTATACCGGCATCCACTTTCCGGATGAACCGGGCCTGGTGATCGGCCAGGTTGCGGGTTTGCCGCCGATTCATTTCGAGCTGGCCTAAGCCGGGCATCGGCAATTTTTTCAAGTTTTTGACAGGACTCCATCATGTTGGTCAAGCCTATCCACCTGGTCCCTCGCAGCCCAACGCTGGCGACGCCGCTGGCTGCGCAGCTGCGGCGCGAACTGAAAGGTGAAGTACTGTTCGGCCGGGCCGACCGCGGCCGCTATGCCACCGACGCTTCGATCTACCAGATCATGCCGCTTGGCGTGGCGGTGCCGCGCGACCAGGACGACCTGCTGCTGGCGCTGGACATCGCCCGCAGCCACCAGGTCCCGGTGCTGGCGCGCGGCGCCGGCACCAGCCAGTGCGGCCAGACCGTAGGCGAGGCGCTGGTGATCGACAACAGCAAATGGCTGAACCAGGTCATCGATTTCGATCCGGCGGCGCGCACCGTGACGGTGGAGCCCGGCATGGTCCTCGACCACCTCAACGCCTGGCTCAAGCCGCACGGGCTGTGGTTTCCGGTGGACGTATCGACCGCGGCCCAGTGCACGATCGGCGGCATGGCAGGCAATAATTCCTGCGGCTCGCGGTCGATCGAGTACGGCAACATGGTGCACAACGTAGCCGCCATCGATGCGGTGCTGGCTGACGGCACGCTAGGACGCTTCCAACGCCTGGACCGCATGGAGCAGGGCGGCCGCATCGGCGGCATCACCGCCGGACTGCAGCGTATCGCGCGGCGCGAACAGGCCGAGATCACGGAACGCGTACCCAAGGTGCTGCGGCGGGTCGGCGGCTACAACATCGATATCTTCGATTGCCAGAATCCGCGCGCCTACACTGACGACGGCATTGCCAACCTGGCGCATATCCTGGTCGGCTCCGAAGGGACGCTGGCGTACAGCAGACAGCTCACCTTGTCGCTGGCGCCGCTGCCGGCGCACAAGGTCCTGGGCGTGGTCAATTTCCCGACCTTCTACCAGGCAATGGACATGACGCAGCACATCGTCAAGCTCGGTCCGACCGCGGTCGAGCTGGTCGACCGCACCATGATCGACCTGTCCATGGGCAATCCGGCATTCAAGCCAGTCATCGAAAAAGCCCTGGCAGGGCAGCCGCAAGCGATTTTGCTGGTCGAGTTCGCCGGAGACGATCGCGCCGCGCTGTTGAAAAAACTGGCCAGCCTGGACCAATTGATGGCCGACCTGGGGCTGCCCGGGTCCGTGGTGCAAATGAGCGGCGCGGCCGACCAGAAAGCATTGTGGGATGTGCGCAAGGCTGGCCTGAACATCATGATGAGCATGAAGGGCGACGGCAAGCCGGTATCCTTCATCGAAGATTGCGCCGTGCCGCTGGAGCACCTGGCCGAATACACCAGCCAGCTGACCGAAGTGTTCCACAAATACGGCACCGAAGGCACCTGGTACGCGCACGCCAGCGTCGGCACCCTGCATGTCAGGCCGATACTCGACATGCGCCGCGGCGGCGCCAAGGATATGCGCGAAATTGCCGAGGCTGCCTCGGCGCTGGTGCGCAAATACAAAGGCGCTTATTCGGGCGAACACGGCGACGGCCTGTGCCGCGGCGAATGGGTGGCCTGGCAATACGGTCCGAAAATCAATGCGGCCTTCACCGAGATCAAGGAACTGTTCGATCCGCAGAATCGCTTCAACCCGGACAAGATCGTGCGCCCGCCCAAGATGGACGACGCCAGCAATTTCCGTTTTGTCCCAGGCTATAGCGAGCTGCCGCATCGTCCTTTGCTGGACTGGTCGTCCTGGAACGTCAGGCGCAATCCGCTGACCGGCGAAGAAACCGCGGCCGGCAGCGGCGGCGACCAGAGCGGCGGCCTGGCCAAGCTGGTTGAAATGTGCAACAACAACGGCCATTGCCGCAAATTCGACGCCGGCACCATGTGCCCCAGCTATCGCATCACTAAAGACGAAAAGCACGTCACGCGCGGCCGCGCCAATACCCTGCGCCTGGCGCTGTCGGGCCAGCTCGGCAGCGAGGGCCTGGCCAGCGCCGAGGTCAAGGAAGTGCTGGACCTGTGCGTATCGTGCAAAGGCTGCAAGCGCGACTGCCCGACCGGTGTCGACATGGCCAAGATCAAGATTGAAGCGCGCGCGGCGTGGGCCGGCAAGCATGGCCTCAGCTTGCGCGACAGGCTGGTGGGATTTGTGCCGAAGTATGCGCCGTACGCCAGCGCTATCGGCGGCCTGATCGCCTGGGCCGATGGCATTCCTGTGCTGTCCGGCTGGCTGAAAAAGCAGGTAGGCCTGGCGCCGCAACGATCTTTTCCGCGCTTCAAGAATGCTTTTCTGAACAATGCAAGATCGGCTGGAGAGGGCGAACGGGAGGTCTTGCTGTTCGTCGATACCTTCAACAATTACATGGAACCTGAAAACGCCCGTGCCGCGCAAGCGGTGCTGGAAGCCGCCGGGTACCAGGTGCACTTCAATACGGTGGCAGGCCAAAAGCCCTTGTGCTGCGGCCGTACCTATCTGTCTGCCGGCCTGGTCGAACAGGCAAAGGCGGAAGCACGCAGGACGCTGGATGTATTGATGCCATTCGTTGAGCGCGGAATTGCCATTGTCGGGCTGGAGCCATCCTGCCTGCTGTCCTTGCGCGACGAGTTTCTTAATTATGGTTATGGCGAAGAGGCGAAGAAGCTGGCGGCGTCGGCCTATCTTTTTGAGGAATTCCTGATGAGAGAAAAAAAGGCCGGCCGTTTCCACCTGGACCTGAAGCCGCTGCCTGGCAACAAAGTCCTGGTGCACGGGCATTGCCATCAAAAAGCCTTCGACGCTTTGCGTCCGGTGCACGCGGTATTGCAATGGATCCCGCACATTGAACTGGATTCAGTGGAATCTTCCTGCTGCGGCATGGCCGGCAGTTTCGGCTATGAAGCCGAGCACTACGATGCGTCGATCGCCATGGCCGAGCTGGCGTTGTTGCCGGCTGTCCGCAAGGCTGGCAAAGACAGTATCATCGTCGCCGACGGTACCAGCTGCCGGCACCAGATTCACGATGGAGCGGATACGGTTGCGCTGCATGTGGCGCGTGTCCTCGCCATGTCGCTACCGTGAATTGAGCTGGGCTTTCGCATTGCTACAGCGATGCACAACCGTAGCAGTCCTGGCTGCTTCCTGCCGGAGCTACGCGCATCTTGCTTTCGCACGTCACCTTAAGCCTGTCGTCACCCATCGTCGCCACCATTCCTGGTTCGCCCTGAAAGCAGCAGGTTCAGGTTTTGTTTTTCGATACGGCGTATCCGGCGCGCGGGATCATGCGCGGCATGCGCCCCTGCTTTCCTTGCCCTGGCCGGCGCAACCAGCGGATTGCGCGGTTTCGGCACTTTGATCGTTATTTTCATCTTCATCCTTTCATGCAGATGACCAGGCGCAGCGTGTGCGCCACTGTTTGTCATGCCGGCATTTCTGCTGCGGGCCGGCCAATGCCTGGCCCGGAAAAGCAAAAACCCCGGCGAGTTTCCTCACCGGGGTTCATGGTTGGAACGACCGGCTCGGGTCGGCAATGTCGCCGAAGGCCCCGAGCAGTCATGCACGGGGCTATTTATTGTTCAAATTGTTGATAGCCGTCCGTGGCATGGCCGTTCCTTTCCTGTAAAAAATACGTTGGTCAAAATGCTGAGTTGCGATTCTGCGCTCGATGAAAACGCGGTGTCAAACGTTTCGTCGATACACCGCCGTGTTCTGTTGTTTTTTGTGCGAGTGCCCGCGATGGACATGGCCGCGCGCTTCAGTTCAAGTCGCGCATCCTGCTGTGCTTGGGCAGCCTGGCCGCCAGGTAATCGTGCTGGTCGGCCAGCACGTTCCTGCCGCTCAGCAGATAGTGTTCGGCGCGGCATGGCACATAAGGCACGTACAGCAGCGGGCGGAAGCTTTCCAGCGGCTTGTTGCCCTTTTCCTGGTTGCAGTCCTTGCAGGCGGTGACGCAGTTCATCCAGGTGTCTTTGCCGCCGTGGGAGCGTGCATGGATGTGATCGCGCGACAGTTCGTTGTGCGGAAAGCGGCCGCCGCAGTATGCGCAAGTGTAGCGGTCGCGCCTGAACAGCAAGTCGTTGTGATGGCCCAGCGGCAGTTCCATGTGCAGCATGCGCGCCATGATGGCGCTGCCGGCGATGGCGATGATAGGTTTGACAGCGATGCGCGATTGCACGCCGGCGCGGGAATAGCCGCCGCGGAAAACGATGTCGCCATCTCCCAGTTCCCAAGCCACTTTCCCGCTCGCGTAATAGAGCACAGCATCTTGCGGCGAGATCCAGTCGAATGGATTGCCTGCGATATCGAGAGTCAGAATATGGGAGATCATTTTCTTCACCTTTGCCGTTGATTATAACCAGCATCTCCCGGTTTCGGAAAGCGGGCGTTTTTTCGTTGTTTTACTGGCGGATGAGCATAAATCCGATGGGGTGGTTTATCGGGAACGATCCGATATCTTCGCGGGTCACAGCCGCGGGCTTTGCCGGTTAAGCTAAAACCACCATTGAAGCGCTTCTCAGGCGCGAGAACCCATTCAGGCTGGTTCCTGAAATTGATCCGGATGACCGGCGCTAAAAGCCGGCCTATCTATTTTTGAATGACACAGGTACTGAATGCGCCATTATTTTCAAACATGATCGCCACTGGCAGAAAGCGTCTGATGACCTCGGCGTTGGTCGTTGCGTGCCTGGACACGTAACTGGTCGTGAAGCGGCCGCTTCCCGCCAATGCAAATGGCAGCATGATCTGATCCGCCAGGTGTTCACCTACCGCGGCGCCCGAGGCGATATATTGCCGAACCTGTGAAATTACTTTTTTTGCAACATCCTCGGCGCGCACCATTTTTTCGCCGAAGGCGCAAAAGACATCTGTCGCGTGCTGGTGTTCCAGGGTGAGCAGCAAGGCATTGCCTGGTCCTTGATCGTGGGACAGGCCGCGGATCAATAGTTGCGGCTCATCCCAGCCCATGGCAGTTTGCACACTGGCCAGTTCTCGCTTTGCGACATCAGCCGGCACTCCCGCGATAAAACTTTCCGCATAGCCGGACAGGCGCTCGCCGCGTGTCATCAATTCAAGTGGGCGCAGTTGTCCGCACGGCGATACGCGCGCCACGATTTCGCCGCCGCCGGCGGGATAAAAGCCGAAGCGTTTCAGTTCAATATCCACTGTCGCACCCATCTCGGCCAGCACGCGGCCGTATGCGCGCTGCAAAAAATGTGCGGGCGGCGCCATGGAATTATGCGTACCCCCGGTGATGTGGACTACCGATGGCGCATCCGCATACAGCAATGCCGGCAGCAAGGTCTGCAACACCAGGGTGCAGCTGCCGGCCGTGCCGATGGCGAACCGGTATTCGCCGCCTTTGATTTTTCCCGGCACGAATTGCAGCGATTGCGAACCCACGGTCGCGCCGCCGATATCGGCATTGCTTATCTCGGCCGCGGCTTGCACCGCCACCAGGTGCTGGCGCATCAATCCGGGTTTGGGCCGGTTGGCCCTGATATTGGCAATGCGAAACGGTTGGCCGGTAATCATCGACAATGTCAGCGCCGTGCGCAAAACCTGGCCGCCGCCTTCCCCTGTTGCTCCATCTAATTCAATCATTTTATGCATTTCTTTATTTTTATCGTCATGGCTTCGGCCGAAACCGGAGCCATGACATCTCATAAGAGAGGAAATCCCCTATCCTTTTACGCATACCACTTGTTTCAGGGTATGCACGACTTCCACCAACGCGCGCTGCGCTTCCATCACGGCGTCGATATCTTTGTACGCCATCGGAATCTCATCGATCACATTGGCATCCTTACGGCATTCCACGCCCTCGGTTGCCTTGATCTGGTCGTCAACGGTAAAGCGTTTTTTTGCCTCGGTCCGGCTCATGGTCCGTCCGGCGCCGTGGCTGCAGCTGTTGAAGCTTTCCGCATTGCCTTTTCCGCGCACGATGAAGCTTTTCGCTCCCATCGATCCTGGAATGATCCCGAGCTCGCCTGCACGCGCCGACACGGCGCCTTTGCGCGTTACCAGCACGTCCTTGCCGAAATGGTGCTCTTTCTGCACGTAGTTATGGTGGCAATTTACTGCTTCCACGTGCGTCTCGAACGGCTTGCTGATCACAGTGCGGACCGCTGCAATCAAGTTCTGCATCATCACTTCACGGTTCATTCGCGCAAATTTCTGCGCCCAGCTCACGGCTTCGACATAATCGTCGTAATGCCGGGTGCCTTCCGGCAGATAAGCCAGGTCCTGATCCGGCAAGTTAATGAAATGCGTACGCATATCCTGCTTGGCCAGCTCGATGAAATGCGAGCCGATCGCGTTGCCTACGCCGCGTGAACCGGAGTGCAGCATAAACCAGACCGCATTGGTTTCGTCCAGGCATACTTCGATGAAGTGGTTGCCGGAACCCAGAGTACCCAGGTGACGATAATTATTCGTGTTTTTCAGCTTGGGCGTTTTAAGGCAAACCACGTCGAATTCGTCTTTCAACTGCGCCCATGCAGCATCAACCGGCGTCGGCGGCGTTTCCCAGGAACCTTTATCGCGTCCCTTGAAACCACGCGTCTTCGGCGACATCCCGTGTGGAACGGCTTTCTCGATTGCACTACGCAACGGCCCCAGGTTATCGGGCAGATCGCTGGCGCTCAAGGTTGTCTTGGCAGCCATCATCCCGCAACCGATATCTACCCCGACGGCGGCAGGAATGACGGCGCCCAGGGTTGGAATCACGCTCCCGATGGTCGAACCTTTGCCAACGTGCACGTCAGGCATTACGGCCAGATGCTTATAAATGAACGGCATCTTCGCGGTATTGGCAAGTTGCTGCCTGGCTTCGGCTTCCACCGGCACGCCTTTGGTCCACATCTTGATATGGCTTCCGCCTTCAACGTTCAACACGTCGTATTCTTCATGCTTCATGGTCTTCTTCTTTTAAAAATAAGAGTGATGACAAGTGATGATGAAATATTTTCTGAGCTTTCGGCTTACGCCGACCCGGGTTTGAACCGGGGACCTCCGGAGCAAGCTCCGGCGCTCTACCGATGTAATTTCATCTGCATTCATCAAAAACAAATTGGCGACAAGGAGTGGTGAAACGGTGTGCGGTTTCCCGCACGGCGCTCTTCCAGTTAAGCTACGGCGACGGTATTTTGTCGCCGGCGGGATTTGAACCCGCACCTCCCCAGGTTTAATGATGTAGTTCCACCTGCATTCGCCTAAAACCTGATAATGCGCGGTCTGTTAAATCCCGACAAGAGTCGACAGGACATTCTGCCAGACTTGTTCCGCCTGGCAGGCCGGATTCGAACCGACTTTACCTGATGTAGTCTTGCCGGCATTCGGGGACACGCGCAATTGAGCCACGGTATGACAAGAGGTCGATGTGACGAGACAATTTGATGTAATCACACCGGCATTCATGCCGCGCTCAAAACCTGTACTGCTAATTCTGATCAGCCAGCTCATATTGAGCTCCTTTAATAAGACCCTCAGCCGTATCTGGGCCAGGGGCGTCAAATAACGATGGATTGAATTTCACCCACCCAATGCGCTGAACTCAACTGACCGGCTGCAAAATCGGCGACGATCTGGAAGATATCGTCCGAAAAACCGCCGATGTTCAAGATGTCTGCCCGTTCCACGGCCTGGGTCGTGCTGTATGGCGTGATATCGATGCAAGCCAGCCTGGCGTTCGGGTTGCGCTGCTTGAATATGTTCCATTCACGCATTGTGGCAGTTGCGCCGCCACGCTTCGCGTCCACCCAGGATTCGTTATCCGACACAAAAATCACCAGGTCAGCCTTCGCCTTGTTCTTGTTCAACTGCGCCAGCGGTGCGCTGCAATTTGTGCCGCCGCCGCCGATGGACGCCAGCTTGCTCGCGTTAGTCATGACTGAATCGCGCGGATTCACATTGCAAGCCACTACGTCATTTTCGAACGGCAACACCAGCGTGTCCGGATTCTTGCGCAGCATCGCGGCAGCCATCAGCGCGGCGACATCGATGCAACGAACCGCCGATGTCGCAGAACCGCGATACCCTGTGGCGGATGAATGCATGGAGCCTGATACGTCAGGGCACACCACTACCTTTCCGGCAATTTCAGGCACGTTGTTCAGCGCAATTTCCATCGCGTCTTGTAATGCTTCACTAATTTCCATTGGTATCTCTTTGTTGGCCGCGGCATAGGCGGCCATTAACTGGTACGGAAAAACCATGGCCTTCGCAATCGCTTCGGCGTCGCGCAGTTTCTCCGCAATGCATGCCGTCATGCCCGGTAACGCATACACACCGTGGCGCGCAAATGTATTCAGGTTCATGCGCAGCATCTGCCATCCGCTTTGGCGTGCAATCTGCGCCCATGCCTGGTCCGACAGTTCCAACGCGGTCAGCATCTGGAACGGCACATTCGGCAACGGTTGCGAGCGGTCGGCCTTGTACGCCTCAAATGCCTTTACCAGAGGCGGCAGCGCTTGCGGGTCATATGCCTTGCCGATCAGCCATGCGAAGAATGCTTCACGCCAGGCTTCCGCCGGTTTGGGATGGACCATCTTCACTACATCAGCCAGCGACGGCGCATTGCCTACCGCTGCGGACAACAAGTCTTTTTCGGACGCATTGTTCAGCCATGCTTGCACCAGCTTCTTCGGACGGGTGCCCAGCGACTTGCGTCCTACGGCGCCCGATCGCATGATTTGCACAAAATTGCGCAGCATCTTGCCGTTGTTGATCACGCGCTTGAAAGTGCGCGACAGCTCGGGCGATCCTTTTCCAGCCAATGTCGCTGTCAACAACGCCGGCATATCTTTCATATAGCCGCGTTCACGGCAGTACACGGCGGTCTGTGCAACGAAATGCGCATCGACTTCTTTGCACAGTTCCAATACGGTTTCCAGCTGGGCTTCGGCGCTTGCGTAGTAAGTAGCGTTCAGGCAGCCGGTAGCCGCGTATTGCGCCAGCTGATGGCGCGGCGACATTGCATAGGCTGGCGCCCCTTCGAAGTTGGCGGCGTTTGCCTGCGGCAGGAATTTGCCCTTCAGGCTCTGGAACAATTGGGTATTAGCCATTTTCATTTCCTCGGTTCTTGGTCACTGTTGCTATTCGTTTGCGGCGAGATCCTGATTTGGATCTGCTCGCTCTATGTCCCTTATATTGCAACGACTGTGCCAGGCCCGATTTTTGCGGTATGGATTTGTATAACTATTTGATTAAAAAAGGATTGTTTTCTATTTGGAGCCAAGTGGCAGCTATATGGGATTATTGAAAATTGTGATAAATTATCTTTATAGATAAAAACTTATCCAAAATATGAAGAAGAAACGCGTTGTTGTTGTTGGATTTGTCGGCACCCAACTGGACAAGGGCTCTGGCAGCGGCCGCTGGGACAAATGGCGTCCTACGGTCGCGCTGACCCAGCATGACGAGATGGTGATCGAACGCCTGGAGCTGCTGTATAGCGGCAAGTACGAAAACCTTGTGCAGCAGGTAACACGCGATATCGGATCGGTGTCTCCGGAAACCGAAGTGGTTGCCCGCCAGCTGCCTATCGCCGATCCCTGGGATTTTGAAGACGTGTATGGAAGCCTGTTCGATTTTGCGAAGAGCTACCCGTTCGATACCGATAACGAGGAATACTGGATCCACATCACAACCGGTTCGCACGTGGTCCAGATCTGCATGTTCCTGATGACCGAGGCGCACTATTTTCCAGCACGCCTGCTGCAATCCTCGCCACCGCGCCGGCACAGGGCTGGCGACCCGGGGAGCTATACGCTGATCGATCTCGATCTCTCCAGGTATGACCAGATCGCGCAACGTTTCTCGCGTGAGCAAGAGGAAGGAGTGGCGTTCCTGAAATCCGGCATTGCAACCCGCAATGCGCGTTTCAATACCATGATCGATGAAATCGAGCGTGTCGCCATCAAATCCAGGGCGCCTATCTTGCTGATGGGGCCGACCGGAGCCGGCAAATCGTTTCTTGCCCGGCGCGTGTTCGAGTTAAAGAAAGCACGCCATCAGCTGGATGGAAAATTCGTTGAGTTGAATTGCGCGACGCTGCATGGCGACGGCGCAGGATCTACTTTGTTCGGCCATATCAAAGGGGCGTTCACAGGCGCGGCTTCGGACCGTCCGGGGCTGCTGCGTACGGCGCACAAGGGATTGCTGTTCCTCGACGAGATCGGAGAGCTGGGTCTTGACGAGCAGGCCATGCTGCTGAAAGCGGTCGAGGAAAAGCGCTTTCTTCCGGTAGGCGGCGACCACGAGGTGCAAAGCGACTTCCAGTTGATCGCCGGCACCAATCGCGATCTGTCGAGGGAAGTTGTAGCCGGACGCTTCCGCGAAGACTTGTATGCGCGTATCAACCTGTGGACCTACGAACTACCTGGACTGGTAGACCGCTCGGAAGATATCGAACCCAATATCGATTACCTGCTGGCGCAATTCGGCGCTGAAAACGGCCAGATGGTTCGTCTGAACAAGGAAGCGCGGGATCACTACATGCGTTTTGCGATGTCGGCAGAAGCGCTGTGGATGGGAAATTTCAGGGATTTGTCGGCTTCCGTGACACGTATGGCGACATTGGCCGATGCCGGCCGTATTACCGCTGCCATCGTGTCCGATGAGACCCGGCGCCTGAAACGGTTGTGGCATCACTATGCAACACCGTCGACCGAAGCGGATGGGATCGACCCTGAGGAAGTGCTAGGGCGAGATCAGATAGCGCAAATGGATTTGTTCGATGTCATGCAATTGAAAGCGGTAATCGAGATATGCCGTCGTTCGAAATCGATGTCTGATGCTGGCCGCAAACTGTTCGCCGCATCGCGCAGCGCCAAGGAAAAACCAAACGATGCGGACCGGCTCAAGAAATATCTGGCGAAATTCGGCCTGAACTGGGAGAGATTGAACGCAGGCGGCAGCGACACAATCGTCAGGTAAGCACGGTATCCCGCAGCAGGCGGTCCAGCACGGTGAAATCCTGCTGTTCGTCGTGGACGGGCGCAAAAGCATGGCTGAGCCGGTCCAGGTGAAATTCAAGAAACTGGTTGATGAGCGGCATGGCCAGGCCATGCTCGGACTCCAGCGCCCGACGCTTGATTGACAGCAGTTCGGCAATCGCATTCTTGAGCGGGGTATCGACGACGATGGCATCAACCATATCCTGGAAGCGCATGGGTACCGGCCCGCGCTCTTGTTCTATCCATATGCAGGCGAGCAAAGGCCGAAGTACGTATAGGTACTTCTTGAGGCGAACGGTTTCTCCGCGCAAATGCTCGCGATAATTTTTCCTGGCCATGTGCAGATAATGGTGGAAAGCGCGTTCAGGGCGGCTGACCTGGCCGGCAGCTGTAACTATAGCCGGGAGGAATGCCGGATCTGCCTTGTAGATCACTGGCGACGACAGCCATTCCACCAGCGTGGCGTTACCGTTGCGCAGCAGGCCAAGCGCCTTGCGCAGATCCCAGCCGCTGACGTCATAGACATCGCTGATAGGAAGTTCAATGACATCCCGTCCGGGAAGGACGGTCAAATACCAGTCCAGGCGATTGGCATAGATAAAACGCACATCGTAGTCGCTGTCGGGTGAAGCAAAGCCCCAGCCGCGGCTGCCAGACTCGCATGCGAACAGCACCTTGACGGCGTATTCAGCTTCAATCCGGGCAAGTGTGGCGTTGATCTGGATTCGGACATCGGGATCGATCGGGTGCTCGGCGTCGTGATCGGTAGGTTTATCCATGGCGCAAATAAAAACACGTAGATTAGCCTAACGACCCGGCCCGCACAAATGTCTGTGTAAAAGCGGCCCGGATAGCGCGGGTATGGGACGGCATTGGGCGACGGCCGAGATGTCTGCGATTGCATCAAGCATCGACTTCACAGACAATACCTGAGCCAATTACAACAAGAGAGCTAACACTATGATTATGTGGGGGATTCTTTGCGGAGCTGTGCTGGGTTGGCTATGGCCGAGCTCGGGATACGGTGACTTCGGCATCTTTTTGGGCGGCGGTCTTGGTTTGCTGGCGGGATTGGGATTGCAGCATGCGGTCCGCAGCGAGATGCGCAAGTCGAACGAAAAATTGCGGCTGCAGATGCTGGAACTGTTGAAATCTCGCGGCGACAGCACAACTGTCCCTGACTCAACGCCGGCCAGCAAGCCCGCGTTGGCAAGCGCACCTGACACTCCGGTAGCGGCAGCAGCGCCGGCTGCAACCGCTGCCCGGCCAGCTACTCCGGATATCGCACCCGCTACGCAGCCGGCGGCGCCACCCGCACCTCCCCGCGTCCGTCCACCCGCTGAACCGAATGCCGTCGAGCTGGCTTTCGCCGCGGCCAAGAACTGGCTCCTTGGCGGCAACACCATAGTGCGTATCGGCCTGGTGATCCTGTTCATCGGCCTGTCTTTCCTGTCCAGCTACGCGGCGGCCGCCGGCCTGTTTCCGGTCGAGCTGCGGCTGGCGGTCGTCGCTCTTGCCGGAATTGCGCTGCTGGCTGTCGGTTTCGTCAAGCGCCAGGCCAGGCCGGCTTTTGCACTGGCATTGCAGGGCGGCGGCGTGGCGGTGATCTATCTCACCGTGTTCGCCGCTTTCCGCCGCTTTGACCTGGTTGCGCCCTTGCCTGCTTTCGGTTTGATGATCGTGGTGTGCGCCTTGAGTTGCGCGCTGGCGCTGCTGCAGGATTCGCGCGCGCTCGCGGTGGCGGCTTTTGCCGGTGGTTTTGCGGTGCCGCTGCTGCTTTCCACCGGAGGCGGCAGCAGTGTCGCCCTGTTCAGCTATTACACGCTGCTTAACCTGGCGATCCTGTTCATTGCTTATAAACGTTCCTGGCGCGTGCTGAACATGGTGGGTTTTGTCGCGACCTTTGGCGTGGCTACGTTGTGGGGCGTGCTCAAGTACGAGCCGGCGCATTACATGAGTTCGCAGCTGTTCCTGATCGTATTCGTGCTGATTTATGTGGCGGCGGCGATCCTGTATGCACGCAACACGCCGACCCGGCTTGGCAACGCGGTCGACAGCACGCTAATGTTCGGCACTGCGCTGGTCGGTTTTGGCTTGCAGGCCGGCCTGGCCGACCAGTTCAAGTTCGGCGGCGCCTTTTCGGCGCTGGGATTTGCCGCCTTGTACCTGGTGCTGGCAGCGGTGCTGATGCGCCGCGGACGGGATAGCTATCGCCTGATGATCGAATCCATGATCGCCATCGGCCTCGGTTTTGTAACCCTGGCGGTGCCGCTGGCGCTGGACATGCGCTGGACATCGGCAG
Organism: Collimonas sp. OK412; assembly: GCF_900112135.1. Taxonomy (GTDB): domain Bacteria; phylum Pseudomonadota; class Gammaproteobacteria; order Burkholderiales; family Burkholderiaceae_D; genus Collimonas; species Collimonas rhizosphaerae. The sequence continues at coordinate 229,525 of NZ_FOLC01000006.1, forward strand.
TGTGGGCGCTCGAAGGAGCCGGCGCGTTCTGGGTCGGCATGCGGCAGGCGCGCTGGATGCCGCGTGCGTTCGGGCTGTTGCTGCAGGTGGTGGCGGCCGGCGCTTTCCTGGCGGGGATCGAGGACAATGTGTCGGCCTGGCCGCTGGCCAATCCGATGTTCATGGGCGCCATGTTTATCGCCTTGCCTGCATTCGCCATCGCCTGGTGGCTGCGCGGCGTGCTGCCGCACAGCGATTCGCGCTGGGCCAGGGAATTTGCCAAGGCCGAAGCCATGCTGTCGCAGCCGGTCTACCTGTTTGGTTTCGTGTTCTGGTGCCTGGCGTGGATAGTCGAGATATGCCGCGAGCTGCCCGGCAGCGAAACCGGCATGGCAAGCGTGCCGGTTTTCAGCGACGGCACCCAGCAGTTGCTGACGGTGCTGGCGCTGGTGGCGAGCGCATGGCTGTCGCTGCTGCTGGCGCGCAGGAGCAGCTGGACAGTGGCCGCCTGGCCCAGCCGTTTCACCTTGCTGCCGCTGGCGCTCGGGTTTATCGCGCAGGAGCTGTCCGGGGAACGTGTCCTGTATACGCCGGCCTGGGCCATCTGGTTGCTGGCCCTTGGCTTGCATTACTGGATGCTCTACAAGAACGACACGCAAACCCAAAACAATATCGCCACCCTCAAGCTGAATCGCGCAACACATGTCGGCAGCGTCTGGCTGCTCACGCTGTTGCTGGCCGACTGCCTGTGGTTCGGCATCGAGCGCGGCAATTTGTGGCAGAGTTCCTGGGCCAGCGTGGTGCTGCTGGTCAGCGCGATTGCGGTATTGCTGTGTTTGTCGGTGTGGGCCGGCAGGGCCAACCGCATTGCGCTGCTGCCGGCGTTCAGGTGGCCGCTCGGCACGCATGCTGTCGCCTACTACTGGTATGCGGCTTTGCCGCTGACAGTGCTGGTGTTTTTCGGCGCGCTGCTGATGGCGCTGCTGTCGTCGGGACATACGGCGCCGCTGCCGTATGTCCCGTTGCTTAATCCTACCGACCTGGCGCTGGCCCTCGCCCTCGGCGCGCTGGTATTCTGGCGCCGCGCGATTGTCGCGGCCCAGCCCTTGCCTGCCGGCGCCGGCTGGGTGCCGCGCAAACAGACGCTGCTGGCGCTGGCCGCGTTGGCATTTGTCTTGCTCAATACCGTCTGGCTGCGCACCGTGCATCATTTCTTCGGCGTGAGATGGGACAGCGCGGCGCTGTTTGACAGTTTTGTGGTGCAGACCGGCTACGCCATCTTGTGGACGCTGCTGGCGCTAGGCCTGATGCTGCTGGCGCACCGGCGCGTGCAGCGCGGTTTGTGGCTGGCCGGCGCGGCATTGCTGGGCCTGGTGGTGGTCAAGCTGCTGCTGGTCGATTTGTCGAATGCGGGCGGCGCGGAACGCATCGTCACCTTTATCGCGGTGGGCGCGCTGATGCTGGTGGTTGGTTATTTTGCGCCGTTGCCGCCAAAGGCGGCGGCGGATGCCGGTACTGTGAAGGAAGCGTAGAGATGAAATATTTCCCGATGCACGCTGCCGTGTGCCTGGCTGTCATGACGGCAGCCGGCGCCGCCTGGCCGGCGTCCGACCCAAATGACGCGCAGTCGTATGCGCTGCGCCTGCCGCTTGCCTTTGCCGCGGATGCGCCGTTGCAGCGCCTGGTCCTGCCGGCGCAGGCATTGGTGAGCCTGCAAACCGGCGGCTTGAGCGATGTGCGGATTTTCAACGCCAAGGGCCAGCCTCTGGCCATGGCCCTGTCCGACAGCGCCAGCCTGCGGCAAACCGAGAAACGCAAGATCGAGCTGAAGTCGTCGCCCATCATGGGCAGCGCCGACCTTGCCGACCTATCGGCATCTTCGCTGCGGATCGAAGAACAGCAAGGCAAGCGTATCGTGCAAATCGACAGCAACCCAACAGATGCCGGCGCGCCCCGCAAAAAAGTGCTGGGCGCATTGCTCGACACGCGCGCCATCGACGATCCGGTGGTGGACTTGGTGCTGGACGTGGATTTGCCCGACGCGCAGCCGGTTACCTTCGACCTGCAAGCCAGTAAAGACCTCAAATACTGGCGTCCGCTGGCGGAGACCGTGCTGTACCGCGCCGAAGCGGGGGCCGGCGGGATGGGCAGCGACCATGTCGAACTGCCTGCCGCCGATCTCAAGGAGCAGTACCTGCGCGTCACCTGGACCGACGCCGCGGGACGGACCGCGCCGGTCACCATGCGCAGCGCGACATTGACTACCGCCCGTGGCGTCACCAGCACCGCCCGGGTCACGGCCGCGCTGGCCCAGCCGGTGCTGGACAACCCCTATACGCTGCGGTTTTCACTGCCCTTCGCGACGCCGGTGGCGGCGCTGAAAATCAAGCCGGCGGGCGACAATGTGCTGCTGCCGGTGCGGGTGCTGGGCCGCCAGGATGCCGGCCAGCCATGGACCTTGATGACGGCCAGCGTCATTTATAAATTGCAGACCGGCGGCAAGCTGCAAACCAGCGCAGCCATCGAACTGCCGCCGACCGCATATCGCGAAATCAAGATCGAAGCGGACAAGAAAACACAGGGGTTCTCGGCGCCGCCGGAGATCAGCCTGGAATTCGAGCCGGTGCAGATCGTGGCGCTGGTCAATGGCCCGGCGCCGTTCACCCTGGCGGCCGGCCTTGCCAGCGCCAGCAGTCCTTATCTGCCGATGCAAAGCCTGATGCCTGGTTACCGCCCGGCGCAGGAGAACAGCTTGCCGTTGGCGAAAGTGGACGGCGCGGCGGCGCTGGTGGCCGCACCCGCCGGGCGCGATGGCATGCCGACGCGCAACATCATTCTGTGGACGGTATTGCTGCTGGCGGCTTCGGCCTTGGGCGCGATGGCCTGGGTCCTGCTCAAGCAAAATGCCAATCCGCCTCGGCAATAAATGTGCAGTTTGTTGTTTTTGGGAAACATGATTGCCTAAAATTTATTGGCATTCTAGAAAGTAAGTTATTGTGTTATCCGACTGTTATTGGTGATTTTAGTAACGTTTCTCACCAATTAACTTTCTAACTTTCACTTACTTTCGTTATTGACCAAAACAACGATTTCACAGAGGGGATTCAGATGAACATGAAATTTAAGCTGTTGGCGTTAGTTGCAACCACGGCATTGGCCGGTTGCGGAGCAGCGGGTGGCGGCGTCGCCGGCGTGAACGTGGACGGCATGATGGCAGCAGGCGGCACCGCACTCAAGGCAGCGTCCTTGAGCGATACCGATGTCAAGACCATGTCGGACGACGCTTGCGCCGCCAGCGACAAGCAAAACAAGATTGCGGCGCCGAAGAGCAAATACGATGTGCGCCTGAACAAGGTGGTGCAGGGTTTCAGCCCCAGCCTCAACGGCGCGCAGACCAATTACCGTGTCTACATGACGAAAGACGTCAACGCCTGGGCCATGTCGAATGGCTGCATCCGGGTGTATAGCGGCTTGATGGACATGATGAACGACAGTGAATTGCGCGGCGTGATCGGGCATGAAATGGGGCACGTGGCATTGGGCCACACCAAAAAAGCCATGCAAACCGCTTATGCCGTGACGGCTGCGCGTACTGCCGCAGGCGCGACGGGCAACGCAGTGGTCACCAACCTGTCGGCATCGCAGCTGGGCGAGCTGACTGAAAAAATCATCAATGCCCAATTTTCCCAGGTGCAGGAAAGTGCCGCCGACGACTATTCGTTTGACCAGCTGACCAAGATGAACATGGATCGCAAAGGGCTGGTGACAGCATTTCAAAAGCTGGCAAAACTGGACGGCGGCGCCGGCGCCAGCATGCTCAGCTCGCATCCGTCGTCAACCGACCGCGCCCAGCATATCCAGCAACGGATCGATCAGAACAAGTGATCTGAGGCGAGTATCGCAGGCGCTGCGCCTGTCCTCATCGGGTCAGTTGAGGTGGGGATAGGTGAAGCCGATGAAGTGGACCGCGTTGACCGCGAAATGGACGATGATCGCAGCCTCGATGCGTTGCGTGACGTAATAAGCATAGGCATAACCCAGGCCGGCAACCGTAGCCAGCAGCACGTAGGTGCCGCCCCCGGCCATGTGCGCCGCGCCGAACAAGAGCGCCGAGCAGGCGACTGCCAGCAGCGGGCCATAACGAAAGCGCGCCAGCGACAAGGCCAGCCGGTCTTGCAGCAAGCCGCGGAAAAAAGCTTCTTCCGCTACTACTGTAAAGAACAGGTTGGTGAACAAGAACAGCGCGGTAGCCTGGCTTAGCTTGAAATCCGGTTTGACATAGCCGATAGCGGTCGCCAGGCCGAGCACGGCAATGACTGCAACCAGCGCGATGGGCCAGGTTTGCTGCAACAGCTTGCGCCATTCAGTTGCGGAGCTGGCGCGGCGGCACAGGAACGCCAGCAGGACCAGGCCGGCGGCGCCTTTGTCGAAGTTGGCATACTGCGTGAAGGGCACGGAGTCGGCAGACAGGCGCAGTTGGGAAATCAGTATCGGATTATTGAACCCAGGCAACCGATGCAAGGCCAGCGCCAGGGCCAGGAGGGTTGCCGCCATGCCGAACAGGAGGCTGGTTTTGCGCTGGGTGGCGGCCGCCAGGTAAGCAGCCAGGAAAAATATCGCGAGTGCGAGCACCGCAACGGGGCTCAGGACAGCGGCAGCGAAGCCGCTGACAACCGCGCCGGTGGCGATTGCCATCCACGGCGGCAGGAGGAAACGGTCAGTCAGTCGGAGGGGTTTCAGCCAGGCCGCGGCAATCGCGATGGCGAGCAAGGCAAAGGTAAGCGGCATCAGTCCTGGCGCTCCGCGATGGCAGTCAATCCAGGACCGGTGGCGGACAAGACCGGACTTACCGGTTTACCTTGCATGCGGTATCGGTATCCCAGCGTCCGGAGCAAATGCGCCAGCGGCACAATTCACCTTCGATCATGCCCAGCTGCTTGCAGCGCTGCAGCAAGCCTCCTGTGCTGTCGCCGGCTTTGCGTTCAACGATGTCGGGCCCGTCGGAGGCATTTTGCGCGAGTACAGGCTCTGCAGCTTTCTTCTTGGCTTGTTGCCTGGACTTCGCGGTTTCCTTGGCTTTTGGCGGTTCGTTCACGCTGTCGCCATGGGAAACCAATGCCGTCAATATGTTGACATCGCTGTCGCTAGGCTGGGCGCCGGCTTTCGGTGCATTCGGCGCTTTTGGCGGGGCGACTTTTTTCTCTTGGACATTGCGATTCACCAGCGGTGCGTTCACGCTCTTGGGAGCCGGCTTTGGTTTCGACGCCTTGGGTTCTTCCAGCGCCTTCTTCAGCGCGGTGGAACTGACCGGCACGCCGGCTTCCAGGGTCTCTGTCAATTTGGCGCGAGGATCGGCCGACGCTTCGTCGGCTTTATCGGCATGCGCGGCTGGATCGTTTTCGATCACTGCTGCTTGCGATTCTGTCTTTTCCGCGGATGCGGCATCGTTGGCGGCAAGTGCAGGAGCTGGAGTGCTTGGCGGCAATTCTTTCGGCGCCGGGGCGCTGGCCGCGATCGCGGTTTCGGGCTGGCTGCCGCGTTGGTTCAAGGCAAAATAACCGCCTGCGCCGATCGCCGCCAGCAAGACGACGACGAGTCCCGCACGCAAGGCGCCGGAGTTTTTTTGTGCGCTGGCCTTCGAAGGCGATTCCTTGCCTTCCAGGGCATTCAGGATGCTGCCGCTGCTGTTTTCTGTCGCCGTCGAGCCCGATAACAAATTCGGTTTTACGGAGCCGCGCGCAGTTTCTTCAGATGGTTGCAAGACACAAATCTCCAAATGTCAGTTATTGAACACAGACCGACGTGACGCCAAGTTTGATAAGGTATACTCTCTGACAACTAAATATGTCAACTGGCAATATATTACCAAAAAAATATAATTTTTCTTTGGTAATATTCACGAGAAGGTTTTTGTGTTCGTCTTAGTCGTCGCCCTTTACTTTCTGCTTGCATGCGGCGTCGCCGGGCTGCTGTTGTTCCCGGCTGCCCGCGAGATTGTTTATTTGGCATTGGCCAAGCGCCGGCAGCAGATTGGGGCGCAGGTCCAGAACTGGCGAGACCGCCGGTCCGAGACCACAAGATCCCTTTCGCAAAACCTGCAGGCATCCAGGCTCTCAAGCTGGCAGTTCATCAAGCGGCATCAATGGATTCTACTCGCCGGAATGGCGGTCGTGCTGATCCCGCCTTTGACTGCGTGGATGTTGAGCGGTAAAACCATGCTGGGCAGCTATGATGATTCCGGGCAAGTAGTTAACCAGCAGATTGCCGCATTGCTGGAAGGCGAGCAGCTGGTACCGCCGCCGCCGCTGCCGCCTGAGGTGTTTACTACACAGGAAGTGGCGCAAGTGCGGCCTATGCTGGATACCGCCAGCCGTAACTGGCAGGCGCTGGATGCCGATTTCACCCAGCGCTTGCTGATGACTTTCAAGATCATGAAAGAGAAGCACGGTTACGACATGGTCATTATTGAAGGGTATCGTAGCCCCGAACGGCAGAATGCCCTGGCGCAAATGGGCGGCAGCGTGACCAACGCCAAGGCGTTCCAGAGCTACCACCAGTACGGCCTGGCAGCCGATTCTGCGTTCATGCGCAGCGGCAAGCTGGTGATTACAGAGAAAGACCCGTGGGCCATGCGCGGTTACCAGCTGTATGGCGAAGTGGCGGAATCGGTCGGACTGACGTGGGGTGGCCGCTGGAAAATGATGGACCTGGGCCACGTGGAATTCCGCAAGCCGGGCGTAATGAAAAGATAAGAGAAATATAAAATCGTTGTATCTGCGCAAAAAAATCGACAAAAAGAGGGATGGCATGGCGAGGCGATTGATAGTATCGGGCAATAAAATTTCAGGTGGCGGGATCGCCGTCCGGCGGGCGACGCCCCTTTTTTGCAATGCAATCCTGGTCCTTTGTTCAGGCTGACACAGTCATGCAGCACAGCTTGCTCAGCGGCCGAAGCAGCCGTTACGTTGTTGTGAACAGGCAACAATTTGTGGCCGTCGGCGTACGCCGTTAGCATCCCTTCCAAAAGAATCAACCATTTAATTACTGATACCTATGCAACGAATTTGGCAATTCCTGACGAATACACGAACCTTGATGGTGGTCGGTTTTGTGGCGCTGGCCTGCTTTCTCTTTCTCGCCGCGGATGCTTTGCAAATCGATGGCATCTGGGTCGTGGTTTTCCTGGTTGCGATCCTGCTGATATGGGGACTGGTCGTGCTGTACCGCAAGCAGCGCACCAAGACAGCGTCGCAAAATTTCAGCTCCATGCTGGAAGGCCAGGCCGAGAAGGGCAGCGACAAGACCAGCGCTGTCGGCCGCGATGAAACCGAAACCATCCGCAAGCGGATGCTGGAAGCGATTTCGACCATCAAGAATTCCAAGCTTGGCGAAAAGTCGGGCGCTACTGCTTTATATGAACTGCCGTGGTACATGATCATCGGCAATCCGGCCGCCGGCAAAAGCACCGCGGTCGCCAATTCCGGCCTGCAGTTTCCGCTGGCTGACAAGAACAGCAATATCGTGCAGGGCGTGGGCGGCACCCGCAATTGCGACTGGTTCTTCACTACCGACGGCATCCTGCTGGATACCGCAGGGCGCTATTCGGTGCATGAAGAAGACCGTGCAGAGTGGTTCAGTTTCCTCGGCCTGCTGAAAAAGCACCGCAGCCGCGCGCCGATCAACGGCATCATCATCGCCGTCAGCGTCGCCGAGCTGGCGGGCAACCGGCCGGAGTTCGGCATCAACCTGGCCAAGAACCTGCGCCAGCGCGTGCAGGAACTGACTGAAAAGCTGGAAGTGTTTGCGCCGGTGTATGTCATGTTTACCAAGGCCGACCTGATCACCGGCTTCACCGAATTCTTCGTCGACATGGACCGCGGCGAAAAAGACCGGGTCTGGGGCGCAACCTTGCCTTACAGCAGGAAGACCAGCAGCCAGGACGTGCTGGCGTATTTCGACGAACGCTTCGACGAGCTGTTCGAAGGCCTCAAGGAAATCAGCCTGGCCAACATGGCCTTGAGCCGCGGCGATCGTTTGCCGCCTGGCGTGCTGACTTTCCCGCTCGAGTTCGCCGCGGTAAAGAGTTCCCTGCGCGCGTTCATCGCCACCCTGTTTGAAGAAAATCCGTTCCAGTTCAAGCCGGTATTCCGCGGTTTCTATTTCACCAGCGCCTTGCAGGAAGGCAGCGGACTCAGCACTTCGTCGGAACGGATCGCCGAGCGTTTCGACCTCAAGCTGCAAGCGCTGGAGCGGCCGGAGATCCATTCCAAGCATGGTTTCTTCCTGCTCAACCTGTTCCGTAAAGTCATCTTTGCCGACAAGGACCTGGTTTCGCAATACGCCAGCCGCCACAAGACGCGCTTGCGCTACACCATGTTTTTCGCCGCCACTGCCTTCGTCGGCCTGGCTTTGGCCGGCTGGAGCTGGTCCTACATCGGCAACCGCCAGCTGACCGCCAATGTCCAGGCGGACCTGGACAAGGCCATCAAGCTGCAGGAAAAACGGCTGGACCTGCAATCGCGCTTTGAAGCGATGGAGATCCTGCAAGACCGTATCGAGCAACTGCAGAAATACGATAACCGCCGGCCTTTGTCGCTCGGTTTCGGCCTGTACCAGGGGGAATTGCTGGAGCAGAAACTGCGTGAGGAATACTTCGCGGGCATCAAGGACATCATGCTCAAGCCGGTGACCGCGAATATCGAATCCTTCCTGTCTGAAATGAATGCCCACGCAGGTTCGCTGGAACCGATGTCGCGTCCGGTGCAGCTGGCCGGCGCCGCCCAGCCGGCTGCGGGCGCTGCAGCAGCAAGCGCGGCGGCAGCCGCCGCTCCGGCCGCCAACGCCGGCAGCACCCAGCAATACAAGGATTCGTCGCCGACCAATGTGGAAGACGGCTACAACGCCTTGAAGACTTACCTGATGCTGAGCGACCGCTCGCGCGCCGAGTCCAGCCACTTGAATGACCAGCTGACCCGTTTCTGGCGCGGCTGGCTGGAAAGCAACCGCGGCAACATGACGCGCGAACAGATGATCCGCAGCGCCGAACGCCTGATGAGTTTTTACCTGTCGCAAGTCAACGATCCGTCCTGGCCTACGATTGAAAGCAAGCTGACCCTGGTCGACCAGTCGCGCGACAACCTGCGCCGCGTAGTGCGCGGCATGGCGGCCCGCGACCGGGTCTATGCGGACATCAAGGCGCGCGCCTCGACGCGCTTCCCGTCGATTACGGTGGCGAGCATCGTCGGCGACCTGGACAAGGAACTGATTGTCGGCAGCTATGCGATCCCGGGCACATTCACCCGCGACGCCTGGGAAAAATTTGTCCAGGGCGCGTTCAAGGAAGCCGCCAATAAAGAACTGCAAAGCGCCGACTGGGTGCTGAAAACCGCCTCCAGCGACGACCTGACGCTGGAAGGCAGCCCGGAGCAGATCCAGAAAGCCCTGGTTACCCAATACAAGACCGAGTACGCCAAGGAATGGCAGAAGTTCATGCAGGGCGCCAACATCGCCGACCTCGGCGGGTTTGACAACGCGGTCAAGGCGATGAACCGTTTTGGCGATCCGTCCACTTCGCCGATCAACAAGTTCGTCAGCGCGGTCTACCAGCAGACATCCTGGGACAATCCGTCGCTGCTGAACACCGGCCTGGGGCGCGCGCAAAGCGGTTTCATCGCCTGGTTCAAGCAAACCATCCTGCGCCAGGCGCCGTCGGGAGTGAACGTCAACGTCAACCTGAACGCCAATACCGATCCAACCGCCGCGCCCATGGGCCCGGTCGGCAAGGAGTTCGCCGGCGTCGCGCGCCTGGTGACGGCCAAGGACAAAGACGCCACGCTGATGCGCGGCTACATGGAAAGCCTGTCGAAACTGCGTACCCGCTTCAACCAGATCAAGAACCAGGGCGATACCGGCCCAGGCGCCAACCAGCTGATGCAGCAGACCCTGAACGGCAGCGGATCGGAACTGGCCGACGCGCTCAAGTATGTCGACGAACAGATGCTGGTCGGCATGAGCGATACGCAGAAACAGGCAATCCGTCCGATCCTGGTGCGGCCGCTGATCCAGGCTTTCGCCGTCACCATCAAGCCGACCGAGGCGGAGATGAACCGCACCTGGCTGGCGCAGGTTTATTCTCCGTTCGAGAAAACCCTGGGCGAAAAATATCCGTTTGCCGCCAACTCGAAAATCGAGGCGACCAGCGCCGAGATCGGCCAGACATTCGGCCCGGACGGCAGCATCGCCAAGTTCGTCAATTCCTCGATGGGACCGCTGGTGGTGCGCCGCGGCGACACCCTGGCCGCCAAGACCTGGGCCGACATGGGCATCACGCTGTCGCCTACCATGGTGTCGAGTTTCGCACGCTGGGTAGCGCCGCTGGGCGCCAGCAGCGCGGCAGCCGGCGGCAGCGCTGGCGGCGCGGATGCGCAAACCGTGTTCCAGATCCAGGCGCTGCCGGCTGGCGGCACCACGGAGTACACCATCGAGATCGATGGCCAGCAGCTGCGTTACCGCAATACCCAGGCGCAATGGACCAACTTCGTGTGGCCTAATCCGCAAGGCGTGGCCGGCGCCCGCATCACGGCCGTCACCTTCGACGGACGTACTGTTGAGATCGCTAACCAGCCTGGCCGTTTCGGGCTTGAGCGCCTGATCAACACGGCGGTGCGCAAGCGCAAGGACGGCAACTTCGAATTGAGCTGGACCAATGAAAACATCACGGTGCCGATCAACCTGAAGATCATCAGCAGCCCGCAAGTCAGCGCCAAGTCGCCTGACGGCGGCGCCCAGCAAGGCCAGGGTTTCCTCGGCATGAGATTGCCGGAAACCATTGCCGGCACGGCGGCGAGTCCGGTCAGCACTCCGGCGGCGGTGCCTGCGGCCGGCACATCGGCCGCTGGTACGCCGGCTGCCGCGCCTGGCGCAACGCCGGTTGCTGCAGCCAGTGCAGGAGGGACCGCACAATGAGCGTAGGAGAAAAATTGGCTAACATCGGCTATTTCGGCAAGATCCCCAGCCGCGGCGATTTCATCAAGGCTACCGACAACATGCCGCTGGTGTCGATCCTCGATGACTGGCTGGCGCAGGCAATGGACCTGCTGTCTGCCGAGCCGCGCTGGAAAATCGCCTACGACGCCGTCAGTCCGCTGCACTTTGCTTTCATCGGCCCGCGCAGCAGGCGCGCCATCGCCGGTCACCTGATTGCCAGCAACGACCAGGCTAACCGCCGTTTTCCATTCCTTGCCGTCAGCACCATGGAAATCGATGAGCCGCAGGATTTTACGGCGAAGAGCCCGATGGCGTTTTCGCGCCTGTGGAACCGGCTGGAAACCCAGGCTTCCGAAGTGATCGCCGCAACCGATCCGGCGATTTCCCTGCAGAACCTGACCGCCACCGGCATTCCCTTGCAGCTGGGCAGCGGCGCCTATCACGCGGCTTTCACCGACTTCATGGAAATCCAGAGCATAGGCGGGCTGGAGAACATGCTGCACAGCGCCGGTTTCAAGGGCTCTTTGCGGCACCTGGTCCTGGCGCTGGGCATCTTGCTGCAGCCGGTGATGGCGAGTTCGTCGTCGCGCCTGGAAAAGAGCCTGGTGATGCCGTTGCCGGTCGATCCCATGTATCGCAACCTGGTGGCGTCCTACTGGTTGCACCTGATTACGCCATTCCTGTTGCGCGGCAATTTCGAACTGGCCACTTTTGTTACCAGGATCAACGACCGGCCATCCATGGTGATCGGCTTCAGCGGTGCTTCGCCGCGCACCTTGCAAGCCATCATGGACCCGCAGGTCGCGCTCGAGCACCACATCTCTTTCGAGGATGCCAGCTGGGTCGAAGAACAGGTCAAGTCGGATTACAGCATCACGAAGATCGCCAGCTACCTGGCGCAACCCACCCTATCTTTAAAATCGGCTCATGATTCGTTTCGTGACGCATTTATTGGAGCCTGACGCATGCGTTATCTGAGCATTGCCCTGACATCGTTATTCGTGTCGAACCTGGCGCTGGCACAAAATGTCGCGCCGCCCGTGGCTACCCCGAAACCGGGCCAGATCCTGGTCAGCGGCACGGTGCCCGACGAAGCCAGCAAGCAGAGCGCGCTGAGCAAGCTGCAGGAACTGTATGGCGCCGACCGTGTGGTCGACCAGATTTCGGTCGGTTCGGTGGTGTCGCCGGCGAACTGGAACGGTTATGTGCAGAAACTGATCGGTCCGAGCCTGAAACAGGTCAGCCGCGGCCAGCTGAAGATCGACGGCAATACCGTCACCATCAACGGCGAAGTCAGCAACGAAGCGCAGCGCCAGCAGATCGCCAGTGAAATCGCCGGCAACCTGAATCCGACTTACACCGTCAAGAACGGCTTGCGGGTTTCTGCCTCCGAGCAAAATATCCTGGACCAGACCCTGGCCAACCGTACCATCGAGTTCGAAAGCGGACAAGCCACGCTGACGCCTTCCGGCATGCGCATCCTGGATGAAATGTCGGCTGCGCTGCTGAAGGTGAAAGACAAGAAAGTGGAAGTCATCGGCCATACCGACAACCAGGGTTTGCGGGCGCGTAACGTTTCGCTGAGCAAGGCGCGCGCCGATGCAGTGAAGGATTACCTGGCGCAGAAGGGCATCAACCCGGACAGCATCGTGACTTCAGGCCAGGGGCCGGACCGGCCGATCATGACCAACGATACCGCCGACGGCCGCTCGCGCAACCGCCGTATCGAATTCCGGGTATCGCAGTAAACCGGGACAGGCGTTTTTAATTGTCGTCGTTTTGCTGGCTGCCGTGCAGCCCCAGCAGTTCTTCCACGTGGGCCAGCGAGCCTGGATCCTTGATGACCGTGCGCAGCCAGTGGTGCAGCGGCAGGTCGCCCCAGCTGGCAGCCTTGTCCGCCAGGTAGGCGACCGGGCTGTGCGGTTCGGTGCGGCGGAAAAAATCGGCCACATGGCGCAGCTGCGCCAGGGCCTGGGCGCGGTTCTGTATCGGGCCGTTCAGCGTGGTCTGTGCTTGCTCCACCTTGCTTACCTCCTGCTGCACCGTGGGTGCGGTTTGTGTCTCGTTGCTGCCGGCTTTCGGCGCGGTGCCTGTATTGACTCCGGCTTCCTGGGCGAAGCGGGTGATGACCGCAATCACGTTTTCCAGTGCGTCCTTGGCGGATGAAAATGCCGGTCCATCCTGGCCTACCCGGAAATCGATCGATTTTTCCAATTGCAGCAGCGCTTGCTGGCACAAGTTGGCGTCCGCCAGCAATGTTTCATAAAATTTCGGCGACGATTTGCGTTTTGCCGCTTCGATGTCGGCCAGCTTGACGCCGTCGCTGCTGACGCTCTCGCCGTTGGCCCGATCCCGTTCTTCACTGGCCGCACGGATGCGCGCCGACTCGAAATCCACGCTGGAAAACGCAGTGCCGCGGCCTTCCGTGATCGGGATCTCGCGGATCAGCTGCACTGAGCGCGACAATAACCAGCTCAGGTTGCCGACCCGCAATTCCTGGTCGTCATCGTCCGGCACCGGATGCAAGCCTTCCCAATACCGGTCGCTCAGGCCGGCCAGCAACAGGTAGCCGTCGGCCAGGCCGCTGAAATGGCGGATTTTGGCATTGGCTTCCGCCAGCCAGACCGCCAGCCGCAGATCCTTGCTCTGGGTTTCTATCAGCCGCGCGCAATTGTCGACGACGAAACCCCAGTCCGCCTCCTTGAGCTCGGTGACCCATTCGCCCTGGTCCAGCGACGGGTCGTCAAAGCGCCGGGCGTTGGCGATCGCATCCAGGTCGCTTGAGAAAGACAGGTCGGCGCCGCACGGTGCGGCGTCGCTGACGGGATTGAGTAATTGATCGACAGAAAACATAAATGACAAACCCAAATAAAAAGTGGTTCAAGCCGGAGGGCGGCGACGCTCTTGCGAGATATTCATCGGAATTTCCTTGGCACAATCATACCCCAGCAGCCTGTCGGCGTTTCAAAAAAGGAATCTTAGTCGCACTCCTGATGTCGCGCAAACCAGGCATCGGTGATGCCGGGCGGATATGTCGAAATATCAAAGGAGATGTTTCCGTAGTAACATGTGTCCTGAATGCATCCCCAAAAAAGCGTCGATATCCAGCATTTGCCACAGTTGATGTCTACTGTCGCCGATTGTTATATTTGCAATGGCTGTGCCGTGCCTGCCCAGGTCTTAATATTTTCAGGAAAGTGAGTAAGCTATGAAGCTTTGGAAAACCAAGTTGGTCTGCAGTGTCGCTTTAACATGTTTGATGATTCCATTCGCTGCGTCGGCTGCTCCCGCCGCCGCGCCGGATACGGCACAAAAAAGTGCGGCCGACCAGGAAATCCAGGTGCTCAAGGACGTGGCGCAAGCCCGTCCGACCGAAAAGACGCCATGGGTGCGCATGACCCAGATCAAATACGACGCCGGCAGCTATGGCGACGCGGTAGCCTATGCATTGCAGGTATTGCAACGCGATCCGGCCGACAAGTACGCCAAGGGCGTAGTGGCGTTGGGCAGCCTCAAGCTGTCGATCAAGGCCCTGAACGACTTGAGCGCGCAAAGCGACCTGAACGGCGGCGTGCTCAGCGATGCGCAAAACCAGACCAGGTTGCTGCGCGAAAGCCTGGGCGAAACCGTGGTCGACCCGGCCGCAGTGGCCGACACCAAGCCTAAGGTGACTCGCCCGCTGAAGAAAAAGACGACGCGCGCCGCCAAAGCCGCGACGCCGGATGCCGGCGGCGAGGGCAAGCCTTTCGGTGCTTTGCAGTAAGCCGGGCAAACACCAGATATTGATCTTAAAGTAATGTAAATACCACTGCGGTCCGGCTCAGCACGCCGGACGCCGCCTCGCCGCCGCTGTCACTCGCTGGCAACCCCAGCGCTGTAAATTATTCAGACACGGCGCCGCGACCACCTTAAATACCGATATAATTTCAAATCGGCAATATTGCTGCCGCGTAATTGTTCGCGGTTATCACAGGCAAAGCCGACGTCCTTATTCAGGATCGCGGCTTAAATAGCAGCTCTATGCAAAGCCATTCCTTCTGCAAAACGGAGAGTGCCAATGTATCCAAACCCTTCTGCAATGCTGGCCCGGGTAGGCCGCTTCAACCAGGACCGGCGTCTGGTCCGTATCAAGACACCGCTCGATGCCGATCTGCTGCTGGTGCACCGGATGTACGGCAGCGAAGCCTTGTCCAAGCCGTTCCAATTGACCCTTGAATTGCTGTCGCCCTACGACCAGCTTGAACTCAAGCAGCTGGTCGGGCAGCCGGTGCTGCTGACCATGCTGACCGCAGCCGATGAGCGCCATTTCCACGGTTTTGTCCAGGAGTTCAGCCGTACCGGCAGCGACGGCGGGCTGGCCACTTACCAGGCGCAGCTGGCGCCGTGGTTTTCCTTCCTCGACTATGCCAGCAACTGCCGCGTGTTCCAGGACCTGTCGGTGCTGGAAATCACACAGGAAGTATTCAGCAAGTACGGCCAGCTGGCCGACTACCGTGTCGACCTGGTCTCCGGCCGTTATCCGAAACTGCCGTACTGCGTGCAGTACAACGAATCCGATTTCACCTTCGTCTCGCGCCTGCTGGAGGACGCCGGCATCTACTACAGCTTCGAGCACAGCGAGAGTGGCCACAAGCTGGTGCTGGCCGACGATTCGACCCAGTGCCAGCCGCTGGCAGGCGACGCCACGGTGCGTTTCCAGCCCAACCAGGAATTGCAGGCCAGCGACGTGCTGGACGACTGGCGGCCGCGGCGCCGGGTCGGGCCTTCCGTGCACAGCATCAAGAGTTTCGATTTCAAGCAGCCGCGCAATCCGCTCGCGGTCGAACTGAAGAACGATGCTCCGCGCGGCACCTTACCCCAGTTCGAGCGCTATGCTTACGACGGCGCGGCCAGCTACGGCAACAGCTCGGTCGGCGAGCAGCTGACCGCGGTGCGCGCCGAGGAAGCCGGCTGGCAAACCAAGCTGTTTGAAGGCGCCGGTACTACCCGGGAGCTGGTGGCCGGCCGCTATTTCGACCTGGCCGGCCATTTCGAGCACGAGGGGGACGATCCGACCGAACACCGTTTCATGGCGCTGCGGGTCAGCCACGACGCCCGCAACAATTTTTCCAGCGATTTCGGCGAAGCCCAGGATTGCATGTACCGGGTCGAGGTCAGCGCCCTGCGCCGCAAGATTCCCTACCGGCCCTTGCGCGACACCGCCAGGCCGCGCATGCCGGGGCCGCAGACGGCGACCGTGGTGGGACCGAAAGGCGAGGAGATCTGGCACGACAAATTCGGCCGCGTCAAGTTGCAGTTCCACTGGGACCGGCTGGGCCAGTTCAATGACCAGAGCTCTTGCTGGGTGCGGGTCGCCAGCCCCTGGGCCGGCAGCGGCATGGGCGGCGTCTCGGCGCCGCGCGTGGGGCAGGAAGTGGTGGTCGATTTCCTCGACGGCAATCCGGACCGGCCCATCATCACCGGCCGTGTCTACAACGCCGACAACATGCCGCCGTTCGGCCAGGAAGTGAGCGGCATGCGCTCCAAGACCGTGCGCGGCGGCGGCTTCAACGAAGTCACCATGCACGACACCGGCGGCAGCGAACTGCTCAACATGCATGCCCAGCGCGACATGGCGGTGACGGTGCTGAACGACCATAACAGCACCGTCAACAACAACAAGGCGACCAAGGTTGCCGTCAACCACAGCCTGAATGTCGGCGCCAACCAGGATATCTCGGTGGGCGGCAACCGCGGCGCCACGGTGACCGGCAACGATACCCGCACCGTCACCGGCACGTCCACCGCCACCGTTACCGGCGCTGTGACGCAGACCTACCAGGCCGGCCAGAAACGGACCATTACCGCCGCGGGTTATAACGAAAACATCACCGGCGATTACGGCAGCAGCCTGGTCGGCAACTATAGCGGCAGCACCAGCGGCAATTGGAAAAGGGATATCACCGGTACGCTCACCCATACCGTTACCGGCGCGGTCAGCGACACCATGCACGCCGGCCGCGAAGTGACGGTGACCGGCACCGACAAGCGCACGGTCGCCGGTCCGGTGGAAGACGGCAATACCGGACCGCGCCTGCTGTCGGTGACCGGCAACATGCAGCATGAAGTGTCCGGCACCCACACGGTGTATTCCGGCTCCGACCAGACCATTGCTTCCGGCAGCAAGGTCGACCTTGTCGTCGGCGGCGCCGGCATCAGCATCGACGCCGGCGAAATCACCATCACGGCAGGCGGCTCGATCATCAAGATCAACGGCGGCGGCGTGTCGATCAATGGCAGCAAGATCAACCTGAACAGCTAAGACCTTACCGAAAGGACGCCAGCATGGCGAAGAATCCTGTCGAAAAGCGCGTCGACACCCTGCGCAACCTGTGGCTGGAACACACCGACGATCCGCAAATGCGGGTGCTGGTGTGGCGCATCCCGGACAATGCCGACCGCATGCTGCAAGCGTTTTTCGAGATGCAGCAACATCCTGGCGACTGGACCACGCCGGACCTGTTCCTGCGCTTCGATGCGCCGTTTGACACTGGCTTCGGCTACAGCCGCGCATTGCGCCAGGCCCTGGCCGACAGCTATATCGACAGCAAGGACAGCCTGCGTGAGCAAGGCGTGGCGGCAGACTGGCCATTCACCCGGTTGCCTCATCACGATTCGGCATCCGGGACAATGGCCGTTCTGGCTTCATTCGCGCAGCATCACCAGGCGCAGCTAGCGCATTTGCGCTACGTGAACGCGGTGCTGGCGCCGAATGGCGTGGCCAGCCAGGACGCCTGGGAAGTCTGGCTGGATGCCGCGCTGCATAGTCCCGGCCTGGCGTCGGATGCGAGCCGAGTACGGCTGACGCTGGTCGACACCTTGTCCGATCGCCGCTGGCAGGCACTGGCGCAGCGCCATGGCGCCCGTGTCCGCGTAGTGGAAGCGCCGATCGACATGTTCGACATCGCCCGCGAAACGGTGGCGCAAGCTGGCGGTTCAGGACCGACGGTGGCTTACCGCCAGCTGCTCACCGACGTTATCACCCTGGTGGAAAAGGGCAGTGCGGCACAAACTGCGGCGCGCGCTGAAAAGGCCATGCAGATCGCACAGCGCGAGCAATGGCCGGACCAGCAGGTAGTGCTGCAGATGGCGGTGGCCGGCGCCTATGTAAAAGAAAAGAACTATGCCGACGCCATCAAGCGCTATCGCGACGCCCGCACATGCGCCACCCAGGCGGAACAGGACAAACACCCGATGGCGGCCGACCTGATCATGCAGACCTGGTTCGGCGAAGCCGGCGTATGGCTGGTTGCGAAGCAGCCTGAAAAAGCGGCGCAAGCCTACCGCAGCGCCGCGGAACAGGCGCAGCGCGTACCCAATCCCATGTTTGAAATCGAAGGTTTCCGCATGGCCGGCTATTGTTATGCGCAAGCCCGGCAGGAAAAACCGGCGCGCGACCACGGCGCCCTGGCATTGCGCGCCGCAAAAGCCATCGACCCTGCCGAGCGTCCGCTCACCACCATGGCGCTGGCCCTGCAGGACCTGTTGCGGCTGCAAGATCCGGGACGCACCGAAAAGCTGGAGCGCTGCGCGGCCGATTACCAGGCCGCCGTCGCCGCAGCGCACCTGCAAGCCGAACAGCAAGCCGGCAAGCTTGGCGCACAGCCTTCGCCGGCCGACCTGGAAAAAATCGAAAGCACCATGCACGCGCGTTTCGAAAGCGGTTTCCAGCGCCAGCGCCAGGAACGCGAACACCTGATCGCAGGCGGCGACGAATTTTTCCGCAAAGTGGTGGCGCTGGCGCGCGAGCTGCTCAATCCGCTCTGGAATGGCCTGCCCGAGGTCAAGCATCCGCTCGACAAGGATGTGCCGGAATGGAGCGAGCCGCCGCAATTCACCAAGCTGCCCGATCCATCGGGTCTGATCAATGATGCCGCTCCAGTACAACCGAGCGCCTCTGCAGTGACAGCTTGAGGAAGACAGGTCCATGACTAACGCCGCCAAGCATTTCGATCCGCAAATCGGGATCGACATCCACATGTACGAACTGGTGCCGGGAACGCCGCCGGTGCCGCTGCCGACCGCGCACATCTCGATGGTGCTCGATCCCTTCGATTACCTGCCATTCATCGGCGCCACGGTGCAGGTAGCCGGCGTCAAGCGCGCCACCGCGGGGACCGGAGGATTGTCGGTGCATATCCCGCTGGCGCTGTGGGTGCCGTTCCTGCGCGCCCCCGGCGGACCGCAGTTCGATGATGAGCTGTTCATGGGCAGCAAGACCGTACTCGCCGACGATTCGCCATTCTCGCGCCTAGGCATGCCGGTGCTGGATTGCAGCGTAGTCGGCATGGTGCCGCCGTTCCGCCTGAAAAAGCCATCCAAGCCGCATCTGTCGATGACTTTGCCTACCTCGGTCAACCTGGCGATACCCGATAGCGTATTCATCGGCGGGCCGCCGACGATCTCCATGATGGCAATTGCGTCCAGGCTGGGACTCGCTGCCTTAGGTAAAGGATTCAAGGCACTGCGCGGCACCAAGGGTTACAAGCGGGCGGCTGAAGCCTTCAAGAAGGCGCGGCAGAAGCTGTTCAAGAATATGGAGCCGAGTTTCTTGAAATGCAAAGTGCTGCGCGCCGAGCCGGTCGATATCCGTGACGGCAGCGTCGCTCTCTCGCATCAGGATTTTGCGATACCGGGACGTTTGCCCCTGATCTGGAGTCGCGCTTATTCGTCGAATAATAACCACCAAGGCGTATGCGGATACGGCTGGCAGACGCCTGCGGATTTTCGGCTGGAAATCGAGCCGGATGGCATGGTCTTGTTTTTCGAGGCTAGCGGCGCGGCGGTATTTCCACAATCGCCGCAAGCGATTGGGGTTGAACACGCGGTGACCGAATTTGTCGATGGCGCAAGATTGGTTTGGGTTAACAATGACGGCATAGATGAACTGCAAGTCGTCACCAAAGACGATTTGCGTTACGTTTTTCGCAAACCCGCACTGAACCTCTCGCCGTTGCATAAGGCTCTGCATCTGCAGGTCGAAAGGATCGAGGATCTGAGCGGCAATCACTGGCGATTCGAGCGGGTCGACGGTCATTTGACAAGGATCGCAGAGAGCGGCATCAACGAGTTGCCGGGGCGTTTTATCGAAGTGCATGAATTCGCTGGACAAATTCACCAGCTCAGCCTGCATGATCCGGCCACTGGCTTGACGCATCCGCTGGTGAGCTACAAATATCAAAACCATGACTTGATCGCGGCTGTCGACGCCCTCGGTGCGGCCCGCGTTTTCGATTACGACCGTCATCATATGGTGCGCCACGCCGATCGTCTTGGGCTGTCTTTTCATTATGCATATGATGCCGAATGGCGTGTAGTGCGCGCCTGGGGCGACCAGGGATTGCATGATTATCGCTTTGTGTACGACACTCTGTTGCGTGAAACGGCCGTAACCGATTCTCTTGGCCATACTTCGTTAGTGAAGTTCGATGACAATAACCTGCCTTTGTGCGAAATCGATGCCTTGGGCGGCGTCACCATATTTGAGTACGATGAGGTAGGGCGGACTACAGCCATGGTCGATGCCGCCGGAGCGCGTACGGAGTTTGATTTTGATGAGCGTGGAAACCTGCTGAAGCTGGTGCAGCCAGACGGCAGTGTCATCGCCATGGCTTACGACGACGCCAATCATGTGATCGAGGTGGTCGACCCGTCCGGGCGGAGCGTGCAGCGCAGCTGGGATGAACGAGGTTTGCTGCTGGAGCAAGGCAGCCCCATGGGCGCCCTTTCCCGGTTTACCTACGACACCTATGGCCAGCTCGCAACGCATACCAATCCGCGTGGCGCCGTCGCAGCATTGGCCTTCGATCGTTACGGAAATATCTCGCGGCTGACGGACGCCCTCAGCCATAGCACCTGCTTTGAACATGATGCCTTGGGTAACCTGAAGCGTCGCACCGATGCTGGCGGCAACGTCATCGAATATCGCCATGACGCCAAAGGCCGTCTGTTACAGATGCATCAGGCCGATGGCGGCGTCTATTGCGACTACGACGCAGAAGACCAGCTCATTAGCTATATCGACCAGAACGGCGCTCGCACCCGGCTCGAGTATGTCGGAACCGGCCAGCTCGCCAAGCGGATACAGGCCGATGGCCACGTTTTCCAATACTTCTACGATACTGAAGAACAACTGATCGGCCTGCTCAATCAGCGCAAGGAAAATTATCTGCTCAAACGTGATGCGCTGGGCCGCATCGTTGAAGAGTGCGATTATTGGGGGCAGTCGCGCAGTTATCGCTATGATGCCGGCGGCAACCTGTCCAGCGCCACCGATCCATTGGGCCGCGTCATCGCCTACACTAGCGACCGCTTGGGGCGTATTACAAAAAAAACCTTACCCGATTGCGATCACCAAAACCGGCAAATCAGCGAATTTTTTAGCTACGACAAGAACGGCGCATTGATTGAAACGCGGAATGCGCACCGGCACGTCCAGCGCAAGTTCAATGGCGACGGTTTCCTTATCGAAGAAATCCAGGACGGTTTTCAGATCGAGTACGGTTACGACGAGATTGGCAACCGGCTGTCACGGCAATCCAGCGCCGGCAACAAGATTGTCGCTACCTACGATTTACGCGATCAGGTGGCGACGATTGCCATCAATGACGAATCACCTGTCTTGATCGAGCGCGACGTACTTGGACGCGCCGTCAAAGAGCAATTGAGCAGCAGCGTCCAGCGGCAGTTGCGCTATGACGCGGCGGGCCATATGACCGCCCAGACCGTATTGCGCGACCAGGCTCCGTTATTCGCCACTAGTTTTGAGTACGACCGCGCCGGCAACCAGACCCGGCGCAACGACAGCGAGTACGGAGCTGATCTATACCACTATGACCCGTTAGGCAACATCTTGCGTCATACCGACCCTGCCGGCCGCGTCACGGATTTTCTCAATGATCCGGCCGGTGACCGTTTGCGTACGCGGATCCGACAAATGGAAATGCAGCAGGCTGCAGGCGGCGAAGGGCAGGCCGGATTCCTGTGGAGCCGTGAAGGTAGCTATGCAGGAGCACACTATGTATTCGATCGTGCTGGCAATCTGATACAGCGCGGGGCCGGTCCGACGTCATCAGACTCGTCGGCTGCGGACTCTGCATTGCAACTGCGCTGGGACGCCAATCAACGTCTGGTCGAAAGTCGCCAAGACGGGCAAGTGACCCGCTACGGTTACGACCCGCTGGGGCGACGCGTGTTCAAACGCGGTCCGAGCAGCACCACCTGGTTCTTCTGGGATGGCGATGCTCTGTTGGGCGAAGTGGAGCAAGCCAATGCCGCTTCAGGCGCCGATATCTGGCTGGCTGGCAATGTGGCTGATTTGATAGCGGTGCGCAAACGGCTCACGGAGCTGAAGACCTTGCATGCCCTGGCACGGGAGTATGTCTATTATCCGGGCACGTTTGTGCCGCTGGCACTGATTGACCGCCATGCCAAGGCCGCCAGACTGCCTGCGGTTACCACGGCAAAAAAAAAGGACGTCAAGCCCGTCGTGCCGCAACAGGCAACACAAGTCGCTGCCCCGGTTACCGTGCCGTCCTCGCCGCCAGCCAATGGCCTTGGCGGCATGGGCGGTTTAGGCAGCGCCCCACTGGGGCAGCAGAGCTGGAGCGCACCCTTGTTCCAAGAGGGGAATCGCCAATTAAGTCTGGCTGATGCCAAAGCGCCAGGCCAGATTGGTTTCGGCGCCGGAATGCGGCTTGGCGGCATTTCCAGTGCAGCGCTCCCGATGTCGACGCCGGCAAGTAATTCGCAAGAGATCAGGACCAGTGACACAGCATCAGCTCCTGAAGCGCCAGGCAGCGGCGTCTTCCACTATCACAACGATCGCAACGGCTGTCCCACCAGGTTGACTGACAGCGACGGGCGGATTGTCTGGTCGGCCAGTCATGCTGCATGGGGTGCGGTACAGAGCTTCCATGTACATACAATCGACAATCCGATCCGATTTCAGGGGCAGTATTTTGACACCGAAACCGGATTGCATTACAACCGGCATCGGTACTACGATCCTCATATCGGGCAGTTTGTCGGGCAAGATCCGATTGGATTGGCTGGTGGAAAGAACTTCTATCAATATGCGCGCAATGCGATTGGCTGGATTGATCCGCTCGGCCTGAGTGGTATTGAGTGGGTTGACCCTAGTACGCTTAATTTTTCCCAGGGATATGTAGAGGGAGAAACTGAAGAATACGAAAGGGCGATGCGCAATAATGAGTGGGACTGGGAAAGGGTATCGGATCCAATGCATCCGAAAAGCAGCATCATTACGGTTGTGGAGGTAAATGGACAGCTGGTGTCATTCGATAATCGGCGGCTTTTGGCGGCACAGAATGCAGGAGTTGCTAAAGTGCCGATTCATAGAGTCAATTTAGATGATATAAAGCCTGGCACCACCACTACTTGGGGAAACTCTTTGAAAAAGAGGTTGTTTTCAAGCCCTAAAGGCTCGGGTTTGCCGAAAATACAGTTGCCGGCGGAAGGATCGCCTAACAAGCCGAAGGTTTATATAAAAGGAGAAGGATGCAGATGATCGATTTCAACAAAAAATATAATGACTCAGTTATTCAAGATAATTGGAAACAGGGTTTGCTGCCGCATTTTTCAGGAGTAGTAATTGGCGACGGCACAATGATAGCCATGGGCGAGAATTCCTTCAGGATAGGTGGCGTGCTGCAGCACCACGTCTACCCGATCTGCGAATCATCGATTTCAAGTTTCATGAAATTTGAGCACGAATTTGTAGAGATAGAACCAAGGCAAAACCGCGTTGTTGCTCATGAGCCTGACTACTATGCAATTTGCGGAGAAGGCGGGATGGGAAACGAGGGATTCGTGGCGGTAATTAAAGGCGATTCCTTAATCTGGTCCGCGTTCTTTACCGTATCCAACCCTTTCTACGAATTGAGGATGCAGGGTAATTCGATCATTGCTACGTCCACCCATGATCGTTTTTGGAAGTTTCCGGTTTCTGAGCCGTGGAATGTAAAAATACAAAGCGATGAGTAACACCAATCGGTTTCAGATCCCATCACGTCCGCCGGCCATTTCATCGTCCAGACCGTAGTCGGACGATGCCAGCTAAAATCCCGTGCTTGAACTTTCTGATCCATTCGGTACTGGGTGAATAAATCAGAAAGACCCCGACTCTTATCCGGTAATCTGGATAACGTGAAGAGCCGGCTGCTCCTTGCAACGCAAGTGATAACTCTTGTCCCCCACCTTCAGCGTGATGTGCAGGTTGTTATCCACCCCGCGCTGATCCCCGATCCCGCCTTCATGCGCCGTCGCCGACGGCAGCCACGGCCGTCCCTGCATCAGCTGCAGCAGCAGGCGCGCCTGTGAACGCGCCGAAGCGGAAGCCGTATCGAGCAAGTCGATGATGTCCGCCGGCGTCAGCTTGACGTAGTTGCGCACATCGGTGGCCTTGTCCTGGTACTGGAATTTGCGGCTGTATTTCTCGTCGAAGCGCTTCGAATAGCACTGCTTCAGGATTTTCTGCTTGGTTGCTGCATCCATGTTTTCTCCGTTCTATTTGATCGCGTATTTGAATTGACCCTGCTTGTTGGCGGTGACCTTGATCTTGGCGATGCTGCCGCCTTCGGCCATCTTGGCCAGCACGGTTTCGGCAATTTCCGGCAGCAGCGTGCCGTTGAGGATATTGTCGACATTGCGGGCGCCGGAATCGACTTCGGTGCAGCGCGCCAGCACCGCTTCGACCAGCGGCTCGTCGTAGCTGAACTCGGCTTTGTGGTTGACTGCGATGCGTTTCTGGATACGTCCCAGCTTGAGGTTGATGATCTCGACCAGCACGTCGTCCGAAATCGGGTAGTAAGGAATGACTTTCAGGCGTCCCAGGAAAGCCGGCTTGAAGGCTTTCACCAGCTGCGGCCTGATCGCCTGTTCCAGGTCGTCGGTGCTCGGCAGTTCCGCCGCCGCCTTGTTCAGGCAGCTTTGCATGATCAGGCTGGAGGCGACATTGCTGGTGAGGATGATGATGGTGTTCTTGAAGTCGATTTCGCGGCCTTCGGCGTCGTCCAGCACACCCTTGTCGAACACCTGGAAGAACAGTTCGAGCACGTCCGGGTGGGCTTTCTCCACCTCGTCCAGCAGCACCACGCTGTACGGATTGCGCCGCACCGCCTCGGTCAGGACGCCGCCTTCGCCGTAGCCGACATAACCCGGCGGTGAGCCTTTCAGGCCGGAGACGCTGTGCGCTTCCTGGTATTCGCTCATGTTGATGGTGACCAGCTTGCGTTCGCCGCCGTACAGCACATCGGCCAGCGCCAGCGCGGTCTCGGTCTTGCCGACGCCGGACGGGCCGACGAACAGGAACACACCCTTGGGTTTGTTCGGATCGTCCAGGTTGGCGCGTGAAGTGCGCACGCGCTGCGCCACTGCTTCGATCGCGTGCGACTGGCCCAGCACCCGTTCATGCAGCAGGGCGCCGAGGTTGATCACGGTCTTGATTTCATCCTTGACCATCTTGCCGAGCGGGATGCCGGTCCAGCTGGCGACGATTTCCGCCACCACCAGGCCGTCGACCTGCACCGGGACCATCGGTGTTTCGCCTTGCAGCGTTTTCAGTTCCTCGATCAGTTTCGCCAGTTCCTGGGCTTCCTTGCTGTCCTTGGCTGCTTTCTTGGAAGGCTTGGCCGCATCGTCGGCTGGGGTCTGTTCCGCCGCCGGCGTTGCTTCGAGTTCCGTGCGGGCGGCCTTGATGCGGTCGGTCAGGGCTTTTTCCTTTTCCCAGCGTTCGCTGTGGAGGGCCAGCTCCGCAGTCAGTTTCGCCTGCAGCTCGCGCAATTCTTTCAAGCGTTCAGCGTGCTTGCCGCCGGCATTCGATTCGCGTTCCAGCGAATTCAGCTCGGCTACCAGGCGGTCCAGTTTCTTGACGATGTTTTCGATCAGGGCCGGCGTGGCGTTCTGGCCCAGCGCAACTTTGGCGCATGCCGTGTCGAGCACGCTGATCGCCTTGTCCGGCAGCTGGCGGCCGCTGATGTAGCGGTGCGACAGGCGCACCGCTTCGGTGATGGCTTCGTCGAAGACGCGCACGCCAAAGTGTTTTTCCATCAGCGGCGCCATGCCGCGCAGCATGGCGCAAGCCAGTTCTTCGCTCGGTTCCTCGACCTTCACTACCTGGAAACGGCGCGCCAGGGCGGCGTCTTTCTCAAAGTATTTCTTGTATTCGCTCCAGGTGGTGGCGGCGATGGTGCGCAGTTCGCCGCGCGCCAGCGCCGGTTTCAGCAGGTTGGCGGCGTCGTTCTGCCCAGCCTGGCCGCCGGCGCCGATCATGGTGTGGGCTTCGTCGATGAACAGGATGATGGCGTGCGAGCTTTTCTTGACTTCGTCGATCACGCTTTTCAGGCGGTTTTCAAACTCGCCCTTGACGCTGGCGCCGGCTTGCAGCAGGCCCATGTCGAGGGTATGCAGTTCCACGCCCTGCAGCACGTCGGGCACGTCCTTTTGCGCAATCCGCAGCGCCAGGCCTTCCACCACCGCGGTCTTGCCGACGCCGGCCTCGCCGGTCAGGATCGGGTTGTTTTGCCGGCGCCGCATCAGGATGTCGATGGTCTGGCGGATTTCGGTATCGCGGCCGATCACGGGATCGACCTTGCCTTCGCGCGCGCGCTGCGTCAGGTTGGTGGTGAATTTGTCGAGCGACGGAGTTTTCGAGGCTTCGCCCTTGGCGGTCAGGTCCTGCACCGGATCGCCGCCCTGGTCTTCAGCCGGGGCGACGCCGCCATCCGCGGACGCGCTTTCCTGCGAGCCTTCGGTCAGTTTTTCCAGGTCGTGCTTGAGGTCGTCCAGCTTGAATTTGATGAACAGCTTGGAGCCGCGGTAGGCCAGCTGCACCAGGTCCGGTTCGGTCAGCAGCGCCAGCAGCAGGTGGCCGCTGCGGATGCGTCCCGACTGGTTGTCCAGCGAGGCGATCAGCCAGGCGTGTTCAAACAGCTTGGGCAGGTGCGGCGAAAATACCGGGGTGCGCGCGTTGCCGTTCTTGAAGCGGTCGATTTCGCCCTGCAGGTCGCTTTCCAGCGCAGCGAGGCTGATGCCGGATTTGCGCGCAATCACCGCAAAGTCGCTCTTGGGCTGTTCCAGCAGGGCCAGGAACAGATGTTCGATATCCACTTCATATTGGCCACGGCCGACGCAGATGTTTGCCGCGCGTTCCGCTGCCAGGCGTGAGGTGTCGTTCAGTTTGCTGATTAAGGTTTTGAGATTAATGCTCATTGAAGCCTTCCCATCCATGCATGGTCAAAGTGAGTGAATTTCGTAACAGACATCGGTGCGGTCGTTTTCTTCCGGTTTGCTGGTGACGAAGGTATCCCAGCCCAGCCGCCCGCTTTCAGGGTCGGAACCGAGGCTGACGCTTTGCACCTGGTCCGCGCGCAAGATCAGCTGTATTTCATATTCCAGGAAGACGCTGGTAAACATCGCCAGTATTTTTTGCAGTCCGACAGCGGCCGCACCGCCGGGCAGAAAGCTTTCAAACTTCTTTTTGGCCAGCGGGCCGATTTTCAGGCGCATGCGCAGGTCGCGCTGCCATACCCGTTCGCCCACCATTGCCACGCTGCCTAGCAGGGCGTTGGTCGAACCCAGCACGGTTTGCTGGTCGACCGGCACGTTGTACCAATGGCCGACAAACTGCTCGATCGTGATCGGCACCGAAAAATATTCGCGCAAGACCCGCTGCATGTACGCCGCGGACGGCGGCCGATGCCGGATGGCGGCGGCAAAATGCCCGATTGATTCGTCCAGCAGGCCGGCGCCGTCTTCCGACATGCGGCCGCGCAAAGTGCGGTGGCCAAGGCCGGCCAGCGACATCAGCAGCGGCAGGAAACTGTCCTTGCCGTCGACCTGGTACTTGAATTCCAACCGGTACTTGCGCCAGGCCTTGAAAAACAGGGCAACGCTGCGGTTCGAGAAAACATCCAGGAAAGCGCGCGGGCCGTGGTCCTTTTCATACAGCTGGTGCGCGGCGATACGCTCCGAGTAGTGACTGGGAAGCGTGCCGTTGCTGCCTAAAAAGCCGATGAACGCCGGCGTCAGCGCGATGTTGTCGAGCTGGTTGGTCTGCAGCGCTTCCAGCAGTTCTTCCACCGATTGCCGGGTCAGCTTGGGCGACACTTCCAGCGCTTCGATCTCGCTCGGCGGAAAGTTCAGGGACACCGTGTTCTGGAAACGCAGGAAATCGCTGACCGCTTCCTCATGCGGGACGCCGTTCTGCTTCAGCCACAGCTCCAGCATCATCACCGCCTGGAAGAACTGGAAACGATGCGGCTTGTCGAGCAGGCGCTGGATTACGCTAGGTTCGAATCTCCGCTGCGCGGTAAGCATCGCAGTATCTCCTCACCTGTTCGTTTTGAAGCTATCACCAATTGCGTAAAGCTGTTGGCATGCACATACAGGCCGAGGAAGCGATCCAGGACATTGGCAAATACATGGATGCCGCTGCCTACGAAACCTTCTTCGTCCAGTGTCACCTTGATCTCGATGCCGCGCACCAGCGAGGCGAACGGATTGCCCGGCAGCCAGGCGGTGGCGGCCTTGTGCTCGATGCCGACCACGCTGCCGATCTGGCGCTGCGAGATGGCCGAACGCGGCAAGTCGTACAGGCTCAGGGTTTCCTGCAGGGCTTCCAGGCCGCCCTTGGCCAGCGACAGGTGGTTCAGCGCCAGATGGGAAATCAGGCGCCAGTGGGCGCCGCGGCCGCGCTCGAAACGGCAAGGTTCGGAAGGCTTCCGCAAGAAGCTGATGGCGTTCACCAGCGAGCCGCCTTCCAGGAACAGGTCGCCGCCGGCCAGGCCGTATGCCAGCGAAGCAGGCAGGTTGCGGTTGCAGCAGGTCAGCTCGATGCTCAGGGTGTCGGTTTCGATGGCGGCCGGGTCGAAATCGATGTCGACGATGGAAATTTCGGTTTCATAGCCGGGGCTGCGCGCCGCGACCATTTCGTCGCGCCGCATGGCCCAGTAATGGCCGGCCTTGTCCGCGCTTTCGCCGTGGCGCAATGAATAGAACGGCCGGAATTCGGTAATCGATTCACCTTCCGGCGTTTGCCGCACCAGCTGCACCGAATCGATCGAATGCACTTCATAGGCATAGGCGCGGCGCGAGTCGCCCACTACCGGGTAATAGGCGCTGGTATGGGTCAGGCGGATCGGGTCGCCGCGCTGCTTGAACAGGTTGATGACCGGGGTGCAGCCTAGCAGCAGGTTATTGGTCGACAAGGTGCCCAGCATGCGCGCGGTGTTGGAATCGGCGCGCAGCCCGGACAGCACCAGGTGCAGGGTGAATTTCTTGCAGCCGGCCGGCAGCAGCTTTGTGATTTCGGCAACATCGACGTCAAAGAAATTGAATTTCTCGGGATAGGAGAAATACTCGGTCAGCAGCCGGTAGGCGGGATGCGAACGTGCCGGAAAGTCGATCAGCGATTCGTCTTCTTCAAAACCGACCGGCGTCACCGGGATCTTGTTCACGGCATGCCACCGGCCGCTCTTGCCGACTTCGACATAGGCGCGCAGGGTGCGCATGAACAAGGTATCGCGCAAGGCGGCGCAGAACGATGGTTCGCCGTCGATGAAGACGCGCAGGGTCTTGACGCCGAGTTCGGCAAAACCGGCTTGCTCTGCGGTGCTCTCGAAGGTGATGCCGATGCGCGAGCTGGCGGTCGGCGGCAACAGCACGGCGTCCGGCGGTTCGATGATGGGATCGAACACCGCGTGCGACAGCAGCACCGGCGCCACCGTGACTTCATAGGTTGTCTTGAATTTGCAGGCCACGCCCTTGACCTGGCGCGTCGTCAGTTCGGTGCCGCGCGGCACCGGCATGGCGGTAGTCAGCTGTGCGGCGGCGACGCTGTAGTCCATGCGCGCGATCGAGCAGGAAGGAAACGGCCGCAGGTAGTGCGGATACAGCACCTCGAACAAGGCTTCGGTAAATTCAGGGTAGTCGTCGTCCAGCCGCTTCGAGGTGCGGGCATTGATCAGCGCAAACGACTGGATCATGCGTTCGATGTGCGGATCTTCCGATACCTCGCCGGACATCAGCAGGCGGCCTGCAATCTTCGGGTAGCGCTCGGAAAACTCGCGCGAATAGCGCCTCAGGAAACCGAGCTCGCGCTCGTAATAGGGAAGTAGTTCGTCCACGTTAACCGTCCATCCGCGCTGCGCGGCGTGCTCTGCTGATTGAGTATTGCAAGGTCGAGGGCTGCAGCACGGCGTCGAAGCTCACGGCTTCCTTGGCCGGCCCCACCACCAGCATGGCTGCAATCGCAAAATTCAAGCGGTTGATCGATCCTTCGCGCAGCTCGAGCGAGGCGCGGACATTGCGCAGGCGCGGCTCGTGGCGCGCAATGCCTTGCTCCAGGCACTGGCAGATATAAGCGCGGTCATCCAGGCTGGCCAGGCTCATGCCGGAAAAATCGTTCAAGCCGTAAGTCAGGATCGACTTGCTGCATTCGGGGAAATTCTTCAGCAATTCTTCGGGAATCACGGTGCGGGTATTCAGCATGGCCTCCAGGTCGCGCGCGACCGTGTCTTTCAAGGCATCCATCGACAAACGCACCACCAGGTCGGATTGCGCAGGCGTGCCGTCGCCGCCCATCAATCGGTCAAACAATCCGGGAGTGAAACCTTTCATCGCTTACCATTCAAGAGAAAAAAAGAGCCGCAGCATGCGGCTCTTTTATCGATACAGGAAAATTACACGATTTTGTTGGTCGACAGATCCCAGCCGCCGGAAGTGTTGCCGCCCGAACCGCCGCCGATTTTTTGCTGTGTGTACTTCCATTTGACCTGGGAGTACTTCAGGCTGACGCTCTCGCTCAGCACGTCGCCTTCCTGGACCGATGGTGTGACATCCGAAATCAGCAGGTTGACCAGTTCGATTTCGAAGTACTTGATGCGGTCGCCCTTGCCGTCGGCGCGCAGGAATTCGAACTTGGCCTTTGGAATGGTCTTGCCCGACGAGCAGTTTTGCAGCAGCAGCGGTGTCGCCAGGTCGGCGATCTTGGTGATCACGATATCCTTGTGCTCGCAGCGTTCGGCTGTGTGGCCGCCGCCGGTCGATGCAGTCGCCGACTTCGGCTGCAGCACTTCCCACTGTACCGATTTGCACTCGATCCAGTCTTTGTGCGCGCTGTCCGTGGACTCGCCCTTGATGCCGTCGATTTGCAGATAAACGTCAATTGCCATGGTGATACCCCTCGTGAATTAAGTTAAGACTTGGTTGACGCCGGTAATTCTGCAACCAAGCGCAATGAAACTGAAAGTTCGTCAAGCTGGAAGTGCGGGCGCAGGAACGACACCGCACGGTAGACGCCCGGACGACCCGGCACTTCGGATACCTGCACCGAGGCTTCGCGCAAAGGAAACTGCGCTTTGGCTTCCTGGCTGGCATTGTCATCGAGCAGCACATACTGGGTCAGCCAACGGTTGAGGAAGTCTTCCACGTTGCCTGCCGAAGCAAAGCTGCCGATCTTGTCGCGCATCATCGATTTCATGTAATGCGCAATACGCGATACGGCAAAAATGTACTGCAGCTGGGCTGACAGCACGGAGTTGGCGTTGGCCGAATCGGTATTGTATTTCTTGGCTTTTTGCGTCGACTGGGCGCCGAAGAAGGCTGCGTAGTCGGTGTTCTTGCAATGCACCAGCGAAATGAAGCCAAGGTCGCTCAATTCTTTTTCGCGGCGGTCGGTAATGGCGATTTCGGTCGGGCACTTGAGTGCGACTTCGCCTTCGTCGGTCTTGAAGGTATGGGTCGGCAAGTCTTCCACCAGGCCGCCGCCTTCGACGCCGCGGATTGCCGCGCACCAGCCGAAATCTTCAAACGCCTTGGTTAGCTTGGTGCCGAAGGCATACGCTGCGTTACACCAGAGGTATTTGGAATGGTCGGTGCCGTCGACATCTTCCACGAAGTTGAAACCTTCAACTGTCTGCCCGTCTTTCGGATTGAACGGCAGGCGGCCCAGGAAGCGCGGCAGGGTCAGGCCGACATAGCGGGAATCTTCCGATTCGCGGAACGACTTCCATTTGGCATATTCGACGGTCTCGAACACCTTGGCCAGGTCGCGCGGCTTGCCGAGTTCGCTGTAGGTTTCCAGGCCGAACAGTTCAGGCGAGGCCGAGCTGATGAACGGCGCATGGGCAGCCGCGGCGATATGCGACATCTGTTCGACGAAATACATGTCTTCCGGCTGCCGGGTGATTTCGAAATCGCCTATCAGGGAACCGAACGGCGCACCGCCGAACGTGCCGAACTCTTCTTCGTAGACTTTCTTGAAGATCGCGCTCTGGTCGAACTCGAGGGCGCTCTGGAAATCCTTGACCAGTTCCCGCTTGGTCGCGTTCAAGACCTTGATCTTGAGGTTCTGGCTGGTAGTCGAGTTGAACACCAGGTAGTGCAGGCCGGTCCAGCTGCTTTCCAGTTTCTGGAATTCAGGCGCGTGGATCACGGCGCTGACCTGGGCCGAAATCAGGCGGTCCAGCTCGGCCACGCGGGCGTCGATGGTGGCCGACAGGTTGGCCGACACCACCACGGTGCCCTGCATGACCTGGTTCACCAGTTCCGAAATGATGTCTTTGGCGCGGTCGTGCTCGGCGCCGGACTTGGCGACTTTGCTCTGTTCTACGATCTGGTCGAGCAAACCGGATTCTTCTACGGCCGCCCCTGCGGCTGGCGCAGAATTATGCTGAAAGGACATCTCAGTCTCCTTGCTTCTTGGTTTGCTTGCTTAACGCCGCCAGCTTTTCGGTGCTGTTGAGCACATCGTTGAGGATATCTTCGAGCTTGTCGTTGCCGGCCAGCTTGTTGCGCAGGTCGGCCAGTTTGGTGCGGGCTTCGAGCAGCTGCTTGAGCGGCTCGATCTGCTGCACCACCGCTTCCGGACGGAAATCGTCGATCGACTTGAATTTCAGGTCAACCCCGAACTCGCCGCCGGCGTCGCTCAAGTGGTTCGGCACGCGGAAAGCGGCTCGCGGTTCGACGCCTTTCATCACTTCATCGAAGTTGTCATTGTCGATGTTGACGAACTTGCGGTCCTTCAGCTTGGTCTGGGCTACCTCGGACTTGCCGCTGAAATCGCCGATCACGCCCATCACGAACGGCAATTCCTTTTGCTCGATGGCGTCGCCGATTTCAACGTCGTAGGTCATTTGCACCCGTGGTGGACGGACTTTCTGCAAACGTTTTTGAGTACTCTCTTTTTTAGCCATAAAACCCCCGCTGATACCGAATAATCAAGCCCCGACCCCGCCTGGCGGGATCAGGAATCATATGAGTTACTGCAACGATCCGAATGGATTGGCGCCATCGCCGCTAGGTTCAGGCGTGCCCGGTTTGGCTGGAGCTGCGCCTTTTTTGGCGGTCGTTGCCGCCGGCGCCGGACGTGCAACTACTTTTGGACGGGATGGCACCAATACTGTCTCGCCCAGGCTTTCACGCAGGATTTTGGCCAGTCCCTGTGCTTCGTTGCGGACATTGCCGTTCAAATCGTTCTGTGTACGCAGGTCGTTCAGAGCCTTGGTCGATAACCGCAGGCCGCCTACCGCGACTATGCTGTTGGCAACCTTGTCCTTCGGATCGCGTTGCAAGCCTTCCAGCGCATATGAAATGGCGTCGCCATAGTTTTCCGCATCGAAACGGATTTGCGCCAGGCGTATCCATGGTGTCTTGTCTGCAGGAAACGCGCCGGTCGCGTCTTTCAGTAATTTAACAGCCTTGTCGGTCTGTCCGGCTTTTTGTGCGGCGTCGGCTTCAGCCACTATGGAATCCAGTTTTGCTGCGGGATCGACCGCAGGTGGGGTTGCGCAGGCGCTTACCAGACACGCCAAGGCCACGCCGTAGATAATTTTGCTTTTCCATTGACTCATCGTAAACTCGCTTTCTATGTGGCAACTTTTAAATAGCCGAATCTTAACAAAACCCGGCAGATGCAGATATCATATTGCCAATCTACATCAAAATTTGTGAACTTTGGTTACACCATTGCAACAAGTTTAGTCCAGACCCATACTATGTGTCTAGGCGACAACTGAGGTTGTTATTATTTTATACAGTATTATCAAAAAAATATTATCCGAGACCTTATTATTTATCCGATAATTTTGCAACCCAAATAAAGATCGATTTTAATGCGCCCCTTATCTCTGTTAGTTTCGCTGGCAGCAATACTGAGTCTTGCTGGTTGCGCCGCAGGCGCCGTTTCCGCACTTGGCTCTGTCGCCAGCTCTGTACTGGAGATGTCGGGCATTACCAAGCCAGAGGTTCCCGACGCGCAAAAACCGCCCCGTACCATAGCGATCAAGCTGCATGCAGGCAGCAATTTGAATGCCGACAGCTCCGGCACGCCGCTTGCCCTGGTCGCCAGAGTATATAAGTTACGACAAAATGGCGCTTTCCAACAGGCAACATACGATACATTTACCAATCCGCAGAAAGAAAAAGACGTATTGGGCGCCGACCTGCTCGAAGTCAAGGAAATAACACTGGTGCCGGGACAGCGCTATGAAGTCAGCGAAAAGGTCACCAGGGAAGCGGGTTTTGTCGGTGTCGTAGCCTTGTTCCGCAAACCTGCGGCGCAACGCTGGAAGATGACTTTCCCGACCGAACCTGCTGAAAAATCGGGCATTACCATCGGCGCGAACGCCTGTGCGCTGACAGTCGGCACCGGCGTCACGGTTGCGGAAACCGCCGCCGCGACTAAACTTTTAACCCCGGCCCCATGCGGCTAGCGTGGTCCAGCTAGCGCCACGCGGATTTTGCGTGATGGTTTGAATAAAATGACATGCGAGTAAATACGTGAATCGAACATCGAAAATTCTATGGGGCGAGGGCCTGTTTTTACGGCCCCAGCATTTCCAGCAGCAGGACCGGTATCACGAAAACCGCCTGCATGAGACCACCAACGCCTTGCATCCGTATGCCTGGGGCGTGATGACGGTGCAGCTGGACCGCGATGCGCTGGCCAACAATACCTTGCGGCTGTCCGAGCTGTCGGTGATTTTCCAGGACGGCGAGATTTATAACGCGCCTGGAGACGACGACCTGCCGGAAGTGGTCGACCTGAGCGATATCCCGCATGCGCAGCAAACCATTACCTACTACGCGGCCCTGCCATACATGAAAGGCTTCGGCGGCAATTTTTCGCCCCTGGGCCAGACCAGCAACTCGACCCGCTACGCCCAGAACAATTCGGCCACGCCGGATCTGTTCACGCAAGCGGCGGAAGCCGAGCTGACCTACCTGAAGAAATCGGTGCGCCTGGTGTCGGAACTCGATCCGCGCGACTCGCTGATCAGTTTTCCGCTGATCAAGCTGCGCCGCATTTCGACCGGCGGCTTCGAGCCGGACCCGACCTTCGTCGCGCCGAGCCTGACGATCCGCAGCGCACCGGCGCTGTATATCCAGTTGCGGCGCCTGATGGATGCGCTGCAAGCCAAGGTCAGCGCGCTGTATGGTCATCATCGCGAGCCAAGCAAGAATGTCATCGAATTCCGTTCCGGCGATATCTCTTCCTTCTGGCTGCTGCACACCGCGAGTTCGGCGTTTGCCGGATTGACGCACTATTTCCACAATCCGGCGTTTCATCCGGAACGGCTGTACGAACAGCTGCTGAGCCTGGCCGGCGCGCTGATGACGTTTTCCAAGAGTTATGCGCTGTCGGACCTGCCGGTATACCAGCACCAGGATCCCGGACCATGTTTCGCCAAGCTCGACAGCATCATCCGCGAGCTGCTGGACACCGTGATTTCCTCGCGCTATTTCTCGATCGCCCTGTCGGAGAACAAGCCTTCGCATCACCACGGCATGCTCGACTCCGGCAAGATCGACGACAAGACCGCGTTTTACCTGGCGGTCAACGCCAGCATGCCGGCCATCGAACTGGTCGATATCGTGCCGCTGCGCTTCAAGATCGGCGCGCCCGACGACGTCGATAAATTCGTCCTGTCGGCCATGCCCGGCGTCAAGCTGTCGCACTCGCCGCAGGTGCCGGCGGCGTTGCCGGTGCGGCCGGACACTTATTATTTCGCCTTGGAAAACAAGGGAGCCCTGTATGATCGCATGCTGCAGGCGCAGTCGATCTCGATTTATGTACCATCCGGCATCAACGACCTTAAACTTGAGCTCTTAGCGGTTACATCATGAACAGACCATCAGCCCCTTCCCTGCTCGGCGACAGCGCCGCCGGCCAATACGTAGCGGCAGACACCAGTTCCGCCAATTCGCTGCTCGACCTGATGTACGACGGTTTCTACGCCTTGTTCCTGTTGAAGAACCGCTGCGCGCCTGTCGACGAAGCCGGTTTCACGTCGAAGATGCAGCGCTTCCTCAGCGATTTCGAGCGCGGCGCAAAGAAGCTGGATGTATCGGCTGAAGACGTCCACGCTGCAAAATACGCATTCTGCGCGGCCGTCGACGAGAACATCCTGCATTCGCAATTCAATATCCGCGATGCCTGGGCACGCCGGCCTCTGCAGCTGATCCTGTTCGGCGACCAGCTCGCCGGCGAACACTTCTTTACGCGCCTGGAAGACTTGCGCGCTAAAGGCGCACAGCACCTGCAGGCGCTGGAAGTGTTCCATATGTGCCTGCTGCTGGGTTTCCAGGGCAAGTACATCATCGAAGGCCCGGAAAAACTGAACTACCTGACGGCCCGCCTGGGTGACGAGATCGCGCGCATGAAAGGCAAGAGCGCCGGCTTCGCGCCGCACTGGGAACGGCCGGACCAGGTCAGCCACAAGCTGCGCAATGAAGTGCCGCTGTGGGCGCTGTGTTCGGTGTTTGCCCTGATCGGACTTGGCGGCTATTTTGCGCTGAACACCATGCTGTCGCGCGCTACCGCATCGAGCATCAGCGGCTACAGCGACATCGTCAAGCTGGCGCCGCGCGCGTCCTACCTGACCATTACCCTGCCTTGATCGGATTTGCCTGAGGCATTAACTATTTAATGCCCGGCATTCCGGGCACGTTGGGACACGCATGAGCAACGTACTCCAGAGCCTGCAAAGCCTCATAGGCGGGCGCCAGACCAATCGGATCCTGCGCCTCTCGTTTCCGCATGACGACGGCCCATCCGCACAGCTGCTGGTCAACAAGCTCGATGCCGTGGAAAGCCTGTCGCGCGATTTTGCGTTCACGGTAGAGCTGCTGTCGGACGACGCCAGCCTGGCGCTCAAGGATTTGCAGGGTAAATTATTCAGCGTCGAGCTGGTGCGCGCCGACGGCAGCCTGCGCTACTTCAGCGGCTACTGCTTTGAATTCCGTTTAGTGAAGACCGACGGCAGCGTCAGCTTCTATCAAGCCAGGCTAGGTCCGTGGCTGCAGTACCTGCGCCTGCGCAAGGACAACTACATCTTCCACGGCAAGACCCTGCGCGAACAGAGCGA
>NZ_FOLC01000054.1 GCF_900112135.1 Collimonas sp. OK412
GATTTCAAGCCGAGTTCTTTGAGTATCTTGTCTTCTTCGGACGGGATGGGTATCGGCCATTCGCGTGGATTCTCTTGCTTTACCCAGCGGTCGCTGCAGAGCGCCTTCATCTGCTCGAGTCTGAACATAGGTTTTGTATTGTTGACAAAACTATGTACGGAGTTTAAGACCTGTAGCAATCCCCAGATGATGCGCGGCTCCCCTCCTTTTCCGGCGGCAGCCTCCCGTATGTCCTCGCCATCGGTACCGAGTTCCTCAAACGGTGTTGCGACACCCGGAATATAGTGCCGAAAATATCCTTCTAAGGGATCATACCGGTAGGCGGAAAATAAGCGCGCAACATTGGTCTGAGCGGATGCCTCAGTATCCCGTTTCATATTGTTATCAGTACCATCAAAAAAAATACCGATGTTTAGATTGAAGTCACAATGTTTTCCACAATCCATCGGCAACGCACGTGGACAGACTACTTGGGCCGGTTCCAGGCAGGATTTTGCATTCGTCATGTTTATTTCCCCTTGACCGGTTCAGGTTCCTCGTCGGCAAGCGGTAGATAATCCGGCGCCGGGCCACGAGGATAGGCAGGTCCGGGATAATCAGGGCTCCCTATTCCCTCATCTGCAAACCAAATTTCGACTCGATGTCCTGGCAAAAAATGAACTACCATGCCGTAACTCTTTCCTATTGGAACTGCAAAATGTACTGGCACCATAGCCTCGTGCCAGCGCTCTTCTGAGACTCCAGTACGATATGTCCTCCATTTCACCGTCACTAATGTGGGACTGCTAGTCGTACTTGGCAAGGTCACGCAGCATACCGTTGAGCCTCCGCCACCCCAGCCGTGCTGGTTTCCTCCCCAAGTGCCATTCACATAAAACTCGGAAATCCCGATTCCTTTGCCGTAGTGAGCCACAGACGAAAGTGATGTCGCAGTTTTCCCTTCTGCCACCAGGCGGTTTGATCCGGCGCCAGCGCAGCCACTTAGCAAGATGGCTAAGAACGTCGGTAGCAACCATCGCGATAATGCAAAGTTAAAAAAACTATTCGCCATCCTTATTTCTCCTTTGTTGGCTCAGGTTTTTCATCGGGAAGCGGAACATAGTCGGGGGGCGGACCATGCGGATACGCTGGCCCTGGATAGTTAGGGCTACCGGTACCTTCGTCTGCGATCCAAACTTCAACTTTGTGACCAGGTAGAAAATGTACAACCATGTCGTAACCTGTTCCTGGTTTAGTTTCCGAGAGATGTAGGGGTACAGTCGCCTCGTGCCAGCGTTCCTCTGTGACCGCCGTGCGATAGGTTTCCCATTTCACGGTCATCATGATTGGCACATTGATCGTACGCGGCAGACTCACACAACACACGGTCGAACCTCCGCCACCCCAGCCGTGCTGAGTTCCTCCCCAAGTGCCATTCACATAAAACTCGGAAATCCCAATTCCTTTGCCGTAGTGGCCCACAGACGAAAGCGATGTAGCAATTTTCCCTTCCGCCACCAATCGATTTGATCCCGCACCAGCACACGCGCTTATTGACAATGTCAGCAGCATCAGCAATAACCAACGCAAAAAATTGGATTGAACGAAACTACTCTTCACTTACCCGCCGCGATGATGTCTTTTAGCAATGGGAACCGCGTTTCCGGGTCCATTGGCACGGAATTTTCAGGTACATGAGGTTGAGTTATAAATTCAGATAGACTCGGACATTTTTTCGCTTCCTCTACCTCCTTATCCGCAACGGCATTTTTGATCAAAAGACGTTCTCCCTGAGAGCTGAATTGTCGGCGCTGCGCTTTGGTCAATAATTTCTTGTAGTTCCCGGTAACAAACGTAAAGAAAATATTTCTCGCTACAGTTCCGTGATCTTCTATATCGAGTGCATGCTCAAGTTCATCTGTATGACGTGATGTCCGATTGACCGTGGCCGCTTTAAGCACAAGTTTTCCAATCTCTGTTATAAGATCCCTGTAAACTTGGTCTATTTCCTCAGAGTGTCTAAGTGGCCGTCCCGAAGCGTCATTTTCCTTTTCTGTTGCGGCAGAAGTGAGATCAATGAGCAGTATTGAGGTTGGCTCAGGGTCAAGGTCTGGAAACACCTTTGCAAGATACGCATAGGCATCGTCTTTGCTCCCGAGCATAAAGGTTGGGATCACTTTATGAGATTTAGTCATCTCAAAATAGGTGTCGGCAAGGTTCTCAACGGCTTGTTTTGACATGGGAATTTTTTTGTCGCGTATTATTTTCGCCAGGGCATCCCTGAACCATTCTTTGCTTACGGTAAAGGTTGAAAATGCGCATGCCGATGTTGCCGATTCGGTCACCACACCGTCCGCAGAAAAGCCAACTTGACTCCCTAAAGTCAACGGCACTATTAGTAGTGCCCGGAATACCCAATGGGATTTTGCAGATTTTTTTTGATTATTATTTTTCAAAAATAGATCCTTTCTGTTTATGCATCCAATGTGTCTTCGGGGGTAGCTGTCGCTAGAAATTCCACCCAATCTTTTTCCTGCAATGCCTGACCTTTCGACTTCAGGACCTTGCGGGCG
Source organism: Collimonas sp. OK412 (assembly GCF_900112135.1). Taxonomy (GTDB): domain Bacteria; phylum Pseudomonadota; class Gammaproteobacteria; order Burkholderiales; family Burkholderiaceae_D; genus Collimonas; species Collimonas rhizosphaerae. Next base: position 2,553 of record NZ_FOLC01000054.1, read on the forward strand.
AATACCGATAAGACTTCGCGATTATCCGAGCCGCTTTGCTCCCATATAGCAATACACTCCCGCGCCCACTCCCAGTAGTGATGCAATTGGCCGTCCATCATCTGCGGCGTGTAGTCAAGTTGGCACAGCAATCTATCGGGGTCGCTGCCAATGGCGAGGATCGCCAGTTGTGCATTGCTCAAAGTGAATTGCCTGTTTTCCGGGATCAGGCCGGCACGATCTTCCGGCAGTGCTAACGCGACTTCCTCACCCCGCCGGTTCAGCAACGTCCATCGATGGATGGGTCCGCTCATTTCACCCCATTGCTGCGGCGTCATGGCTGCCGGCAGATCGACCAGGATCCGCGTATCTGCAATACGCAATCCCATCAGCACCCCGTCGTCATCGTAGAAACACGCGAAACGTTGCAGATGGCGGGCCAGGGTGGGCAGGTCGGCTTCGCTGTGCAGCGTGGAGCAATGCAGCTTCCCCGGGAAGCCTTCGAGGATAGCCTCAACCACCGACGCGACGGCAAGTCCCGCCTCGGCCAGCAAGGCCATGTCAATCAGTATCGGTCCGGCCAGGCAGCGTTCCTCGGTTGGCAGCAGCATGGCGCACCAGTTTGCCGTCGGATCTACAAAATAGGGATGGTCACATAGCGCCTCATACGCCATGGCGCCGTCAATCAAGGAGTAATGCCGCATCATGGCAAGAGTCCGATGGTGGACAGCCTGCCTGGCCGCTTGCGGCAGGCATGGCCGCCGATCTGCTCTGCTGCGGTAATGCGTAGCGGCGTGTTTCCGCTGATGCGGGAAGGGATGAATCTCAGTGGACGACAGTGATTTTCCATAAACGACCCCTGCACTTGGTTTTGGTGCGGGGGATTCTGGCACAGGAAAATAATATTAACAAATACACATTTAATTACTATTAAATAACATGACAGCGATGAGTATTTCAGAGACTGCCACCGGCAAGCCTGGGCCTGAATGAATCGATAAAGCATCGACCCATAAAAAAAGGAGCCGAAGCTCCTCAGGTTGCTGACAAAGCCTTCCGAAATTGGAAGGCTTTTTCTATAATGGGGCATGCTAAAAATCCCTGCACCGTACCAGCACGAACTGGAGAT
>NZ_FOLC01000014.1 GCF_900112135.1 Collimonas sp. OK412
GCAGCGGCAGCGGAAAACGCCATCAACTTGGCTAACACCCTGGCCAAGGTCCACACGATGGGTCTGAAGGCAGCCAAAGATATCGTCGGCTAATCAACGTAGCAGGCGGCCGAGGCCTTTCAAGGTGTCGGCCAGCTGCTTTTTCAATCAATATCACTTCTGCCAAGGAGCATCAAAGTGAAAAAATCAGCACTTCCAGGCGTGCATGCAGGTGCACAAATCGCTGAAATCGAAGCGGCAGCGGCAGCGGAAAACGCCATCAACCTGGCCAACACCCTGGCCAAGGTCAACACGATGGGTTTGAAGGCCGCCAAAGATGTCGTCGGCTAATCTACAGGTACGACCGGGCGACACTCTTCGGCGTGTCGGCCAAGATTTTTTTCAGAATACAGCGCTTTAACTTTGGAGATATCAATATGTCTGCGATCACCGGTCTGAATACAGATAAACAAATAGATATCATCGAAGCTGCCGCTGCGGCGGAGAACGCCATCGACTTGGCCAATACCCTGGCCAAAGTCCATACGATGGGTTTTAAAGCCGCCAAAGATATCGTTGGCTAACGGCCAAGTGCCGACTTGCCGCTGCTGTTCCGGATACCGGCCAATTTCTTTCGACGACATGCCATTTGTTCTTTTGTCGAGCCCTCAATCTCCAATCCCTCCTCGTGTAAATTTATGAGCATAGAACGCCGTGACGAATTGATTCGCGAACTGTGCGCGATTCGGCAAATTGCCGACGTGGACGGTGCGGTGAATTCGGGCTTGCTCGAAATTGACAGTTTCGAAGTGGCAATCGATTATTTCGACGACGACCCGAAAGCCATCTACGCCAATTTCCAGCTCGGCATCGTCACGGCCGGCCGTACGCTGCGTATCTTCAGATTGCTTCTGGAAGCCAACCTTGCCGTCTATGCGCAAGACCAGGCGCAACTTGGGCTGGAGGTAGATACCGGCGGCATCGTGCTGATCAGCCGCATTGCCCTGGACGATGAAATCGATGGAAAATGGCTGGTCGACCTCATCGACCACTATCTCGAGCATGGCCGTTACTGGCGCGACAATATGTTCCTGGCGCGGGACGACATGTTCGAAAATATCGCCTCCGGCGAATACGTCTGGATTCGGGCCTGACGGTTCCACATCCCGTCACCTCCCGCCATCCTCATCACCGTTTATTCCCTGCTATCACCCGTCATTACTCCTTGTAATTTCAAGCGAGCCGGTCATCGTGATAGCGAATGCATCCGTTGCCTCCATCCTGGAAAATATTGTCATCCTGTCGTCATCTGTTTCGTTATTTTCCAGGTAATTTCGCAGTCCACTTTTCAACGGCAGGCATCTAGCCGCGAGAATGTAATGTCATCACATCACGGAGTAAATAAAATGGAAATCACCAGAAACGCCCCCGCAACATCCCAACATATCGATACCGAAGCTGCCGCGGAACAGCAAGGCGATAGCGCTGCACGCCGCAGCGGCAGCCGATCGCCAACCCGGGAATCGCTGCCCGGACTGGAATCGCTTTCCGGCAGCGGGAAGAAAGTAGCGAGCAGCAATGTTTTCAGCAGCAAAGGAAGCAGCTCATTAGCCGCTCTGTCCATTGAACAAGCTCCCCGCAAGAGCGGCGGCCATAAAAGCGAAGCTAGCAATGCCGCTCTTGCAGCGCATCTGAAGAACGCATTTACCAACGCATCGCAGCTCGATGCCAAGATGGATGAAATGGTAGTCAAGGGCAAATTCACAGTCAAAGAGGCAGATACAGTCAAAGTGAAAGATACGCTCGACTTGGTGAAATACGTTAAAGGCCAGGTCCAGACGTGGTTGAAAAAGCCGGGGACCGAAGCCGCGCTCCATACCCAGGCAACCCAGTCTTTCACCCATAAAATCGGCAAAGAAGATTTATTTCCGGGATGTATCCTGGTGCGCAAGGAAAGCATTCCGGAATCGAAGGCGCATGCGTTTTCCCTGGGATTGCAAATGGAGTCCAACCTGAATGGCATCGAGGACAACAAAGGCGACGATAATTGTTTTCACATCATGATGTGGGCGCACGATAAGCAAAATCCGGTCAAGACAGAGCTGGATGGAAAAGGCGAGGCAGAACAACTGGAAGCGCGCGGCGGACTCGGCACCTCGAACACCATGCGGGTGCAGGCGTCCTCGATACAGGACGGCCAATACTGGGTCTACAAACCCACCGATAAAAATGTCGGCGACTGGGCGGCTCAGGCGGGTCAAATGTGGCAGGACGTCCCCTACAGCAAAACCATCCTGGGTACGTCGATGAAACCGGGCGACAAATTTACAAAATTTACCGACGCAGCCAAAAAGGATATCCTGCAGGTGGCGTCGGACCCATTCACCCATACTCCGCCGCAGGCGCAACCGTCGGATGGCACTCATTTCTTGTCCATGACCCCGAAAGAACGTACTCCGGGAGAGATCTGCTCAAGCGTTGCTGTACGCTTGTATCAAGCGGCGCACGCCCAGATTGCCCTGGCCAAGCAAGTGGAAAAAAATCAGGAATTGCCGACCGACGACGAAGCAGAGGCGATGCTGGAAAAAATCATTTCCGAATTCACGGGATTGATGGCGACCAACGCAGAAGGCGTTTCCCCCAAGAGCGTCGAGCATTTCTGCAAAGTCGGAAAAACGGCGGAAGGCGAACCGCAATTTAATTTCCTTGGCGTATTGACAGTAGACGCAAAGGACGTCTTGTACCCTGAGGCCAGGTACGACTCCAACAACAACAGAATTCCTCCAGCGTCGCACTAATTTATTGCAGCCATCGCGATCCGATCCGACAGCCGACCGGTTTTTCCGGCGGCGTTGTCAGAGCGGATCGCCGGTTCGATACCTTGGTTTTATCCTGCCATGCATTTTGTTCCCCGCTTAAAATCTGCTCATGTAGCATTTCAATGCACCTGACAAACGCAGCTAACTGGGGTCAGAGTGAACTTTCTGCGCGCTTTTTGCAGAAACTTCACTCTGGCCCCAGTTAGCGGGCCACGGAGTACCTATCTCATCGTTAAAGAGAACAAAACCACCTGGTGCACCCTGTCTTTCTCCGAATCCGTCATGTGGGGTCAGAGTCAAGTTTCGCGATGAAGCGCCGCGAAAGTTGACTCTGACCCCAGATGACTCTCATGTATGATTTCAATGCGCCTGACAAACGCAGCTAACTGGGGTCGGAGTGAACTTTCTGCGTGCCTTTGCAGAAAATTCACTCCGCCTCCAGACGACTCCGCCGTGGCGATGTCTTGAATGATGAAACTCTCGATAGTAAGAGGATAAAAATGCAACTAGCATGGCTGGAGGATTTTGTCGAATTGGCTCGGACACGCAATTTTTCCCGGGCCGCGGAAAATCGTTTTGTCACATCTCCAGCCTTCGGCCGCCGCATCCGCGCACTGGAAGAATGGGTCGGCGCACCGCTGGCGGAACGCAAACAGCCGGTTTCCCTGACGGCGGCCGGTGTGCTGTTTCTGGACGCGGCGGCCCATTCGCTGGATGTCTTGCATGCAGCTCGCGCCCAGCTGCAAAACACCGCGCCGCATTCCGAGGAGACCTTGAGAATTGCGACAGGCCGGACGCTAGCGAAAACCTTTTTCCCCGACTGGTGTGAATCCATCAACCGGCGTTTCGGTCCATTCCTGGTGTCTCTCAGCACCGGCGGAGCACAGGAGGGCATCATGCGCCTGTCGTCCGGCGACGTCGATTTGCTGTTGAGCTACGGCAGCCCGTCTACCCGGCTGCTGATCGATCCCAAGCTCTATGAATCCATCTTGCTGGATCACGAAGTGTTGTTGCCCGTCAGTGCGCCGGATGCAAAAGGACGTCCTCAATTTCGCATTTCTCCCGCCAGCGATACACCGATTCCCTGGCTAGCCTATTCTCCGTCATTGACTCTGCGCAGCGTGCTGTCCCAGCACCTGGCGGGTCTGCCGCACAAATTACCGCTGCACATGGTCTGTCAGGCCGATTCTTACGAAGCGATTCTGGAAATGGCCAAGCGTGGCGCTGGCTTGACCTGGTTGCCGCAGAGGCTGGTGCAGGACGAATTGAAGCAGGGTCACTTGACGGTCGCCGGCGACGCCACCATGCGCGTCAGCTTCGATATTTCACTGTACCGCTCGCGCCGCAGCAGCAATGCGCGGGTGGATGCAATCTGGCAGGGTCTGTCATCGGCGGCAAAGGACAATAAATAAATAAATAACATGATTTTCATGGCGCATCGCACCGCTTACGTGCGCCGCGGCACCAAATAAGTCATTTTGCAGCAGTGTGCAGCACCAGTTGCGTGCACCTCAAATCGACTACGCTGAATGAGCAGCGATCGCTGCCGAAATAGCAATGAGCACGAAAAACGTCGCCCTACACTTCTCGCTCATTACAATTCCGGAGATATCTCATGTCAGCACAGTTTCATTCAACCGACATAGGCGCAATGCCGGTCGCAAGGCGTAATCCCTGGAAAGAAATCTGCGCAGCCAGCATCGGCAACGCGCTGGAATTTTACGATTTGCTGATCTACGGATATTTCGCGATTGTGATAGGAAAATTGTTTTTTCCCGCCGCGGACGAGACCACGTCTTTGCTGCTCAGCGTCGGCACATTCGGCATTTCCTTCGTCATGCGCCCGCTCGGCGCCGTTATCCTTGGTTCGTATGCTGACCGGGCCGGGCGCAAGGCATCGCTGACGCTGTCGATTCTTTTCATGATGGCAGGCACGGCGATGATTGCCTTCGCACCGACCTATTCCCAGATCGGCATCGTGTCACCGTTGATCGTCATCGCTGCCCGTATGTTGCAAGGCTTTTCAACCGGAGGAGAATTCGGCGCGGCGACCGCTTTCATGGTTGAGCACGCGGACGCCAAGCGGCGCGGCTTCTTCGCCAGCTGGCAATTATCGACACAAGGCCTGGCCACGGTGCTTGCCGCCGGCGTCAGCGCGCTTCTCAGTTATGCGTTGACGGAGAACCAGTTGGAGGATTGGGGCTGGCGGGTCGCCTTTTGCGTTGGCTTGCTGATAGGACCAGTCGGCCTGTATATCCGCAGCCAGATCGACGAAACGCCGGAGTTCAAGAAACTTGCCGCCGTCAAGCCGGAGAAATCGCCGTTGCGGGTGGTACTGGTTAACGATCGTCTGAATCTGTTGCTGGGTATCGGCGTGGTTGCTGGAGCGACTGCATTCAACTACGTCCACAAAGTATACATGCCGACTTACGCGTTGAAGCAATTGCATATTCCAGCGACCTCTTCATTTCTCGGCGCGATGGTGACAGGTTTCATCCTGATGGTGACGGCGCCGATGTTCGGCACACTGTCAGATCGCTATGGACGATTCCGGGTACTGTCAATTGCGATGATGATGATCGGCGCCACTTCATACCCCTTATTCCTGATGTTGACCACCTGGCCGACGGTGACGACCCTGATCATGGTGCAGGCGGTAGTCGGCCTGCTGCTCGCCGCGTGCCTTGGACCGATACCGGCAATGCTGTCGGACATTTTTCCGACCAGCACCCGCGGCACAGGATTAGCGCTTAGCTACAATTTTTCAGTGACCATATTCGGCGGCTTTTCACCTCTGATCGTTACCTGGATGATCGCTTTCAGCAACAACAAGATGGCGCCCAGTTTTTATGTAATGGCAACCGGATTGATCAGCATTGTCGCGGTGCTTGCACTGGGCCGCCGGATGGCGCGCCGCAAGGCATTTTGACATCCTGATTTCTGTCGTTTCGCCTTCACGTTCATTCACATTATTTCTGCCGGATCGCCATGAGCATCCGGCATTTTTTTTCAAGCAGGAGTGGAATCTATGAATACCTTGGAACAAATTCGCGCCAAGTTGCAAGTCTATCCAATGGAGGTGAAGTTTCCCGACATCCGCAGATGGCAGCACGGAAATACCGGCGTGGATTACGTGCATGCATTTGACAGCGGCCTGGCCGGTCCGCACGTGATGATCATGGCGCTAACGCACGGCAACGAAGTCAGCGGTGCGATCGCGGTCGACAAACTGCTGCGCGCCGAATTGCGCCCGCTTAAAGGCCGCATCACACTCGGTTTTGCGAATGTCGAGGCCTATCATCGTTTCGATAGCAAGAATCCGGACGCAACCCGCTTTATCGATGAAGATTTGAATCGCGTCTGGTCGCCATCCCGCTTCGACAGCTGCGACGACACCTTGGAATTACGCCGCGCGCGGGAATTGCGTCCAATCATCGACAGTGTCGATTTTTTGCTGGATCTGCATTCGATGCACGAGGAAGCACCGCCATTACTGTTAAGCGGGCCGTTGCAAAAAGGCATTCGCTTCGCTGAGGAAACCGGTATCCCGGAACATGTGATCGTCGATGCCGGCCATCCGAACGGAAAGCGGATGCGTGATTATGGCGGCTTTGGCGACGCGGCCAGCTCCAAGAATGCGTTGCTGATCGAAACCGGACAGCATTTTTCACTCCAGAGCCAGGACGTTGCACTGGATGCCGCGTCGCGCTTCCTGATCAAGACCGGAGTCGTCGCGGCAACCAAGCTGGACAATTTTTTGATGCCAGGAAAAATCTTGAGCCAGCACTTTTTCCAGGTAACCCAGCCGATCGTCGCCGACACGATAGATTTTGAATTTACGCAAGATTTCCGCGGGTTGGAGTTGATCGAGCATGCCGGCACCGTCATCGCGCGTGACGGCGAACGGGAAATTTTCACGCCTTACGACAACTGCGTCATCATCATGCCTTCGCTGCGCCATCTGGCCCCTGGTGTAACGGTGATGCGCCTGGCCAAGGTGCTTGACGATAGATAACCGGCGACGGCGGCCTTGGGCTCACGGGGAAAATTCGGGCAGATCGGCGGCGGGTTGAAAAAATACGAGATTATTTCCATTGTTTTTCACAATTGGAAATCCATCCACCTATTCAAAGGTAAGAATTCAAAATGCGACGTAGACAGCTTGTCATCAGATTGGCCGCATTCGCGGCAGCGGCGCATTTATCCTTTTCGGTGCATGCCGCCGAGCCGGCCGATATCGTTCTTGGTCAATCCGCTCCGTTAAGCGGAAGCTTCAGTGAAATGGGGGAAGCCTATCGAGACGGCGCGCAAATCTACTTTGAAAAAATCAACAAGGAAGGCGGCGTAAATGGCCGGCGCATCCGTTTAATCACTTTGGACGACGGCTATGACGCCAAACGCGCCCAAGCCAACACCACAGAATTGATCGAACATCATCAGGCGCTGGCGTTGTTCGGCCACATGTTCACCAATACCGTCTTCGCTTCGCTGCCGATGGCCACTGCTGCCGGCGTACCTTATGTAGCGCCGTATGCCGGCAATGAGTCACTATATGCACGGCCGGCAAATCACATCCTGTTCATGACGCGAGCCAGCTATTCCAATGAACTGGACGCTCTGCTGCGCCATGTACAGGCAATGGGATTATCGCGGGTGGCGCTGGCGCGCTACGATAGCGCCGGCGGTGTCGCTTTGCAAAAAGACCTGGAAGAAAAATTGAAGGAAATCAAGCTGGCGCCGGTCGGCGTCGCGACGATGCGGCTCAATTCACTGCAACCGGCCGACGCGGTGCTCAAGATAGTAAATATGCATCCGCAAGCGATCATACTCGGCGTCTCCGGCGATGACGCCGTAGCCTTTGTGCAGCAATTCAATCAGGCCGCCAATAAGGTGCCGGTCCAATTCCTCGCGCGCAGTCTTATCGGCGGACATCAACTGGCTGTAAAACTGGGCAAAGAAAGCAGAGGTATCGTGATATCACAAGTGGCGCCCTCGCCGTTCAACGGCGAGACCCATATCTCCCGTGAATATCAGGCTGCGTTGAAATCTGCGAACGCAGCGGGACGTAAATTGATAGCGAGCTATATCGGTTTTGACGGCTACATCGCAGCGAAAGTAATAGTCGAAGGGCTAAGGCGCGCCGGTCCGAATCCCGGCAGGCCGGCCCTGACCAAGGCACTGGAAACGATGCATCACTGGGATGCCGGCGATTTCATCGTGAATTACGATGAAAGCGACCATACAGGTTCGAAATTCGTCACGGTTACAGTGATCGGCGCGGGCGGCCATTTCATCGAATGACCTGGAAAGTGCAGAAACGCCGGTCATGTTTCTGCACTTTTCCCCCAGGCCGGGATTCAATTCATGAAGAACGCGATGCCCTGGTTTACCGCACACGCATAGCTGATTTGCTCAGCCTTGCGGGTATATGACGGCAACGAAAACACATCCATCGTAAACGTCACGGCTTGATCCGGCTTGACCTGATAGCGCAGGAACTGCCAGATAGGCTGGCCGCTACGGTCAACCGTGGCATGGCCGTCGGCGAAACTGAGCGTGCCGTCCGCAAGAATCCGGTATGCGTCGATCTTGAGGCCGCCGCGGACCGTGCCGGGGGATGTGACGCCAGCGCCAGGATTACATTTAGCAAGATCCAGCGCCACCGAGACCGGCGCACCTCGGCCGAGAGCATTTTCCACTTCGGCCAGACTTGATAATTGCACTGTCGGATTGGCATGGACGGAAAGCGCAAACGCCATGCCAGAAATTACGATAAATAGACTACGAAGCATGCAAGCCCCCTCTTCTACAAGTTATAAAACGGATGAATCCCAGGCAGAATGCATTGGCCTGCCGCTATTGCCCGGCCTTTATGTGCCGCACGCTGCTGATATAGCTTGATGCGGCCAGCGGCACGAATCCGGAAAAGCGCGCGTAACGGTCGCCGTTCTCGAACAGATAACTGGCGAACGCCGTGACTTCAGGTTTGGCTAATGCCGGTTGAGCGATGTACACATACAGCAGCCGGGTTAACGGCTCATAGGCTCCCGACAGCACCGAACTGGCATCCGGTATGACAGCCCCTTTTCCAAAATTGACTGGCACCGGACGGACATTGGCCTTGTGTTCGACCAACGCACCAAAAGAAACGAAGCCGATGGCGTTGATATCTTCCGATACAGCATCGATGATCTTGCCATGGTCGCTGAATATCGTGGAGTCGCCACGCAAGAAACCGCGCATGGCATTCACGCGCTCCGTGAAGAACATGGTCGTCCCTGACTTGGTATCGGGCGATACGATTTTCAGCGGCGCATCGTTATAGGCGATTCTCACCTGATTCCAGCGTGTTATCTTGCCGAAAGATTCGGTATGAAAAATCGTTTTCAACTCTGCCATCGTCAAGTCATTGGCCCAATTGTTCGATTTGTTGACGATCACCGCGACGGCGTCGTAGGCGATGGGCAGCTCGATATAGGAAATCTTTTTGTCCGCGCATACTTTGGCTTGATCGGCCTGTATCTTGCTCGATGCCGGCACGATATCAGCCGCGCCTCTGCAAAGGTCCTTGAATCCGATGCTGGTTCCCTTGAATTCGGCCTTGATATCACTTTTACTGCCACGCTGATATTGAGCAACCGCAGTGGTGATCAGATTTTCTTCCGTATCGGAGCCGGAAATACGAATCTCGGCATGCGCCAATGTCGACATCAGTCCAAAAACAAAAAACGGCGTAGCGCTAGCCAAGCGGAGATACTTGCTGCAAATTTTCATCTTGCCTGCTTTCGTATTGTTGATATTTTTCACAAACCCATTTTCTTTTGTCGCATACGCCAGCCCCGCACAAGCCTTGCCTCGGGAGGCGAGAAAAACATGGATTCGTGAGCCGCCGGCGCGATGCATGAATAAGCCAGTATGCCGTGGCGGGTGTGGAAAGCTATCGGGAAAGGTAGGTTTTTGGGTAGGGGTTTTCCTACGGTCTGCGCCACCTGTTTACGCCTGCACCAATCACGTTCGTGCGCGGCGACAATTATTCGCTTTCCTGCGTGTCTATGACCGTTCGCGTTGAATAACATGGCTGTTCGAACATTCCAACGTAGCGAAGACCAAGGAGGCGTCAATGGGCGGTTGCATTTCCAGAATTTCAGCAGCGCATCAGGCGGGCGATGACAGAATCTCTTCGCACGAGCAAGTCGAGCGACGGCCGGCGACGACCCGTGGCCCGATCCGGCAAGCCAGTGCGCCGAACGGACTTCCCCCGGGCAGGAGCCTCGCTGAGCGGACTAAAGCTGCCGCAACCATCCAGGCGCACTGGCGTGGAGGGCAGCAGCGAGACCTCAATGCGAGCGAGGCGCAAGGCCACGCGCCTTATCGGAACGAGACGCACTATAAAATGGCCACCAATGGCTATTCGGGCGAGGCGCTGCATGCGGATGGTCCGCATGGCCCGCGCGGCAACAACGGATGGCTGGCCTACGCCTGGGTACATACAGCTCCGCGAAATTCGTTGGCACTGCTTCACAGCTTCCAGAGAAAGGATAAGCTGGCTGAGGCGAAGCAGGCCCTCTACAACGGTGCGGAACCGGACGGTGTGATCTATGCCCCGAACGGGACTCACGACATGCGCGTCAACTCGGCATGGATGCTGGGGTTGGCCCATAACCAGACGCCTGCCGTGATGACGGCCGAACTGGACGATGTGACCGTCGTGCGCAGCAGCGCCCGCAACCATGCGCCTGTAGAGGAGCAGACGACGGACTCGAATCTTTCGGCTCTGGCTCGGGAGGTCGTCGGAATGACGCAGAGCGGGCATTTCCGCGTCGGCGATCCTCTACACGAAATGCAAGTGCTCGTTCCCAATCCCAGCGCAGCCAAGGCCACGCTGAACGATTTCAAGACACCTTTCGGCATGCCGCAAGACGAATTGAAGAGGAAGCTTGACGATGCGGGCCTAAACACCAGCGGCCTGAGCGGCTGAAGAGAAGGCTGTGTATTGCCCCCTGAACGCATCGACGAAATAGTTATACGGATTGATATCAAGCCGGCGCGCTAAGTGCGGAGGCTCGATCTCAAGCCTCCGCACTTAGCGCACCCGATGTACTCATCATCTTGACCAGCATGGACTACGCTGCGGGTCTCCGATTGTCCTCCGGCATGTCGATCCCCAGAGCTCGTCTCCATAAACACCCAAATACCTTTTCGGGAGAAATGCAATGCCGAGCGGAAGAATCAGTGATCATCACGCCCCCATATCGTCGGAACCGGCTATCGCCGCACGGGAAGAGAGCGGCGCCAATGCCGGTGAGCGCTTAGGCGCACGAGGTCGGGAACGCGCAGGGTCGTCGGCGGCGGCACTGGGAGAGTTGCCACGCCTGTCGGCCCGTCACGCGCAGACCCAGCCGGCCTCCTCCGGACGGTCAAGGCGCACCGCGTCGCTTCCGCAGGCCCCGGCGGGTAATGCATTGACCGTCGAGGACCACGAAAAAGCGGTGAAGACTGCGCTGAAATATGGCGACGTGTGGCAGGTGCTGGTGAATAAATCTAAGACGCATTTGCTGCAGCGATTGAAGCTCGCTGAAGCGGGTATCAAGTCCGCCGGGTCCGGCCTGGAAGGACTAGAGGGATTGAAAGGGAAAATCGCTGATGACCGATACGAAGAGATAAAAGGCGTCTTTCACGTGCGTCGCGCTCAGTCGGCCGAGTACGGCGTCGATACAAGCTCGGATCAGGTTGCTCAGTGGTCTTGGCAAGGAGCGCAACGCGCCCAAGGGTCTTCATCTGATGGTGGAGAGGAACTGATCGAAACGCAGGAAGAGTTGGCCGCCATGGACCGGGCGCTCAACGAGCTGCAGGGCTTTCGCGAGGTGGTTACGAAGCATGGCGGCATCCTGCACGAATTCGTTCGTCAGTGTGAACAGCCCGAGACCCATGAGAATATGCTGGTGCAACTGGCTGTCGTCAGAGCTGGCGCGGCCACGGCCAGGAAAGCGTTGCTGGCAATCGCCGGCAAGGAGGTTACGGTCAACGTCGATCGCCTGGTCATGCTTTGCCTGCGCTCCGGCGGCGCGCAGTATTTCCATCTCATGCAGCGCGTGATGGAACTCCTGGACGCCATATCCAATCGGCGCAGCGATACCGAGCAAGCGATAAAAGCCCTTGAACGAGGTGACGAACTCAATCCAGGGCAGCGGAGCGAGTATCAGGCGCTCGCCGCCGCATATGCCGACCAGCTTAACGCCGTAGGAGAGCTTTTTTGCCTGGATGCCGCCAGCATGCTGGAAATGAGTGACAACTCCGGGATTTGGCAATATTCGCTGGAGATGGCCCATTCCATTTCCGCGTATCAAGCGTGCTTGCGCGAGGTATGCGAGCCGCACCACGGTGACACTCCTTCCACAGCGTTGCCGGAAGCGTCGCCCGAGAGGTCGACGAGTTTGTCGGCGAATACACCAGCATGGCCGATTTCGGCGGGAGCTCCCGCCCGATCGAACAAGACGGCATCCGGCAAGGCCAAGAAGTCGCACGGACGCGGCAAGCGACTGCCGAAGCAAGCCGCTGCCCGTCCGTCGCCCGTCGCGGCATCGGCGCCTCATGCCCAAGCCGAGACTGCCGTATCGGCCCAGCGTGTTGAAATTCCTGCTGACATTCCTGTTGAAATTCCTGCACAGTCTCCGGCATCGGAGCCGCACGACGGTCTCCAAGGGATGATCGAGCGGACCTTGCGAAGGTGTCCGATCGACCTCGATGTCGCGAAGAGCTTGGGCGGCGATGTCGTCGCCATTGCCCGATCGATAAAGAAAAACACGGGAAGCATTGAGGCGCTGAACGGTCCGAGGGACGATCCAATGGATGTAGCCGACTTCGTCCGTTCGTCGGCGAAAAACTGGTTCGGCGACATCGCCCGTCTGCACGCAACGAGCGACGAGGCACGCAAGTCTCCGGCTGTCGATAAGGCCACCATCGAATTGCTCGGGAGCCGCTTGCAGGCGCTGGAAATAATTCACCAGGGCATGGACATTCGAGAAGGGGATGCGCTCAAGCGCCATAAATTCCCCAAGGGAAAACACGTGAGCCGCTTGCTGCAATTAGGTGAGATTGAAAGCGTACGCCCCCCGGCTCAATTGCCGTCGGATAAAGATACGCTCTACGAAATACGCATCCAGCCCAAACCGTTGTCTAGCGGCGAACGGGCGGCGCCAGTGTTCCTGCACTTGCATAGCGACAAATACGTCAGTGGCAAGGAGGTATTGAAGCTGCCACTCCGTGCATTCACCGCAGCGCATCTGAAGACGGATGAACAAAAAAACCTGGGGCCGAAGTACGACGCAATGTCGCGCGCATTGCGTAAATACGACGAAAATATCCATAAATCCGACGAAAAGATTCACCGCGGTTATGTCACTTCGGCGTTGCTTGACCAGCTGCGGAACTGGGTTCATGGCTAGAAGCCGGCGACGCCCGGTACAGCAGCAAACATGCGCGGAACCAAGACCAGGCAATATCTTCGATCCGCCCTTCCGATTTATCCTGCTCTCCCGTCACGGCATCAGCACGACGGCTTTCACCAACGAACGAAGTAAAAGCGTGGCCTGGGTGGGCGTCATCAATAACGCGGGCTCTGCATTCGACCGCTTCGACGATTTTTGAACCGACCTGAGACGTTCACTTCGCCAAACGAAACCTCGGTTCGCATTGCCGTGCGACGCTAGAGGGCGTCGACATAGGCTGTCCTTGCTCCATCAGGAGACGAACCGAGAACCAGGCTTCCCGGTTTCCAGGCGGAACACGATGCGCACCAGGGAGTTCAACCTGACATGTATCCGATATTCGGTGAAAAATGCCTTGGCGCCATGTAACACCGCAACGTAAGCCGGATGTCCAGCAGCAGGCTGATGATAGCTTTTCTGATCCAATACCAACGAGGAGACAAGAATGCATAAAAAAGTAACAGACTCAGTCCGATCATATTCAATGCCCCACATATCTCAGGAGGAAGCCACCTCCAGTCGAGAACAGACGCCCCAGTCTAGCCGGCAGAAGTCTCGGCAGAGCACCGACTTCCTGCGCAGCAACCTGCCGCCGGCTCCTCGCCTCAAGGAGCGAAGCGATGAAGGCGAAACCAGCCGGCTCTTCGGAGGCAGGTCGTCGGCTCCTGTCTCGGCTCGGTTCGATTCGGCACGCCTTAGTAGCGTGCTAGGCCGCTCGCCCCTCGATCAGCATCAGTCGAGGTCAGAGATCGGCGCCCCGGAATCTTCCCACGCCAGCACCAGCAGCACAACCGACCTGGAGTCTGGCGTCGTCGGACATCCCGCGGTCGAGCATCAGACGGGGACAGCCGCAGCTGCAGCTGCGGCCGCGGACGGCTCTGGTCTTTCCGCCTCCGAAAAACGCAATGCCGGACTCTCGTCGGTCATGCAGCAATTCCTCGTCAGCGGCATGAGTTGGGGTATTTCCCGCAAGCTGTTCGAGGAATTCGTTCCGGCAATCGGACAACTGATCGGCGGCAAGACCAGTGCCACCGCGGGTGCCGCCTACGGGCAGATTGCCGGTGCGGCACTGGGCAACCTGCTTGGTGGCGTCGCACTGGGCACCGCACACTACATGACCGAGCATGGCGTGAAAAAGATCAGGCTCGCCATCGGCAAAGGCAGCGAATATGCACCCAAGGTCTCCGGCGAAGCGATGAAACAAGCCATTTTCATCGCCACGTTCACTACCTTCATGGCCTGCAAAAGCATGGCAAGATCATCCCTTCCCAAGCAAAAAAACGGAGAAGAGGACGCCGCGCTTGCCTATGCATTGGACATCGCATTTTCAGCGTTCGGCGGCGCCGCCGCAGAGGGCATTACGCAGTCGCTAGCCAAGGGCTTCGGCAAGATCTCGGCGAATTGGTCGTGGGACGAGCTCAAATCACGGGTGATCGG
Organism: Collimonas sp. OK412; assembly: GCF_900112135.1. Classification (GTDB taxonomy): domain Bacteria; phylum Pseudomonadota; class Gammaproteobacteria; order Burkholderiales; family Burkholderiaceae_D; genus Collimonas; species Collimonas rhizosphaerae. The sequence continues at coordinate 14,723 of NZ_FOLC01000014.1, forward strand.
AGGAACTGCAGCCGGAGCGGCCAGCGCCATGGGAGACATCAGCACAGACATCACCAAGGCAAGGAGCGATCTTCCCGGCAGTTCGCTCGCCGCAGCCGGCCTGGGCGGCGCGATGAACAGCGTCATGGCGCTGGGGTCCTGGTTCCTGGTCCGGAAAGTGATGAACGATTATTACACGGCCCGAACCTCGCACAGCACTGCGGCATCTGGCGCCACCCGGCCGGAGCCGAGTCGGAACGCAGAAGCAGAGGCGGTGCCGATCAATCCACATGCAGTTTCGCCGGAAGAAATAATGCAATTGGAACAATTCGTCAACAGCAGCGCTCCTCTCACGACTGTCAGCGAATCGATGGCGGCCGTCCAGATGGCGGAACAGCTCGCCCGGGAATAATGCAAGCGTCAGCGCAACCTTTCGATTACCCATATCTTTCGGACGCGAGATTGAATCCTGGGGAAACGCTTATATGGACGGCCCTTGGAATGCAATGCATTAACTTGAATGTCGACGAAGGATTGTAGTCTTGCATACGGCTTGTTTGCACAGACGTTTTATCCTGCTTGCCTGAGGGTGTAATACGTTTGTGTAAACGGTCACTCATTAACTGCCCCAAACTCACATGACAACAAGTGACAATATTTGACATTCAAATATTGCAAATAAACAAGGCATGCCGATATCGTCAAAACATGACGGCCGAAAACCAACTCTGGAAATCCAAGCAGATCACGCTTGTGCGTGAACTCTTGCTGCTGGACCAGGCCGGATAAAGATGATCGAGAAGAATCTGCTTTTGACCTCCCCCTGAATGGCATGGAGTTTGCTTGCTCCAGCTCACCAACCACACCCGCCGGAAAAAAATCAACCGAGCGCCAATAAGATACCATACAGCAACAATGTTTCTTGAGAATGCCAGAACAATCTGAAGTAATAAAGGCACTGCGTTGTTGGCTGAGAGCATTCGTATTTCTGTGCCAAATCTCTCTCCCGATGCTCGGAATTTGCCAGCAACTGCCACTGCACTACTACAGCCAAGAGGATGGACTACGCAATCTCGGGGTAACCACGCTCGTGCGGCAAGCGAACGGCTATATCTGGGTCGGCACGGAAAACGGCTTGTTCCGCTATGACGGTGCGCACTTTCAGCGGTTTGACATAAGCGACGAGACCGGCGCCCTTTATATTGCGGCGCTGCATGTCGATGCAAGCGACCGCTTGTGGGTCGGGACACTGAAAGGCTTGTATCAGTTGCAGGGTCAACGGCTCGCGCCCATGCAATTTAAAAATGCGGAGCTTGCTTTTCATTGGGGCCAGGTTTTTGCCCAGCTTGGCCCGAACCGTCTGCTGGCGTTAAGCAATAACACCATATGGCAGATCACGTCTGCGGACGGCGGAGTGACCTGGCAGGCGCGACAGTTTTTCAGCGCGGAACAGTTGCTGCAGCATCCAGAGATGCAAGCTCTTCACAGTCTCCATGTCGGACCAAAGGGGGACTTGTGGATGGGATGCGACCATTCGCTATGCCATTACGACCAAGGCAAGCTAGTCGTCCTCGGGAAAAATGACGGGCTGCCGGCCAAGCAATGGGGCGCCTTGCTGCACGACCGCCAAGGGACATTGTGGCTACGCGGTGAAAAACAGGTATTTGCATTGCCCGCCGATACCCGACTGTTCCTGAATCGCTCGCCACCGCAGGACGAACAAAAGAAACAGGAACGCGTTCCTCTTCTCGCCGAAGACCACAACGGCATGATGTTGAGCCAGCAAGATAGCGGCCTGATCCGCTGGGATGGCCGGAACTGGCAATCCTTCGCCGAAGCCAATGGGTTGACCGTGGGCGACGGCATCAGCGCCATCCTGGAGGGGGGAGACAATGGCCTCTGGCTGGGATCAGCCGGACGTGGCCTGATTCATTGGCTTGGCTACCCCGACTGGGAAAACTGGACTTCGCGGCAAGGATTGCCTCACAACATTGTATGGTCTTTTTTACGCGACCAGGCTGGCCGGCTTCATGTTGGCACTCGCTCCGGATCGGCTGTACTGCAGAAAACAGGCGGCTTCTCCATTTTGCAAGGCCGTTACGGCGGCAGTTCGCACGAGTGGATCAGCATGGTCGAAGATGGCAAAGGCCGTGCCTGGGCCACGACGCTTTCAGGAACCTTGGTGCGTCGAGAACCTGGCGCTACGCAAGACACGGTGATTGCCAAGCTGCCGGTGAGCAACGGCATATTTTTCGACAGGTCCGGACAGCTCTGGCTGAACACGCAGCGTGGACTCTATGTCATCAGGCATCCGGATGTAAGCAGCTTGCCGTTGCAGGTGACGGAAATATCGTCAGTGACAGGAGCCAAAGACGTCAATGTTTTCCACGGCTGCCAAAGCGCTTCCGGCGTCCTGTGGTTCGTCTCCGACAAAGGCCTGCTGCGGTTCGATGGCAAGCAATGGAGCAATCCCCGCTTTGCCGGAAACCGCTCTCCCCGGGGAGAGCTGAATACCGTTGCCTGTTCGAGCAAGGGCAATTTATGGCTGGCTAGCCTGGACGCAGGACTTTGGCGTGCGACGGAACAGGATGGGACATTGGAAATCCGTGACATTACTCCGTCGCAGCTGCAAAGGCAAAGCGTTCTGGCGCTGCTTGAAGATAGTCGCGGCTGGCTCTGGGTTTCCAGCGATGCAGGTGTCGCCGTATGGAAACGCAATCAATGGCGGTTTTTTAATCAGCAAAGCGGCATGATCTGGAACGACAGCAATACCGACGCCCTGTACGAAGATCGCGATGGTTCGATATGGGTAGGAACCAGCAACGGCGCATCGCATATTTTGCAGCCGGAATCCCTGTTTTTACCGCTGTCCCTGAAGGTATTGGTGGAAAGCATCACCGGCGACGGCCAGCAGCTCCCGCCGGACAAGCCCATTCGTTTGCCATGGACATCCGGAGCGCTGAACTTCAGGTTCGCAGCGCTTTCGTTTCAGAATCATGAGGCAATCGCATTTCATTATCGAATGAAAGGTCTGGAGCAGAAATGGTCGCAAACCGCCACGCCTGAAGTACGCTACTCCGCTTTGCCGCCCGGCAGTTATCGTCTCCAGGTTACGGCAGAGAACGTCGCCATGCAGGCCTCTTCACCGATAGTCGAAATTGAAATCGTGATTCTTGCGCCTTGGTGGCAGACCACGGTTTTCTATTATGTCTGCGGCGTACTTTTGCTGCTGGTGCCATTCTTGTTGCAGCGCAATCGCATCCGCCGATTGCTCGCCAGGCAGCGTTTGAAGGAACGATTGGCGCGCGAGCGCGCTTATGAACTCGAACAGTCGCGAGAAGAGGAGCGCAAGCACCTGACGCGCGAAATTCACGATGAGCTCGGCCAATACCTGTCGGCAATGCGCATGGGGGTTTCGGTGATCGGTATCGAGTTCGGGGAGAAAAATCCGGCATTGCAAGGGAAAGTCCAACGGCAAGTATCGCTGGTCGACAGCACCATCAAGATAGTACGCAACATTGTTTCCGCGTTACGTCCGGCTGCACTGGATATGGGGATGGTGCCTGCGTTGGAATGGCTGGCGAATGAATTTTCGGAAAACACCGGTATTCCATGCACGTTGCTCGTCGATGAGAAGACAATCATCCTGGACGAGAAACGAGCGACAACTTTTTTTCGCATTGTGCAGGAATCCCTGACCAATATCGGCCGTCATGCGCAAGCCAGCCTGGTGGAAATCCGGTTGAACAGAAAAGATACGCAATATTTGCTGGAAGTACGCGACAACGGCAAGGGTTTTGATCCTCTCCAGCGCAAGAAAAATTCATTCGGCCTGACCGGCATCCGGGAGCGGGCTTTTATGCTCGACGGCAGTGTCGACATAGTTAGTGCTCCGGGTGCCGGCACTACTATCCAGGTTCAAATTCCGGTTGAAGACGCCGGGAATGGAAAATGAACCGAGTTCGCCGCCAGAAATGGTTTTTCCAATGGATCACTGGCGTGGAAAATAGACTAATCCTGTTGGGCTTTGCCAAAACGACGGTCTATATATTGCGGAATGTTTACCGGGGTGACCACAACCACGGACGACGAATCGCCAACAGCCGATACGGGCAGCAACTTGTGGAAATGCATGATTTGGTGGCAGGCGTTCCTCAGGTCCTGCCGCAAGTCATGATGCAGTACCGCACTAATCTGCCCGCCTCGCAGCAGGCGAATATTGTCCCTGTCAAGGTCATGCGCGATGAAGCACTTCGGCGCTTTCCCCAAGGCATGCAGGACACGAAGTATCGCGACATTCCCACCACCCATTGAATACACCGCCGCGATTTCTCTTTTTCTACCGACAGCTCTTCGCACGCGTTCTTCAGTCTGAGCATCGAGCCCGTGCCCGCCGCTGGCGTCTACCAGCGTCAATTTCGGATAGCGTTTGCGCAGTTCGTCACGAAAGCTGACTCCGCGCTCTTCTTCGCCCCTGAAGCAGGAATCGCTCATCGTTACGAGGACATTCCCCTGTGGCCGGGCAAGCCACTGGCCGACGAGATAGGCCGCCGTTGCGCCCGCCATCCGGTTGTTGAGACCCGCGTAGGCTATCCGCGCCGACCCGGGTATATCGGTGAAAATGGTCACGACAGGGATGCCTCGTTGCTGCAGTCCTGTGATTGCGTCCGATATCTCGGGGGTATCGCGTGCCTTGAGAAATACGCCATGGCTGCCTCGGCGGCCCACCGCCTCGAGTGCGTCCACGACCTGGGTAGTCGTCATGGTGTCCTGCATCGTGAATCGCAGCCGAAACACGGCCGGGCGGAGCATCGGAAGTTCGGATTCCAATGCCTCACGGATCTCTTCGGAAAATCTGCCCGGGGCCTCCACAAGGACGTCGACGACGAGCTTTCGGCCGCTGGTCGCTAGCTGAAACTGCTGTCTTTCAAGCTCCTTGATCGCGTGCTGAATCCGCTGCCGGGTGCGTTCGTGCACGTGTGGCCGGCCATTCAGTACCCGGTCGACCGTGGCTAGGCCAACGCCAGCCTGCAGGGCGATTTCCTTCATGAGAAAGCGATGCGTCATGGGGACACTGATCCTGATTGAGGTGTTTTTGAGGTGTTTATGGTAACGCAAGCCGCTGCGGGAGAGGTATTCTTGACGGATTACGCGAGGAGACGCCATGGATCAAGCCGATTTACACTCAGGCGAAAAGCGACGCAGACGATATCGAGAGCAGGATTGTTCGCTGAGCGACTTCCTCGCAGTCCTGCAGGACCGCCGCGATGAGGTTCAACTCGAATACGCCAGCGAAATATGTGAACAGCTGCCGATTTACGACTGTGCCGGGTTGAGTCGCCTGCTCGACGACGCGGCGAGCCGCGCCGCTCTGCAAGATGAGTGGGCGGAGGTCCTGAACCACGGTGCGGGTGTGCTGGTGCTGAAGCGCGCCTTTCCCGATCCCGCGCCAATTGACGATGCGACAGCGGTCTTCGAAGCGATCATCCGCAACGAGCGAGCAACTGGCGGAGCTGCCGCCGATCATTTCGCCAAGGCGGGAGCCAACGACAGGATATGGAACGCACAGCAAAAACTCTGCTTGCGCGCGCCGGCCGTGTTCGCCCGTTACTACGCCAATCCGATGCTGGCTGCAGCAGCGGAAGCATGGCTAGGGCCCTGCTACCAGATGACGTCGCAGGTGAACGTCGTGCGGCCCGGCGGAGACGCACAACAGGCGCATCGAGACTATCACCTGGGATTCCAGACTATAGCCCAGGCCGAACGCTACCCGGCGCACATCCATACGATGTCGCCTTTCTTGACGCTGCAAGGCGCTGTCGCCCACAGCGATATGCCGGTGGAAAGCGGCCCCACCAAGCTGTTGCCGTTTTCGCAGCGATACGCTGAAGGCTATCTTGCATGGCGGCGCCAGGACTTTCGAGACTACTTCGAAGCCAACCATGTCCAGTTACCCCTCGAGAAAGGCGACGTGATCTTCTTCAGTCCCGCACTCTTTCATGCAGCAGGAGCAAACCGGACGGCTGGCGTTCAGCGCATGGCCAATCTGCTGCAGATTTCCTCAGCCTACGGCCGTGCAATGGAGTCGTTGAATCGGGCAAGGATGTGTGAGGTCTTGTATCCGGTCATGCTGGATAAGCTAGCGACGTCAAAGATGACTGAAGCTGAAGCCAATGCAGTCATTGCGTCATGCGCGGAAGGATATCCATTTCCCACTAACCTTGACAATGACCCGCCGGTGGGCGGCCTTGCGCCGGAAAGCCAGCAAATGCTGTTCGCCCGGGCGCTCGGAGAGTCATGGACGGCGGACGTTTTCGCCTCGGCGATTCGCCGGCAAGCCGCACAACAGGAAGCCTGATGCGTATTCCGAAATAACTCAGTTCACGATTTTGCAGTCGGCGTCATTATCACCGGTGTACATGAATGTTATATGTTTTCCTGTTTTAGATTTCGTATACACCACGTATTTTCCTTGAGCAATACCAGCACCTGATTGAATAAAAACATACTCGCCTGCTATTTTTTTATCGACGATTTCAACTCTGGAAATTTCGTAATTACCTAAATTAGGAGAGTCCGTCTCGGTACGGACATACTTTGTAAATACGAGAGGAATGATTTCTTTTGAAGCGTGATATTGAACGAAAGCACCAATCTCTTTTTTTAGATCTTTGTCGACATACGTGCGTAATGCAAATTTGACAGGTTTACTGGAACTATCACGTGGCACATACACATAACAAGCTGTTTCTGATTGAACATCTGCTCTGGCTATGCCACAGCTGAACGTAACAATAGCCAATAAATAAATTCTGATATTCATTTGAATACTCCAGCTGTCGTAACGAACGAAAGTATCCAAGCAATACTTGCCACACCAGGCACGAAACTTAACCACAGCCCAACGACTAGGCATTCTCGACGACGTAGTTCTTTCCAAGCTAGGGTGCAGGAATCCAATGGGGGGGAATTAATAGTTAATTTACGTTCAATTTGAACGGATCAATAGGCTTCCACAGACGGTTGACAGGCTCAGTAGGTTCCAAGGCCAAAGCGGGTGTCAAAGGCACAGCTAATGTAACGAGCAGAATGCCAAGTGCACGGCGACGAGATATTGGCACCATAGTCGTCACCACACTCATGGGAGCGCCACCGCGTCGTTCGGTGCGCCTGGCACGGCGACTCGGAACTTCAAGCCTTCCAGCAGCTTGTCCCACAAGGCTAGCGCTTCGTCGTCGTCGACGGAAGCGGCGGATGCGGCTCCAACGCGGTTGGCCTTGACCTTGCTGTACATCGTTACGTCCAGCATGGCAGGCTTGGCCACATTACCTGTTTCGCCGACAAACTTCCATTCAAAGTCATGGGTGCCGTCAGCACGACGCACCAGCGATTCCTCGCCGGCCCAGCCATGCACGTTGCGTTTGCCTTCGCGCAAAGTGACGATTTTGGGGTAGTTATCACCCAACTCCTTGCGCCTGTCATTGATTTGTTTGAGCAGGCTGTGGCCATTACTGCCCTGGGTGCTGGCATTTTGGTTGCTCTCGACACTGAAGGTGATGTCGGGTAATTCTGGAAGGTAGAGTCCAACTTGAGATAGTACTTGGCCCTTGTCACTCGCTAAGCGAGTGAAGCCGAATTCATGACACAAGCCAGGTTCCGTGGGAACTTCGTCGGGGGCACGAGGACGAAGGTTTTGAGCAATCTCAATGGTTTTCGCCGTGATGGACTCGGCAGTTGAATTCTGGCTCTTAGCAGTAGCCCCGCCTCCGACAAATATATGCGGACCAACTATATAGTAGGTGTCAAAACTCTCTAAACCATACTTTGGAGAAAACTCGTCCTCGTAATACCGAATCCACATCACATTGGATGCCGGGCCTGGGCCAAAGTAGTTAATCTTTGCGGTCTTGTCCTTCGCTAATATCTCTGCCCGCCTAGATTCCATAATCTGCTTGATATCCTTGGCTCTGTTCGGCAGCGTCGGGAAATCCGAGCCAAATATCAGCTTGGCGTCTTGAGGCGCCAGCAATACATATCGCCCAAAGCACAATAGTTTAGATTTGGAAAACAATTTTTCGATTCGTTGATTCATCATCGATTCCTTGATCAGTTCTTCTTTTCCCACCACGCCTCATTGTAGGCATAGGCAATCTTGACCACGCCGTACAGCGTGGCAGCTTGCGCAGCCGGATTACCATAGCTACCTTGATGATCGTAACCGGTTTGAGTAAATTTGTATTTGGCCTGCACCTTGTCAGCGCTACGTACCATTGGTACCGTTCCGTCGCCAGGCGCTGCCGCAGCTTGAAGTTCCAGAGTTAAAGTCGTCGCGTTGGCTCCCAATACACGGATTGTGCCTTTTCCATTGTCGCCGTGTTCGCCTTCCAGCAAGGTCCAAGCCATCGGATCACCGGCAGCTTGAGCATTACCCTCAGTGACTCTCCAGGCAATATCGTTCCACGCCCTTTGTTCATGATCTGCACCGAAATGTGCGTAAGTCTCCTCGTGAAAAGTATCTTGGATGGCATGAGAGAACTTCATGGCATTGTCGATACGTTTCATCGTGGCTTCTGGGCCAATTTTGTCTTCCTTCTTGCCGCCATTTTCTGGGGGCATCTTACCCAATCCCGCTGGATCAATCCATTCTGGATTGATCAGCCGCCACCACTGTGGTTGTGCTTGCGTATAAATCTCTGCAGCAGGGTCTTCTTTGGGTAGAGCAGGCATTAAATCTTTGCCTTGTCTGTCTTGTACTATGAGCCAGCCGCTGCCATACACCTTATTAGGTAGTAGTTCTAATCCACCCGGTGCATTGGCCAATACTGCAGTTACCTCCTGACCGTTATCGCCCAATACACCTTTGACGATGCCGCCCTGGATTCCATCGAGGAAGTGCCACCATGTTTTGTTGCTGCCCTCAAAGCCCGCGCGCAAGCGCTTGTAGGCTGCGGCGGCACCCGTTGTCGGCATAACCCCGTGAACCACGCCCAACACCTTGTCTTTCAGATTGCCATAATCGGGGTGTATCAAAGCTCGGGCCAATAACCCGCCCATGCTGTGGGTGACGAGGATGACACCGGGACAATCGAAACCATTCTGGTTGTAAGTGTCAATAAGCTTTTGAATGCGCGGGGCGATATCTTTGGCTTCATCACCATTGCTCTTGAGCCAGTTGTATCCAAAGGCGTGCACCGGATACCAGCAGTTGCCAATTTTTTTAATATCGGTCTCAGCAAGTGCTGGAGCGTCTGAATTACCAAAACTCTCGGGTGCGCGTCCAACTAAAGCTTGGGCGTTACTTTTGTTCGCCCAGGAAGCCGACACTTCCACTTTAGCGCCATCAGCCTTAAGCATGTCGTTGAGCTGCTTTTCCATCAGCATAAGGATTTCGCCGTAAGAGCCAAACATGACTTCGCTCCACCCGCGAGCGCGCGCCTTTTGTGCAGCGCTAAAATGTTGCTCATGTCCTGCGGTAAGTGGGTGGTGATCATTTTCAAGCTTGGGATCGCTCATCAACAACTTACTCACATCCGCGAGATTGTCCGGCACATTGTCATGGCGGCTATCTGAAGTTTGTGTTGCATTGCCAGTGGACTCGAAACGATCTTTGTCTTGATCGTAGGAGATTTCATAGTGATCTACTTCGACTTCGTCGGGGTCCAGACGCATTTGACGCTCCGCTGCTGATGCATTACGTCGCTTCAAAGCATCGCCCTTGTCATCGGGGCGCCAGGAGCGATTATCCTGACGCTGTATCTCTGCTTGGCGCTTTTTGGACAGCCGCAAATTGCTGCCCATGATGCCAGGAAAAAATACGACCGGAATCAGTTTGCCCGGAGGCACGCGTACTCTAATCCTACGTTTGTCGTTAGTCGGGGTGGTTTGAACACCAACCTCGGCAGATTGGTTTACCCCTAGGGTGAAATCGAGCCAGATGTCTTGGTCATCACCTTGAACCGTCATTATTTGGCCCTCCCAAGCCAGCGGACTTTGTAAAATTCGGGGCCATCGGAGCGTTGCATTTGAGTACTGCCGTCCGATCCCGTGACAGGCCCAGCTGCGCTAGCGCCATCCCGATCGAGCTTGAACATTTGTTTGGCGGCGGCGCTGTTCTGGTCGTCTACATGATGGAAAACCACTTCCCTGTCGAATGGAGTTGGGGCCCCAGAATTTTGCAGATCGACTGAACGATTCTTTGGCCCGGGAAGGCTATGCGTGGCGGCGTAGGCAACATAGATGCCATTTGTGCCGTGTTCGATTCCGCCGGCATTGTATTTGACATAGCTGCCGCCACCATTGATCACGACCTCTTCCTTGGCAGTGATCATGACCCGGTCCGCTGTGTGCGTGATATTGAGTTTGGCCAGCAGGTTGATACTGTCTTTCAAGGTCGTTACATCGATGTCACCAGCTGCTGCGACCATCTTCATACCCGCTTTTTGTACAAACAGGCGAAAAGTTTTCGTGATACTGGCGTACAGACTGTCGCCGCTGGCGATCGACAAACTCTTACCGGTAGTGACTGCAGTGTGTTCACCGCTAGCGATATGAGTCGATTGGGCGGTACTGGTCTCGATGCCGGCCGGGCTGGCCAACACCAGGTGCGGTTCCGCCAGTTCGGGGAAACTGCCATCGCTGCTGGCGCCGCTGCCTTTGATGGCATCATTTTGCGCCTTGAGGATCTTGGCAATATCGGCTTGCTGCCCTTGCTTGTCCTGTGCCCCCGCCTGCTGCGCCATGTCGGCCAGTGTTTCATGCTGGTCACGCGCCGAGGTGAGGCGTTGCACAGTCTCGCCCATGTCTTTCATGTGCGACGCTGCATTGCCACGGCCTTCGGTGGTAATCAGCATACCCTTGGCCGAACGCGCCACCCCGTGGCCGTCGGTGCGCAGCTCCCAGCCTTCGCCCCGCGCATCCTTGCGGCCGGCGTTGTCCTCAATGCGAGTGATATGTCCCAGGCTCAGCTGGCTGTGCTGGTGGTCGCTCTTGAGCTGCGCCTGGATCTTGGCGTTGGTGTCGTCCAGGATCAAGTGATTGCTGCGGCCGCCGGCAGCGTTGCCACCGTTCGGCGTCAGCTCACGGCTACGCAAACCCATCAGCGCCTGTTGCGTTGCCAGTTTCCACGGCGGCATATTGCGCTGGTTATAGACAGCGCCAGTCGCCAGCGGACGATCCGGATTACCGTCCAGCCACATCACAATCACTTCGGCCCCAACCCGGGGAATCGCTTTGGCGCCGAGCTGGCCGCCGGCCCACGAACTGGCGACGCGCACCCAGGCCGAACTCTTCTCGTCGTTGTTACCGATGCGGTCCCAATGGAACTGTACACGGATCCTGCCGTATTCGTCGGTATGGATGCTGTCTGGTCCGGACGGACCGACTACCGTCGCGGTTTGCGGCCCCAGGATTTTTGTGGCGGCGCTATTGAAACCCCGGCCTGGCCGCCATGGAATCGTTTTGCGGATGCAGGTCAGGCGGTTATCGTAGTGCGCTTTTTCATCGGCCTGCTGCAGGTAATTATTGATGGCGACATGATGCACCGACAGGATCAGGAACTCGCTCTTGCCGGCCTCTTCTTTGCTGCCGAAGGGATTGAAGGCAAAGTGGCTGGTCAGGCGAAAATAACGCCCAGGCAGCACCGAGCGGTTATTGCCGGCTGCCTCGAAGTGCTTCCCGGCCGCTTCGATTTCTTCCATGCGCAATCGAGCCAGTTTATCCGCATCCCCGGCATCCTTGGCGCCATAGGCGCCGGTATATTCATAGGATTCGATATCGAGGACGTTGCCTTGCTTGTTCAGGGTCGGTACGCCTGCACTGAACGGGACGGGACTTTTGAAATTGAATCCCGCCAGCGTGACATTGCCCGGCACGATCTGCCGCACCGGCGACCAGTCGCCTATGCCGTCTTCTTCGGTCGCGCCACCGTGGCGTTGGAAGCGTATGTCGGGACCATTGTCGATGGCCGCGGCCTGGGTGGTATCGTCGGTCAGGATCAGCTTGTGACCCTTTTCGGTATGTTCGTACCAGTACGACCAGCCGGCCGCTTCCCAGCGCCGGTGCAGGTAATTGAAATCGCTCTCGTCGAACTGGCAGGCGTCGGTCATCGCCGCATCGTCGCCGCGCACCCGCACATCCCAGTCGGGATGGGTGCCGTAGTCGCTGAAGATGCTTTCCGTCTGCTCTCGCAGCGTCTTGCCGTGAAAAATGTAATTGTCTTTGCGTAGCCGCAGATACTGCAGCCACGGACCCAGCTTGGCCTGGTAGAACGTAATCGCGCCATCGGTCCTGGTCAAACGGAACTCGAAACAAAAACCGCTGAAATAGCGGAGGCTGCCATCGGCCCGCACCAGCTCTACGCTGAACAGCTTGCCTTGCAAATCCTTGAGCGCCAATGCCGGATCATCTGACAACAATTCGACATTGAATTCGAAATCGCGGGACAAGCTTTCTACTGCATCGAGTTTGTTAACCAGGAGCTGGGCTTGGGGACCATCGTCGTGCGGGAAAGAGAGCCGCAATATGCGGCCATGCTGACGCCCCATTATCAAAGACTTGAACACACTGCTCATGCGGCGCCCCTGGAAATTAAATCGACATCAATATTATGGTTTTTTTGGCAATGAATATTACTGAGAATTTGCTTGATAAATATTTCACCAAATCATAACTGCCAACATCATTAGTTACCAAGGGGAAATACTTGGAAAATAGCGAATTTTGCAAGAGTTCACATTCTTGTTGGCGATCTGCGACAGCTAGGCATTTTTATGGCCGCGGCAAAAAAAATGCGCGTATTGAATTGCATCGAGGTCCGGCTCTCGTCAACAACCGGACACACATCGGCCGCCAGCTAGCTCGCGCAAATGCAAATATTATTTACGGCCGATATAAAGTGAACTGATTCCGCGGATGCGGGAGATAGAAAGCAAAAATGGAAGCCATACCGCGCTTCCATCCATAATTTGCCAAAACGATTTTCATAAAATAAACCGGGAGTTGCTCTCGATTTATCCCAGCATTCCCACAACATCGAGAATACTGGTAGGCACGATTGGACTCGAACCAACGACCCCTACCATGTCAAGGTAGTGCTCTAACCAGCTGAGCTACGCGCCTAAAGAAGCGAAATTATAATGGCAAATCTCGTTCGTGGCTAGTGTCTTGTATGGATTTTTTACAAGATCAGTTTTGCGGCGGGTTTTCCACCGCATCTGCAGCCGGCTGGCGCCAGATGCACGCGCCCTTGGCATCCTTGTCCAGGCCATTGAGCAGCAGCTCATGTTCAGCCAGTTCTTCCGCGCTCGCCGCGCGCACCACGATTTCGGCCAAAGGCAGCAGCTCCAGCGCCGCACCGCCGCCATCCGCATCCTCATGCCCTGCTCCGAGATCGATGCTGAAACTGTTCTGGCCGCGCGTCATCGCCAGATACACCTCGGCCAGCAATTCCGAATCGAGCAAGGCGCCGTGCAAGGTGCGGTGGGCGTTGGAGATGCCGTAGCGGTCGCACAGGGCGTCCAGCGAGTTGCGCTTGCCGGGGTACATTTCCTTGGCTTGCACCAGGGTGTCGATGACGCCGGCGATATCGCCGGAAAATGCGCCCTTGCCTAGCAGCTTGTACTCGGCATCGAGGAATCCCAGGTCGAAGGGGGCGTTGTGGATGATGACCTGGGCGCCGCGGATGTATTCGCGCAGTTCGTCGAATATTTCGGCAAACTTCGGTTTGTCGCTGAGGAACGCGGTGGTCAGGCCGTGGACTGCCAGCGCGCCTTCTTCCGAATCGCGCTCGGGGTTGATATAGCGATGGAAATTATTGCCGGTCAGGCGCCGGTTCAGCAGTTCCACGCAACCGATTTCGATGACGCGGTCGCCGGTGCGCGGGTTGAGGCCTGTGGTTTCGGTATCCAGAACAATTTGTCGCATGGTCACTTAATCTTCAATACAAACATCTATTTATAGTAGCGCGCCGCAAACAGCGCGGCTGGCCATGGCGGCTTTATACAACCGTGGTCACGCCGCGGTTGGCGAGCTGGTCGGCGCGCTCGTTGCCGACGTGGCCGGCATGGCCCTTGACCCATTTCCATTCGATTTTATGCTGGGCCTGGGCGGCGTCCAGTGCTTGCCACAGGTCGACATTTTTCACCGGTTCGCGCGCCGCGGTTTTCCAGCCGCGCGCCTTCCAGCCATGGATCCATTCGCTGATCCCTTTTTGCACATACTGGCTGTCGGTAAATACCGTCACCTCGCAAGGACGAGTCAGGGCGGTCAGCGCTTCGATCACCGCTTTCAGTTCCATCCGGTTGTTGGTTGTATTGCGTTCGCCGCCAAACAATTCCTTTTCCTTGCCATCCGCTACCAATAGCGCACCCCAGCCGCCGGTCCCGGGATTGCCCTTGCAGGCGCCATCGGCATATATCTCTACTTTATCCATGCTTGTCTGTTTCACTTTCGCTGCTTGTTATATTTGAGAACCTTGCCTTGGCTACTCGGCGCCATTCCGGTCCGTCTTGTGTATCTTGTTGGTGGCCGGCACGCCGCGCGCAGCCTTGATCACCTGCTTGCTGAACGCCGGGCCGACCAGGTGCATGCCCTTCACCCGCTTGATCGCCTGCACGATATATACCGCGCCGAAATACGGCCACCAGCGATTGCCGGCCTTTTCCATGAACGCAAACCGGTGCAGCCATTTGCTGCTGGTGTACGGCGGCGCGTAGCAGCCGAAATGGCCGCGGTTGACTTCCATGTTCAGCAGTTTCAGCCAGTCTTTCAGGCGCAGCAGGCTGATGAATTCAGCGTTCTGCGGCAGGAAATGCACGCCCGACATGCGTCCGGCGGTCTGGCGCACGCCCCACAAGCTGGCCGGATTAAAACCGCAGATGATAACCTGCCCTTCCGGAATCAGCACGCGTTCGACCTCGCGCAAGATCTGGTGCGGCTCGGCTGCGAACTCAAGCACATGCGGCAATACCACCAGGTCCAGGCTTTGCGAGGCAAACGGCAGTTCGGCAAAATCGTGGGTCACCACCACGCCGGATTGCGCTTCGCCCGCTTCCGGCAGGCGGCTGTCTGTCAGCCATTTGTGGCGCATCCGGTTCGCTTGCAGGGATTTGATTTGCGGCACGCCGATCTGCATCGCGTTGAAACCGAAGATATCCGCCGTCATCGCGTCCAGGCGCGCCTGCTCCCATTCCAGCATGTAGCTGCCGGTGGGCGTCTGCAGCCAGGGGCCGAGCGCTATAATGGACTTTTCTGACGACGGATGTGCCATGCCTGCCTTAATTGATAACTCATTGAGTGAACCATCGGATAAGCCGTTAAGCGTATTGGCGGTGCCGGCATTTAACGACAATTATCTCTGGCTGATTCACGATGGCCGCCATGCGGCGGTGGTCGACCCCGGCGATGCCCAGCCGATCCTGGCTGCGCTCGACGCCAATGGCCTGACACTTGTCGCTATTTTACTGACACATCACCATGCTGACCATGTCGGCGGCGTACAAACTTTGCTGCGGCACTTCGACATACCGGTATTCGGCCCTGCCGGAGAAGACATCGCCGGCGTCAGCCAGACGCTCAAGGAAGGCGACACCGCCACCGTTCCTCAGTTAGGCCTGACGTTGTCGGTGCTGGATGTGCCAGGCCACACCAGCGGCCACATTGCCTATGTGGCGCAAGGCCAGCCATGGCTGTTTTGCGGCGACACGCTGTTTGCCGGCGGTTGCGGCCGCCTGTTTGAAGGCAGCCCGGCGCAGATGGTCGACTCGCTGGCAAAGCTGAGCCGCTTGCCGTCGGACACGCAGGTGTATTGCGCGCATGAATATACCGTGTCGAACCTGCGTTTTGCGCTGGCGGTGGAGCCGGACAATCCGGCCCTGTTCGCCCGCATGGCCAGCGAACAAGCCAAACGCGAACGCCAGCAAGCCACCGTGCCGTCGACCATCGCCCTGGAAAACGCCACCAATCCCTTCCTGCGCTACCAGCAAGCAACCATTATTGCCAGCCTGCAAGCCAGCGGCCGCCTCGGCGACCAGGCCAGGCAAGCCGATCCGGTGGCGGCATTTGCCGCCCTGCGCGAGTGGAAAAACAATTTCAAGTAATCCGGCAATCCGAGGCCGCACTCATCGTCATTGATTGTGATTGCCGGTTAGATAGTCTCCGCATATCGATTTATTAAAAGTAATACCTGATAAATCAATCACTTATCTCTTGTAACAGTGCAATTTCCGCTTGACGGGAGAAAACCGCCTTACGTACACTGCGTCTAATCCATTATTACCGGTTGATTACATCCCGGTCACATAAATTGAACCCATGTATCAGCTAAAACTCAAGACATTCGCTTTTGCCGCGCTCGCTTTTTTCGGCACTCCGCTCTTGGCCCAGGCCAACGACATTTCCATCTATACCCCCACTTTCAGCCTGATCGACCCGAACGACCCCAGCGCCGGCATGCTCGGCATGGAACAGATCGATATCTGGGCACGCATCCGCAAGGGTTTCGGCATCCCTGACCTGGACAACCAGCAGGTAGTCAGCCAGACCGATTTTTACAGCGCCCGCCCGGAATATTTCGAACGCACCACGGTGCGCGCTTCGCGCTACCTGTTCCATGTAGTGCAAGAACTGGAAAAGCGCGGCATGCCGACCGAACTGGCTTTGCTGCCGTTCATCGAATCGGCGTTCAACCCGCAAGCCTATTCGAGCGCCAAGGCCGCCGGCATGTGGCAGTTCGTGCCCGCCACTGGGCGCGACTACAATCTCAAGCAAAACATGTTCAAGGATGACCGCCGCGACGTCCTGGCCTCAACCGATGCAGCGCTGACTTACCTGCAAAAACTGTACGGCATGTTCGGCGACTGGCAACTGGCGCTGGCTGCCTATAACTGGGGCGAAGGCTCGGTGCAGCGCGCCATCAACAAGAACCAGGCCGCCGGCCTGCCGATCGACTTCAACAGCCTGGCGCCGCTGATGCCGGCGGAAACCCGCAATTACGTACCCAAGCTGCAAGCCGTCAAGAACATCATCGCCGCGCCGGAGATGTACAACATCGCGCTGCCCAAGGTCGACAACCAGCCGTACTTCGTCACCATCGGCAAGACCCGCGATATCGACGTCAAGGTAGCGGCCCAGCTGGCGGAGCTGTCATTGGATGAATTCAAGGCCCTGAATCCGCAATTCAACCGGCCGGTGATCATCGGCAGCAGCGACACCAAGATCCTGCTGCCCGAAAGCAATGCAGAGAAATTCAAGAACAACCTGACCAAATGGACCCAGACGCTTTCTTCCTGGACCTCGCATACCGTCAGCAGCGCCCGCGAACGGATTGAAACCATCGCCGCCCGCTTCGACACTACGCCGGCGATCATCCGGGAAGTCAACCACATACCGCCAAGAATGCTGCTCAAGGCCGGCTCTACCATCCTGGTGCCGAAAACCGAAGCCGCCAGCAGCGACATCACCGCCGAAGTAGCCGACAACGCCACCATGGCAGTCACTCCGGACGCGCCTGAAACCCGCCGCATCTATGTCAAGGTCGGCAAGCGCGACACCCTGGCTTCGATCGCCTCGCGCTATCGCGTCAGCGTGGCGCAGGTGAAAGCCTGGAACGGCTTGCACCGCGACAGCGTCAGCCATGGCCAAAGCCTGCAGCTGCAAGTGCCGAACCGCATGGTGGCCTCGAATTCCGGCGGCAGGAAAGCCGGCCACAACGTGCAATACCATAAGGCAACGGCAAGCGCCAGCCGCGGCAGCAAGAACAAGGTCGCGGCCAAAAAGAACACCAAACCGGTGGTCCTGGCGTCCTCCCGGGGCTCGCGCGGCTGATAGCTCCAGCAATGCCGGTCAAAAAGGCCCATGGCGCCGCCTTGCGCGCACCATGGGCTTTTTTCACTCGATGCCCGATATCAAAAATGCATGATTGGTGAACAAGCCGCCAGAGTTGCCGTGAGCGCGGCGAACCCCTACAATCTTGCCCTGTTCAACAAGAACTACACACCCAAGCGTCCGCAGCACCCGCGGCGCGCATCTCTGGAGTCAATATGGCATTCCTGCAAGGCAAAAAAATTCTGATCACGGGCTTGCTGTCCAACCGCTCGATTGCTTACGGCATTGCGCAAGCTTGCAAGCGCGAAGGCGCCGAGCTGGCCTTCACCTACGTCGGCGAGCGCTTCAAGGAACGCATCACCAATTTCGCCAAAGAATTCGGCAGCGAACTGATTTTCGACTGCGACGTTGGCAGCGACGAGCAGATCAACGCTCTGTTTGCCGACCTCGGCAAGTCCTGGGATCACCTGGACGGCCTGGTCCACGCCATCGGTTTTGCTCCCGCCGAAGCCATTGCGGGCGATTTCCTCGACGGCTTGTCGCGTGAAGGCTTCAAGATCGCGCACGACATTTCCGCCTACAGCTTCCCGGCGATGGCGAAAGCCGCGCTGCCGATGCTGCGCCCGAATTCGGCGCTGCTGACGCTGACTTACCTGGGTTCGGAACGCGTGGTCCCCAACTACAACACGATGGGCCTGGCCAAGGCGTCGCTGGAAGCCAGCGTGCGCTACCTGGCAGGCTCGCTAGGCCCCAAGGGCGTGCGCGTGAACGGTATTTCAGCCGGCCCGATCAAGACCCTGGCCGCCAGCGGCATCAAGGGTTTTGGCAAGATCCTGGGTTTTGTCGCCGAGCACGCCCCGCTGCGCCGCAATGTGACCGTAGAGGACGTCGGCAACGCCGCCGCCTTCCTGCTGTCGGACCTGTCCAGCGGCATCACCGGTGAAATCACCTATGTCGACGGCGGTTTCTCGCACGTGGTGGGCGGCATCGCCGAATAATCTGCAGCAGCAAGAAGCTGCCGCACGCGGTTGGCACAAACAAATCAAACGCCCGGCATAGCTGGGCGTTTGTCTGCAGGCTATCCAGGCGACGGCATTATCCGACTGCAACAACAGTTGCCTATGCTTCAACTGCAATCCCTGAAAATGCGCCGCAAACAACGGTACAGCCGCAAACCCGGCCTAATTTGCGGCAATCGCATGAATAAGGTGCATCAACCGTAAAAGTATTGTATTATTCTGTGCTGCGTTGCAATAACGAACGCAGACAGCAAGTTACCGGGTCCTGATCCGGTGGCGCTGTAAAAAACAATAAGTAGCTGCGCAAGCCTAAGCGTGTTCCGGCCTCAAATTGGAACATCGCATTGTAAAAGCCCTCCCGCCTTGTGTGTCGATCCTGACACCGTCCCGGCGCAAAGCTTTTGTGCCGAAATTTCTTTGTATTTGTTTCTTAGTCATTTCGTTGGTTGGCGTTGCTTTTTTGCGTTCGCTGCATTCATCGCATAGCGATTGTCTGTAGTTCATGACGCTGCACTTTACGAAAGAAAAAAATGACTTTTGAATCACTAGGCCTCCACACGTCCGTTATCAAAGCACTGACCGAAGCTGGCTACACAAAACCGACAAGCGTCCAAGAACAAGCCATCCCTGCTGCCATCGAAGGCCGTGACCTGCTGGTTTCCTCGCAAACCGGCTCCGGCAAGACCGCAGCATTCATGCTGCCTGCGCTGCACAAATTCGCCTCGGAGCAACAAGCTGCCCCGGCCGCCGCAGGCAAGACACCGAATCAAGAAATGCAAGCTTCCCGTTCACGCGGCGAGCGTCCACGTTTCAAGCCGGCACAGCCAAAGATGCTGGTATTGACGCCGACCCGCGAACTGGCCCTGCAAGTAACCACTGCTACCGACAAGTACGGTTCGCACATGAAGCGCGTCAAGGCGATCTCGATCCTGGGCGGCATGCCTTACCCTAAGCAGATGCAATTGCTGGCGAAGAATCCTGAAATCCTGGTTGCTACGCCAGGCCGCCTGATCGACCACATGGAATCGGGCAAGATCGATTTCTCGCAACTGCAAATCCTGGTGCTGGACGAAGCTGACCGCATGCTGGACATGGGTTTCATCGACGACATCGAAAAAATCGTCGACGCAACGCCTGAATCGCGTCAAACCATGCTGTTCTCCGCTACGCTGGACGGTGTGGTCGGCAACATGGCAAAACGCATCACCAAGAATCCGATGATCATCCAGATCGCCGGTTCGGCCACCAAGCATGAAAACATCCAGCAAAAGGTTCACTTCGTCGACGACCTGTCGCACAAGAATCGCCTGCTGGACCACCTGCTGCGCGACGTCACCATGGACCAGGCCGTTGTATTCACTGCCACCAAGCGTGACGCCGACACGATCGCCGACCGCCTGAACATCGCCGGTTTCGCTGCTGCCGCACTGCATGGCGACATGCACCAAGGTGCGCGTAACCGCACCCTGGACAGCCTGCGCCGCGGTCAAGTCCGCGTGCTGGTGGCTACCGACGTTGCCGCTCGCGGTATCGACGTCCCGGCCATCACCCACGTATTCAACTACGACCTGCCGAAATTCCCGGAAGACTACGTCCACCGTATCGGCCGTACCGGCCGTGCAGGCCGTAACGGCGTTGCGGTATCGCTGGTGAACCACGCTGAAGGCGTCAACGTCAAGCGTATCGAACGTTTCACCAAGCAACTGATCCCGGTCGATGTGGTTGAAGGCTTCGAACCAAAGCGTTCGGCTTCGGCTCCGCGCTCGAACCACAAACCAGGCGGCTGGAAACCAGGCGACAATCGTGGCGGCCCTGCCAAACCAGGCGGCCGTACCTTCAGCAAGCCAGGCGCACCGCGCAAAGACGGCGGTGGCGGCGGCTACAAAGGCAATCGTTCGAACGACAGCGGCGCCCGTCGCTCGTTCGGCGACCGCTAAGTAGCTTGGGCGATCTTGATGATCGCCCTGCAATCCTCGCAATAAATGAAAAGGCCGCTGGAAATTTCCAGCGGCCTTTTTTATTGTCTTGCCGCCAGCGTCAATTCAAGCCGACCAGCCCAGCATCACTGCCCCCAACGCAATCACCGCGCAGGACAACAGCCTGCGCAAAGTCAGCGCTTCGCCCAGGAACATGCGCGCGATCAATGCAGCAAACAGCACCGAAGTTTCACGCAGGGCCGAGACCGGTCCCATCGGCGCCAGCGTGATCGCCCATATCACGATGCCATATGCCAGCAGAGACATGGCGCCGCCGCCCAGCGCATTCCAGGTAGCGCGCTCGCGCAAGCCAATCCGCAGGCCGCCGTGCATCGACAGGTAAATCGCAAGCAAGGGCAAACCGTCCAGCAGGAACATCCAGCCGGCATAGGACGCAGCGCTGCCGGCCAGGCGCGAACCGAGGCCGTCGACGATGGTATAGCCGGCGATGAAAACGCCGGTGGTAAACGCCGACAGCGGCGCATCCCACTGCTGCCGGCCGCCAGCCACGCTGCTGCCGCGCCTGAATTTGATTTGCGCCAGGCTGATGATGCCGGCCGAGATCAGCACCACCCCTGCCAAGGTCAGGACTCCCAGCTGCTCGCCGGCAAACAGGGCTGCGCCGAGCGACACCAGCAACGGCGAGGAACCACGCGCGATCGGATAAGACTGGCCGAAATCGCCGGCCCGGTACGCGCGGACTAAAAAGAGGTTGTAGCCGGCATGCAGCACCACCGACATCAGGATATAAGGCCAGCTGGCAGGGGCCGGCAGCGGCGCCCAGAGCACAATGGGAACAGACGCCACCGCAGAACCGATGGTCATCAAGGTGATGGCCCATAAACGATCGCCGCTGCTTTTCAGCATGGCGTTCCAGGACGCATGCAGCAAGGCTGCGCACAATACCAAAGCAATCACGCCAGCCGTCATGCGCTAGCTCCGTGGGAACACCTTGGGTACCTGGTCATGGATTTTGAAATGAGAAATGAGGCTGGCAAAACCTTGCATTGTAAATGCAACGCGGGGTTTACGCCTCATGACGTAAACCCCGCGCATTTCCCTGCCCGGACGAAACCGGTTAAGCGCGCGTGCGGCCGGAACTCAGGTAATCGGCGATCGAATCCTGGGTAACCTCGCCCAGGTAGCTGTTGTCCTGGCCGATCACCGGCATCCAGCTGGTGCTGTGCTTGTACATCTTGGACAGCACCACGCGCAGGTTTTCATCCGGTGCCGCGCTGACCGGGAACGGCTTCATCTTGTCGATGCAAGCGCCCTGCCCGCTGCGCGCATCGCGCCTGGCGACATAGCCGAGCGCATGGTTGGCGGCGTTGGTGACCGTCACGTAGCGGTAGTCGTTATCGTCCATCACGCCATAGGCGGCAGCCATGCTGGCGTCTTCCAGCACCGTCGCCGAATTGGCGGCGGCGTCGCCGGCGCGCACCAGCAGCAGCCGTTTCAAGGTAGCATCCTGGCCGACGAACGAGCCGACGAATTCATCTTTCGGACGCGCCAGCAAGGTATCAGGATGGTCCACCTGCACCAGCTTGCCGGCGCGGAAAATCGCGATCTTGTCGCCCAGCTTGATTGCTTCGTCGATATCGTGGCTGACCATGATGACAGTCTTGTTGAGCGCCCGCTGCATCTGGAAAAATTCATTCTGGATCGATTCGCGGTTGATCGGATCGACCGCGCCGAACGGTTCGTCCATCAGCAAAACCGGAGGATCGGCCGCCAGCGCCCGGATCACGCCGATGCGCTGCTGCTGGCCGCCCGACATCTCGCGCGGATAGCGGCTCAGGAATCGCTTGGGATCAAGCGCCACCATCGCCATCAGCTCGGTAGCGCGCTCGCGGCAACGCTTCTTGTCCCAACCGAGCAGGCGCGGCACCACGGTAATGTTTTCTTCGATGGTCATGTTGGGAAACAAGCCGACCTGCTGGATGACATAGCCGATTTTCCGGCGCAGGCTGACTTCATCCAGGCCGGTAGTGTCTTCGCCGTCCAGCAGCACGCGGCCGGAAGTCGGCGTGATCAGGCGGTTGATCATTTTCAGGGTAGTAGTCTTGCCGCAGCCGGAAGGCCCCAGGAATACGCAGATCTCCCCTTCAGCAACCGTCAGGTCAACTTCGTTCACGGCCTTGACCTTGCTGCCGTCTTTTTGGGTGAATACTTTACTGAGCTGGTCGAGTTGAATCATGGTTTTTGCATTCCTTTCGGTGTAAGCAGCCGCTGCAGCACTTGCAGCAGCATGTCGGCGACAATCGCCAGCACGCTGATCAGCACCGCGCCGACCACCAGTTTTTGCATGTTGCTTTGGCTGATGGCGTGCAGGATCAGGACCCCGAGACCGCCGGCGCCGATGATCGCCGCCACCGCCATCACGCCGATGTTCATGACCACGGCGGTGCGGACGCCGCCCAGGATGACCGGCACCGACAAAGGCAGGTCGACCAGCCGCAAGCGCTGCCAGAACGTCATGCCGATGCCGATGCCGGCTTCCTTGATGCCGTGGTCGATGCCATCCAGCGCCAGGTAAGTGTTGCGCATGATCGGCAACAAGGAGTACAGGAATACCGCGGTAATCGCCGGCAGCGGCCCCAGTCCCTGGCCGAAGCGGGAAAACAGCGGAATCATCAAGCCGAACAAGGCGATCGACGGCAGCGTCAGGATGACTGTCGCCAGGCCCATCATCGGACTGGCCAGCCAGCGGTGGCGGATCATCACGATGCCGAGCGGCACGCCGATCAGGATCGCCAGGCCAACCGCTATCCCCACCAGCATCAGGTGCTGGATCGTGAGCTGCAGGATTTCTGGCCAGGCGCTCGTCAAATAATCAAGAAAATTCATGCGGCATCCTTATATCAAGCCTTCGGCGCGCAGGAAATCTGCAGCGACCTGGGCTATCGGCAGCTGGTCGATATCCACTTTTTTATTCATCTCGGTCATCTTTGCGGTATCGATCTTTGCCGACAGCGCGTTGAGCTGTTCGGCAAGCTTCGGATTGGCGTCCAGAATCTCCTGGCGCACTACCGGCACTGCGCTGTAAAAAGCGAAGAACCCCTTGTTATCCTGAAGCAGCTTCAGGTCGAAGCCTTGCACCCGGCCGTCGGACGAATAAGTCAGGCCGGCATTCAGCTGGTCGTTACGCAGGGCGGTATACACCAGGCCGGCATCCATCTGCTTCACCTGGCTGCGGTCCAGGCTGAAGCCGTACAGCGCTTGCAGCGGCTCAAGGCCGTCGGGGCGCGAAGCGAATTCGAAATCCACGCCCATCAGGTATTTTTTATCCGCATCCTGTTTGCCGGCCCGGTTGATTCTGTCGGCCAGGTCCTCGATGGTGTTCAAGCCCTCTTCCTCGGCGCGTTGCCGCGGCACCGCCAAGGCATAGGTATTGTTCAGTTCGGACGGCTGCAGCCAGACCAGCTTCCTCGGCGCGTCCAGTTCCTTGACCCGTTGGTACGATTGGTCCCGGTCCAGCTTTTCATCTATCTTGTTGTACACGACCAGCGCGGTGCCGGTGTAATCCCAGACGATGTCGATCTGCCCGCTTTCCAGCGCCTGGCGCATGATGGTGGTGCCGAGGCCGTTTTTCAGGCTGGCCGTGTAGCCTTTCGCCTTCAGGTATTGCTGCGTCATGGACGACAGGATCAGCTGCTCGGTAAAGTTCTTGCCGCCGACCACCAGGCCGGCCGCATTCGCTTGCATCGCGCCGAACAGGCCGAGCGCAAAAGCCAGCAATGCTGTCATACGGAATTTATGCATGTTTGTTCCTTGTCAGAATAGGTGGCGCTCAGCGCAGCAGGCCGCGCTTGCTCAGGTAAGCATTGCTGCCCAGCGAAACGATCGCGTCCAGCATCAGCGCCAGCACGGCGGTGGCGGTGGCGCCCAGCAGCAACTGCCCATGGTTGTTCAGGTAAATGCCAGGGAAGATCAGGCCGCCCAGGCTCTCGCCGCCGATCAGGATGGACAACGGCGCGGTGCCGACATTGATCGCCAGCGCGGTGCGGACGCCGCCGACGATGATCGGCAAGGCATTCGGCAGCTCGACCCGGAACAGCACCTGCAGCGGCCGCATCCCAATGCCCTTGGCCGCCTCTTTCATCGCCGGAGAAACCTGCTTCAGGCCTTCATAGGTATTGCGCACGATGGGCAGCAGCGACGCCAGCCACAAGGCGAGGATGGCCGGCTTGTCGCCGATGCCGAACATGGCCAGCGCCAGCGCCAGCACCGCCATGGAGGGGATGGTGTTGCCGATATTGAAGATCTGCATCCATTTTTCGGCATGGCGGGAAAAGTACGGCCGGCTCAGCACGATGCCGGCGGGGATCCCGCACAGCAGCGCCAGCGACATCGACCAGGCCACGAGCACCAGATGACGGCCGGTGTAGTAGACCAGGTCGCCCTGGTACTGGCGGATGACGGCAGGGCCGATCGACCAGCCGATGGCGGCCACGACCAGTAATGTGACGGCGGCGCCGGCCATGGCGTTGCGATAGCGATTCGTCATGCTTACTCCCTTGCACAGGCAGCGGCGGCAAACGCGTGGCGCGGCACGCCGGCTTTTTGCCTGCGGCTACGCCAACGGTTTTTCTTTTCCGCTGCATATTGCATGACCGCAAAACACGGAACGGCATAGCCGGAACCTGTCAGCGCGACATGCAAATTCAATTTTTTATAATCTCGTCCGGTCTTCCCGCAGGGAGGACATTGAACAAGCCGACTGCCGCGTGGGGCGGCAAAGAATGCGAGGAATTCCCCGACTTTGGCGAAACTCCGGCGTTGCCGAAGCGTGAGACAACCCGCTGACGCGAGTCACGAAACCCAAAAATGTGCCGTTGAGGCAGCACCATGTTGTTGAGAGTTTGTCATTATAGCCAATTTTCTTGATGACGTCCAGTAATGGGTTTGTCGAAAGCTATTACCCAAATGTCTGAGAAGAGATCGAAAGAGGCTTTTTCGCCCGCGACAAGCCTGTTTTCCGCCGAATAAACAAAAATGCGAGACAGCCGGAAAACGGCGATCTCGCATGTCATTGTGATGCCGGCGACGCGGCATGCAGGCCAGTTTCAGCTGCATGCCTGGCTGGCTACCGAAGCCCGGGCAATCAGCCCTCGAGCTTTTTCGCCCGCGCCTGGACGTCAGCCAGGTTGCCTTTCACCGCGGCAGTCAAGCGCGTACCGTAATCAGCGTCGGCCTTGTAAAAATGGCTTAGCATGATTTGCTTGATTTCCGGATTGGCGACTTTTACCAGGTCGCTGGCAAGATTGCCGATCAGGTTCTCCTGCTCCTGCCGGGACAATGCGCGGTAGAAATCGCCGGCCTGGCTGAAGTTGTCGGTTTTGGCGATACGCGCCTGTTGCGTGCTGCCGCTCAGCGGCGTCTGCACCGCCTTGTATTGCGCGTCATCGGCATAGCTGCCGGCCTGGCGCGATGGCTGGTAATTGACATCCCCGGGCGGATTGGCGACAGCGCCGGCGCCGTTGGAGTTGTAATTATTCACCTTCACCAATGGCTGGTTGATCGGCAAATGCTGGTTGTTTGCGCCCAGGCGGTGGAACTGCGTGTCCGCATACGAGAACAGGCGGCCCTGCAGCATGCGGTCTTCCGACGGCTCGATGCCCGGCACCAGGTGCGAGGGCGCCATGGCGACTGATTCGGTGGTTTCAAAGAAATTCTCCGGCACCTTGTTCAAGGTCATGGTGCCGATCCTGGTTTCGGCGATGCCGGGCCAGATCTTGGTGGCGTCCAGGGCATCGAAAGCAAATTTGCCCAAATCTTCAGGCTTCACCACCTGCACGTACAGATCCCATTTTGGAAATTCGCCGCGCTTGATTGCCGCGTAGAGGTCATCGGTCAGGTTATTGAAATCTTCGCCCTGTACTTTGGCCGCTTCGGCACGCGTGAGATTCTTCACGCCTTGCTGGCTTTTCCAGTGGAATTTCACATAACTGACCTGGTTCTGCGCGTTGACCATTTTAAATGCGTGGACGCCGTTGCCATCCATCATGCGGTAAGAAGCCGGGATGCCGAGGTCGGAATACACGCGCGTCAGCATGTGGGTGCTTTCCGGCTGGTGGCTGAAAAAATCGAAGAAGCGGTTTGGATCCTGCGTATTGGTGATCGGCGACGGTTTCAGCGAATGGACCATGTCGGGAAACTTGATGGCGTCGCGGATAAAAAATACCGGCAGGTTGTTGCCGACCAGGTCCCAATTGCCTTGGTCGGTATAAAACTTGGTGGCAAAACCGCGCGGATCGCGCAGCGTCTCCGGCGAGCCGCTTGGGTGGATCACGGTAGAGAAACGTACGAACACAGGTGTCTTTTTACCGGCGGCGGCAAACAGGCTGGCGCGTGTCAGTCCGGACAAATCGCCGGAGGAGACAAACTCGCCTGCGGCGCCGGTGCCGCGCGCATGGACCACGCGCTCTGGAATCCGTTCGCGGTCAAAGCGCTGCAGCTTTTCAATCAGATGCGTGTCTTGCAGCACGTCCGGCCCGCTCGGACCGGCGGTCTGCGAATTCTGGTTGTCGCCGATCGGCGAGCCATTGTCTCGGGTCATGGTTTGGGCGGTAGCAGCGGATGCCAGCAATGCGCCGAAGCCCAAGGCCGCGATGCGCGAGAGTGAAAACTGTCTGGATATCTTCATAATTTGGCCTCTATGTTTTGTCATGTGCGGGGATACGCCGGCAAATTATGAAGTTCCAAAACATCTTTTCATATTGATAATTTCCAATGGGAAATATAGTTAAATACTATCAATATACGCAATTCAATTTATAACAATGAATGACATCCGGCGGTCAATGAGATCAAAACAATCGTGCCAACCGAGTCCTCCTCGCCCGCAAAGCGGACAAGCAGAAGCGCGGTCGAGCACCCGCAGATTCCGGTTTGACGAAATCCCGGGATTGACGCGGCAATGGAAAAACAGGGAGAAGAACGAGATACGGCTTGCCGCCGCCGCAGTCACAGTTGGCTAACCGTGGCTGCGGCGGGAGGGAGGAGGATGAATCAGAGCGCCTTGCGCAATTTGCTGGCGGCAGCGGCCAAGGCGGTGATGCGCGCCCAGTCGCCGGACTTCAGCACATCTTTCGGCGTCAGCCAGGAACCGCCGACACAGGCGACGTTCTTGCAGGCGAGGAAATCCGGTGCGCTTTCCAGCGAAATGCCGCCGGTCGGGCAGAACGTGACGTCGCCCAGGGGGCCTGCAATCGCATTGAGCATGCCGACGCCGCCGGCCGGCACTGCCGGGAACAGCTTCAGCTGGCGGAAGCCGGCTTCGCGCGCCGCCATCACTTCGGACGGCGTCATCACGCCAGGCAAGAGCGGCAGGCCGCTGGATTTGGCGGCGGCGATCAGGGCCGGCGTCAAGCCGGGCGAAACGCCGAACACCGCTCCGGCATCGCGCGCGGCGACGAATTCGTCAGCCTGGGTCAACGTGCCGACGCCGACAATCGCGCCCGGCACCTGCTCGGCGATGGCACGGATGGCCGGCAAGCCATGCACCGTGCGCAGGGTCACTTCAAGCACGCGGATCCCGCCCGCGACCAAGGCTTTGGCCAGCGGCACCGCATGCTCGATATCGTCGATCGCGATCACCGGGATCACCGGCGACGCGCGCATGATGTCCAGCAGCTGGTTGCCGTAAAGGAGATTTGTGGATGTCATATCGTTGCTTTCTGTGGTTGTTCTGAATGTGCGGCAGCTTCCGGATTGTGCAGGACGGGCGGCAAACCAAAGCTGGTGGCGCCCTCTTCCGCTGCGCTCACCGTGGTGCGGAACATGGCAAACAGCTCGCGGCCCATGCCGACGTGGTTGGCAGTCAGGTCGATCGCCAGCGGCTGGCGCTGCGCCCATTCTTCGGCCGGCACCAACGCTTCCAGTATACCTTGCTCGGCATCCATGCGGATCATGTCGCCGTCGCGCACCAGGCCCAGCGGGCCGCCGGCCAGCACTTCGGGCGTCACATGGATCGCTGCCGGCACTTTGCCGGAGGCGCCTGACATGCGGCCGTCGGTGACCAGGGCTACATGGCGGCCGGCGTCCTGCAGGATGCCCAGCGCCGGCGTCAATGCATGCAGCTCCGGCATGCCGTTGGCGCGCGGGCCTTGATGGCTCAGGACGGCGACAAAATCGCGGTCCAGCTCACCGGCGCGGAACGCCTTCATGAACGCTTCTTGCGAATGGAACACTACTGCCGGCGCCTGCACTACCCAATGCTCTTTCTTGACCGCGGAAATCTTGATGACCGAGCGTCCCAGGTTGCCGGTCAGCAGCCGCAAGCCGCCGTCGGCGGAAAACGGCGCAGTGGCCGTGCGCAGCACCGAATCGTCGCCGCTCACCGCGGGAGCCGGCTTGAACACCACCGCTTCGCCATCCAGGAATGGTTCGGCGCAATGGGCGCGCAGGCTGTCGCCGAGGATGGTTTTGACATCCTCATGCATCAGGCCGGCATCCAGCAATTCGCGGATCACGAAACCGGTGCCGCCGGCAGCATGGAAGTGATTGACGTCGGCGTCGCCGTTCGGATAGATGCGGGTAACCAGCGGCACTACCGCGGACAGCGCATCGAAATCGTTCCAGTCGATGACGATGCCGGCCGCCTTGGCGATCGCCACCAGGTGCAAGGTGTGGTTGGTGGAGCCGCCCGTCGCCAGCAGCGTGACGATGGCGTTGACGATGCTCTTCTCGCTCACTACATGGCCGACCGGCAGATACTGGTTGCCACGGTCAGTGATTTTCAATGCCTGGCGCGCCGCCTCGGCGGTCAGGGCATCGCGCAACGGCGTGTTTGGCGTGATGAATGCGGAACCCGGCAGATGCAGGCCCAGCGCTTCCATCAGCATCTGGTTGCTGTTGGCGGTGCCGTAGAAAGTACAGGTGCCGGCGCTATGGTAAGACTTGGCTTCCGCCTCCAGCAGTTCGGCGCGGCCGATCTTTCCTTCAGCGTAGAGCTGGCGGATCTTCACCTTCTCCTTGTTGGTCATGCCGCTGGTCATCGGCCCGCCAGGGATGAACACCGCCGGCAGATGGCCGAAATGCAGCGCCCCGATCAGCAATCCCGGCACGATCTTGTCGCAAATGCCGAGATAGACCGCAGCGTCGAACATGTTGTGCGACAACGCAATCGCAGTCGCCATCGCAATCGCGTCACGCGAGAACAGGGACAGTTCCATGCCAGGCTGGCCTTGGGTCACGCCATCGCACATCGCTGGCGTACCGCCGGCAAACTGGGCGACGCCGCCGGCAGCATGGACTGCATCCTTGATGATTTGCGGGTAGCGCTCGAACGGCTGGTGGGCCGACAGCATGTCGTTATACGAAGAGACGATCGCGACCGATGAACTTTTGTCCTGTTTCAGCCTCAATTTATCATTCGTTGGAAACGCGGCGAAACCGTGTGCAAGATTGGTGCACGACAGCGCTCCGCGCTGTACATCCTGGCGACGCGCATGCTCGAGGCGCGCCAGATAAGCGCTACGATAAGGCTGGCTGCGCGCAACGATACGTTCGGTGACTTTGGCGACGCTGGCTTGAACAGACATGATTAGATCCTTGAAACAGTAGGAATTTGAAATTTTACTACAAAATAATGCAGCAACGCTAATTTGCCGCCCTTTTTTCCACCCTTGCCTGCCCCCATCCATCTTTTACGGCAGCCCCGCCTCACCTACGAAGCAGCACTCTTAGCCGTACGACAAGCTATGACCGTTATCTGGAGAAAACCACAAGCCGCCCGACCAATGCGGACCGCAAAGCCACGCTAAACAAGCGCGCTACAAAATATTTTGTAGTGAAATTACCGATAACTGTTGTATAGTCGTATAAATTCCTGACCGACAATAAAGACTCCGGATATGCCACAACCAGCGCTTAATACTACCGCCAGCTTCCAAGCCTTGCATGCCCATTACGCAGCAGTCAAAGATACGTCGTTGCGCGAACTGTTCGCCGCCGCCCCGTCGCGCTTTGAACAGTTCTCCGTCAAGGCAGCCGGCCTGTTCCTCGATTATGCAAAAAACAATGTCACCGCGGAGACCATGGGCCACCTGTTTGCCCTGGCCCGGGAACGCCAGCTCGAAACCCGGCGCCAGGCGATGTTTGCCGGCGCCAAAATCAACACCACCGAACACCGCGCAGTCCTGCACACAGCCCTGCGGGCGCCGCGCCTGCCGGCCCTGGAACTGGACGGCCAGCAGGTCAGCGCCGATGTGCATGCGGTGCTTGAAAGAGTTCAGACTTTCACCGCCGCAGTTCGTTCCGGTACCTGGCTGGGCTACAGCGGCAAGCCGATCAAGGATATCGTCAACATCGGCATCGGCGGCTCCGACCTCGGCCCCAAGATGGTGTGCCAAGCCTTGCGTCCTTATCAACAGGCCGGCCTCACGCCGCACTTCGTATCCAATGTCGACGGCGACGACCTTGACGCCGTGCTCACGCAGGTCGATCCGCAAACCACGCTGTTCGTGATCGCCTCGAAAACCTTCACCACTGCAGAAACCATGATGAATGCGCATTCGGCGCGCAACTGGTTTTTGCAGAATGCCGCCGGCGCGCAAGAATCCGATCTGCGCAAGCATTTCGTTGCCGTTTCCACCAATGTCGAGGGCGTCACCGCGTTCGGCATCGATGCCGCCAATATGTTTCCGTTCTGGGACTGGGTCGGCGGCCGTTATTCAGTATGGTCGTCGATCGGCTTGCCGGTTGCGTTGGCGGTCGGCTTCGAGCATTTCAGCGAATTCCTGGCCGGCGCCCACGCCATGGACCGGCATTTCCAGGATGCGCCGCTGGAACAGAACATGCCGGTGATCCTGGCTTTGCTGGGTGTCTGGTACCGCAATTTCTTCGATTACCGCTCGGTATCGATCGCCCCCTACCACCAAGACCTGGGCAACTTCCCGTCCTACCTGCAGCAGCTGGAAATGGAAAGCAACGGCAAGCGCGTCAGCCTCGACGGCGCCACGCTTGAAGCAGCATCTTGCCCTATCATCTGGGGCAATGTCGGCACCAACGGCCAGCACGCTTATTTCCAATTGCTGCACCAGGGCACGGACGTTACGCCGGTCGATTTCATTGCAACCCTGCACGCCAGCCACCAGCTGCCAGGCCACCAGGCGGCGCTGCTGGCCAACTGTTTCGCCCAGTCGGAAGC
This sequence comes from Collimonas sp. OK412, assembly GCF_900112135.1. GTDB lineage: Bacteria > Pseudomonadota > Gammaproteobacteria > Burkholderiales > Burkholderiaceae_D > Collimonas > Collimonas rhizosphaerae. The sequence goes on from NZ_FOLC01000014.1 coordinate 46,669, forward strand.
CCTGATGCGCGGCAAGCACGCGGACGAAGTGCAAGCGGAAATGCAAGCCAAAGGCATGCCGGCCGACCAGGTCGCCGCCCTGCTGCCGCACCGCACTTTCCCCGGCAACCGCCCTAGCAACACGATCCTGATGGAAGCGCTGACGCCGGCCAGCCTCGGCGCGCTGATCGCCTTGTACGAACATAAAGTGTTTGTCCAGGGCGTGATCTGGGACGTCAACAGTTTCGACCAGTGGGGCGTCGAGCTGGGCAAGGTCCTGGCGAGCAATATCCTGGGCGAACTGACCACGGCTCCTGATCCACAAGGCCATGACAGTTCAACCAACGGCCTGATCGCGTTGGCGCGTACAGCTTTGTCATAACAGGGTTATATTTCTCGGCAGGATGGGAAGGCCCAAGGCTGCGCCAACCATCCTGCATCTATCTCTCAATAGCGGCAGCAATTTATAGGTCTTAATTATCATGGCTCTTGCAGAATTCGATTTGGCAATCTTTGGCGGTACCGGCGACCTGGCGATGCGCAAGCTGCTGCCGGCAATGTATGCGCGTGACCGCGCCAACGACTTGCCGCCGGGGGCGCGCATCCTGTGCATCGGGCGCCATGAAAGCAGCGACGCGGATTTCCTCAAGCACGTAGAACAAGACGCCAAGCCGCACATCAGCAAGGAAAGCCTGGACGCCACGGTCTGGCAGCGTTTTTGCAAACGCATCAAATATGTCGGCATGGACGCCACCGATACCGCCTCCTACAAGGCGCTGGTGGAAGCCATGCGGCCTGACCACGCGATCACCAATGTGTTTTACCTGGCGACTCCGCCCAGCCTGTTTTCAAAAATCTGCAAGAACCTCGCCGCCTGCGGCCTGGCCACTTCCAATTCGCGCGTAGTGCTGGAAAAGCCCTTGGGACGCGACCTCGCCAGCGCCAAGCAGATCAACGCCGAAGTCGGCGAGGTATTTGCCGAATCGCAGATTTTCCGTATCGACCACTACCTCGGTAAAGAGACGGTGCAGAACCTGCTGGCGCTGCGCTTCGGCAACGTGCTGTTTGAACCGTTGTGGCGCCGCGAATGGATTTCCGATGTACAGATCACGATTGCCGAAGAGCTGGGCGTCGGCAACCGCATGGGTTACTACGAGACTTCCGGCGCCCTGCGCGACATGCTGCAGAACCACTTGCTGCAGCTGCTGTGCATCGTTGCCATGGAACCGCCGGTATCGATCACGCCGGATGCGGTCCGCGATGAAAAGCTGAAAGTCCTGCGCTCGCTGAAGCCGTTCACGCCGACTACGCTGGCGCAAAACGTGGTGCGCGGCCAATACCGCTCCGGCCACGTCGAAGGCGTCGCCGTACCGGGCTATCGCAAGGAAGCCGACGCCAATCCGCACTCGCGCACGGAAACCTTTGTCGCCCTCAAGGCTGAAGTCGATACCTGGCGCTGGGCCGGCGTGCCGTTTTACCTGCGCACCGGCAAACGCATGGCCGATTCGCTGGCGGAAATCGTGATCCGTTTCAAGACCATTCCGCATTCGATCTTCGCCCAGCCGAACAGCAGCTTCGAGCCGAACTGCCTGGTGATCCGGCTGCAGCCGGATGAAGGCCTGACCCTGAACCTGATGGCCAAGACTCCCGGCGACGGCATGCGCCTGAAACCGGTCGAGCTGGAACTGAATTTCCGCGAGAGTTTCAAATCGCCGCGCATGGAAGCTTACGAACGGCTGCTGCTGGACGTCTTGCGCGGCCAGCTGACGCTGTTCATGCGCAGCGACGAACTGGAAGCGGCATGGGAGTGGGTAGAACCGATCCTGGAATTCTGGGACCAGGAAGAAGACGATCCGATTCCGTACACCGCCGGCACCTGGGGCCCCGCTGCGGCCAGCGCCCTGATTGCGCGCGACGGCTTGCAATGGCGTGAAGAAGCGCTGCCAGAACTCTGACCGGGCTGGAACTCGAATGACGATGCTGCTGGACGCGATCCGGACCCAGATCGACTTGCTGTCGAAGTCGGAGAAGAAGGTCGCGCTGACGATTCTCGACAATCCGCAGCTGGCGCTGGCGGAAAACATCACCGCCCTGGCCAAGAACGCACAAGTGTCGGAGCCGACGGTAGTGCGTTTTTGCCGCGCCATCGGCTACGAAGGCTGGCACGATTTCAAGCTCAAGCTGGCGCAAAGCCTGGCGGTGGCGCTGCCGGGCGCGAACGAAATGCTGGCGCAGGACGATATCGCCGCCGACCTGGTCAACAAGATCTGCAGCCGCTCGATCAACACCCTGCTCGACCTGCGCAACCACCTGAGCGCCGATGCGATCCAGAAGGCGCTGGACGTCCTGCTCAAGGCGAACAAGATCGAGTTCTACGGCCAGGGCACTTCCGGTATCGTGGCAGCAGATGCCCAGCACAAATTCTTCCGCTCCGGCGTTCCCACCGTCGCCTACTCCGATCCGCATATCCACAGTATCGCTGCGTCGCTGCTGCAACCGGGCGATGCAGTGGTAGCCATTTCGCAGCGCGGCGGCAATGCCGCCCTGCTGCGCAGCGTGCAGCTGGCCAAAAAAGGCGGCGCCGACATCATCGTGCTTGGCCCCAGCGGCACGCCGCTGGCTGAGCTGGCCACGGTGCTGGTGCCGATCGACCTCAGCTTCAACATCGATCCCTATACGCCGATCTCGGCGCGCCTGGCGCACCTGGTGGTGATCGACATCCTGGCGGTCGGCCTGGCGCTCAAGCGCGGCCCAGAATTCCGCAAGAAAATGCAGAACGCGCAAAAAGCCTTGCAGCAGTTCGACATGCAGTTCGATTCGTTTTTTCGCTGACGCCGCCCTGTGCCGCCTGCGACGCATCTATAAAAAATACAGACATGAGACCAGATTCCCCAGCGCCCGATTACCGCGATCCAGAATTCCTGCGCGACAGGATGCGGCGCGACATCGCCTTCTTCCATCCGCGCGCGATTGATCCAGCCGGCGGTTTTTTCCATTACCTGAACGACGACGGCAGCGTCTACGACAGCGCCAGCCGGCACCTGGTCAACAGCAGCCGGATGGTGTTCTGCTACGCCCTCGCCTGGCGCCTCGACGGCAAGGAAGAATATCGCGAGGCAGCCAGCCATGGTTTGCGCTTCCTGCAGCAACAGCACTGGCAACCGTCATACGGCGGTTACGCCTGGGTGCTCGAAAACGGCGTCGCCGTCGATCGCACCCAGCATTGCTACGGCCTGGCGTTCGTGCTGCTGGCGCATGCCCATGCCCTGCGCATCGGCATCAGCGAAGCCGCCGACGGCATCGCCGCCACTTTTGACCTGATGGAAAAACTGTTCTGGTCAGAAGCAGACGGTCTGTACGCCGACGAGGCAACGCCGGCAGGCGTGGTGTCGCCTTACCGTGGCCAGAACGCCAATATGCACAGCTGCGAAGCCTTGATTGCGGCGTTCGAGGCCACCGGCGAGCAACGCTACCTGCAGCGCGCCGAGCTGCTGGGGCACAACGTCACGGTGCGCCAGGCGGCGCTGGCGGACGGCTGGATCTGGGAACACTACCATGCCGACTGGAGCGTGGACTGGGAATACAACCGCCACGACAGCAGCAACATGTTCCGCCCGTGGGGCTTCCAGCCCGGCCACATGACCGAGTGGTCCAAGCTGCTGTTGCTGCTGGAGCGCCATCGTCCGCATTTGCAAGGCGACGCCGGCTGGCTGCTGCCGCGCGCGCGGGAGCTGTTCGATGTCACCATGCCGGCCGCCTGGGACCAGGCATCCGGGGGCATGGTGTATGGACTGGCGCCGGATGGCAGCGTCTGCGACGGCGACAAGTATTTCTGGGTACAAGCCGAATCGCTGGCCACCGCGGCGCTGCTGGCGGCGCGTAGCGGCGACCAGGCTTACTGGGTCAGCTACGGCAAATTGTGGGATTACAGCAGCGCGCACCTGATAGACCAGGAACGCGGCGGCTGGTACCGCATCCTGCGGCAGGACAACCGGCGCTATGGCCCGGAAAAACCGCCGCACGGCAAAACCGATTTCTATCATCCGATGGGCGCGTACCTGGAAGCACTGGCGGCGGTCGGCAGTCCGCTTGAATAAATTGAATAAGCACTCAGTTGAATAAGCACTTGAATCAATTCCTTTAAACATTGCATGGATGCTGTCATGTCTGACAAACCCGTTCTCACTTTTCCTCAATTCATCAGCGCCGGCGAAGCACTCACCGACCTGATACGGGTCGGCGCCGACCAGTGGCTGAGCAAGACCGGCGGCTCGACCTGGAACGTGGCCCGCGCCGCCGCCAGCCTGGGCGTTTCATCGGCGTTTGCCGGCGCCATCAGCCAGGACTGGTTCGGCGACGAACTGTACGCTGCCAGCCAGGAAGCCGGCCTCGACCTGCGCTTCCTGCAGCGCGCGGCGCGTTCGCCGTTGCTGGCGGTGGTCTATGAAACCTCGCCGCCGCAATACAATTTCATCGGCGACAACAGCGCCGACCTGTCGTTCGACCCGGGGGCGCTGCCGAGCGGCTGGCAGCAGGCTGCGCAATGGGTGCACTTCGGCGGCATCAGCCTGACCCGCTCGCCGCTGGCGGCGCGCCTGATCGAACTGGCAGAGGACCTGCACAGCCGCGGCGTGAAAATAAGCTACGACCCGAACTTCCGCAACGTGATGGACCAGCGTTACGACGCGGTGCTGAAAAAGATGGCGCAGCTGGCGGATGTGATCAAGGTTTCGGATGAAGACCTGGCCGGCCTGTTCCGCACCGGCGACACCGAAGCCGCCCTGGCGACGCTGCGCGGCTTCAATCCGGACGCAACCGTGCTGCTTACCCTGGGTTCCCAGGGCGCCGCGATCCATGCCGGCGACCAGTACTGGCAGGTAGCGCCGCCGCCGATCACCGTGGTCGATACAGTGGGTGCGGGCGACGCCGGCATCGCGGGCTTGATCTATTCGCTGATACAGGAAGCTGCTGCACCTGCAGCATCGGGCAGCCAAAATGCAGTACCCGACTGGCTGCAACACCTGCGCTTTTCGATTGCCTGCGGTTCAGCCGCCTGCCTGAATGCCGGGGCCAAACCGCCGCAACTGGGGCAGGTTCGGGCCTTGCTGGAAAAAATATAAGGTGTTGGCCCGCCATACCGCACTGCACGATAAATGTATCTAAATTACTTGTAGTAAAAATACAGATAAAAAAATTTCCACAAGAAAACAAATAAAAAAATCACCAAACAAGGGCATTTTTTAATAGACCTTTCCGTTGCCACAACTATGCATTCGACGCATGAAAAATTTGCCGGTGCTGTAAATTAGCAACACAAATATAGTAAAACTACACAAATAAAACAAAAATTTCATAAACAGGTTTACCATTCTTAACAACAAAGAAATCGGCATTACAAGAAGCAAGAACGAAGGTCCGGTTCAAGAATTTCGAGCTACACAAGACTCGGAAAGCAGTGGTCAACGCCACATTTTTACTTAGGAGATGAAATGAGAAAATCTGTTCTGAAAGCCATGCCGTTGGCCAAGCCACTCGCGGTTGCAGCAGCCCTGGCTTGCGCCCTTGTCGGCTCGGCCCAAGCGCAAACCAGCGTGACCATCTACGGTCGCGTTGACGCAGGCATCAACTACCAAAGCAATCAAGTAGGCAAAGACGCAAACGGCAACACCATCCGCGGCGGCCAATGGGGCATCGGCGGCAATGAGTGGGGCACCAGCATGATCGGCTTCAAGGGCGTTGAAGATCTGGGCGGTGGCCTGAAAGCGCTGTTCACGTTAGAAAGCGGCTTCCAAGCCGACACCGGCCGTTTCAACGGCACCGGCCTGTTTAATCGTCGTTCGACCGTTGGTTTGAACGGTGGCTTCGGTACCGTGAAAATCGGCCGTGACCTGGCGCTGCCAAGCGACCGGGTATGGAGCATCGATCCTACCGGCCAGCAGAACATGAGTACGTCGACCTTGTTCAAAGGTCGTAACTGGCCACAAACCAGCAACCAGATCCAATACGTCACACCAGACATGGGCGGCCTCTATGTGCACCTCATGTACGGTGCGGGCGAAGCTGCAGGATCGACTACACGCGGACCAACTGGTTCGGGAATCGGTAACAGCACCGGTATCGCAGTCGGTTTCGTACAGCCTACCTATGAATTGCTGGCGATGTACGATACGGCACATGACGAAAACGGCACTTACGACAACTTGTTCTCCCGCTCCAAGGAAATCACTGTCGGCGGCAACGTTACGTTCGGCGCTACAAAACTGTATGCCGGCTGGCAAAACCTGTCGGCTCCGGCCCAGCCTCTGACGACCAGCGGCATTGGCGCAGCTAACAAAGCCAACCAGTTCTGGCTCGGCGCCAACTTCCAGGCGACTCCGGCTCTGACGCTGATCGGCGCGGCTTATCACGTCAAGCTTAACCACGACGTAGGCAGCGCAAACCTGTTCATGGTGGGCGCCAACTACAACCTGTCCAAACGCACTCTGCTGTACGCGAGCGTCGGTACTATCCGCAATGGTTCGAACACCGATTTCCAAGTTCAGACCGGCGACAGCACTGGCCTGACTGGACAGAACCAAAACACGTTCTACACTGGTATCAGCCACTCGTTCTAAGACAGCAGGCAACAGCCGGCGCGCCGCTTGAGCTCGGCGCCTCGGCTGAGCCTGCCAGCACTACTGTTGTGCTTGCCGCGTGAGTGGCAATTAGTGAGAGACGTCCCTGGGTAACTCCCAGACTTTGCCCATTCGCGTGCGAATGGGCATTTTTTATGGGCGAACGGTTTGCACGAATGCAAAGCGACGAAAGCGTAGGGGAAATGGCGGAACCGCCGGAAGACGCCGCTTACTTTCCTGGAAGAAGAAAATAAGCGGCTGCAGGCTGCAGATGATTACTTGATGTGGGAAATGACATTCGGCGACAAGGTCACCTCTCGATCGCTGCGCGCCGATTGCACCGGCTTGCCGTCGCGCTCGGCGGTGATCTTGTCGCTGTCCGATTCGCCCAGTGAAGCGATATGGGTCAGGATGCCGCGCTTGGCCTGGCGCTGCAGTTCGGCAAACGGACTGGAACGGTTGAGCGACACGCCCACCGCCAGCACATCGATCAACAGCAGCAGCAGGATCCGCGACACCATCGGGATGTGCATCATGCTGCTTTCATCGTGTTCGACCGCCAGCGTGTAATGTGCGCGCTTGGCCAGCTGCGAATTGCTCGGCGCCAGCGCAATGATGGTAGCGCCGGAATGCACCGCGACCTCGACCGCCGGCGCCAGGTGGCGCAAACGCCCCGAATTCGAAATCACCACCACCACATCGCTGCTTTTCAGCATGGCGGCGGAAACTTCCTGCAGCTGCGGATCGGTATATGCCGAGGATGGAATGCCCAGGCGGAAGAATTTTTGCTGCGCATCCTCGGCCACCAGGCCACAGCTGCCGAAGCCGTAGAACTCGATGCGGCTGGCCTGGCTCAATACTTCAATCACGCGCGACAAGGTATCGGCGTTGAGGTTGTCGCGCACTTCCATCATCGCTGAAATGGTGTTGTCGACTACCTTGACGCCGACATCCAGCGAGGAATCGCCGACGTGGACCTGGCTATGCGCGACCGGCACCGTGCCGGTGACGCCGGAAGCCAGCTTCAGCTTGAAATCGGCCAGCCCCTGGCAACCCATGGTGCGGCAAAAACGGATCACGGTCGGCTGGCTGACATCGGCGCGCCTGGCGATTTCTGAAATCGGCTCGCTCATCACGGCGCGCGGATGCGCCAGGATCAGGCTGGCGACCTTCTGTTCGGCCGGTGAAAACTGGTCGCGCGCCTTGCGGATCTTTTCCAGGATAGGCACGGCATTGCCGCCGCCCAGGTGCTCGGAAAGGATCGCCGCGACCCCGACAAAAGCCGGGTACGGCGCGGTGATGACAAAGGTCGGGATCTTTGCCAGGTAATTGCTGAAACGCCCTTTGCTCTCGAAACGTGCGCGGAACGGCGAACGCGCGAAATACTCGCCCAGGCGCGGCACCACGCCGCCGCCGATGTACAAGCCGCCCAGGGTGCCCAAGGTCACCGCGACGTCGCCGGCCACCGTTCCCAGCATCGCACAAAAACATTCGACCACCTCCATACACAAGCCGTCCTGGCCTTGCAACGCCCGTTCGACAATCTGCGCAGTCTGCAAAGGCTCAGGTTTGGCAATACCTTGCAGGTCGGCCAGCGCCTGGTAAATCATTTCAATGCCGGGGCCGGAAACCAGGCGCTCGGCGGAAACGTGAGAATAAGTGCGCCAGCAGTAAGCCAGCACCGCCGCCTCGCGCGCATCGCCCGGCGCAAAGGTGACGTGGCCGCCTTCGCTGCCCAGCGCGATCCAGCGGCCTTCGGTAGGAATCAGCCCGCCCACGCCGAGCCCGGTGCCGGCGCCGACCAGGCCGACCACGCCGCCGCTCAGGGCCCTGCCGGCGCCGACCTGGATGCAATGCGATTGCTCCAGGTGCGGCAAGGACATCGACAGCGCGGTGAAATCATTGACCACCAGCAGCGTATCCAGGTTCAGGCGGCGGCGCGTGGTTTCTATCGAAAATTCCCAATCGTGGTTGGTCATCTTGATATCGTCGCCCTGTACCGGGTTCGCGATCGCAATCGCCGCATGCCGCACCTGCGGATGCTGGCTGGCCGACAAGTATGCCTCGACCGCCAGGGCAAATTCGGCATAGTCGGCGCAACGCAAGGTCTGTATCGAGTCGATCTGGCCCGGCGCCCGCTCCAGGCCGAAGCGCGCATTGGTGCCGCCGACGTCTGCCAGCAGGCGCGGACCATCCAGATAGCTAGTTGCCGGATTCTCGCTAGCGCTCATGATCGTGGATGAAGACATGGTGTAAAACTTTCACTTAAATACTGTTAGTAGGATGGGCGGCGGCGCTTGCTTCGCCATGCCACGCTTCGCAAATTTTTCGGTCAGGGACTCAACGATCTTCCGGCCACTGGGCGCCGGCCCGCGCCATCATCGCGAACGATGCGGTCGGCCCCCAGCTGCCTGCCATATACGGTTTGGGCGGGGCCGAGCTGCTTTGCCAATGACGCAGCAGCGGCTCCACCCAGCGCCAGGCTGCTTCCTGTTCGTCGCGCCGCACGAACAGGGACAAATTTCCACGGATTGCGTCAAGCAGCAAACGCTCATAGGCTTCCGCCCGGCGTTGCTTGAACGCCTGGTCGAAAGCCAGGTCGAGCGCCACCGGCTCTACTGTCATGCCGTCGCCAGGCTGCTTTGCCAGGCAATGCAGCTGGATCGACTCATCCGGCTGCAAGCGGATCACCAGGCGATTGCTGCTGCCGCCGGCCAGGCCGCCCGGCATCGGCAAGATGGCGTGCGGGATAGGCCGGAAAGTGATCACGATTTCCGCCGTGCGCTGCGCCAGGCGCTTGCCGGTGCGCAGGAAAAACGGCACGCCGGCCCAGCGCCAGTTATTGATCTCGGCATGCAAGGCAACGAATGTTTCGGTTTGCGATTCCGCCCCTACCCCTGGCTCTTGCCGGTATGCCGCCACCGATTTGTCGTCGACTGCGCCCGCTACGTACTGGCCGCGCACCGCCTTGAGCTCCATGTCTTCCGCCGAAAACGGCTTGAGGGCGCGCAATACGCGCAGTTTCTCATCGCGCACCGCATCCGCATCCAGCGAGGTCGGCGGCTCCATCGCCACCATGCAGAGTAGCTGCAGCAGATGGTTTTGCACCATGTCGCGCATGGCGCCGGTGGCGTCGTAGAACTCGCCGCGCCCTTCTACACCCAGCTGTTCAGCGATCGTCAGCTGCACATGCGCCACCGATTCGCGCCGCCACAGCGGTTCAAACAAGGAATTGGCGAAACGCAGGGCCAGCAGGTTTTGCACCGCTTCCTTGCCTAAATAATGGTCGATGCGATAAATCTGCTCTTCGGCGAAGACCCGCGCTACCGCATCGTTGATCGCGCGCGACGACAGCAAATCGTGTCCCAGCGGCTTTTCCAGCACCAGCCGCGCCTGCGACAGGTCGATCTCGCTGGCAGCCAGGTTGGCGCAGATCGGCTCGAACAGCGAGGGCGACGTCGCCAGGTAAAACACCGACACCGCCTTGCTGGCAGCCAGCGCCTCTGCCAGCGCCCGATACCCGGCGCGGTCCGTCAGGTCCAGCGGCAGGTAAGTGATGCGCGCCAGGAAGCTCTGCCAATGCGCATCGTCCTCGGCTCCCGCCACGCCGCTCTTTACATAGGGGATGGCGCTCTTGCTGACCCACGCCAGGTAGTCTTCCTGGCTGAAATCCTGCTTGGCGACGCAAATAATGCGACCATCCTGGTGCAGCTTCCCTTCCCGATGGGCAACAAACAACGCCGGAAGTATCTTCCGCATCGATAAGTCGCCGGTCGCTCCGAACAGCGTAAAAGTAAAAGGAATAGTTGGCTGCATCAAAATTTTTGTAATAAATAAAAAACTTATATTGCAATATTAATGTAGCATTACTACAATTACAAGCGGCGTAAGGAGTAAATCCTTCATATTTACAGGGAAACTCAAGATCGCATGTAGTTTTACTAGTTTTTCACATGATACACATGGGCGGATAATTTCGCAGGGTTCGAACAGGTAAAAGAACGTAGCCTTGCGGCATTTCCCGGCCGTTGCGTACATGCAGGTTTGAAGTGGGAGCAACAAAGCAGTGTCTGGCCTGGCGGCAACCACAATAGGGTGCCGGCAAGCTTTTGCAAGGATTATCATCAGGTAGCAAAGTATTCATCGCAGATTAATTCTCAACACAGGAGACAAGAATGAAACTGAATCAAATAATAAAATCGGTATTCGCAACTACTGCACTGCTGTCCAGCGCCGCCGCGGTTCACGCGGCTGAGGTCGAAGTGCTGCATTACTGGACATCGGGCGGCGAAGCCAAATCAGTCGCTGAGTTGAAAAAGATCATGGAAGCCAAGGGCGTCACCTGGAAAGACTTTGCGGTTGCCGGCGGCGCAGGCGAAAACGCCACGACCGCGCTGAAAGCCCGCGTAATCGCAGGCAGCCCTCCGACAGCGGCGCAGATCAAGGGACCATCGATCCAGGAATGGGGCCAGGAAGGCGTGCTGGCGAACATCGATGCCGCGGCTACCGCGGGCAAATGGGATTCGCTGCTGCCTAAGGTGGTCTCCAACACCATGAAATACCAAGGTCATTACGTGGCAGCACCGGTCAACGTGCATCGCGTCAACTGGCTCTGGATCAATCCGGAAGTCTTGAAAAAAGCCGGCGCCAAAGTGCCGACCACCTGGCCTGAATTCTTCGACGCTGCAGACAAGATCCAGAAAGCCGGCTTCATCGCCGTCGCCCAAGGCGGCCAGCCTTGGCAAGATGCGACCGTGTTTGAAACCGTTGCGCTGGGCGTAGGCGGCGCCGACTTCTACAACAAGGCGCTGGTCAAGCTCGATCCGGCCACCCTGACCGGCCCGACCATGATCAAGACCTTCGATACGCTGGGCAAGATCAAGGGTTATATCGACAAGGACGCTCCAGGCCGCGACTGGAACCTGGCGACTGCAATGGTCATCAACGGCAAGGCCGGCATGCAGTTCATGGGCGACTGGGCCAAGGGCGAGTTCACCGCTGCCGGCAAGCAGCCAGGCAAGGACTTCCTGTGTGCACCAGCTCCTGGCACTGCCAAGTCGTACACCTACAACATCGACTCGATCGCCATGTTCAAGGTCAAGAATCCTGATTCGCAAAAGGCTCAACTGACCCTGGCCACCGCCATCATGAGCCCTGAGTTCCAGGAAGTGTTCAACCTGAACAAGGGTTCGATCCCGGTCCGCCCTGACATCCCGCGCACCAAGTTCGACAGCTGCGCCATCGAATCGATGGACGACATGGCCGCTTCCAGCAAAGCCGGCACGCTGGAGCCAAGCATGGCGCACGGCATGGCTGTCAGCTCCGCGGTACAGGGCGCGATGTTCGACGTCGTTTCCAAGTTCATGCATTCGAACATGACTTCGCAGGCTGCGGTACAGGCGCTGGCAAAAGCAGCAAAGACACAATAAATTACTAGTAAATGAGTATTTTTGCTGTTTGCCTAGTGTTTTTTTTAGAGTAAATGAGAACCGGGGCCGAAGCGAGTAACATCGATTCGGCCCCCGCCGTGTCCGGCGGTGTCCAACAGAACACCGCCGGCGCCGGCTCTGATCCTGCTTCAGGAGACTTGCATGTCCGATCACACCCTCCCCTACACAGCTGCGGCTGCCGGGAGTCCAAGCCACACGCCCAAGCAGCAAGGGCGCATTGCGGCAATCGCCGATGCCTGGATGCCACGCCTGGTATTGTCGCCCACTATCATCCTGTCGCTGGTCTTCGTATACGGCTTCATCGGCGTCACCGCCTGGCTGTCGCTGACCAATTCGCGCATGATGCCGAATTACGAGATTTCCGGCTTCAATCAATATGTCACGCTGTTCGGCCTGGACCGCTGGTGGGTAGCTGCCGCCAACCTGGGCATTTTCGGCGGCCTGTTCATCCTGTTCTGCCTGGCGATCGGCCTCATCATGGCGATCCTGCTGGACCAGAAGATCCGCGCTGAAGGCGCTTTGCGCGCAATCTACCTGTATCCGATGGCGCTGTCCTTCATCGTCACCGGCGCCGCCTGGAAATGGATCCTCAATCCAGGCCTGGGCCTGGAAAAAATGATGCACGACTGGGGCTTCGCCAACTTCCATTTCGACTGGCTGGTGAATTCCGATTTCTCCATCTATACCGTGGTGATCGCCGGCGTCTGGCAATCCTCGGGATTCGTGATGGCCCTGTTCCTGGCCGGCCTGCGCGGCATCGACGACAGCATCATCAAGGCTGCCATGGTCGACGGCGCCAGCCTGCCGACCATTTACCGCCGCATCGTGATTCCTGCCCTGCGCCCGGTGTTCTTCAGCGTATTGCTGGTGCTGGCGCATATCGCGATCAAGAGCTTCGACCTGGTGATGGCGCTGACTGCAGGCGGCCCGGGGACTTCCTCCGACCTGCCCGCAATTTTCATGTATCAGTTTTCTTTCTCACGCGGTCAACTTGGCTTGGGTGCGGCATCGGCGATGATGATGCTGGCCACCGTACTGGCAGTGCTGGTGCCCATGATGTACCTGGAAACCAAAGGAGCGCGCAATGGCCGCTGACAGCACCAGCAACACCATCTATAACGAAAACAGCAAGCTCAGCGTCGGCCGCATCGTCATTTATGCGCTGCTGGTCCTGTGCGCGCTGTACTACCTGGCTCCGCTGTACGTCATGCTGAGCACCTCGGTCAAGACGCTGGATGAGATCCGCTCGGGCAACCTGCTGTCCTTGCCCATGTCTCCTACCGGCGCGGCCTGGAGCAAAGCCTGGAGCACCGCCTGCACCGGCGTCGACTGCAACGGCCTGGAGCCGTTCTTCATGAACTCGATCAGGATGGCGGTGCCGGCGGTCCTGATTTCGACCTTCGTCGGCTCGCTCAACGGCTACGTGCTGGCGCACTGGCGTTTCCGCGGTTCGGAAATCCTGTTCACCGCCTTGATGGTGGGCTGCTTCATTCCGTTCCAGGTCGTGATCCTGCCGATGGCGCGCCTGCTGGGCACGGTCGACCTGGCCAACACCACGCCCGGCCTGGTGTTTGTACATATCGTCTACGGCATCGCGTTCACCACGCTGTTCTTCCGCAACTACTACGTGACAGTGCCGGAAGAACTGGTCAAGGCGGCCCGTATCGACGGCGCAGGTTTCTTCATGACTTACTGGAAAATCATCTTCCCGCTGTCGCTGCCGATTTTCATGGTCTGCTTCATCTGGCAATTCACGCAAATCTGGAACGACTTCCTGTTCGGCGTGGTGTTCGGCGGCTCCGACGCCAAGCCGGTCACGGTCGCCCTGAACAACCTGGTGAATACGTCCACCGGCGTGACCGAATACAACGTCAACATGGCGGCGGCCATCATTGCTGCCTTGCCGACGCTGGTGGTGTATCTGCTGGCGGGTAAATATTTTGTGCGCGGCCTCACTGCCGGAGCGGTCAAGGGCTAAAGGCAGGCAGCTCTGCCCCATAACAAATAAGTAAAATTATTTAAGGAATGATTTAAAGATGGCAAGCTTATCAATTCGCAATGTGCGCAAGGTTTACCCGAACGGCAATGAAGTCCTCAAGGGCATCGACCTGGAAATCGAAGACGGCCAGTTCCTGATCCTGGTCGGCGGTTCAGGCTGCGGCAAGTCGACGCTGCTGAACATGATTGCCGGGCTGGAAACGGTGTCCGAAGGACAGATCATGATCGGCGACCGCTGCGTCAACGATGTGGCGCCCAAGGAGCGCGACATCGCCATGGTGTTCCAGTCCTACGCCTTGTATCCGACCATGACGGTGCGCGAGAACATTTCGTTCGGCCTGGGCATTCGCAAGGTGCCGAAAGCAGAACAGAAACAGATCGTCGACCGCGTCGCTACCACGCTGCAGATCACCCACCTGCTGGACCGCAAGCCGGCCCTGCTGTCGGGCGGGCAACGGCAGCGCGTCGCCATGGGCCGCGCCATTGCGCGCGATCCGTCGCTGTTCCTGTTCGACGAACCGCTGTCCAACCTGGACGCCAAGCTGCGGGTCGAGATGCGCGCGGAAATCAAGTTGATGCATCAGCGCCTGGGCAGCACCATCGTGTATGTCACGCATGACCAGATTGAAGCGATGACGCTGGGCGACCGTATCGCCGTGATGAAAGACGGCGTGGTGCAGCAGTTTGGCAGCCCGCAGGAAATCTACGACAATCCAAGCAACCTGTTCGTGGCCGGTTTCATCGGATCGCCATCGATGAATTTCATGCGCGGCAACCTGGTCGCCAACGGCCACGGCCCGGCGTTCGAACTCGAACACGCGGGACAAAAAACCCTGCTGCCGCTGGCGCCGGTGCAAGCGCAGGATCCGCAGATCGCATCCTGGATCGGCCGCGAAATCATCCTTGGCATCCGTCCGGAGCACGTTACCGACGCCCAGAGCGCACGCGGTTCGGAAGTCAGCGACAGCAATGGCAGCTACCATCCGACCGAAGTCGGCTGCACCGTCGAGCTGACCGAACCTACCGGCCCCGACACGCTGGTGTTCACCACCTTCAATAACGCCCGCGTCACCTGCCGGACCCACCCGCGCGCTGCAGCCAAACCCAAGGACCAGATGCAACTGGCGTTCGACCTCTCGAAAGCAGTCCTGTTCGATGCCCAGACTGAAGAACGCATCAGCTGAATGCATTGCTAGCGCCACGCAGGATATTGCTGATCTGTCCATGCGTGGCAAACCGCAGTAAATTGCGTAGAATGACAAGGTGGTATTTCCGCAGTACTCCCGCGCAGTATTTCCGACTAACCGTCCCTGCCCTTCTACGCTGCCATGAACCAACTCGAACAACTCAAGCAATTCACCACCATTGTTGCCGACACCGGCGACTTCCAGTCGATCAAGGCGTTTGCGCCGCGCGACGCCACCACCAATCCATCGCTGATCCTGAAAGCGGTGCAAAAGCCGGAGTACCAGCCGCTGCTGAGCCAGACAGTCAAGGAACACGCGCAGCTGTCGACTGCCGACATCATCGACCACCTGCTGATCACCTTCGGTAAGGAAATCCTGAAAATCATCCCGGGCCGGGTCTCCACCGAAACCGATGCCCGCCTGTCGTTCGATACCCAAGGCAGCATCGATAAAGGGCACGCCCTGATCAAGCTGTATGAAGCCGCCGGGATAGACCGCGAACGCGTGCTGATCAAGATCGCCTCTACCTGGGAAGGCATACGGGCGGCCGAGGTGCTGCAGAAGGCCGGCATCCATTGCAACCTGACCTTGCTGTTTTCGCTGCCGCAGGCGATTGCCTGCGCCGAAGCCAAGGTGCAGCTGATTTCGCCGTTTGTCGGCCGCATCTACGACTGGTACAAGAAATCCAGCGGCCAGGACTACAGCGGCGCCGACGATCCCGGCGTGCAGTCGGTCAAGCAGATTTACAACTACTTCCGCAAATTCGGCTACGCCACCGAAGTCATGGGCGCCAGCTTCCGCAACACTTCGCAAATCGTCGAACTGGCCGGTTGCGACCTGCTCACCATCAGCCCCGACCTGCTGCAGAAACTGGCCGAGAGCGACGCCCCGGTCAGGCGCAAGCTCAACCCTGAAGAGGCGAAGCTGAGCGACCTGAAGAAAATCGACCTGGACGAGACTACGTTCCGCACCATGCTGAACGACGATGCGATGGCTACTGAAAAGCTGTCGGAAGGCATACGCCAATTCAGCGCCGATGCGGTCAAGCTGGAAAAGCTGGTAGACGCCTTGCGCTGAAAGCCGCTCCGGCATCCTGCGATGCAATGAAAGAAAAATGGCCTCGATTCACATCGAGGCCATTTTTTTATTCTTACTTGAACACCACCGTCTTGTGCCCGTTGAGCAAGATCCTGTGTTCGACAAACCATTTCACCGCCCGCGCCAGCACTACGCACTCGACGTCGCGCCCGATCGCCGTCAAGGTTTCCGGCTCCATCGCGTGATCGACGCGCGCCACGTCCTGTTCGATGATCGGCCCCTCGTCCAGGTCGCCGGTGACGAAATGCGCGGTGGCGCCGATCAGCTTGACGCCGCGCTCATGCGCCTGGTAATAAGGTTTGGCGCCCTTGAAACTGGGCAGGAAGGAATGGTGGATATTGATGGCGCGCCCGGCCAGCGCGGTGCACATGGCCGGCGACAGGATCTGCATGTAGCGCGCCAGCACCACCAGGTCGATGTTGTTGGCCTCGACGATGTCCAGCACCTTGGCTTCCTGCGCCTGCTTGGCTTCCTTGGAAGCGCCTGCGGCCAGGGGCAGGTGGTGGAACGGAATGTTGTAGCTGGCGGCCAGCTGATAGAAATCGGTATGGTTCGATACGATGGCCGAAATTTCCACCGGCAGCAAACCGCTCTTGTAACGGAACAGCAAGTCGTTCAGGCAATGGCCGATTTTCGACACCATCAGCATCAGGCGCGGCTTCTTGCACGCATCATGCAGCTGCCATTGCATCTGCATGGTGTCGGCCAGCGCGGAAAATTCCGCCCTCAGGCGCTCTTCGGCAACCGCCGCATCTTCCGACGAAAAATGCACGCGCATGAAAAACAGCTGGGACTGGGCGTCGCCGAACTGGGCCGAATCGATGATGTTGCAGCCGTGGTCCGCCAGGAAGCCGGAGACGCGGTGGACGATCCCGCGCTGGTCGAGGCAGGACAAGGTAAGGATGTATTCTGGATAGCTCATGGTTTTGTGTGAGGCGGAAAGCGCTTTAGCGTTGAGCCAAAGCCGCTATTGTCGCATGCCTGCATGTACATGACAAAAAACCAGGGTGGCTTGACGCCACTCTGGTTTTTGCCGCAGACAGACAACGCTGGCCGGACAGGCCGCGGGCCTTGTCGGCAGGACGCCGCCCGGCCGGGGGCAGCCTCTTATGCTACAGCAGTAACTGCAGCCGGCTTGGCGGCGCTGGATGCCGCCGAGGTGCCGACTTGCACTTCACCGGTCAGCTGGCCGCCTTCTTCGATGACAACCTTGCCATAGCGGATTTTGCCGGAAACCTTGCCGGTCGAATAAATCACCAGCTTTTCACGGACAGTCAGGTCGCCGTCGAATTCACCGTAGATTTCGGCCAGGTCGATTTCAGCCGAACCCTTGAACGCGCCTTTTTCAGCGATATGGATCACGCGCGAATTCATCGTCGCCTCAACCCGGCCCTCGACCACCAAGGTGTCGCAATCGGTGATTTCGACGCCCTTGAGCTTGATGTTCGGGCCGACGATCAGCTTGCTGCCAACTTCGTTGGTGCTGGATGCGGAATGGCTGGCTTGAGTGCTCACAGGATTATTCGCCTTTGGAATGGAGGTGCTGCCGGAAGTCAGGTTGCTGCTGGCGCTGAACGGGGAGTTTGGTGTCGGTGTTTCTCGCTTGCCGCCGAAAAACGAATTCTCTGATTTAAGCATGGGGTCTCCTGGAAGGTATTGCTTGCACTAACGGGTCAGCGCTTCGATAACAATGAAATGACCATATATGACATAGGTCTACAGCGTTCGAGAAGACCCTCCGCAAAAAGTTCATAGCTAAAATCATTAATTTGTAACCGTCGCCCGGATGCGGCGTCTGGTAAAAACCACCCGCATGCGCTTTTGATTATCAATCATTTATCTTCTGCGCGTACAACAAAAATAAATGGCCGGAGCAAAACGCCAATGCTGATATTGCTATGACAATACCGGATCTGCGGCGCCGGCGATCCGGCCGCGGCAATGCGTTACAATCTCACGATCCGTTTCCGTTATCACAAAAAAATGCGCCAATACCTAGATCTCATGCGTCATGTGCAACAACATGGCACAGTCAAAACCGACCGCACCGGCACCGGCACCCGCTCCGTGTTCGGCTACCAGATGCGTTTCAACCTGCAAGACGGCTTTCCCTTGCTGACCACCAAGAAACTGCACTTGCGCTCGATCATCCATGAACTGATCTGGTTCCTGGCCGGCTCCACCAACATCAAGTACCTAAAAGACAACGACGTAAAAATTTGGGATGAATGGGCCGACAGCGACGGCAACCTGGGGCCGATCTACGGCTTTCAGTGGCGTTCGTGGCCGGCGCCGGGCGGCGCGCACATCGACCAGATCAAGCAGGTTGTCGAGCAGATCAAGCACAACCCGGATTCGCGCAGGCTGATCGTTTCAGCCTGGAACGTCGCCGATATCCCGCAGATGAAACTGCCGCCCTGCCACGCCTTCTTCCAGTTCTACGTGGCCGACGGCAAGCTGTCCTGCCAGCTGTACCAGCGCAGCGCCGACATCTTCCTGGGCGTCCCCTTCAACATCGCCTCCTACGCCTTGCTGACCCACATGGTGGCCCAGCAGTGCGGGCTGGAGGTTGGCGACTTCATCTGGACCGGCGGCGATTGCCATTTGTATTCCAACCACGCGGCGCAAGTCGAAGAGCAGCTGTCGCGCAGCCCGGGGCCGCTGCCGCGCCTGGAGATCAAGCGCAAGCCGGAATCGATTTTCGATTATCGGTTCGAGGATTTCGAGATCCTCGACTATCACCCGCAAGCGCACATCAAGGCGCCGGTCGCGGTATAAGCGGCGCTAACTGCCCTGTGTCGGCTCGGCGGCGGGCCTGGCCTGTACGTCCTGCCAGCCTCCGCCCAAGGCTTTATACAGCGATACCGTGGCTTTCAGGCGCTTGAGCTTGATCTGGCCAAGTTCGTTCTGCACCTCCGACAAGGAACGCTGTGTATCCAGCACCGTCATCAAATCTTCGGCGCCGACGCGATAACGAATTTCCGACAATTCGAAAGCAAAGCGCGCCTGCTCCATTTCCGTGACTTTCAACTTGCGCTGTTCATCCAGGCTGCGGATCTGCCCCAGCGCCGTATCGACTTCGGACAATGCCGCGATCACCGTCGAACGGTAAACCTGCACCAGCTCCTGTTTCTGGGCGATCGCCAGGTCGCGCTGGCTGCTCAGGCGGCCGGCGTCGAAAATAGGCGCCACCAGTCCGGCGCCGAGGTTGGCCAGCATGTTGGGGCCGTTAAACAGCGACAGCAATGCGTTGCTCTGGCCGCCAGCCGAACCGGTCAGGCGGATGCTGGGAAACAGCGCGGCGCGGGCGTTGGCGACGTTGGCATTGGCGGCGGCCAATTCAGCCTCGACGTGGCGTATGTCGGGACGCCGCGACAGCAATTCCGACGGCAAGCCGGGAGTCACCTGCGGCAGCAAAATCTTGGCCAGTCCCGCCTCGTTGACGGTGAAGGTCTGGGGCGGCCGTCCCAGCAGTATCGCCAATGCAGTCTGCGCTTCGCGCTCCTGCTGCTTGAGATCGGGAATCACGGCTTTCTGCCCGGCCACCGCCGAGCGCTGCCGCGCCAGGTCCAGCGGCGAAGCAGAGCCGGCGCGGCTTTGCGCCGACACCAGTTTCAGCACCCGCTCCGCATTGTCGACGTTTTGCTGGGCGATTTCGATGCGGTCGCGCAGCGACAGCACTTGCAGGTAAGTCGAGACAATGCCGCTGGTGACGGTCAGCGCCACCGTTTCCCGGTCATAGCGATTGGCTTGCAAAGACGCTTCCGCGGCGGCCAGCCCGGCCCGGTTCTTGCCCCAGAAATCGACTTCATAGCCGATCTCGACCAGGCCGCTGGTAGAGGTCACGGCGCTGCCGCTGGAGGCGAGCGGCAACGCCCGGTTGATGCTGGTTGAAAAATCCGCATTGGGCAGCAAAGGCGCGCCGGCAATCCGTGCTTGCGCCTCGGCCTGGCGCACCCGCGAGATGGCGGCGGCAATTTCCAGGTTGCTGCTCTGTCCTTGCGCCACCAGCTGGCTCAGCTCGTCGCTGCCGAAGCGCTTCCACCAGCCGCTGTCCGGCCAGTCCTGCTCGCCGGTGTTGGCGGACAGGTCCCAGCTTTGCGGAATCTCCACGCTGGGCGTCGGCTCCCTGATCTCGACCTGGCTGGCGCAGGCTGACAGCAGCAGCACGCTCACGCAAGCAGCCATATAACTCCGGCGGCGAAGAAAAAAGCGATTCATCGGCGACTCCATCAGCGCGCTTTCGGCGCTGAGGCTGCTGCCGCCGCGGGCGCCACGGCATTTTTTGCCGCCGGCGCCGGTACTGGCGCAACCGCAGCCGCCCCGGCCACCACTACCTGCTCGCCGGGCTCCAATCCAGACAATACCTGTGCCATCTGCTCGCTGCGAATGCCGATTTTTATCTTGCGCGGACTAGCCTGCTGGCCGGCCTCGGCCACATTCACCAGATAACTGCCGTCGACTTCCGGCTTGCCCAGCAGCGCCACCGGCAGCAGCACCGCATTTTGGGCTTGCGCCAGCACAAAGCGGACCTGGGCGCTCATGCCGCTCATCAGTTCCTGTTGTGGATTGTCGACTTCGAACAAGACGTTGTAGAAAGTCTGCTTGCCCTGCTCGCCCGAACTGTCGGCCGGCACCGGCACCACTTGCCGCAACTTGCCCGACCAGCGCTTGCCCGGATAACCCGGCGTGCTGAAATAGGCGGTCATTCCCTTGCGCAGCAGCGGCACGTCGATTTCCGCCACCCTGGCCTGCACCGTCAGCCGGCCCAGGTCGGCGATCCGCAACAAAGGCACCATCGTCTGGCCGACGCCTATCGCCTGGCCCGGGCGCGCCGCCACCGACACCACGGTGCCGCTGATCGGCGCCGCTACCTGCGTATGGCTGCGCGTTTCTTCATCGTCCTTCATGGTGCTTTCGGTCTGGCGGATCTGGGCATTGATCGCCTCCACCCTTGCCGCCGCCGAATACATGCTCATGCGGCTCGACTCGAAAGATTCTTCGCGCGTGGCGTTTTCCGCTTTCAGCTGCGTCTGGCGCTTGAATTGCAGCTCGGCGAAATCGAGTTGCGCGCGCTGGTCCGCCAGCTCCGCCTGCAGCCGCGCCAGCTGGGCGCGGTTGCTTTCCAGCCGCGCCGACGGCAGGGTCGGCGTGATCTCGACCACCATCTTGCCGGCCTTGACCTCGTCGCCCACCGACACCAGCACATCCTTGACCTGGCCCGACACCTGGGCCACGACGTCGCTGTATTTATGCAACTGCAGCTTGCCGCTGGCAAGCACCGCCTGTTCGATATCGCCGCGCTGCACCGTTTCAGTCTGCAGCCGCACCGGCGCAGGTTTAGGCGCCGGCGGCGGCCGCTGCCCGAACGCCTTCCATACCAGGAAGCCCGCTCCCGCTGCAATCAGGAGCGCCAGGATGGCCGTCAGCCAGCGCCGGCCGGAGTGGCCGAACGCGGTTGGCAAAGCGGATTTATCGGTTGGATCAACAGTCATCGGTGCAAACTCAGGAGTAATCAGATTTCAGGAACAACAGAAACAACAATGAACAGCGCGCTTTTTGAGTTTGTTTCAAGCCAGTGCAGCCTGGGTCTCGCCCGGCAGCACATCTTCGTCCACTTCTTCGCCGAGGAAACCGCCGCTCTGGTGTGCCCACAGGCGCGCATACAGGCCGCCGCGTTCCAGCAGGCTGCGGTGATCGCCCTCTTCCACTATGCGGCCCTTGTCGAGCACAATCAGGCGATCCATGGCAGCGATGGTCGACAAACGGTGCGCAATCGCCACCACCGTCTTACCTTCCATCAGCCGATACAGGCTGGCCTGGATCGCCGCTTCGACTTCCGAATCGAGTGCGCTGGTGGCTTCATCCAGCAACAGGATAGGCGCATCTTTCAGCATCACGCGCGCAATCGCAATCCGCTGGCGCTGGCCGCCGGACAGCTTGACGCCGCGTTCGCCGACATGGGCGTCATAGCCGGTGCGGCCCTTGGGATCGGTCAGGGTCAGGATGAAGTCATGCGCCTCCGCCCGCTGCGCCGCCACCAGCATGTCGGCGTCGGTGGCGTCAGGGCGGCCGTACAACAGGTTGTCGCGCACCGAACGGTGCAGCAGGGACGTATCCTGCGTCACCATGCCGACCTGCGCCCGCAAGCTGTCTTGCGTGACGTGCGCGATATCCTGGCTATCGATCAGGATGCGGCCCTGCTCGACATCGTAAAACCGCAGCAGCAGGTTGACGATAGTCGATTTACCCGCGCCGGAACGGCCGACCAGGCCGATCTTTTCGCCGGGGCGGATATGCAGGGACAACTGGTCGATCACCGGCCGCTGGCCGCCATAGGCAAAACCGACACGCTCGAAATCGAGCGTGCCCTGCCTGACCTGCAGCGGCTTGGCGCCGGCCTGGTCCACCACTGCCTGCTGGCGCGACAAGGTGTTGATGCCGTCCTGCACCGTGCCGACCTGCTCGAACAAGGAAGCGAATTCCCACATCACCCAGTGTGAAATGCCGTTCAGGCGCAAGGCCATCGCGGTCGCCGCCGCCACCGCGCCGATGCCGACCTGGCCCTGGGTCCACAGCCATAGCGCAACGCCGGCGGTGCTCAGGATCAGCAGCATGCTCAAGGTATGGTTGACGATTTCAAACCCGGTCACCAGGCGCATCTGGCCGTGCACCGTCTGCAGGAATTCCTGCATCGCCGAGCGCGCATAACCGGCTTCGCGGCCTGCATGCGAGAACAGCTTGACGGTAGCGATGTTGGTGTAAGCGTCGGTAATGCGGCCGGTCATCAGGGAACGCGCGTCGGCCTGGGCCTTCGCTACCTTGCTCAGGCGCGGCACGAAATAACGCAGCGCCGAGGCATACAGCGCCAGCCAGCCGAGGAACGGCACCAGCATCCAGCCGTCGAAACTGCCGACCACCGCCACCATGGTGACGAAATAGATCATCACGAACACCAGGATATCGCACAGGATCATGCAGACGTCGCGCACTGCCAGCGAGGTCTGCATGACCTTGGTGGCAACCCGGCCGGCAAACTCGTCCTGGTAAAAGTGCATGCTCTGGTTCAGCATCAGGCGGTGGAATTTCCAGCGCAGCAGCATCGGGAAATTGCCCGCCAGCGCCTGCTGCTTGAACATGCTTTGCAAGGCGACGATCACCGGGCTGGCCAGCAGTATCGCCGCCAGCAACAGCAGGTTGCGGCTTTCATGGCTCCACAGGTCCGCCGGCTGCACATGGCCGAGCCAGTCGACGATGCGTCCCATCATGGCAAACAGCAAAGCTTCGAACGCGCCGGTGACGGCGGTCAGCAAGGTCATCGCAATGATGTAGGGACGCAGGCCCTTGGTGCAGGCCCAGACAAACGCAAAAAAACCGCGCGGCGGCGGCGTCATGACCGTATCCGGATACGGATACAACAGTCTTTCGAACCAACCAAACATGGAAATACTCCAAAAATAGGCAGGGCAAAAAGCTGACCCAAGCCCAACAGTATATTGTAAATTTAGCAGGCGGTTCTGAACGCAGCCAGGCAGGACGGCACAAGTGGCCGCCCTGCTTTTGACTCGTGAAACCGTTGTAACAGTCTGCTAATAAATGCGCTTGGCCGGCGCCGGCGGAGTCCACTGGTACAGCCAGGTCTCGCTCAGCGGCTGGCTGTCCGCCGCCAGGTAGACCCGGATATCGATCGGCTCGACGCTGTCGTCGACAGGCTTCAGGTCGAACATCACGCGATAGCCGTGGATCGCGTCCAGCGGACGCGCCGAAGTAATCTCGACCTTGCCGCGCGAAACACTGATCATCGGCTTGACCTTGGCGTCCTTGCCCAGCAAAGCCAGGTCGCCGCCGGCAAAATCGATCGCGAAACGGCGCGAGTAATAAGCCCGCTTCTGGCCAACCACGCCGCCCATGCCGGTGCGGGTCGCCATGACTTGCGCCAGCGGCGGCGTGAACGGCATCTTGCTGCCCCAGTGCAGGCGGTAGGCAAACAGCCGTTCCTGACCGGCTTGCGGCTTGTCGGCCGGATTCCAGAAGGCGACGATATTGTCGAAGGTTTCGTCGGCGGTGGGGATTTCCACCAATTGTACCGTGCCCTTGCCCCAGCCTGATTTCGGCTCCACCCACAGGCTCGGACGGCGGTCGTAGAACACGCCGTCATCCTGGTAATGGTCGAAATTGCGGTCGCGCTGCAGCAGGCCGAAACCGCGCGGATTTTCATCCTGGTAAGCGTTGAAGCGCAAGTGTTCGGGATTGACCAGCGGACGCCAGATCCATTCGCCGTTGCCGCGCTGCATGGCAAGGCCGTCGGAATCATGGATTTCCGGACGCCAGTCGTCGCTGGCGCCGATGCGGCGGTCGTTCTCGCCATACTGGAACATGCTGGTCAGCGGCGCCACGCCCATCCGTTCGATGGTCTTGCGCGGATACAGCGCGACATCCACATCCATCACCATGGTGGCCGACGGCTGGATTTCGAAGCGGTAAGCGCCGGCGACGCTTGGCGAATCGAGCAGCGCATAGACCACCAGCTTGCCGGAATCCTTGGCCGGGCGCTCCAGCCAGAAACTGGTAAACATCGGGAATTCTTCCGGCTTGTCCATGCCGCAATCGATGGCCAGGCCACGCGCCGACAAACCGTACTGCCATTCGGCGCCGACCGCGCGGAAATAGCTGGCGCCCAGGAACGCCGTGATGTCGCGCTCGAGGTCGGTATGGAAATTCACGCGGAAGCCGGCAAAGCCGAGATCCTTCGGCATATGATCAGCCTTCAGGCCGCTCTTGCCGTAGTTGAACATGGCCGAGTCGTAAGCCAGCTCTTGCGCCTGGCCGTTCTTCAATTCGTAGATCTGCACCGGGCTCTTGAAGAACAGGCCGAGGTGGAAAAACTTGACCTGGAAACGCAGCTGGTCTTCGCCCCACAAGGCATGGCCATCGCGATAGCTGATTGCCTGGTACTGGTCCCAGTCGAGCGCCTTGACCTCGGGCGGGATATGGTTCACCGGCGGTTCATAGGCTTTGCCGGCGAGTTGTTTTGCGTGGCCCTTGAGCCAGGCGTAATCAAAGGCTTGCGGCTGGCCCAGGAATTTCAATTGTGCCGGCGCGGTTCCCGCGGCCAGCAGCGAAGTTGCAGGAAAACCGGCGGCAGCGAGTGCCGCCGACGCCTTCAGAAAATCACGTCGTAACATGGTGCTCCTTATTGAATGAGAACGATGAGCTGGCTCAGCGCGCTGCGGCAGTCAGGGCCTGCCAGCGCCGGTTGGCTTGCTCCGAATTCCAGACTTCGAAATGCAGCTGGGACAGGGTCAAGGGATCATCCAGCAATGCATTCTTTTGACGCGGCGACAAACCGTCGGGGCCGCCTTTCAATGCGGCCTGCAGCAGCGCCGCACGCCCCGCCCGGGTCGCCGCCGGCACGCCCGGACGGGCGCTTACCGCCGCGCACACCAGGGCGTTCACGACCGGGTCGATCACCGCATCGTTGAATTTCGCCAGCACCTTGCCATTGTCGTTATACACGGTGGTGGCCGCCAGTTCAGCCGGCAGGTCGACCTCTTCCGGGATCACGAACAGGCGGGCGTGGCGGAAGCTGCGGCCGAGCGTCACCCGGCTGGAGAACACCGACAACGGGATCGACAGCATCAGCGAACCGACGATCGGCAACAGCCACCACAGGAATCCCGGCTCCAGCCAATACACGCCGCCGCCCCACAGCAGGCCCAGCAACGTATGCCCGCCGTGGCGGCGCATCGCTTCGCCCCAGCTGGTTTCGGCGTCCTCGCGCGGCGGCGATTTCCAGCTGATGGTCCAGCCCAGGAAAGCGCCGATCACGAAGCGGGTATGGAACAGCATGCGTACCGGCGCCAGCAGCATCGAGAACAGCAGTTCCATGATCATGCTGAGCGTCAGGCGTATGGCGCCGCCGAACTCGCGCGCGCCCTTGACCCAGATCAGCACCACGCTCAGCACCTTGGGCAGGAACAGCAAAGTTGCGGTTGCGCTGAACAAGGCCAGGGCGCGGTCAGGATGCCATTCCGGCCACACCGGGAACAGCTGTCCAGGCGTCACGAAATATTCCGGCGCCACCAGCGTATGCACCGCCAGCAATACCGTCGACAGCATCAGCGACAGGAACCACAGCGGCGCCGACAGATACGCCATGACGCCGGTCACGAACACTGCGCGGTGCACGGCATGCATGCCGCGCGCCAGGAACAGGCGGAAGTTCATCAGGTTGCCCTGGCACCAGCGGCGGTCGCGCTTCAGTTCATCGAGCAGGTTGGGCGGCATTTCCTCGTAGCTGCCGGCCAGGTCGTAGGCGATCCACACGCCCCAGCCGGCGCGCCGCATCAGCGCGGCTTCGACAAAATCATGCGACAGGATCTCGCCGGCCAGCGCGCCCTCGCCCGGCAGCGGCGCC
Organism: Collimonas sp. OK412; assembly: GCF_900112135.1. Taxonomy (GTDB): domain Bacteria; phylum Pseudomonadota; class Gammaproteobacteria; order Burkholderiales; family Burkholderiaceae_D; genus Collimonas; species Collimonas rhizosphaerae. The sequence goes on from NZ_FOLC01000014.1 coordinate 73,412, forward strand.
AGCGCGCAATGCTCCATGAACGGCTGCAGGCGGATGATGGCGTTGTGCCCCCAATAATGCGACTCGCCCAGCTGCCAGTAGTGCAGGCCGGCGGTAAACAAGGGGCCGTAGACGCGCGTCGAAAACTGCTGGATGCGCGCATACAAGGTATCGCGGCCGGCCGCGCGCGGCGCGGTCTGCACAATACCGGCGGTGGGATTGGCTTCCATCAGGCGCACCAGGGTGGTCAGGCAGCTGCCGCTCATGACGCTGTCGGCATCGAGCACGATCATGTAACTGTAGCTGGCGCCCCAGCGCCGGCAGAAATCGTCGATATTGCCGCTCTTGCGCTTTACGCGGCGGCGCCGGTGCCGGTAAAAGATGCGGCCGAAGCCGCCAACGGTGCGGCACAGGCTGGCCCAGGCGTCCAGCTCGGCGCTGCAGATATCGCTGTCGCCGCTGTCGCTCAATACGAAGAAGTCGAAACGGTCCAGTTCACCGCTGGCGGCAACCGACTCGTAGGTTGCGCGCAGGCCGGCAAAGACCCTGGTCACGTCTTCGTTACAGATCGGCATCACGATCGCGGTCCTGGCGCTGGCTGGAATCGGCCCTGGCGCGGCGTCTTCGCGCGAAATCACATAACGGTCGGTGCCGCGCATCAGCACCAGGAAACCGGCCATCGCGGTCCAGAAGCCAGCCGAAACCCAGCAGAACAGCAAGGCAAACAGGCCCAGCGTGACCAGTTCCAGCGGCTTGTCGCCGTGGTACGGCAGCACCGCGCTCATGAAATACGTCGCCATTGCCGTCTGCGCCAGCATCAGCAACAGCAGCACGATGCGCCGCAGGTTGCCGCGCGACTTGCTCTTGTGCTGGTCCTGGCTGTCGGCCTCGGCGACCGGCAGCGGTTCCGGCTGCGGCAGCGCGGTCGAACGCGCCGCTTTTTTATGGCGCCGCTGTTTGGCGCGCGGCCGCAAGTCAAATTGCTTGTTGGCGGTTTCGATCCAGCGCACCAGCGGATTCAAGGTTCCCCACGGATGGGCCACGATCGGCGTACGCCGCAGCGGCGGTGCAATCGCGATGCGGGTGCGCCCCGCGCCATCGGTGCAAACGTCCGGTATCTGATGCGGCTCGGCCGGCCTGGCTTGCCCGGCAACCGGCGCTTCCGTAAAAGCCAGCTGCAGCCGCGCCGCCACCGAACCATAGGCAGGATTAGGGTTGGCAAGGTCGGCGGCCAGCGGCGCCGCGGCGCCGGTGCCGGCTTCCCTGGCCAGGGCCCGGTGCAAGGTGGCCATTGGCGTATCGCCTTCCACCGCCAGTTGCCGGGACAAACTCGCGCGCCGCTCCGCCGACAAGGGCAGGCGTTCTAGATAGCGATCACAATTATCCGGCAGGCCCGCTTCGGGCAACTGCTTGCGGTCTAGTTGGGCGGTAATATGTAACTCCAGGTTTCAGATAAGGTTGTGCTGCCGCCACGCAAGAATCCGCGCAGTTCGACCGGTTTGTTTTCTTCGTTGCGCCGTACCCGCACCATCATGCGCCAGCCGCCGGTAACGTCGTTGCGGAACACCTTGGTCTCCAGCACCTTGCCGTTGTCGTCGGCGCTGACTACGCCTTCAGGCTGGACCTTGTCGGACAGTTTCTTGAATACCGGACCTTCAAAATCGACCACCAGGCCGAGGCTGTTGTCGTCGCTCTTCTTCTGGAAGCCAAAGCCGCGCCGGGTCTGCGTCACCCATGACAAAGGCGGCCGCTTTTCGGCATCCTTCTGCCATGACAAAGTGTATTCCAGATTGAAGGGCTGACCAACCTTGGGCGCGGTTTCCGGCACCCAGAACGCCACCACGTTGTCATTGGTTTCATCCGGCGTCGGGATCTGCACCAGCTCTACCCTGCCGCTGCCCCAGTTGCCCTTGGGCTGGACCCAGGCGCTGGGACGCCGTTCGTACTTGGCATCGAGGTCCTGGTAGCTGGCGAAATCGCGGTCACGCTGCATCAGGCCGAATCCGGCCGGGTTGCTCAGCGAATAAGACGTCACCAGGAGCCGCTTCGGATTGACCAGCGGCCGCCAGATCCATTCGCCGGTGCCGGAGGCTACCGACAAGCCGTCCGAGTCGTGCACCTCAGGCCGGTAATCCTCGCCTTGCGAACGCTGGTTATCGCCATGCAAGTACATGCTGGTCAGCGGCGCCAGCCCTAGCTTGCTGACATTTTCGCGCAGGTACAGCTGGGCCTTGACGTCGACCGTGGTGTCCGAACCCGGCTTCAGCACAAAACGATAAGCGCCGGTGACACGGCGCGAGTTGAGCAAGGCATAGATGGTCAGCTCCTTGTCGCTGGCTTTCGGCCGTTCAATCCAGAACTCGGTAAAACGCGGGAATTCCTCACCCGAACTCAGGCCGGTATCGATCGCCAGGCCTCTTGCCGACAGGCCATAAGTCTGGTCTTTGCCCAAGGCGCGGAAGTAGCTGGCGCCGAGGAACGACAAAACCTCATCCTTGTATTTATTCGTATTGAGCGGGTAATGCACACGGAAGCCGGCGAAACCCAGCGAGCGCAGCTTGCGCGTATCGACCTTGTTGCTGCCGTAGTCGAAGTCGTTGGGGTCGAAGCGGATTTCCTTCACGCTCTGGCCGTTGATCTCGTTGATCTTGACCGGCTGGTCGAAGGCATATCCTTCGTGGAAGAACGCCAGTTCAAAGGGCAGCTTCTGGCTGCGCCAGGTAAATTTTTCAGGAAGGAAGCGGATGTCCTTGTATTGCTCGTATTCGAGGTTGCTGATTTCTTTCGGCAGGTTGCCCTCTGGCTTGCTGTACGAACTTGCCGCAAGTTCCTTTGCCTGCCTGGCAACATTATTGAAATCGAAGGCGGAAGCATTGCCGCCTATTAATGGCAGCAGCAAGGCAACCGGCAGGACAACTGAGCGTGCCCGCGCTAGAGCGGGGATGCGCGGCTGCGCCCGCTGAAACAAATTTAAATGCATTGGATTCCCATCTGACACTGCTGTTATGACCTGCCCGAGTGCGCCGGCGCTGGCTGCATCGAGAGTAGGCGGTAGTTTATCAGTGTTCTATAATTTTTTATGTCCATCAAGAAACTGGTTGGCAACACTTTGTATCGGCCCTTGCGTCACCACCATGCAAGGACTGCGCCATGGCAGAATTGCCAAATCGGCAGCAAAATAACACCATACAAGTGAAAAATGAAGAAAAATCCCTGCCCCAGGTTAACAGGCCCTGGCATTTAAGAGCAATGACAAGCGGACAAAGTTCCTTGCAAGACTTTATAGTAATATCACCCTTTTTTACCCAGCCCGCAAATAAGCAGGCCCATGCACCACAGCGCCCATGACTCCTCGCCTCACCATTATCGTCGCGACCGACGCCCGCAACGGCATCGGCATCCGCAACACCCTGCCCTGGCATTTGCCGGAGGACCTGGCGCATTTCAAACGCACTACCTCGGGCCATCCCATCATCATGGGCCGCAAGACCTTTGAATCGATAGGCCGGCCGCTGCCGCAACGGCGCAATATCGTCATCACGCGCAATCCCGGCTGGCGCCATGACGGCGTCGAAAGCGCGCCTTCGCTGGCCGCGGCTGCCGCCATGGTCGGCGCCGCCGAAGCCTTCATCATCGGCGGCGCCGAGATCTACGCCGCGGCGCAGGACCTGGTGCAACGGCTGATCGTCACCGAAATCCAGCATAGCTTCGACTGCGACGCCTTTTTCCCGGCGCGCGATCCGCTCCAGTGGCAGGAAATCTCGCGCGAAACCCACCATTCCGAGGCCAACGGTTTCGACTACGCGTTTGTGGTTTACCAGCGCCGTTCGCCCAGCCTCGACGAGGCCGGCAGCTGACCCGGCCCGGTGATGGAATGACAACTGTTGTTTTCTGCAGGAATTCCCTCATCTTTATCCCCTAATCCGTGCATATCTGCGAAAATTCGACTTTCTTTTTTCAGCGGCCGCGAGGCTGAAACTGATCACGATTTTGGTGCAGCCGCCATCTGCGGCTGTGCTGGAACAGCAGGCTGCACGTGCTCTATACCCAAGCAGTTCCCGGAGCGCTTTTTAGCGCCAGCCGGGACAACGACTTTTAAGCGCCATTTCGATTGGCAGCCTTGTTATCAACCACCGTCTCCTGGAGACCTTGATGAAATTCCGCTTCCCCATCGTCATCATTGACGAAGACTTCCGTTCCGAAAACACTTCCGGCCTCGGCATCCGCGCACTTGCCGACGCCATGGAGGCAGAAGGCATGGAGGTGCTGGGCGTCACCAGTTACGGCGACCTGTCGCAGTTCGCCCAGCAGCAGTCGCGGGCATCGGCTTTCATCCTGTCGATCGACGACGAAGAGTTCGGCGCCGGTTCGTTCGAAGAAACCGACCACGCGCTGAAGTCGCTGCGCGCCTTCGTCGAAGAAATCCGCCACAAGAACGCCGACATCCCGATCTACCTGTACGGCGAAACCCGCACCTCGCGCCACATTCCGAACGATATCCTGCGCGAACTGCACGGCTTCATCCATATGTTCGAAGACACGCCGGAGTTCGTGGCGCGCCATATCATCCGCGAAGCGAAATCGTACCTGGACGGCCTGTCACCGCCCTTCTTCCGCGCGCTGGTGCATTACGCCCAGGACGGTTCCTATTCCTGGCATTGCCCAGGGCACTCGGGCGGCGTGGCTTTCCTGAAATCGCCTATCGGCCAGATGTTCCATCAATTCTTCGGTGAAAACATGCTGCGCGCCGACGTCTGCAACGCGGTGGAAGAACTCGGCCAGCTGCTCGACCATACCGGTCCGGTAGCCGATTCCGAACGGAACGCTGCGCGCATCTTCAACGCCGACCATTGCTACTTCGTCACCAACGGCACCAGCACCAGCAACAAGATGGTGTGGCACTCGACCGTGGCTCCGGGCGATATCGTGGTGGTGGACCGCAACTGCCACAAATCGATCCTGCACTCGATCATCATGACCGGCGCGATCCCTGTATTCCTGATGCCGACCCGCAACCACCTCGGCATCATCGGCCCGATTCCGCTGGAAGAGTTCACGCTGGAAAGCATCCGCAAGAAAATCGAAGCCAATCCGTTTGCGCGCGAAGCCGCCAACAAGAAGCCGCGCATCCTGACCATCACGCAATCGACCTACGACGGCGTGATCTACAACGTCGAAACCCTGAAGAACATGCTTGACGGCGAGATCGACACCCTGCACTTCGACGAAGCCTGGCTGCCGCACGCCACCTTCCATGACTTCTACAAAGACATGCACGCCATCGGCAAGGATCGCCCGCGCGCCAAGAAATCGATGATCTTCTCGACCCAGTCGACCCACAAGCTGCTGGCCGGCCTGTCGCAAGCCTCGCAAATCCTGGTGCGCGAATCGGAGAGCGTGCAGCTGGACCAGGACGCTTTCAACGAAGCCTACCTGATGCACACTTCGACTTCGCCGCAGTACTCGATCATCGCTTCCTGCGACGTCGCCGCCGCCATGATGGAAGCGCCCGGCGGCACTGCGCTGGTGGAGGAAAGCATCCTGGAAGCGCTGGATTTCCGCCGCGCCATGAAGAAGATCGACGAAGAATGGGGTAAGGACTGGTGGTTCCAGGTGTGGGGACCGAACAGCTTCTCGGAAGACGGCATCGGCAGCCGCGAAGACTGGGTCATCCGCGCCGAGGACGACTGGCACGGTTTCGGCAACCTGGCGCCTAACTTCAACATGCTCGACCCGATCAAGGCGACCATCGTCACGCCGGGCCTGTCGCTGGAAGGCAAGTTCGGCGAGAGCGGCATCCCGGCCTCGATCGTCACCAAATACCTGGCCGAGCACGGCGTTATCGTCGAGAAGTGCGGCCTGTATTCGTTCTTCATCATGTTCACCATCGGCATCACCAAGGGCCGCTGGAACACGCTGCTGACCGCCTTGCAGCAGTTCAAGGACGACTACGACAAGAACCAGCCGATCTGGCGCATCCTGCCTGAGTTCGCCGCCGCCAACCACGGCAAGAACGCGCGCTACGAGCGGCTCGGCCTGCGCGACCTGTGCCAGCAGATCCATGAAACCTACAAGTCATATGATGTGGCGCGCCTGACCACCGAAATGTACTTGTCCGACATGCAGCCGGCCATGAAGCCATCCGACGCTTTCTCCAAGATGGCCCACCGTGAAATCGACCGCGTGCCTATCGACCAGCTCGAAGGCCGCGTCACCTCGATCCTGCTGACGCCTTATCCGCCGGGCATTCCATTGCTGATCCCGGGCGAGCGCTTCAACAAGACCATCGTCGACTACCTGAAGTTTGCGCGTGATTTCAACGAGAAATTCCCGGGCTTTGAAACCGACGTGCACGGCCTGGTGAAACGCGAAGTAAATGGCAAGCGCGATTACTTCGTGGACTGCGTACGGCAGTAAATTCAGCAATAAGCGGGCGCGCTGCTGGCAATAAAAAGCCGGGGCCAGGAATCGAATCCTGGTCCCGGCTTTTTTTCGTGCGGCGAGCTTTACAGTGGCGCAAACCGGCGCGCGCCGTTCTCAAGCAGGCCGTTGAACAGTTCGGCAGGCCGCACCCACAGCCCCGGCGCATGCGGCCACAGGTGTTCATAAACCACCATGGCTTCCTCGGTTTCCGAATGCCTTGCAAGGCCGATATAGCGGTACAAGCCGCCTTTGTAATGCCGATGGGTGGCAATTTTTTTTGCGTCGTCTTCAGTCACTCATTTCTCCTACCTATGATGGTCTCTAAAAACCCCGTCATCCCCGCGAACGCGGGGATCCAGACTACTGACTTAAAAATGGATTCCCGCGTTCGCGGGAATGACGTAGCAAGGTTGTTCGACCGGCTCGTACCTCGTCTGACGCTACGACAGCCTCAGGCTGCTTGGTCTAGGCGACCCCGTAAGGCTGCACTTCCGACGGCTGGCCGTCGGCTTCAAATCGCAGCGCCACCGCCAGCGCCGTGACGCCGATGGTACGCAGCGCATCGTAGGTATCGTCGACTTCCACCTGGAGGTCGGCGCCGGCGGCCAGCGGCTTCTCCGAGGAAGCCAGCAAGGCGCCGTCCTTGCCGTACAAATTCACCCGCAGCATCATGTCGCCGCGCACATCGGCCGGACCGACCACGGCGTTGGCGTCGAAAGACGCAACGCCATGTAGATCGAGGCCATGGTTCAGCTCGGACATCATCTGCAGCGTGAAGTACTCGGCAATGCCGCGTTCCTTGCCGCCGTGGAACAGGTCCTGGTACAGGAAATGCAGCTCGATTTCGCTGCCGTCGGTCACCAGGCAGCGCTTGAGCAAGGGTGCGACCTGCCCGGTCCAGCCGTGGAAGCGCTCTTCGCGTGCGCCGAAGTATGCATCGGCGCCGGCTTCATCTTCCGGCACCGCATAAAACGCGTCGTCGGTTGCCTTGAGCGAAAAGCCCAGCAAGAAACGCAGTTCGACCGCCTCGTCGTCCGGCCCGAACAGGTTTTCCGGCCAGCCGCTGATGCTGCGCTCAATGGCGGTGGTCGCCGCCAGCTTCTTGTCGGCCATGGCGCCGAATGCATCGCGGTTCATTTCAAACAGATGGCTGTAGCGGATGCTGTCGATTTCATCGAGGTGGTAGGCGTGGCTGACCAGCACTACGGTGGCGTCCGGCCCCTCCAGCTGTGCCTGCTTGAAGCTGGCCGACAACGCATCGAAGGCTTCCTGGTCCTGGAAGCATTGCTCGCGCTTGAGGCCGCCCGCGGCATGCGCGAAGAACGGCACCACGAACGCGTTCAGCTCCAGCACCTTGCCTTCATCCCGGCGCACCAGCAAAATCTCCGAGGCTTCTTCGACCTGCTCTTTCAGGAATCGCCAGGCGTCGAGATCGGCGTACTTGGCACGCTCGATCGCGTCATACAGGATGTCATCCTTTTTTTGCTGCAGGCTCTTCTTGATGATCTTGTGGAAATCGATGCCGGCCTGCTGCAAGACGGCGCCGGCGGCAACGCCATCGGCTTCGTCGCCATCCTGCTCTGCCAGGTCTATCGCCAGGTTGCACAGCTGCTGGGTGACGGCTTCGTCTTTATCTTCGGGGGAAATGCTGGATTTCCGCGGCGCCGGGCGCTTGTTCTTCGGCATGTCAGGTCTTCGGCAGCGTCACGCCGTGCTGTCCCTGGTACTTGCCGCCGCGGTCCTTGTAGGACGTTTCGCAGATTTCATCGCTCTCGAAAAACAGCACCTGGGCGCAGCCCTCGCCGGCATAGATCTTGGCCGGCAGCGGCGTCGTGTTGGAGAATTCCAGCGTGACATAACCTTCCCATTCCGGCTCGAACGGCGTCACGTTGACGATGATGCCGCAACGCGCGTAGGTAGACTTGCCGAGGCAGATGGTGAGCACGCTGCGCGGGATGCGGAAATATTCCATGGTGCGCGCCAGCGCAAACGAATTGGGCGGGATGATGCAGACATCGCCGCTGAAATCGACGAACGATTTCTCGTCGAAATTCTTGGGATCGACGATGGTCGAATTGATATTCGTGAAAATCTTGAATTCGTTGGCGCAGCGGATATCGTAGCCGTACGACGAAGTGCCGTAAGACACGATCTTGTGGCCGTTGGCCTCGCGCACCTGGCCCGGCTCGAAAGGCTCGATCATGCCGGTTTCCTGCGCCATGCGGCGTATCCATTTGTCGGACTTGATGCTCATTGCGTATTTCCTCTTGTTCTGCCTGCAATAGTTTATGGTGTGTATTTGGCGCAATTTTACGCGAAAACCCTTTTAAAACAGCGGTTTCACGCGCTACCGACGGTCTATTGCTTCTAACGCTGCATGGTTTCCCATACTTTCTGCAAGCGCTTGACCGAAACCGGCATCGGCGTGCGCAATTCCTGTGCAAACAGCGACACCCGCAGCTCTTCCAGCAGCCAGCGGAACTCGGCCTGCTTCGGATCGCTCTTGCCGCCGCGGTCCTTCTGCGCCCGCTGCCAGGGCGTCGCCACCTGCATCCATTCCGCCATCAGCCGCGTATCGCGGCTCGGATCGGCGCGCAACTTCTCCAGCCGCACGTTGACCGCCTTCAGGTAGCGCGGGAAATGGGTCAGGTTGGCATAGTCGTTATCGGCAATGAAACGCTTGCCGACCAGCGACTGCATTTGGGCCTGGATATCGGCCACCGCCTGCGGATGGCCCTTGGCGCCCTGCAAACGCTTCGGCAAGCCGTGGTACTCGGCCAGGATCAGCGCCGCCAGGCGTGCAATTTCATTGCACAGCAAACCCAGGCGCGACTTGCCTTCATCCTTGCGCTGGGTGAATTCGGCCGCGGTCCTGGGCAGCGGCAGCTGCATGCAGGCGCGCTCCAGCCCGGCATAAATGATCTGGTCGCGCAGCTCTTCCTGCGATCCCAGCGCCAGGAACTGCATGCCCATCTGCTGCAGGCCGGGGATGTTTTTCTCGAGGAATTTCAATTGTTCCTTGAGCTGCAGGGCGAACAGCCGGCGCAGGCCAAGATGATGGATCCGCACCGCCTCGTTCGGATCGTCGAAAACTTCCAGGTCGCAGTGCGTGACCCGGTCCACCAGCGCCGGAAAACCGATCAAGGTCTGCTTGCCTTGCTGGATTTCCAGCAGTTCGGGCAGTTCGCCGAAGGTCCAGCCGGTCAGGTTGCTGAATTGCGCGTTAGCGTTGTCGGCGGCCTTCGCGGCTGGCTGGGCCGTGACACGGTTAGCCGCCGGCGCCACTGTTTTGCCCGTTTGCTGGGTTTCAGCAGCGGCTGCGGCCGTACTGTCGTCAGCCACCGTCACGCTCGCCAGTTTCTGGAAACTCTCGCGCGCCTGACCGCCGAATTCGGCTTGCAGAGCCGCCAGGTTGCGCCCCATGTCAAGCTGGCGGCCATGCTCGTCGACCACCTTGAAGTTCATCGAATGATGGGCCGGCAAGGTTTCCTGCTTGAAGTCCGTGCTGCGCGCGGCGACGCTGGTTTCCGTGCGGATGTCCGCCATCAAGGCGTCCAGCAGGCTGCCGTGGCCGAACACGTGGCGCGCCTGTATACGCTCGCAGAAACCGGCGGCGTAGTCCGGCAGCGGCACGCAATTGCGGCGTATCTTTTGCGGCAGGGATTTCAGCAGCAGATGGACTTTCTCCTTCAGCATGCCGGCCACCAGCCAGTCGCAGCGGTCGGCATATACCTGGTTCAGCGCATACAGCGGCACTGTCAGCGTCACGCCGTCGCGCGGCGTGCCGGGCTCGAAGTGATAGGACAAAGCCATTTCGATGCCGGCCACCCGCATCACTTTCGGGAACAGCTCGGTAGTGATGCCGGCCGCTTCATGCCGCATCAGGTCGTCACGGTTGAGGAACAGCAGCTTGGGCGTCTGCAGGCTGACATCTTTATGCCATTTTTCAAACGTGATGCCGTTGCAGATATCGGTTGGGACCAGCTTGTCGTAGAAGGCAGCAATCAGCTCGTCGTCCACCAGCACATCCAGCCGGCGCGACTTGTGCTCCAGGTTCTCGATCTCGCGGATCAGTTTCTGGTTGTGTGCGAAGAACGGCGCCCGGGTCTCGAATTCGCCGCCGACCAGCGCATCGCGGATGAATATCTCGCGCGCTTCCTGCGGATTGATCAAGCCGAAATTGATGCGGCGCTGGCTATACACCACCAGCCCGTACAAGGTAGCGCGTTCCGACGCCGAAACCTGCGCCGTGCGCTTTTCCCAGCGCGGCTCGCCATACGATTTTTTCAACAGGTGGGCGCCGACCTTCTCCAGCCATTCCGGCTGGATCTGGGCGATGCAGCGCGCATACAGGCGGCTGGTGTCGACCAGCTCCGCAGCCATCACCCATTTCCCGGCTTTCTTCGACAAATGCGAACCTGGCCACAGATGGAACTTGATAGCGCGCGCGCCAAGGTAGTGCGTGTCTTCGTCGGCCTTGAAACCGACGTTGCCGAGCAACCCGGTCAGCAAGGCGCAATGCAGCTGTTCATAGGTAGCCGGCGCTTCGTTCAGGCGCCAGCCCTGCTCGCGCACGATGGTCAGCAGCTGCGAATGGACGTCGCGCCATTCGCGCAAGCGCAATTGCGACAGGAAATTGGCGCGGCAGTTGTCCATCAGCTGGCGGTTGGTTTTCTTGTGCTCGATTGCGTCTTCAAACCATTTCCAGATTTTCAGGTAGCTCAGGAATTCGGATTTTTCGTCGGCGAATTTCTTGTGTGCCTGGTCGGCCGCGCCCTGCGCTTCCAGCGGCCGGTCGCGCGGATCCTGCACCGACAAGGCGGCGGCGATGACCAGCATTTCGCTCAGGCAGACATTGTCCAGCGCCGCCAGGATCATGCGGCCGACACGCGGATCGAGCGGCAGCTTGGCTAGCTGGCGGCCGGTCTTGGTCAGCTGGTTGCTGTCGTCGACCGCGCCCAGTTCCTGCAGCAGCTGGTAGCCGTCGGCGATGGCGCGGCCCGGCGGCGGTTCGATGAACGGGAAAGTCTCGACGTCCGTCAGGTGCAGCGACTTCATGCGCAAGATGACGGAAGCCAGCGACGAGCGCATGATTTCCGGCTCGGTGAATTTCGGCCGCTGCAGGTAGTCCTGCTCTTCGTACAGGCGGATGCAGACGCCGGCGGCAACCCGGCCGCAACGGCCGGCGCGCTGGTTGGCGGCGGATTGCGCAATCGGCTCGATCTGCAGCTGCTCGACCTTGTTCCTGTAGCTGTAGCGCTTTACCCGCGCCAGGCCGGCATCCACCACATAGCGGATGCCCGGCACGGTGAGCGAGGTTTCCGCCACGTTGGTCGCCAGCACGATGCGGCGCGCATTGGACGGCTTGAATACGCGTTCCTGCTCCTGCGCCGACAACCGCGCGAACAAGGGCAGGATTTCAACGTGGGCAGGATGATGCTTGCGCAGCGCTTCGGCGGTATCGCGGATTTCGCGTTCGCCCGGCAGGAACACCAGCACGTCGCCGGAGCCGATGCGCGCCAGCTCGTCGACCGCGTCCACCACCGCATCCATCAGGTCGCGTTGCTCGCGGTCGCGCTGGGCTGCGCTTTGCGGCGCATGTTGAGGAATATTCGGCTTGGCTGCGGCAGCGGCGGGATTGACGCCGCTGCGGTCGGCATTGTCGACCGGCCGGTAGCGCACTTCGACCGCGTACAGGCGGCCGGACACCTCGATCACCGGCGCCGGCTTGTCAGCCGTGCCGAAATGGCGGGCGAAGCGGTCGGCGTCGATGGTGGCCGACGTGATGATGATTTTCAGGTCGGGCCGCTTGGGCAGCAGCTGCTTCAGGTAACCCAGCAGGAAATCGATGTTCAGGCTGCGCTCGTGCGCCTCATCGATGATGATGGTGTCGTACTGGCGCAGCAGGGGATCGGTCTGGGTCTCGGCCAGCAGGATGCCGTCGGTCATCAGCTTGATCCAGGCGCCCTTGGTCAGGGTGTCGTTGAAACGCACCTTGTAGCCGACGTGCTCGCCCAGCGGCGAGTTGAGTTCCTGTGCGATGCGCTTGGCGGTCGACGAGGCGGCGATCCGGCGCGGCTGGGTGTGGCCGATCAGGCCGGTTTGGCCGCGCCCCAGTTCCAGGCAGATCTTCGGCAGCTGGGTGGTTTTACCCGAACCGGTTTCACCGCAGACGATGATGACCTGGTTGGCCGCGATCGCCGCCGAAATTTCACCGCGCTTGCCGGAAACCGGCAGTTCCTCGGGAAACACGACCGGCGGCAAAGGATTGCGCTCAGGCAACGGCCGCACAGGTTCCGGGCGTGGCGATGCCGGACGCGGCTGGGATGGACGGCCAGCGGTGCGCTGGGAACTTGGGCGATCGCTTGACCGCGCTGGTTTGTTGGATTCTGATACTGACATGAGGATGGAATTATACAGAGCGCCATAGCTAACGCCTCGGCATATCGGCAACTGTTTTGGCTGCCGCATGAAATTACTACAATAACAACGCCGGTGAAACCAGCAGCCAGCGAATTAAAGCCATGGCCGTTTTGCCAACCGTCGTCCGCTACACTACATACGCTATAATCGCGGGTTATCGAAACTGCGTGAAACTGCCCGGCTCTGCCAACATGCAGCCGCAACCGCGGCCGGCAGGTTTTCCGTCTTTTTTCTCGCATCCATTATTTATTCTCAAGGCAGGCGGCCGAGATCGCCTGAACCACGCATCATGCAAGAACCCGTCTCCGAGCAGCCAAACGACAATGACGCGGCCGATAGCGCCGACATCGTCGCCCACAATGTCTCCGTCGAACAGATCGCCAGCGAAGTGGCGCGCCGCCGTACATTCGGCATCATTTCCCACCCGGACGCCGGCAAAACCACGCTAACCGAAAAACTGCTGCTGTTTTCGGGCGCGATCCAGCTGGCAGGCACCGTCAAGGGCCGCAAAAGCGGCCGCCACGCGACCTCGGACTGGATGGACATCGAAAAGCAGCGCGGCATTTCGGTCGCCAGCTCGGTCATGCAGTTCGAATACCGCGACCACGTGGTCAACCTGCTCGACACCCCGGGCCACCAGGATTTCTCGGAAGATACCTACCGCGTGCTGACCGCGGTCGACTCGGCGCTGATGGTGATCGACGCCGCCAAGGGCGTCGAAACCCAGACCATCAAGCTGCTCAACGTCTGCCGCATGCGCAACACGCCGATCATCACCTTGATGAACAAGATGGACCGCGAAACCCGCGATCCGCTGGAACTGCTGGACGAACTGGAATCGGTGCTGAAGATCCAGTGCGCGCCGGTGACCTGGCCGATCGGCATGGGCAAGACCTTCCGCGGCGTGTATCACCTGCTGCGCGACGAGATCCTGCTGTTCGCCGCCGGCAACGACAAGGCTGACCAGACGTTTGAAGTGATCAAGGGCATCGACAACCCGCGCCTGGATGAAATGTTCCCGCGCGAAATCGAACAGCTGCGGATGGAAGTCGAGCTGGTGCACGGCGCCTCGCATCCGTTCGACCAGGAAGCCTTCCTGGCCGGCGTGCAAACCCCGGTATTCTTCGGCTCCGCCATCAACAACTTCGGCATCCGCGAAATCCTCAACGCGCTGATCGACTGGGCTCAGCCGCCAGGCTCGCGCGATGCAACGGTGCGCACCGTAGGGCCGAAAGAAGCCAGCTTCTCCGGTTTCGTGTTCAAGATCCAGGCCAACATGGACCCGGCGCACCGCGACCGCATCGCTTTCCTGCGCGTCTGCTCCGGCCATTTCCAGCGCGGCATGAAAATCAAGCACCTGCGCCTGAACCGCGAAATCAAGGTATCGAACGTGGTGACCTTCATGGCGTCCAGCCGCGAACAGGTAGAAGAAGCATATGCCGGCGACATCATCGGCCTGCCCAACCACGGCAACATGCAGATCGGCGACAGTTTTTCCGAAGGCGAACTGCTGCAGTTCACCGGCATCCCCTACTTCGCGCCGGATTTCTTCCGCTCGGTGCGGATCCGCAATCCGCTCAAGATCAAGCAGCTGCACAAAGGCTTGCAGCAGCTCGGCGAAGAAGGCGCGATCCAGGTCTTCAAGCCGGTCACCAGCAGCGATCTGGTGCTGGGCGGGGTCGGCGTGCTGCAGTTTGAAGTGGTCGCCAGCCGCCTCCTCAACGAGTATGGTGTCGATGCGGTGTTCGAAGGCACCAGCATCAGCAGCGCCCGCTGGATCACGTGCGACGACAAAAAGATCCTGGCCGATTTCGAAAAGTCGTCCGCCGGCCATAACGTCGCTTACGATGCTGCCGGCAACATGGCTTATCTGGCGACTTCTGGCGTGAACCTGCGCCTGACGCAAGAGCGCTGGCCGCAAGTGGTGTTCCACGAAACGCGCGAGCATGCGGTCAAGTTGAACTGAATCGACAAGCTGTCGATCTCAAGCAAGAGATGCAATTGCTATCTGGGCGTAATCCTGGCATGGCAACCTGAGAAAATTCCGTAAAAAAAAAGCCCCGTTCACCCACAAACGGGGCTTTTTTTGGGGCATCACATTTTGCGGCAGATACGCACGTTGCTGCTGTCGCCCTGAACCTGAAGGCAAAGTCGACCAATTTGCATTTAGGCAATCGCAAGAGTAAGCTCTATTCAGTCTGAATACCACGATTCGCCATTCTTTCAAGAAAGCGTACATCATGTTACTTCAACGTTCACCTCTCTCCTCCCTCCTACTCGCTGCCTCTCTTGCTTGCGCTCCGGTGGCGGCACTGGCCCAGGATGTCGTGCTGGGCGCCTCGGTGCAACTGACCGGCCCGATCGCCAATACCGGTCGCTATTACCGCGACGCCTATCAACTCGCGATCGACAAAATCAATGCGGCGGGCGGTGTGAAGTTGGCTGGGCAGTCGCATAAACTGGCACTCAGGCTCTATGACAATCAATCCGACGCCAATCTCAGCATACGCCAATACACGCGGCTGGTAACAGAGGATAAGGTCAATCTGCTGCTGGGACCGTTCGCCAGCAATTTTGCGCTGGCTGATTCGGCCGTATCGGAAAAATACAATATCCCGATGGTAGAAGGCGGCGGCGCCTCGGACCAGATTTTTGCACGTAAATTCAATTACATTTTCGGTACGCTGGCGCCCGCGAGCAATTACTTTGGCAGCACCATCGAGATGCTCAAGTTGCTCAAACCCGCGCCGAAATCCCTAGCCCTGCTGTATGCCGACGACGCCTTTGATGTATCGGTCGCGGAAGGCACGCGGCCCAAATTGAAGCAGGCCGGCTTGAATGTCGTCATGGATGAACGTTACAGCACTAACGCCAGCGACTTTAATTCGCTGTTATCCCAGATTAAGAGCGAGAATATCGATGTCGTTCTGGTGGCTGGCCACGAGACCGAGATCCTGAATTTCGTACGCCAGGCCAAGAGCTTGGCGGTAGCGCCGAAATTATATTCATTTACAGTAGGTGTGCCGAGTGAAGATTTCCGCAAGGCTTTGGGTAAGGACGCCGACTACGCATTTGGCATGACGGCCTGGTTGCCGACTCCTTCCCTGAAAGACCGCTGGTTTGGAGATGCGCAGCAGTTTGCCAAGGAATACAAGGCCAAATTCGGCTATGACCCTGATTATCATGCTGCTTCGGGCGCCGCCGACGTAGAAGCGCTGGTGCAGGCCATGGAAGACGCCGGCAGCATCGAACCGCAAAAGGTGCGCGATGCGCTGGCGAAGATCAAATTCAACAGCCTGTACGGTCCGATCGCATTCAATCCGCAAGGACAAATCGACCTGCCGCAAGTGGTCATCCAGGTGCAAGGCGATCAACTGGTTGAAATCTACGGCGCCAAGGGATTCGTGAAACAACCGAAGTATCCGATGCCGGCCTGGTCCGCGCGCTAGCCGGCAGACGATCGGGATTCCAAGTGAACCTGCTCGCGCAAATCCTCGTCAACGGCGTTCTACTCGGCGGGCTATATGCTGTCATGGCGCTCGGCCTGGCCTTGGTCTGGGGCGTACTTAACATCGTCAATCTGGCGCATGGCGCCTTCATCATGCTGGGCGCGTACGCGTCGTGGCATCTCTACACCTACGCGCACATTGACCCATTTCTGGGATTGCCCATCACAGCCGCCGTCATGTTTGCCCTAGGCTACGTGCTACAACGCGGCTTGCTGAATCTGGTGATCCGAGCGCCAATGTTCAATACGCTGCTGATCACTTTCGGACTTGAGGTGGTGCTGACTTATCTGGCCCAGCTGGTATTCTCGGCAGATTTTCGCACCATTAATCCGCCCTACGCAGGCAGCAGCCTGGCGTGGGGACCGGTGGTGTTGCCAGTGGCACGGCTTGGCGCATTCGGCGTTGCCGTAGTTCTGACGGTCGGCATGTGGCTGTTCCTGCTGCACACGCGACTCGGGCGCGCGATTCGCGCCACCGCCCAGAACCTGGTGGCGGCCCGCCTTTACGGGGTCGAGCCGCGTCATCTCTACGCCATGACGTTTGCCTTGGGCATAGCGCTGGCTGGCGCGGCCGGCACACTCTACGGCACGGTGTCGCAAATCAATCCATACATCGGCGCCTCGCTCACCGCCAAATCCTTTGCCATCGCGATTATCGGCGGCCTCGACAACCCGCTGGGCGTCCTCGTCGGCGGGCTGTTCCTGGGAATCGTGGAATCGCTGACCGCCTTGTATGTCGGCCAAACCTTCGCCAATGTCGCCAGCTTCGGCGTCCTGGTGCTGGTGCTGATCCTGCGCCCCAGCGGCTTGCTTGGAAAGACGACATGAAGATGTGGCACGCAGGCCTGGTATCGCTTGCCCTGTTGCTGCTGGCAGGCGTTCCCTGGTACGGGTCCGACGTGCTCGTCCAGTTCGGCATCAACGCGCTGCTGCTGGCGGTGCTGGCGCAGGGCTGGAACATCATCGGCGGCTACACCGGCTATGCCTCGTTCGGCAATTCAGTGTTTTACGGACTGGGCGGCTACGGCGTGGCTATCGCCATGGTCCAGTGGCAATTGCCGTTCGCTGTGGGCCTGGTTTTCGGCGTGCTGTTGGCGATCGTCTTTGCCGTTCTGCTGGGCCTGCCTGTGCTGCGCTTGAAAGGCCATTACTTTGCCATTGCGACGCTAGCCTTGTCGCAAATCATGACGGCTATCGTCTCCAACGTCGGACTGGCCGGCCAGAACATCGGCCTGGTGCTGCCGCCGCTAAACAACGATCGGCTATTCTATGCACTGGCGCTGGGCCTGCTAGCGATCGCTACACTGACGATCTTCTGGCTGACACGCAGCCGCTTCGGTTTCGGATTGATCGCGATTCGTGAAAACGAGGAGGCCGCCGCCGTCATGGGCGTCAACACGACCTTGTACAAGATCCTCGCATTTACACTCTCGGGCATCTTCAGCGCCTTGGCCGGCGGCATTCATGCTTACTGGATCACCTTCCTGGATCCTGAAAGCGCCTTCGATATCAGCCTTAACGTCAAGATGATCATCATGGCTGTCTTTGGCGGTCCGGGCACCGTGCTTGGCCCCATCGTCGGCGCGCTGTCGCTATCTGCCGTTTCCGAAATCCTGTCGAGTAAAGTGACCAGCCTCGCCGGCCTGTTTTTTGGTGTCGTCATCGTCGCGGCAGTGGTCATGATGCCGCGCGGCCTGAGCAATATGGTGCGACGTTTTCGCAAAGCCGGCTGGCGCTATTTCATCGAAAACATCCGGGCGCACAGGCTATGACTGCCCTGCTCGAAGTCCGTCACGCCACCCGGCGTTTTGCCGGGCTGATCGCCGTCAATGATGTCAGCCTCACGCTGGCGCAGGGCGAAATTCTAGGCCTGATTGGTCCCAACGGCGCTGGCAAGACGACATTGATCAGCCTGATTAGCGGAACGCTGGAGCCGAGCGACGGAGAACTGCTGTTCCAGGGCGTGTCCATCAACCGGCTGCCGGCATTTCGCCGCGCGCGCCTTGGCATTGGCCGTACGTTCCAGATCATGCGACCGTTTCCAGGATTGTCGGTGCTGGACAACGTCGCCGTGGGTGCCTTGTTCGGGCGCGACGGCGGCCAAACGCGATTGGCTCCGGCGCGCGAGCAGGCCCGGGCCTGCCTTGAATTCGTGGGGCTGGACAAGCATATCGACCAGCGGGCCGACGAACTGGGGGGGGCGGGCCGCAAACGGCTGGAGCTTGCCAAGGCGCTGGCGATGCAGCCCAAGCTGCTGCTGTGCGATGAGATCATGGCAGGCCTGAATCATGTCGAGATCGAGGAGGTGATTGATCTGCTGCGCAAAGTGCGCGATCAAGGCATCAGCATCCTCGTCATCGAGCATGTGATCAAGGCTATCAAAAGCCTGTCGGATCGCTTGCTGGTGCTACACCACGGAGAAAAGATCGCCGATGGCACGCCCGAGGACGTGCTGTCGGACCCGGTCGTGGTGCAAGCTTACCTGGGAAAAAAGCGTCCATGAATGCTCCGGAAAAGACTGTTCCTTTGCTTAAAGTCGACAATCTGAGCGCCGGCTACGGCGAAATGCCGGTGCTGCATGGCGTACAGCTGGAAATTTATCAGGCTGAAATGGTGGCGCTGGTCGGTAGCAATGGCGCCGGCAAGACGACTTTGCTGCGTGCGTTATCAGGCATGCTGCCTTCCACCGGCAGCATCGCGATGAACGGACGCGAGCTGGTAGGCTTAACGCCAGATCAAATCTTCGGCCTGGGCTTGGTGCAGGTGCCGGAAGGACGCCAGCTGTTTGACCGCATGACCGTGCAAGACAACCTGCTGATGGGCAGTTACCGTCGCCAGGACAACGCCGCCATCGCGCGTGACCTGGACAAGATGTACGCCATCTTCCCGCGCATGGCGGAGCGGCGTCGCCAACTGGCCGGCAGCATGTCAGGTGGCGAGCAGCAGATGTGCGCCATCGCGCGCGCCTTGATGGCGGCGCCAGTGCTGGTGATGATCGATGAAATGAGCTTGGGGCTGGCGCCGGTCGTGACGCAGGAACTGATGGAAGTACTGGCCGCGATTCAACGGGACGGCGTGACCGTGCTGCTGGTCGAGCAGGATGTGCAACTGGCGCTGTCCGGCGCCGACCGCGCCTACGTGATGGAAACCGGCCGCATTGTGCACAGCGGGCCTGCCAAAATCCTGATCAATGATCCCGCCGTCCAGCAAGCCTACCTGGGAATGTAATGCGGACGTGCTCATGCGCCAATATGTAAATGCCTTGCCCAAAAAAAACCCCGTTAGTCTGTCAACGGGGTTTTTTCAAGACGAATTTGCGCAGCTTGTTATGTCAGGATCCCCTCATGCAACAAGCACATCCCTTTTCCCCATTCAGGGCAATCTCCTCTGAAAGCAAGTTCAGGAATGATCGCGTTGATCAGCCTCCGCAATCTCCGCTTCCCGCAAGGCCAACTCCTGTTCAGAGTCAATGGTTTTGCCGTCCAGCTGACGATGCAACTGCTGCTCATCGAGCTCGCCAGTCCACTTCGCCACGATGATCGTCGCCACGCCGTTGCCGATGGTGTTGGTCAAGGCGCGCGCTTCCGACATGAAGCGGTCGATGCCGAGGATCAGCGCCAGGCCGGCGACCGGCACATGGCCGACTGCCGACAAGGTCGCCGCCAGCACGATGAAACCGCTGCCCGTGACGCCGGCGGCGCCCTTGGATGTCAGCAGCAAGACTGCCAGCAAGGTCAGCTGCTGGAACAGGCTCATCGGCGTATCGGTCGCCTGGGCGATGAATACCGCCGCCATCGTCAGGTAGATCGACGTGCCGTCCAGGTTGAATGAATAACCGGTCGGGATCACCAGGCCGACCACCGATTTCTTGGCGCCCAGGTTTTCCATCTTGCCCATCAGGCGCGGCAGCACCGATTCCGACGACGAGGTGCCGAGCACGATCAGCAGTTCTTCCTTGATGTACTTGACGAACTTCCAGATGCTGAAGCCGTGCACCTTGGCGACCACGCCCAGCACGCCGAAGATGAACAACAGGCAGGTCAGGTAGAACGCGCCCATCAGCTGGCCCAGCGACAGCAAGGAGCCGAGGCCGTATTTGCCGATAGTGAATGCCATCGCGCCAAAGGCGCCGATCGGTGCGACCTTCATGATCAGGCCGACCATGCCGAACAGCACATGCGAGAATTTTTCGACAAAATCAAACACCAGCGTGCCGCGGCCGCCGAATTTATGCAGCGCAAAACCGAACAGTATCGCGATCAGCAATACTTGCAAGATCTCGTTCTTGGCAAAAGCATCAACAAAACTGCTTGGAATGATGTGGAACAGGAAGTCGCTGGCGGACTCCATCTTGCCCGGACCTGTATATGCAGCAATGCTCTTGGTATCGAGCGCGCTGAGGTCGACGTGCATGCCGGTGCCCGGATGCCAGACATTGACCACTACCAGGCCCAGGATCAAGGCCACGGTGCTCATGATTTCAAAATACAGCAGGGCCAGGCCGCCGGTCTTGCCGACTTTCTTCATGTCTTCCATGCCGGCGATGCCGATCACCACGGTACAGAAAATGACCGGCGCGATGATCATCTTGATCAGCTTGATGAACCCATCGCCGAGCGGCTTCATCGCCGCCCCGGTTTCCGGGTACAGATGTCCAAGCACGACGCCGATCACGATCGCGGTCAATACTTGCACATAAAGGGATTTGTAGAGCGCTGGTTTTGCCATTTGTCCTCTCCGATTAGATTACGTTTTTTTTAGAATATCGCCGCTGCTCGCTACAGCCAGCGCCGATCATACCGCCTGCGTCCATCGACAGCACTGTCCTTGCATTCTCCCTGAATGGCGCCGGACAGGAAAAGATGGAAAAAAGAGCGCAACTTTAGCTGATAACGCTAACATCACTCAAGTTATTTACACTCGCCGACGCGAAATTGCATTTTGTGCAATCATTGTTCGATACGTCTGCCGCAATCTCTTGAATTGACAACCTTGATCAGCATTCTGTTCTGTATTGCTCTTTAAGTAAATTCCTCATGAGATATTTATCGGGCAAGATTATCGGACAAGACCTGAGATAGTCTTGTCACATTGGGTGTGTATCTTGCTTAAGGGCAGACGTATAGTGTCGGATTGCTTTTTTTTTACCAATCCCGCGGTTTGCACCAGCGCCGGAATTTTTGCCTGGTGAAATGCACGGGAAAGTAATGGCAACCTTTCGCCTGCTTCACCTGTCACAGACAAGCCGTATTACAGCAAGTCCTTTCATAGCGAGGAAGATATATGACTGAAAACGATGTCCGCAACAACGCCTTTGCGATGCCTATCCACAATCCGGCCTTTCCGCCCGGCCCCTATCGTTTCGTCGACCGCGAATTCCTGATCATCACCTATCGCACCGACCCCGAAGCGCTCAAGAAAATGATTCCGGCGCCGCTGCAGTTCGTCGAGCCTATCGTCAAGTTCGAATTCATCAAGATGCCTGACTCGACCGGCTTCGGCCATTACTGCGAATCGGGACAGGTCATCCCGGTAACGCTGGACGGCGTGGCCGGCGGCTATGTCCACAACATGTACCTCAACGACCACCCGCCGATCGCCGGCGGCCGCGAACTGTGGGGTTTCCCGAAGAAGCTCGGCAGCCCGGAACTGCAGGTGCACACCGATACGCTGATGGGCACGCTCGACTACAGCGACTTCCGCATCGCCACCGGCACCATGGGCTACAAGCACAAGACGCTCGATAGCGCCGTGGTGAAGAAGTCGCTGGAAGCGCCGAGCTTCCTGCTGAAAATCATCCCGCATGTGGACGGCACCCCGCGCATCTGCGAACTGGTACAGTACAGCTTGACCGACATCACCGTGAAAGGCGCCTGGAGCGGCCCCGGCGCGCTCGATTTGCACCCGCATGCGCTGGCCCCTATCGCCGACCTGCCGGTGCTGGAAGTTATCTCCGCGGTACATATCCTGACCGACCTGACCCTGCCGTTGGGTACCGTCGCTTACGATTACCTCGCCAAGTAAGTACGTAAACAAGCACGTCAATAAACAAGTAAAGGAATAGCCATGTCACTCAAAGATAAAGTTGCACTGATTACCGGTTCCGCCAGCGGCATCGGCAAGGAAATCGCCATCGAATACGCGCGCGCGGGCGCCAAGGTCGTGATCGCCGACCTGGCGCTCGACGCCGCCACCGCCACCGCCAATGAGATCAGCCAGTCCGGCGGCATCGCCATGGCGGTCGCCATGAACGTCACCGACGAAGCGCAGGTCGACAAGGGCATCGCCGACGCCGTAGCGGCCTTTGGCAGCATCGACGTCCTGATCAGCAACGCCGGCATCCAGATCATCGCGCCTGTCGTCGATTCGACCCTGGACAACTGGAAAAAAATGCTGGCGATCCATCTCGACGGCGCCTACCTGACTACCCGTGCAGCGATGCGCGAAATGATCAAGAAGGGCAATGGCGGCGCCATCATCTATATGGGTTCGGTGCACTCGCACGAAGGTTCGCCGCTGAAGGCGCCGTACGTCACCGCCAAGCACGGCTTGATCGGACTGGCGAAAGTAGTGGCCAAGGAAGGCGCAAAAGACAAGATCCGCGCCAACGTCATCTGCCCAGGTTTCGTCCGCACGCCGCTGGTGGAAAAGCAGATTCCTGAGCAAGCCAAGGAACTCGGCATCACCGAAGAGCAAGTGATCAAGAACGTGATGCTGAAAGACACCGTGGACGGCGAATTCACCACCACCCACGATGTCGCGCAAACCGCAATCTTCCTCGGCGGCTTCGAATCCAACGCCCTGACCGGGCAATCGATCGTGGTCAGCCACGGCTGGTTCATGCAGTAACAGCTTGCGGCAGCCAACACCGGACAAGAAGGGCAAGAAATCATCTTGCCCTTCTTATCAAGCCCGATCCGGCAGCCGCATCCAATCCGGGAAGTCATTTTGAGCACAACTTATTTTTTGCCGGCGCCGGTCCCTCGGCTGCGCCTGAAGCATGGCCTGTGTTGCCTGTTGCTGCTGGCAGGCAGCACCGTGCTCGCAAAAACCGAGCAGGCCACGGCGGCCGAGGCGCCGCCGGCGTTTGCCAGCCGCCAGGCGGCGCTTGCGGCCTTGCCGCCGCTGATGCTGTGGGTAGGAGAACGGCCAGACGACGTCCGCACCTGGGTCGGCGGCAGCGCCCGCCAGGCAAAACTCAAGGGCGGCGCCGACAATCAGGCCGTGCCGCCAGTCCAGGACCAGCGCATGGGCGTTGCGGTACTCGACACCACCATCCTGCTGCGCGACGGCAGCGCCAGCGTCCGCCGCCGCCAGCAGCCCTTGCAGCTGCCGCCGGCCTGGTACGCGCAAAACGGCGTGCAGCAAAAAGCACCGCTGGTGACCATCGTCCATATCGACATGGCGCGTGGCGCGCGCAAACCGCAACTGAATGAAAAACAGAAACGGACCATCGTCAACGCCATAGTCGCCGCCGCGGCCCGCAGCCCGAGCCAGGTAGTGCAGCTCGATTTCGAGGTCATGCATAGCCAGAAGCCGTTCCTGGCGGATGTCGTGAAACGCAGCCGCGACGCCCTGCCGGACAATGTCGCCTTGTCGATCACGGCGCTGGCTTCATGGTGCGTGGGCGATGCGTGGCTGGCCGACCTGCCGGCCGACGAGATA
Organism: Collimonas sp. OK412; assembly: GCF_900112135.1. GTDB lineage: Bacteria > Pseudomonadota > Gammaproteobacteria > Burkholderiales > Burkholderiaceae_D > Collimonas > Collimonas rhizosphaerae. The sequence continues at coordinate 97,410 of NZ_FOLC01000014.1, forward strand.
GTGCCGATCGCGTTCCGCATGGCCGGCGACGCCGGCCGCATGCGCGATGTGCTGAACCACGAGGGCCACTTCCCGCGCCCGGAATGCCAGCCGAGCCTGGGCTTGTCGCTGGATGAACAGCCTTGGCCGGACAAGCTGCGCAGCCAGCGGCTTTACCTGTTTAACCGGAATGCCTGGTCGGGCACACCGATGGCGGGCTGGGCGGTAAGGCTAGGGGCGATTTTCCCCTAAGCCTGGCGTCGCTCAGGATTGACGGCGCCTGGGCCGCTCAAGTCTCCGCCGCGCGAGCGGCCGGATAAACCTTCACCAGCACAATCCGCGGCCCGTTCATTTTCTTGACCACGATGTCGAAGCCGTCGAATGCGATTTTCTGCCCTTCATGCGGCAAATCGCCGAGCTTGGCCATGATCAGCCCCCCCACCGAGTCGACGTCTTCGTCGCCCTCGATCACGACATCGATGCCGAGTATCCGTTCCAGGCTGAAGATCGGCAGGCTGCCCTTGCCCAGCAGGGTGCCGTCGTCGAGGCGGCTCCATTCGTTGTCGTTGCGCCGGAATTCGTCGCGGATTTCGCCTACCATCGCCCCCAGCAGGTTATCCAGCGTGATGAAGCCTTCCGGCTTGCTGCCCTTCTTGCCGATGATGGCGAAATGCGGCGAACCGGTGCGGAAGCGGCGGAACAGTTCCAGCGCCGGCATGCGCGACGACACATACTCCACCGGCCGCAGGTAAGCGTTCAGGCCTTCGATCGACTTGCCTTCCTGCTGCGCGATGAACAGATCTTTCAGGTGGATCACGCCCAGCACATTGACGCCGCTCTGGTCGAAGTAGGGATAACGGCTGAAGCGGTGGCGATAGATGGTCTGCAGGTTTTCCTGCAGGCTGCGCGCCTGGTGCAAAGCGGTGATTTCGTTGATGGGACGCATCAGGTCGGATACTTCAAGCTCGCTGAAATCGAGCGATTGCGCCAGGACGTTCCATTCCTCGCGGTTGAATTTTTCCCCGGCATGGCTGCCGCGCAAGATCAGTTTCAGCTCATCCGCCGAATACTGCGCATCGTGGCCGTGGGCGCCGGCCAGGCCGGCCAGGCGCAGGATCCAGTTGGCGCTGGCGTTGAGCGCCCAGATCGCCGGATACATGGCCCAGTAAAACCCGTACAAGGGCAAGGCGCACCACAGTCCGATCACTTCGGGATTGCGGATCGCCACGGTCTTGGGCGCGAGTTCGCCGATCACGATGTGGAGGAAAGAAATCAGGAAGAAAGCGAAGAAAAACGAAATGCCGTGTATCAGTTCCGGCGAGCTGATGCCGATCCAGCCGAACACCGGCTGCAGCAGGCTGGCGAACGCCGGTTCGCCGATCCAGCCCAGGCCCAGCGAGGCGAGTGTGATACCGAGTTGGCAAGCGGACAGGTAAGCGTCCAGCTGGCGATGCACTATTGCCAGGATGCGCCCGCGCAAGCCTTGGGTCTTGGCGATGGCGCGGATGCGGGTCTGGCGTAATTTGACTAAACCGAATTCGGCAGCGACAAAAAAGCCGTTGAGCGCTACCAGAAATAATGCTGCGATAACCAATAACAGGTTGTTCAATGAATCTCTTTCATGGGTAATGACGGATTACAAGTATAGGCGAGGATTGCGCTTTCAACAAAAGCGCGGAGGATCCGCCGTTGCAAACAGCGCCGGCCAAGAAAAACGGGGCAGGGTTTTACGCCAGACTGCGTATCAACCCTGCCCCATTCCAGCGTAGCGCACGGCTACCGCGATATTCCCGATTACAGCGTGGTAGCCAGCGCACACTGGCGATAATGTTCGGCGGCCAGCGCCTGCTGGTCGATTGCTTCATGCAGCTGCCCCAGTTTCAGATGCGCTTCGCGCACCGTGGCCGGCGCTACGGCGTCCGACAAAGCCTGCTCCAGGTGGCGCTGGGCCTTGCCCCATAATTTTTGCCTGAAGCAGAACGTGCCCAAGGTCAGCGCCAGCTCGGGGTCATTGGGCGCCCTGGCGGACCAGTGCTCGCAGTGCTCGATTTGCGACAGCAGCTCGGGCGAGGCCTCGGCCGCAGCAGCGTCACGGTAGACCGCCAGCAAGCGCTGGTCCCATTCTGTCGCCAGGGATTTTTCGACGAGGGAGCGCGCTTCCGCATGCAAACCGCTCTTGTTGAATGCCTGGGCGCCGCGCATGGCGATGAATGGCTTGGTCCGGTCTTCGTTCGGCACCGTGCCCCACAGCCGGGCGATCGATTCGGCATCGTGCGCTTCATCCGACAGCAAGCCGTCGTATGCCAGCTCGCGCAAGCGTGTCGACAGGGCCGGATGCAAGGCGTCATGCTTGTTCAGGGTCCGCACCAGGCGCAGCACTTCCGGCCAGTTCTTGGCTTGCTGGTTAGCTTTCAGCGCCAGCCGCAAAGCGTGGATATGGCGCGTGCCGCGCGCGTTCAGTTCATTAACGGTATGCAGCGCCGCCTGCGACTTGTGCTCGTCCACCAGCAGGTCCAGGGTGGTGATCAGGCGCGCCGTCTTCAGCGGCTCGTCATCTTCGATGCTGGCCAGCCAGATGTCGCGCCGTTCAGGCTGTCCCATGCGGTGGGCGGCGCGGGCGCCGATCAAGGCCGCCACGCCCAGGTTGTCGGGCAGTTCGGCGGCGCGCGTGGCGGCTTTCTCAGCCTGGCCGAAACGACCCTCGAACAAGGACTTGAGCGCATCGCGCAAGGCGTTGTTGGCAGTGGTTTCGCGTTTGTGGCGACGATAGCCGATCACTCGTCCGGGTAATTTCTGCGTGACCCGGATCGCCCGGATCAGCACATACAGGATGATGAACAGGATCGCCAGCGAGATGACGAAGAAGTTCAGCGACAGGTCAATCCGGTACGGCGGGAAAAACATCACCACGTTACCGGGGTTGTAACGCGCCAGCACGGCGAGGCCGATGGCGACTGCAAACAGAGCAACAAGCCGGAGAAAGAATCGCATAGGACTATGGCTTGCCTTTGTAGGTACGGATCGCCGCGGGGCTATCCAGCGCCGGCATGGTGATCGAAAGATTGCTGCTTTGGACCTGCTTGAGCAAGGTCTGCACGGTCTGGGTCTGCTTGGCCCGGGTGTCGAAATACTTGGTGATGGTTTCCTGGGCCGCGATCAGGTCGCTGCGGAACGCCGATTCGTTGCGCGACAGCAGGCCGAGGCGCGCATTGAGCAAACGCAGCTTCAGGTTTTCCCGGGCGTAGTAGGCCTGGGTCGGCGACAGCAGCAAGGCGTCTGGCGTATCGACGGTGCGTACCCGGATCAGCTGGCTGATCTCGGTCCACATCTCACTGCTCCAGCTTTGCCATTTATCCTTCAGGCTGTTTTTCCAGTCGGTCACCACGGCATCCGCCGGCACCTGGGTCTTGGCGATATTGCCGCTGCCCGCGGCTTTCGGCTTGACGCTGGCCTCCGGCTGGTTGTTCGGCTTGCTGACGCCGACGATCGGTTTTTCATCGGACAGCAGCGGCATACTGTCGATCTGGCCGATGATGCTGTCGAGGCGCACGGCGATGCCGGTCACATCCAGCGTCGGCAAGGCTTTCAGTTTTTCGATATCGCTGGCGATGGCGCGCCGCACGATGATGAATTGCGGCTTGTCGGAGCGCGACAGGTTCTTGTCGGCGTTCTGCAGCGCGATCAGCGCACCCTGGACGTTGCCGGCCAGCTGCAGCTGCTGGCTGGCGGTCGACAGCACGTCTTCCACCTGGGCCAGGGTCCAGTCGTCGCTGTTGCGGGACAGGTCCTTGTACAGCTGTTCCAGCGCCAGTTGCTGGCTTTGCGATTCAACCTGCTTGTTTTCCAGCACGCTGACCTTGCCTTGCAGTTCCTTGGCTTCATCCTGCACCGACTTCACCAGCACCTTGGTTTCCGTATTGGTGCTGTCGCCGACTTGCAGGCGGCGCGCCAGTTCCTGGCGCAGCTTGCCGTTCTCGTTGCGCATCGTCCACCACTGCGCCGCCAGCAGCAAGGCCAGCAACAGCAATATGCCGTACACCAGCCCAAGCGAACGCTTCGGCCCTTTGTCCTGGCTGACTTTGTAAGGCTGCAGCACGGGCTGCGACGGTGGCGATGCCGTGGCGCTGACGGCAGGACCAGCAGGCTGGTTCGATTCTGGAGTGGGTATCGATTCGTTCATAGCGGGAATTGTAACGCGTCGAGTAGCCGTTCGTCGCCTGAGCCGGTCAGAGTAACGTCAGTAAATCCCAGCACATGTGCCGTTTCGGCAATACGGGCATGCGGGACAAGGAGTTTCTGCTGTTGGATTTTTGCAACACCGGTGCTGCCCTCGAGCGCTTGCGCCAGGCCGACCAGGTGCCTGAGCGCTTCCGAGCTGGTCAATATCCAGTCGTTTTCGGAATCCAGCAGCGGCTGCAGGCGGGCTCTCAACGCCGCGTCGAGCGCCGGCGCCTGGCGTCGGTAGGCGGCTACGGCCTGCACCTTGACGCCCGCCGCCAGCAAGCTGTCGGCAAAAAATTCGCGGCCGCTCTCGCCGCGCACCAGCAACACCTGGCGTCCGCGCAAGGCGTCCAGGTCAAGCGCCTGCAACAGCCCTTCAGAATCGGTCCTGGCTGGATCCGGCGGGCTGAAGATGGTGGTGTTCTGCGCCGTCAGGCCATGCCGCGCCAGCGCCGCCCTGCTGCCTTCGCCGACGATGCCGACCGGCAGCTGCGGCGGCCAGCCGGCGATATGGCGAAACGCCGCGTCGATTGCATTCGGGCTGACGAACACCACCAGCGCAAAGCTGGCGAGCTGGTCGAGGACGGCTTGCAATGGCGTGCTATCGACTAACGGCAAGATTTCCAGCAAGGGGAAAATCACCGGCTTGCGGCCGCGCGCGGCGATCTGCTGCGCCAGCGCAGAGGCTTGCTGCGCCGGCCTGGTGATGATGACCGGGCGCAAGGCAGGTCCGCCTCCTCGTGGCGCAAGCGGCACTAGGCCTCCTTGCACAGCGCCAGGATGGCTCCGGCGTCCTGCGCCTCCAGCGCTGCGGCAATCGTTTCTCCCAGCACTTCCGGGGCGTCGGCGGCGCCGCTGGCCTCAGCCACCGCAACCCGCGAGCCGTCCGGCGTGGCGATCATGGCGCGCAAGCGCATCTGGTCGCCGTCGATGGTGGCAAACGCCGCCAGCGGGATCTGGCAGCTGCCGCCAAAGGCGCGCGACAAGGTGCGCTCGGCGGTCACCGCCAGTTCCGTAGGCAAATGATTCAGGGGCGCGAGTATCTCTTGCAGGTCGGCACGGTCGGCGCAGATCTCGATCGCCATCGCGCCCTGGCCCGGCGCCGGCAAGCTCTGTTCCGGCTCGATCGGCGCCGTGATGCGGTCGGCCAGGCCCAGCCGCTTGAGGCCGGCCGCGGCCAGGATGATGGCGGCGTATTCGCCGCGGTCGAGCTTGGCCAGGCGGGTGCCGAGATTACCGCGCAAGGGCTTGATCTGCAGCAAGGGAAAGCGCGCGGCGATCAGGGCCTGGCGGCGCAGGCTGCTGGTGCCGACGACGGCGCCGGCAGGCAGCTGCTCCAGGCTGGCGTAGTCGTTAGACACAAACGCATCGCGCGGATCTTCGCGCTCCAGCACGGCGCTCAGCACAAATCCGGGCGGCAGCTCCATCGGCATGTCCTTGAGCGAATGCACCGCCAGGTCGGCGCGGCCTTCCGCCATCGCCACTTCCAGCTCCTTCACGAACAGGCCCTTGCCGCCGACCTTGGACAGGGTGCGATCAAGAATTTGATCGCCGCGGGTGGTCATGCCGAGGATTTCTATATTACAGTCTGGATATAATGCAGATAACCGTTCGCGCACGTGTTCCGCTTGCCACATGGCCAGCGGGCTTTCACGCGATGCGATCACCAACTTGGAAGGGGAGGATATTTTCGACACAAGTTCTTTCAGATTTTAGCTGGTGGAGTGTTTCGCATGTAATGGCGCTTAAGAAATGGCGTATTTTCGTGCCAGGCTAGGCGCAAACCGGAGCGATAGCTGGCTATCGCGAGGATTTGCAACGACGCATGGCGTGAAAAGACGCCGTTTCTTAAGTGTCATTATGTGCGTAACACTACACCAAGCAGCGCACTGGATTTTAGCATGCGCTGCGTACTGTTCCGGCGCACTGCCTCAGTTCAGCTTATATCAAAAGACTTATATAGACAGCGCCCGCTTGGCAAGTTCCAAACCCTTCGTCCCCCACCCCAGAAAAGCTGATTGCACTCGTTCATTATGGCAAAACAATTGAATTCTGCTGTCCAGGTAAAAAAACCCGCCCCCAATAAAGATGCTCCGCTCAAAGAAGATATCCGCCTGCTGGGCCGCCTGCTGGGCGACGTGCTGCGCGACCAGGAGGGCGACGCGGTATTTGAAGTTGTAGAAACCATACGCCAGACGGCGGTGCGCTTCCGCCGCGAATCGGATCCGCAGGCCGGCGCCGACCTCGACAAGCTGCTCAAGAAGCTCACCCGCGACCAGACCAACTCGGTGGTGCGCGCGTTTTCCTATTTTTCGCACCTGGCCAATATCGCCGAAGACCAGCACCACAACCGGCGCCGCCGCGCCCACCTGCTGGCCGGCTCCGCAGCCCAGCCGGGCAGCGTCGCCCACGCCCTGAGCAAACTGGATGACGCCGGCGTCTCCGGCGCCACTGTGCGCAGCTTCCTGAAAGACGCCTTGATTTCACCGGTGCTGACGGCCCACCCGACCGAAGTGCAGCGCAAGAGCATCCTTGATGCGGAACGCGAAATCGCCCGCCTGCTGGCCGAGCGCGACCGGCCGTTGACCGAGAAAGAACTGCGCGACAACACCGAACTGCTGCGCGGCCGCATCGCCACCCTGTGGCAAACCCGGATGCTGCGCTATACCAAGCTGACGGTAGCCGATGAAATCGAGAATGCGTTGTCCTACTATCGCATCACCTTCCTGCGTGAACTGCCGGCGCTGTACGACGACATCGAAGGCGAAATCGCCACCCAGTTCCCGACCCGCGCCCGCCAGCCCGGCGCTAGTACTGAACTGGCGCCCTTCGTGCAGATGGGCAGCTGGATCGGCGGCGACCGCGACGGCAATCCCAACGTCAACGCCGGCACCATGCAACGCGCATTGTCGCGGCAATCGACCACCATCTTCGATTTTTACCTGGAAGAAGTGCATGCGCTGGGCGCGGAACTGTCGGTCTCGACCCTGATGGTCAGCGTCAACCAGGAACTGCTGGCGCTGGCGGAAAGCTCGCCCGACACCTCCGACCATCGCGCCGACGAACCTTACCGCCGCGCCCTGATCGGGATTTATGCGCGGCTGGCCTCGACCGCGCGCGAACTCGGCGCCACCAACATCCTGCGCCAGGAAGTCGGCGCCGCCGACCACTACGCGACACCGCAGGAATTCACCCAGGAATTGCAGATCGTCGAAGACTCGCTGCGCGCCCATCACGGCAGCGCCCTGGTCAAGCCGCGGCTGGCGACGCTCAAGCGCGCTTCCGAGATTTTCGGCTTCCACCTGGCTTCGCTCGACATGCGCCAGAGTTCCGATGTCCACGAACGGGTACTGACCGAACTGTTCGCCCAGGCCCAGGTAGAAGGCGCTTACGACAAGCTCAGCGAAGAACAGAAAATCGACCTGCTGCTGGCTGAACTGGCCAAGCCGCGCCTGCTGTACTCGCCGTATATCAGCTATTCCGACGAAACCGTCTCCGAACTGTCGATCCTGCGCGCCGCCGGCGAGATGCGCCAGCGCTACGGTGCGCGCTCGATCCGCAACTACATCATTTCCCATACAGAGACCGTGTCCGATTTGCTGGAAGTCCTGCTGCTGCAACAGGAAACCGGCTTGCTGCGGCCCGCATCGACGACTGCCTCGGCCGCCGGCAAAGCCGTGCCCGGCGCGCTGGACGTGATGGTGATTCCGCTGTTCGAAACCATTCCCGACCTGCGCCGCGCCGCCGCGATCATGGAGCAGTTCATGGCCTTGCCGCCGGTGGAACGGCTGATCGCCAGGCAAGGCAAGCTGCAGGAAGTCATGCTGGGTTACTCCGACTCCAACAAGGACGGCGGTTTCCTGACTTCCAACTGGGAGCTGTACAAGGCCGAGATCCAGCTGGTGCGCGTGTTTGACCGCGCCGGCGTCAAGCTGCGCCTGTTCCATGGCCGCGGCGGCACCGTCGGCCGCGGCGGCGGCCCGAGCTACCAGGCGATCCTGGCGCAACCGCCGGGCACCGTCAACGGCCAGATCCGCCTGACCGAACAGGGCGAGATCATCGCTTCCAAGTTCTCCAATCCGGAAATCGGCCGCCGCAACCTGGAGCTGCTGGTGGCGGCGACGCTGGAAGCGAGCCTGATGCCCAACAATGCCGACGCCAAGCAGGCCAAGAGGCTGGGCGAATTCGAGCAACTGATGGATGGGCTATCCGAGCGCGCTTACCAGTCCTACCGCAACCTGGTCTATGAAACTCCCGGTTTCACCGACTATTTCTTTGCAGCGACGCCGATCGCCGAGATCGCCGAACTGAACATCGGCTCGCGCCCTGCCTCGCGCAAGTCGACGCGCCGCATCGAAGATTTGCGGGCGATTCCGTGGGGCTTTTCGTGGGGGCAGTGCCGTTTGCTGCTGCCGGGCTGGTACGGCTTCGGCAGCGCCATCGAAAGCTGGCTCGAGGAAGGCAAGGACAGCAAGCTCAAGGCCCAGAAGCTGGCGACATTGCGCGCCATGTACAAGGAATGGCCGTTCTTCGCCACCCTGCTGTCGAACATGGACATGGTGCTGTCGAAAACCGACCTGGCGGTGGCCTCGCGCTATGCCGGACTGGTCACCGACCGCAAGTTGCGCAACAGCATCTTCAAGCGCATCGTCGATGAACACGAACGCACCAGCAGCACCCTGTCAGCCATCACCGGTTCCAAGGACCGCCTGTCGGGCAATCCGCTGCTGGCGCGTTCGATCAAGAACCGCTTCGCCTACCTCGATCCGCTGAACCACTTGCAGGTCGAACTGATCAAGCGCCACCGCAGCGTGACCGCGGCCGGCCGCACGACGGAAGAACGGGTGAAACGCGGCATCCACCTGAGCATCAACGGCATCGCCGCCGGTTTGCGCAATACCGGCTAGCCGGAAGCGGCGGGCGGCTCGACGCCGGGACCGGCCGCCTTGGCCGGTTCGGCATCGAGCGCCGCACGCAGCCTTGGCAGGCTGTCCGGGTACTGCTGCGCGATGAAAGCGAGCATGGCTTCGCGGATGGCGCAGCGCAGGTCGAAGGCGGTGCCGGAATCCTTGGCGCTGACCAGCAGCCGCAGCTGCATGGCGCGCTCGCTGGCGTCGGTCACGTGCAGCACGCAGACCCGGCCGTCCCACAAAGGAGATTGCTTGCATATGCGCTCGAATTCGGCGCGCACGGCGGGCACCGGGACAGCGAAATCCAGCCACAGGAAAACCGTACCGAGGATGGTCGAGGATTTATGCGTCCAGTTTTCGAAGGGGTTTTCGATAAACCATTGCAAGGGCACGATCATGCGCCTTTCATCCCAGATCCGCACCACCACGAAAGTGCCGGTGATTTCCTCGACCCGCCCCCATTCGCCCTTGACGATCAAGACATCGTCGATGCGGATCGGCTGCGAAAACGCAATCTGCATGCCGGCGATGAAATTCCCCAGCACCGGCCGCGCCGCGATGCCGGCCACCAGGCCGGCGACTCCGGCCGAGGCAAGCAGGCTGGCGCCGAACTGGCGGGCGCCGGGCAAGGTCAGCAAGGCGAAACCCAGGCCGAGAAGCGCGGCAATGAAGTAAGCGCTGCGCGTCAGCACCCTGGTCTGGGTCAGGATGCGGCGGGCTTTCAGGTTGTCGGCGGCGCTGACGGGATTGAGCTGGACCACGGTGGCGCTTAACGCGCGGATGCAGCGCATCGCCAGCCAGGTCAAGGCGATGATCAGCGCCACCGAGGTCAGGTAGGACAGCGGCACCAGCCAGGGTGTCTCGTCCGGCGCCCCGGTCAGCACCAGGCGCACCGCGAACAGGATCAGGCACACCCGGCTGGCGTGATACGCGATAAAACTGGCGTTGGCGATGTAGGGCCGGTTGCCTGCCAGCCGCCGCAGCAGCATGACGCCCGCACGGTGCAGCAAGCCGGCCAGCAACGCCGCCAGCAGGGCCGCGCCAACGACGTAGAGGCTGGTCTCCAGGTATTGCAGTTCAGGGAAAATGCTCAGGTTCATCCATGGCCCTCATCGGTTGGTCGAATCCGGCGCCGCTTCCTTGATCTGGACCGGCGCCGGACTAGAGTTTCTTTTGCATCAGCATGGCTTTGCCCATGGCCGGATCGAGTTCGTAGCCGGCAAACCCGGTGGACTTGTACAGTGCCTGGGCCAGCTTGTTGCCTTCCAGCACTTCCAGCGTGATCTTGCAGCAGCCCAGGCCAAGCGCTACCTGCTCCACCTGCGCCAGCAGCTCCTTCGAAATCCCGCGCCCGCGAAATTTGGCGGCGACCGCCAGGTCATGGATATTCAGCAGCGGCTGGCAGGCAAACGTCGAAAATCCTTCGATGCAGATCGCCACTCCCGCCGGCTCGTCGTCGACAAAAGCCAGCACCACGTGGACATCGCTCCTTTTGCTGATGGCGGCGACCAGGTTGCTTTTGACGAAATCGGCGAGCTGCCGGCCGCCGCCCATGGCGTCCATGGCGTAGCCGTTCAGCAGTTCCACGATGGCGCTGGCGTGGCGGGGATTGGCAAATTCGGCATTCACTATCTGAGTCATGTTCCTGGTCCTGGTTCAGTATTGATGGATGTTTCCGATTTTATATCAGCGCGGACAATGTCTTGCGGATGTCAGGTGCGTGCCAAAAAAGCGCAACCGCTCCCCCTTTTGGTGACAATAATCGGCAGTGCTTGCCAACTTGGTGAACTGATACACCAATCTTGTATATCAGATCAGTGCATCAGTCCCGGCGGCCGCCTGGCATACGACTTGCTGATACGTCAGCATGACCGCCACCGCCAAATCGTCCACCCAGATCGCCGAACGGATTACCGAAGCGATGCTGGCGCGCAAACTGGCGCCCGGCACGCGGCTGGGCGAGCAGCAGCTGGCGGAACTGTTCGGCGTCAGCCGCACCCAGATCCGCGAAGCCTTGACGCGCCTGGTGACGCGCGGCATCGTCACCGTCAGCGCCCGCCGCGGCTGGTATGTGATCGAACCGACCCCGGAAGATGCGCGCGATGCTTTCGAAGCGCGCCGGGTGCTGGAGCTGGGGCTGCTGCGCCATGCGCGGCCGATCAGCGCCGATGCCATCCGCAAGCTGCGCCAGCATGTCGAGCGTGAACAAGCGGCGCTGGAAGGCGACGATGTCGCCTCGCGCAGCTTCCTGCTGGGCGATTTCCACGTCTGCCTGTGCGAATCGTTCGGCAACACCTTGCTGGCCGACACCCTGCGCGACCTCACTACCCGCACTACCTTGACCGCCATGCAATACCAGTCTTCGCACCACGCCAGGCAATCCTGCGCCGAACACGTCGGCATCGTCGCCGCGCTGGAAGCCGGCGACCTGGAGCAGGCGGAACAACTGATGCACAACCATTTATGCAATGTCGAAGCAGGCCTGGACCAATCGCTGCGCAGCGATTCCCTGTCGCCGCTACGACAGGCGCTGGCCCCGCTTTCCGAGAATGCCGACTTTGCAACATCACCCCCGCTAAAGGAGTTTTAACATGAAGTTCCCAAAAATTTTGCTCGCCTTGGCCGCTGCTGCCACCCTGTTCAGCGGCACTGCGCGGGCCGATGCGCTCGAGGACATCGTCAAGAGCGGCGTACTGAGGGTCGCCGTGCCGCAAGACTTCCCGCCGTTCGGTTCGGTCACCAGCGATCTCAAGCCGCAAGGCCTGGATATCGACGTAGCCACCCTGATCGCCAAGAAAATGGGCGTCAAGATCGAACTGATCCCGGTTACCAGCGCCAATCGGGTGCCCTACCTGCAAACCAAGAAAGTCGACCTGATCATTTCCAGCCTCGGTAAAAATCCGGAGCGGGAAAAAGTCATCGCCTTCAGCGACGCTTATGCTCCCTTCTATAACGGCGTATTCGGCGGCGCCGACCAGAAAGTCAGCAGCGCGGCCGACCTGGCCGGCAAGACCGTGGGCGTGACCCGCGGCGCGGTGGAAGACCTGGAACTGACCAAGATCGCTCCTGCCAGCGCCACCATCAAGCGCTACGAAGACAACAACGGCACCATCAGCGCCTTCCTTTCCGGCCAGGTGCAGCTGGTAGCGACCGGCAACGTGGTGGCCGCCGCGATCATCGCCAAGCATCCGCCGAAGAAACCGGAAACAAAATTCCTGATCAAGAATTCGCCATGCTCGATCGGCCTCAACAAGGACGAACCGAAACTGCTCGACAAGGTCAACGCCATCCTGGCGCAGACCAAGAAGGACGGCGAGCTGAACGCACTGAGCGTGAAATGGCTGGGCCTGCCTTTGCCGGCCAACCTGTAAGCGCTGCTTGCCGCATCGACTAGCTTAAGGCGAGACATGAGTTATCACTTCGATTTCCTGGCGCCGTTCGACTACCCTGCCGTGCTGATCAAAGGCGTGCTGGTGACGATCGAACTGATCGCTATCGGCGGCGTGCTGGGCGTTGCCGTCGGCATCTTCGGCGCCTGGGCCCGCACCCAGGGACCGCGCTGGCTGCGGCCGCTGGTCAGCGCCTACGTTGAGCTGATCCGCAACACGCCGTTCCTGATCCAGCTGTTCTTCATTTTCTTCGGGCTGCCGGGGATAGGCGTGCAGATCGGCGAAATGGAAGCGGCGGTGCTGGCGATGGTGATCAACCTCGGCGCCTACAGCTGCGAAATCATCCGCGCCGGCATTGCCGCCGTCGCCCGCGGCCAGGTCGAAGCCGGCTTGAGCCTGGCGATGACCAGGATGCAGATATTCCGGCATGTGATCCTGCCCCCTGCCCTGCAAAAAATCTGGCCGGCGCTGTCGAGCCAGGTGGTGATCGTGATGCTCGGCTCGGCCGTATGTTCACAGATTGCGGTGGAAGAACTGGCGTATGCCGCCAACTTCATCCAGGGCCGCAATTTCCGCTCGTTTGAATCTTACCTGCTGTCTACCGCGATCTACCTGCTGCTGGCGATCGGCTTGCGGCAGCTGCTGCGCCTGATCGGCGACCGGCTGTTCGGCCGGCCCGCGGCCAAGGAGGCCACATGATTTCATTCTCTGTCTGGGACATCGTCCGCAACCTGCTGCTGGCGCTGCGCTGGACCGTGTTGCTGTCGCTGGCGTCGTTTGCCTTGGGCGGCCTGCTGGGATTGATCATCCTGTTCATGCGGACATCAAAGCAAGCCTGGCTGCGCCGCCTGACCAAGATGTACATCGAGCTGTTCCAGGGCACGCCCTTGCTGATGCAGCTGTTCCTGGCGTTTTTCGGGCTCGCCCTGTTCGGCCTGGAAGTGCCGGCCTGGCTCGCCGCCGCGCTGGCGCTGACTTGCTGGAGCAGCGCCTACCTGGCGGAAATCTGGCGCGGCTGCGTCGACGCCGTTCCGCGCGGCCAGTGGGAAGCATCGTCATGCCTGGCCATGAGCTACATGCAGCAGATGCGCCACGTGATCCTGCCGCAAGCCTTGCGCATCGCGATTCCGCCTACGGTCGGCTTCAGCGTGCAGATCGTCAAAGGCACCGCGGTCACCTCCATCATCGGCTTCGTCGAACTGTCGAAAGCCGGCACCATGATCACCAACGCCACGTTTCAGCCGTTCACCGTGTATGCACTGGTGGCGCTGATGTATTTTGCGCTGTGCTGGCCGCTGTCCAAATACAGCCAGTCTCTGGAAAGGAAATACAATGCCGCTAATCGCCATTGACAATGTAAAAAAAAGCTTCGGCGACAACCAGGTGCTGAAAGGCATCCGGCTCGATGTCGAAGCCGGTGAAGTGATCGCCATCATCGGCAAAAGCGGTTCCGGCAAGAGTACCTTGCTGCGCTGTATCAACGGCCTGGAAAGCATCGATGAAGGCAATATCAGCGTCGCCGGCGCACACCTGGGCAAGACCGAGCTGGAGCTGCGGGCGCTGCGCCTGAAGGTCGGCATGATCTTCCAGCAGTTCAACCTGTTTCCGCACCTGACTGTCGGCCGCAACGTGATGCTGTCGCCGATGATCGTCAAGGGAACCACAGAAGGCGAGGCACGCAAGTCGGCACAGGAGAACCTGGCGCGGGTCGGCCTGGCTGAAAAATTCGACGCCTACCCGGACCAGCTGTCGGGCGGCCAGCAGCAGCGGGTGGCGATCGCACGCGCGCTGACGATGCAGCCGCAGGCCCTGCTGTGCGACGAAATCACCTCCGCGCTCGACCCGGAGCTGGTCAACGAAGTGCTGACGGTCGTGCGCGGCCTGGCGGAGGAAGGCATGACGCTGCTGATGGTGACCCATGAAATGCGGTTTGCCCGCGAAGTCTGCGATCGCGTGGTGTTCATGCATCAAGGCAAAGTGCATGAAATCGGCCCGCCGGAAGAGATTTTTGCCAATCCCAAGACACTCGAACTGCAGCAATTCCTGGGCGCTTCGCACTGAAAAAAAGCCGGCTGGAAATCGGGGAACGGAAGGAGCTGCCCGCAATTCTGTAAAATTGAGGGTCAGCTCCTGATTTGCTCCTGTTAACCATGGAAGTACACATGAATTCAATCAGCACCACCCCGCCGCTCGCAGCCGACCTGGTTTCCTTTATCGAAGGTTTGCCGAAAGCGGAACTGCACCTGCATATCGAAGGCACGCTGGAACCTGAATTGCTGTTCTCGCTGGCGCAACGTAACAATGTCGAACTGCCCTACGCTTCCGTGGAAGAACTGCGCGCCGCCTATGCTTTCACCGACCTGCAATCGTTTCTCGACCTGTATTACGCCGGCGCCGCGGTGCTGCAGACCGAACAGGATTTTTATGACATGACGATGGCGTACATCGCCCGCTCGCGGGCAGACAACGTGCGCCACTCCGAAATTTTCTTCGATCCGCAGACCCATACCGAACGCGGCATCAGCATCGACGTCGTATTCGCCGGCATCGCCCGCGCTCTGCGCGAAGCGCGCGACAAGCACGGCTTCAGCAGCGCCATGATCATGTCCTTCCTGCGCCATTTGTCGGAAGAGGAAGCATTCGCTACCCTGGAAGAAGCGCTGCCCCTGCGCGCCCAGTATCGCGACCTGTGGATAGGCATCGGCCTGGATTCGGCCGAACGCGGCAACCCGCCGGAAAAATTTGCCCGCGTCTTCGCGCGCTGCCGCGAACTCGGGTTCCACCTGGTGGCCCACGCCGGCGAGGAAGGCCCGCCGGAATACGTCAGGGACGCGCTCGACGTATTGCATGTAGAACGCATCGACCACGGCGTGCGCAGCGAGGAAGATCCGGCCCTGATGAAGCGGCTGGCGCAGCAACGCATCCCGCTGACGGTATGTCCGCTGTCCAACCTCAAGCTGTGCGTGGTCGACGACATGCGCAAGCACAACCTGGCGCGCATGCTGCACGCCGGCCTGGCGGTCACCGTCAACTCCGATGATCCGGCCTATTTCGGCGGCTACATGAACGCCAATTTCCTGGCCGTGGCGGCATCGCTGCGCTTGAGCCGCACCGAACTGGTGATGCTGGCGCGGAATGCGTTTGAAGCGACATTCCTGCCGGCCGCGGCGAAACAGCAGCTGTTGCTGGAACTGGACGGCTACTGCATGGCGCACTGATCCTGCACCGGCTGCAACCGCTGTGCGCAAGCCGCCGCGCCTCACGGGCCCGGCGGCTTTTTCACGGCGGCGGCGCAAAAATGGCCCGCATGCCTGATCCGCGGCAAGGCCATAACAAATCTGCACTACCCAAAACGCCGCTTCTGTATTGTCCTTGCAAGCCGGCCGGTTTCAGGGCACCATGGATAAGCAGCCAGATAGCCTGCCCTATCGATCCCGTCTGACTCTGCGCAACCGCTTTATCGTGGAGACCATGATGGACAACGTACTCGCCGCACCTCGCCTGACCAACGCCGGCATCTTGTTTTCGGTGACGGTCGAATTCCAGCAGTACCAGTGCCTGGTGCCGGCAACCACACTATCAGACCTGTCGCATTCGAAAGATCCCAAGCTCGACCTGCTCGATACCTATCGCGCCTTCCAGACAAAAATCGAAGGCGTCGCACGGCGCCTGATCGGCGCCGGCATCGTCGGCAAGCCGCTGGTTATCGGCAGCGGCTATTTCCAATAATCCCAAGTCGGACCTGGTTGCTTCGCTGCTGCGCATGCAATACATGCATGCGCTGGATCGTCACATGCCGGCAAACATGCGCTTCTTCAGCAAGGAAGCACGCAGCTTGTCGTACGCCAGGTTGAAAACGAAGGTATAAGGCAGAAAAAAAAGCAGCAGGCCGATATCGAGGAACAGGGCATCGAGCAGGCTCGTGTCCAGCCACCATGCCACCAGCGGCACCACGATCGCCACCAGCCCGGCTTCGAATGCGGTAGCGTGCACCACCCGCATGGCCATGGTGCGGACCAGGCGCCAGCGGCGCTCGATACGGTCGAACAGGCTGTTGAAAATCATGTTCCAGGTCATCGCCACCAGCGAAATCATCAGCGTCAGCAAACCCGCATGCGCCATCGGTATCTTCATCACCCATGACAAGACGGGTGCGGTCATGCCTACCGCCAGCACTTCAAATATCAGCGCGTGAATGGCGCGTTCGGTCCAGGTTTTATGCGTGTTCATATTGCCTCCATTGCTTCAGAAAACTCTGATGAGGCCATTTTCTTCGTTTTACCTGATACTATGAAATCGATAATCATCGGTTAAACCGATACATAGGAACTCGTACGCCATGCGCCACTCCCTGGAAACCCTGTTCATGTTTATCGAGGCCGCCACACTGGGTTCGTTCTCGGCGGCGGCACGCAAGCTGGGCAAGCAGCAGTCCACCGTCAGCGAGGCAATCGCCAACCTGGAAATCGACCTCGGACTGACGCTGTTCGACCGCCGCACCCGCCGCCCGACGCTGACCGAGCAAGGCCGGGCCATGCTGGTCCACGCGCAGCACGTGATTGAAGCTGCCGATCGCCTCGAACGTTCGGCGCACCGGCTGGCAGGTGGACTGGAGCCGCAGCTGACCCTGGTGCTGTCCGATACTTACCAGTCGGACCGCTTCGAACATATCCTCACCAGTTTCGAGCAACGCTACCCGGAGCTGGAACTGGAATGCATGATTGCGGAGCGCAACGACGTGGTTTCTTTGGTGCAGGAAGGACGCGCCAACCTCGGCCTGGTGGCGGCGCAGCCGGACTATCCGCCGGATATCGGCTTCGAATCGGTGCCGGACCGTTCCGCCATCGGCCTGTATGTCGGCAAGCAGCATCCGCTGGCAAAAGCCGCTCACATCTCGAGCGAGATGCTGCACGGCGCGCGCGAGCTGCGTCTGAGTACCTATGCCGACGAGCCTCTGCAGCGCCGCCGCGGCAAATGCTGGACGGCGTCCAGCTACCTGCTGCTGCTGGAAATGACGGAACTGGGTTTCGGCTGGGCCGAACTGCCGTACTGGCTGGCCAAGCGGTTTGCCGCCAACAGCCTGCTTGAGCTGCAGGTGCGGGGCTGGCCGAAAAGCATACAGGTCGACGCGGTCTGGTCGCGCCAACGCGGACTGGGACCGGCCGGCAGCTGGCTGCTGGATACCCTGATGGCGCGCTGACGCGGCCAGTCAAGGAAACGGCGATACCTGGCGCGAAATTTGCTGCTATCAGGCATCACTCAGGGAAATAGACAAAAAATGTTAATCATCCTCGCCTCCGTCACTTTTGCCGTCCTGCTTGCTTTGTTCCTGCTGCACAAGGAACTCAAGACGCGCGGCTTCCTGTCGACTTACAACCGCAATGCCCGCTCCGACGCCCGCTTGCAGCGCAGCCGGACGATCAAGCCGCACCATTGAGCCGCGGCAAGCTGTCACAGGCACGTGATAGTTAACGTCAAGAAGTGACAACAAATCGTCGCCGGCGCCTTGTCGTCAAGGGGCCGGGCTAGTCTCGCCTTTCTGATGGGCAAAAAAAAGCCCGCAGAGCCTTGCGGCGCGGGCTGAATCCAAACCATAGGGGGTTGGAGGAGACAAATCCACTATAAATTGAAATATGGCGCAGTGCAATATAGTAAAAATACGGTATCCAGACGCAAAAAACCTGCGACCGTGAGGTAAGCAGGCTTATTTATTCATACATTCATCAATACAGGAGAAGATTCCCGAAACCCAGTCCTATCTGGAAAGTGGCCCCGACGTGTAACGAATCTACTCTTGTATTGCCCCGTATCGCGTCAAGCGTTACAGGCAATTCATGGATTATACACAGATCTGCCAGTCAGCGCAAGCTAAAGTCTTATGCGGCGCATTTCCCACAAATGCAGCGGATAAAAAAAAGCCCGCTGACCTTTCGGTGCGGGCTTGAATCCAAACCTTAGGAGGTGTTGGAGGAGACAGGTGTAACTATATCCAGACGGTCCGCGGACAGCCAATTTATTTAACGCATATCAGTTATTCACATGGATGATAGCGTTACCATCCGGTCGCCACATAAGGCAGGCGACGCCCTTCCACAGCGCTTTGGCGCGCCAGTTCCAGGATTTCGGCAACGCTGACAGCCGCATCCGCCGTAACCGGAAACGGCACACCGTCCTGGATCGAGGCAGCCAGCGCGCGATAGAACTCGATATAAGCGCCGTCCAAGGTAGCCAGTTCGCCGCGCAGGTCAAGTTCACCTTCCACTTCCCTGATCAAGCCAGGCGGGTTTTGGGCCCAGCCCGGCTGCCCGGGACGCAAGCCGGCCTTGAGCTGGTCTTCCTGGCTGTCGAGCCCGGTTTTCAGGTAACTGCCGCGGCGGCCGTGGATCGTAAACCGCGGCGCCTCCAGGGCGCTCAGGGCACTGGCATGCAAGACTACCTGCTTGTCGGCATAGCCCAGCTGCAGGTGGACATAGTCCTCCGCCTTGGCCTGTTCGCGGTAGGCGCCGATAGTCGCGTTGACGCTTTGCGGAGCGCCAAACAAAGTCAGCGCCTGGTCGACCAAATGCGGCCCAAGGTCATACAACAGGCCGCCGCCATTCAAGGCATTCTCGCGCCAGCGTTGCCGTACCGCAGGCCGGAAACGATCGAAATGCGACTCGAAATGCGTGATCTGACCAAGCCGGCCGCTGGCGATCAGCGCTTGCACGGTGCGGAAATCGCCGTCCCAGCGCCGGTTATGGAACGGCGCCAGCAGCAGCTTGCTGTCGGCGGCCGTGCGCGCCAGGATGCGCGCCTCTTCTGCGCTCAGAGTGACCGGCTTGTCGACCACCACGTGCTTGCCGGCTGCCAGCGTACGCCGGGCGAATTCAAAATGGGTATCGTTCGGGGTAGCAATCACGATGCAGTCGAGCGCGCCATCGGCCAGCAAGGCGTCGAGATCGGCAACAATCCGCGCTTCCGGCCAGGCTTGGGCGGCAGCCTCGGCCTGGCTGCTGGCAATCGCGCTGACTGCGGTGCGGCCCGAGTGTCCGATCAGCGGCGCGTGGAAGGTGGCGCCGGCAAAGCCGTAGCCTAAAAGACCTATGTTCAGCATGGGTTTCTCTTTCAATTGCATGATGGACCGAAAGTTACCCACAGAAATTGTGGACAGTCCTGTGGATAACCATCAAGAATTTTAATCAAGTGTTTGATTTATATGATTTTTTGCTAAGCGCACAAACTTGATACCACGGGCATAACTTACGGCCCGCCGGTATCGCCGTTCAGGCCGCCGAAGAATCGATATCCGCCAGGGACTCCCGTCCTTTTTCGGTGATGTCGTAACCGTCGCCCGCCGGCCTGGCGCTGACATGCCCTTTCTTGCCGAGGAACATGGCGACGTCGGCCCCCAGCTTGGCGCCGGGATCGATGGCCACCGCGCGCAGGCCGTCTATGCAGTTCCTGATGAACAAGGTTTGCTGCCCTTTCTCGGTCAATGACAGGCCGCCGTTCTTTTCATATGCAATGTACTTCAGTCCCGCCAGGCGCTTGGTATTGCGTGCCACGCAAGCGCTCACCCTGCCGTGCGTTCCCTTGCGGATCTGCTCCAGGGCGTCATATTCATCTCTTGTCAAACCGTCGTTCATTACTGCTTCCTCTGTAGAATTTGCCATGCTGCGACCCTCATGGTACGCGCCGCAACGGATAGCGGCAATGGATAGCGGCCACGCGGGCGGACGCAGCGCCGGATGAACGCATCGATTGCTACAATCGTTAAATAAAATCTGGTATCGTTACCGCAGGTATTCCAACCTCGCGCACAAGGAGACATTTATGGATTTAACAGAAAAATTCGACGCCAAAGGCAAAGAAACAGGGAACGCCTATCATGTCGAGTGCTATAAAGACTCGATTGAAAGAGCCACCGCAAACGGCACCGTCGCCTCCCTGCCCGGGCGGGAAATCTACAAACTGGCGGATGGACGGGCGCTGACTCCGTACGCGGAAGGAAAATTTGTCATTGACCAGACTGGCGAAAAGATCGTGCGGGTCTGAGCCGCGTTAGCCGCTTGCCTTGATCGGCATCATGAAAGCCTGCGCACCGTGAGGACGCAGGCTTTTTCATTGGGCCAGCAGGATTGAATAGGAATCGCCCTACGCTCGTCCGCCCTCGCGCAGGGTCCGGATCAGCAGGTCCGCCATGATGTTGCCGTCGAACTCGCGGAAACCGCGCTGGTAAACCAGCGCGCCTATCGCGATCAGCCGGAACAACTCTTCCTCTGTCAGCTTGTAAGACAATTTTGCGATTTCGTTGGCAAACATCTGTACGATGTCGTCGTCGCTGGTGAGCGGTACCTGGCGACTTGCCCTACCCCACATCTCGATGATTTTCGCAGCCTTCATAGAAACCTCCGGAAGACTTTTTATTATAGATGCCGCGCCGCAAATATCCAGTACCGTGCGCCGGTTGCGGCAACTGTCAGAGCAGGCACAATGTGGCGATATTGCCGGGGAAATAACTATAGCGGATGCTGTACAGGCTGCCTTTGACGCATGAGGGCGACAAACTCGTCGCCAGTCTCAGCGTGAGACGGGATTGCTGTTGTTGCAACTCGCACACTTCCGCATCCAGGAAATCGAAATAACGGCCGACAAATGGATAGAGCGCCTTGAACAGGCTTTCCTTGGCCGAAAAAACCAGGCTCAGCCAATCTCCGAGAGCCAGGCCGGCGGCCTCGCCCATGGCCAGCTCCGGCGCTTTCATCAGGTGCTCATGCAACGGCTGCGCCGCCTCGTCGGTAAGGATCCGTTCAATATCGATTCCCAGTCCGCGCCAGTCCCGGGTACTGGCCGCCACCGCAATCGCCAGCCCGTCGCCATGGCTGATCGAACCCAGGTAGCCGGTTGGCCACAGCGGCGCCCGATGCTGGCCGACAGCGAGCGTCGCCTGGCTGTCGTGGCCGAGCTTTTGCAACGCTTCGCGAGCGCAAAACCTGCCGGCGGCGAACTCCACCTGGCGTTTCAGCACCGCGCGAGCCATGGTGTCGGGCAGGACTATGCCGCTGGCCTGCAGCCGCTCCAGCTGTCCGGCATCGACCGTATAGCGCAAGCCGGCCCGGCAAATGGAGTCCGGCATTTCCGGCAAAACAATCTCGGTCATTTCATCTGCTGGAATTTGCATGGGCTGGAGGGATTAAACGATTCTGGGCAGGCGGCAAAACATTATAGCGGCCGGAAAACGAAAAACCCGCGCACCTTGCGGCAGCGGGTTAATCCGGAGACAACAAAACTGGTGCCGGTGATCGAGGCTACCGGCCAACCTGCTGATGGCAAAACACTCTTCGAAAAACCCTGGCCGGGCTTTATAAGTGAGCACTAAATCAACACCTCGTATGCTACCCGCCTAAGATGACGGCGGTATGACTGCCCTATGACAATTGCCGGTTTTACCCATGCCAAGCAGCTGAAAAAAAAGCCCGTGAACCTTGCGGTCACGGGCTGAATCCAAACTCGGGGAGAGTTGTAGAAGACGTAGCCATTGTAGCGATTCCGGCAGGCCGGCACAGCTGTCATTGTTGACAGGTAGCAACTTTTCATTTCCAGCGTCCCTATCCCGTAAGTTTGTCGTAAGTTTCAAGCAAGTCCCGCGTAAGGTTTCGCCTGCACACTCCAAGACAGCTGTACCAAATATAAATAATCAAGGAGACCGGCATGGCCACAATACAACCTACCGCAGGCGGGCTGAAACCTGCTGCACGGGGCATCACACCGGAGGAGCGCAAAGTCATCTTTGCCTCGTCGCTGGGCACCGTATTCGAATGGTATGACTTTTACCTGTACGGCTCGCTGGCGGCCATCATCGCCAAGCAGTTCTTCTCCGGCACCGATCCAAACACCGGTTTCATCTTCGCCTTGCTGGCGTTTGCCGCGGGCTTTATCGTGCGTCCCTTCGGCGCGCTGGTGTTCGGCCGCCTGGGCGACATGATCGGCCGCAAATTCACCTTCCTGGTGACGATCCTGATCATGGGCGCCTCGACCTTCATTGTCGGCATCCTGCCAAACTACGCCACCATCGGCATTGCCGCCCCTATCATCCTGATCACCTTGCGCATCCTGCAAGGTCTGGCGCTGGGCGGCGAGTACGGTGGTGCGGCTACCTATGTCGCTGAACACGCGCCAGACGATAAGCGCGGCGCATTCACCTCCTGGATCCAGACTACCGCAACGCTGGGACTGTTCCTGTCGCTGCTGGTGATCCTGGGTGTCCGCAGCGCCGTCGGCGAAGAAGCATTTTCTTCATGGGGCTGGCGCATTCCTTTCCTGGTCTCGGTCATCTTGCTGGCGGTCTCGGTCTGGATCCGCCTGTCGATGAACGAATCGCCGGCTTTCGCCAAGATGAAGGCTGAAGGCAAGACTTCCAAGGCGCCGCTGACGGAAGCTTTCGGCCAATGGAAAAACCTGAAGCTGGTGATCCTGGCCCTGATCGGCCTGACTGCCGGCCAGGCCGTGGTCTGGTACACCGGCCAGTTCTATGCCCTGTTCTTCCTGACGCAGTCGCTGAAGGTCGACATGTCGACTGCCAACATCCTGATCGCGCTGGCCCTGCTGCTGGGCACACCGTTCTTCGTAATCTTCGGCACGCTGTCCGACAAGATCGGCCGCAAGCCGATCATCATGGCCGGCTGCCTGATTGCAGCGCTGACCTACTTCCCGATCTTTTCCGGCCTGACCCACTACGCCAACCCGGCGCTGGAAGCAGCGCTCAAGAGCGCACCGGTGATCGTCACTGCCGACCCTGCCACTTGCCAATTCCAGTTCAACCCTACCGGCACCAAGAAATTCACATCGTCTTGCGATATCGCCAAGGCCAAGCTGTCGGCGGCTTCGGTGAACTATGAAAACGTCGTCGGCGCTCCTGGTTCGGTTGCCACCATCAAGATCGGCGAAAAGATCCTGACTTCGTATGACGCCAAAGGCTTGTCGAAAGAAGATGCCGCGGCCAAGGACAAGGCATTCTCGGCGGAACTGGCCGGCGACATCAAAGGCGCAGGTTATCCAAGCAAAGCCGATCCGGATCAGATGAACAAGCCGATGGTGCTGTTGCTGCTGTTCATCCTGGTGCTCTACGTGACCATGGTGTACGGCCCGATTGCGGCGATGCTGGTGGAAATGTTCCCTACCCGCATCCGCTATACCTCGATGTCCATGCCTTACCACATCGGCAACGGCTGGTTCGGCGGTTTGCTGCCAACCACTGCCTTTGCGCTAGTGGCGTTCAAGGGCGACATCTACTACGGCCTGTGGTATCCGATCATCATCGCGGCAGCCACTTTCGTCATCGGCATGCTGTTTATCAAGGAAACCAAGGACTACGATATTTACCAAGCCGAGCGCTAATGAACGATATGGCATATGCTTACGGCTATGCCTGAGCAGCGCCGGAAGAGCCGCCAGATGATTCTGGCGGCTTTTTTCATTTTGCCAACTGTCCTTGCGTCCTGATATTTGCTATTGTCAGGCGCTGGCCAACGATAAAATATCCTCTTTGCGAATTTTTCACCGTCATCACCCACCTCACCCATCAACGACTAACAGCAAATTCGCGGCGCAGGGCAACCAGGCGCCGCAGCTCCTTTCCAATATGAAGACACCCACCAGAATCGGCACCCCGCTTTCCCCTTCCGCCACCAAGGTCATGCTGCTAGGCTCCGGCGAACTCGGCAAGGAAGTCATCATCTCGCTGCAGCGGCTCGGCGTCGAAGTGATTGCCGTTGACCGTTACCCGAACGCTCCCGGCCACCAGGTCGCGCACCGTTCACACGTGATCAACATGGCCGACGGCGCGGCGCTGGAAGCGTTGATTGCGCAAGAACAGCCTGACCTGGTCGTGCCGGAAATTGAAGCAATTGCCACCGAAACCCTGGTCGCGCTGGAAGCCGCCGGCAAGGTCACCGTGATACCCACCGCGCGCGCCGCCTGGCTGACCATGAACCGCGAAGGCATACGCCGCCTGGCTGGCGAGACGCTGGCGCTGGCGACTTCGCCCTACCGTTTCGCCAACAACCTGGACGAACTGAAAACCGCTTGCGCGGCGATCGGCTTTCCGTGCGTGATCAAGCCGGTCATGTCGTCCTCCGGCAAAGGCCAGTCGAAGCTCGACAGCGCCGATGAAATCGAAGCCGCCTGGGCTTATGCCGCCGCCGGCGGCCGGGTCGATTCGGGACGTGTCATCGTCGAGGGTTTCATCGATTTCGATTATGAGATCACGCTGCTGACGGTGCGCGCGCTGCAGCAGGACGGCAGCATCGCCACCCATTTCTGCGAACCGATCGGCCACATCCAGGTGCAAGGCGATTACGTCGAATCCTGGCAGCCGCATCCGATGCATCCGGAAGCGCTGCTCAAGGCGCGCGATATCGCCAAGAAAGTCACCGACAACCTGGGCGGCCTCGGCCTGTTCGGCGTCGAACTGTTCGTCAAGAACGAGATGGTCTGGTTCTCCGAAGTCAGCCCGCGTCCGCACGACACCGGCATGGTGACCATGGCCAGCCAGCAGCAAAGCGAATTCGAACTGCACGCCAAGGCGATCCTGGGCCTGCCGGTGAATGTCGCTTTGCGCAGCCCGGCGGCATCGGCGGTCATCTATGGCCAGCACGACGCCAAGGGCATCGCCTTTGAAGGCGTGGCCGATGCGCTGCGCGTGCCGGGCGTGGATATCCGCCTGTTCGGCAAGCCGGAATCTTTCGCCCGCCGGCGCATGGGCGTGGCGCTGGCCACCGCCGACGACGTCGAGACCGCGCGCATCAGGGCCAAACAGGCTGCCGCCAAAGTCAAACCGGTAATCGTGGAATAATTAACGGCACGGCAGCACGGTAGCAGAGGGTAGTAGAGACATCGCCCCAGATCCTGGGGCGATCCGGATTAAAACAATAAGGTCCCGTCAGGGCATAACCAAGCATCCACCATGAAATTCGATGTCGCCATCATCGGCAGCGGCCTGGCCGGCCTGTCGGTCGCGCTGCACCTTGCCGAGAACAACAAGGTTGCAGTCATCTCCAAACGCGCGCTGCTCGACGGCGCCAGCAACTGGGCCCAGGGCGGCATCGCCGCCGTGCTCGATTCCGGCGACAGCCACGAACAGCATATCAACGACACCCTGGTCGCCGGCGCCGGCCTGTGCGACGAAAGCGCCACCCGCTTCATCGTCGAAAACGGCCGCGCCGCCATCGAATGGCTGATAGAACAGGGCGTGCCCTTCACCCCCGATTCCAGCGCCGAGCTGGGCTTCCACCTGACGCGCGAAGGCGGCCACAGCCAGCGCCGCATCATCCATGCCGCCGATGCTACCGGCCATGCGGTGCAAGTGACGCTGGAACAAAAGGTGCGCGCCCATCCCAACATCACGCTGCTGGAAGATCACTACGCAATCGACCTGATCACCTCCAAGAAGGTAGCGACAGGCGATACGGCGCCGCGCTGCCTTGGCCTGTACGCCAAGAACGTCAAGACCGGCAAGGTGCTGACCCTGGCCGCCAACCACACGGTGCTGGCCACCGGCGGCGCCGGCAAGGTCTACCTGTACACCACCAATCCCGACAGCGCCACCGGCGACGGCATCGCCATGGCCTGGCGCGCCGGCTGCCGGGTCGCCAACATGGAATTCATCCAGTTCCATCCGACCTGCCTGTACCACCCGTACGCCAAATCGTTCCTGATCACCGAAGCGATACGCGGCGAAGGCGGCGTGCTCAAGCTGCCGGATACCGAAGGCGCCGACGCCGGCATGCGCTTCATGCCGGCCCACGACGAGCGTGCCGAACTGGCGCCGCGCGACGTGGTGGCGCGGGCGATCGACTTCGAGATGAAGAAGCGCGGCCTGGACCATGTCGACCTCGACATCACCCACAAGTCGCCGGAATTTCTGAAAGAACATTTCCCGACCATCTATGCGCGTTGCCTGGAACTCGGCATCGACATCACCAGGCAGGCGATCCCGGTGGTGCCGGCGGTCCACTTCACTTGCGGCGGCATCGTTACCGACCTGAACGGCCGCACCGACCTGCCCGGCTTGTATGCCGTTGGCGAAACCGCCTACACCGGCCTGCACGGCGCCAACCGCCTGGCCAGCAATTCACTGCTGGAATGCGTGGTGATCGGCCGCGCCACCGCCAAGTTCATCGCCCAGCAAGAAAAGCCGAAAGCTATCCCGCTGCCGGCCTGGGACGAAAGCCGCGTGACGGATGCCGACGAGGAAGTCGTGATCTCCCACAACTGGGACGAACTGCGCCGCTTCATGTGGAATTACGTCGGCATCGTGCGCACCAACAAACGCCTGGAGCGCGCCCAGCACCGGATCCGTTTGCTCAAGGAAGAAATCGATGAATACTATGCGCACTTCCGCATCAGCCGCGATTTGCTGGAGCTGCGCAACCTGGTGCAGGTGGCGTCGCTGATCGTCGAAAGCGCTTTGTCGCGCCATGAAAGCCGCGGCCTGCACTACAGCCAGGACTATCCGGAAACGCTGGCCAAGGCATTGCCTAGCGTGCTCACGCCGCAGCGCCGCTAGTCCATCCGCGCGCAGGCGAATTGCGCGCCAAGAAACGGGGTGTCCGCTGCCGGAAACGGCGCGACACTACCGTTCCCCAAGAAAACCACAAGAATCATGACGTCACCACTTCCGCACGCCCTTCCCCGTTCTTTGGTCGCCCTCACCTGGTCCAATCTTGCCGCGCAATCGGCCGAACAACTCAGCCTGGCGGCGACGCCCATCATGGCGGTGCTGATACTCGGCGCCGGACCGGGCGAAATCGGCACGCTGGCCGCGGTGCAATCGCTGCCGTTCCTGCTGCTGTCGATCCCGTTCGGCCTGCTGGCCGACCGCACCTCGCGCAAACGCCTGATGGTGACCGCCGAGGTGCTGCGCATGCTGGCCTTGCTGGGCGTGCTGGCGGCGCTCCTGTCGCATCACCTGTCGATCGGATTGCTGGCGGTGCTCGGCTTCATCGGCGCCGTCGGCACTGTCGGTTTCAGCGTCGCCGCCCCGGCCATCGTGCCGGCGCTGGTAGGACGCGAGCTGCTGGCGAAAGCCAACGGCCGGCTGGAACTGGCCCGCAGCGCTGCCTTTGCCGCCGGCCCCGCTCTCGGCGGCGCGCTGACTTCATGGGCCGGCGCCTCGACCGCGTTCGTGCTGGCGGCCATCCTGTCCGGCTCGGCCGTGGCGCTGCTGTTGCAGCTGCGCGAGCCGCAACGCGCACCGGCGGCGCCGCGCCATCCCCTGCTGGAGCTGCGCGACGGCGCCCACATGGTCTGGCGCGACAAGCTGCTGCGGCCGATCCTGCTGACCGCCGTGGCCTGGAACATCTCCTGGTTCGTGCTGCAGGCTGCCTATGTGCCCTATGCGGTACGCAAGCTCGGACTGAGCGCCAGCGCGGTCGGCATTACGCTTGGCGCGTATGGCGTCGGCATGATGGTGGGCGCCCTGCTGACGCCACGGATAGTGGCCAGGCTGCCGTTCGGCCGCGCAATCCAGATCGGCCCGGCGATCTCGGTGCTGGCCGCATCGACAATGGTGGCGACGCTTGCGGTTCCGAGCGGCATCCTGGCGGCCCTGTCGTTTTTCCTGTTCGGCGTTGGTCCGATCATCTGGGTCATCACCTCCACCACGCTGCGCCAGACAGTCACGCCGGGCGCCATGCTGGGACGGGTATCGGCGATTTTCCTGACGGTCAACACCGGCGCGCGGCCGATCGGCGCCGCTCTCGGCGGCCTGGTCGGCGCGCGCTGGGGCGAACCGGCCTGCCTGGTGCTGGCGCTGGCCGGCTTTGTGGTGCAGGCCTGGATCATTTTCGATTCCGAGGTGCGCGTGCTGGAGCGCCTGCCGGCGCCGCTGGCCTAGCTGGCCGAATCTGCAACAGTGTCGCTTCCGCCTCATCTCGGCTATGCTTGGATCTCAAACTAAAAAAATGAGGAGAAACGATGAGCGCAGCATCGCAGCAAATCACATCTGCCCCAGCACCGGCGCAGAACAGCGCCAGGCGCGTGATCTTCGCCAGTTTCATCGGCACCGCCATAGAATTCTACGATTTCTACGTCTACGCAACCGCGGCGGCGCTGGTCATCGGCCCGGTATTTTTCCCGCATGACTCGCCGACGGCGCAAGCGCTGTCAGCTTTCGTCACCTTCGGCATCGCGTTTATCGCACGGCCTGTCGGCGCTTTCCTGTTCGGCCATTTCGGCGACCGCATCGGACGCAAATCCACGCTGGTGCTTTCGCTGCTGGTGATGGGCGTCGCCACCACGCTGATCGGCTTCCTGCCGGGTTACGACTCTATCGGTGCGGCGGCGCCTGCCCTCCTGTGCGTGCTGCGTTTTGCCCAAGGCATAGGCTTGGGCGGCGAATGGGGCGGCGCGGCGCTGCTGGCGACCGAATATGCACCGCCGGGGAAACGCGGCAGGTACGGCATGTTCCCGCAGCTTGGCCCTTCCGTCGGTTTCCTGATGGCGAATGGCCTGTTCCTTGCCCTGGCCTTGAGCCTGTCGGATGAACAGTTCAAGAGCTGGGGCTGGCGCATCCCGTTCATTTTCAGCGCGGTGCTGGTGGTGCTGGGCTTGTATGTGCGGCTGAAGATCGCTGAAACGCCGGTATTTGCCGCGGCGCTGGAGAAGCGCGAACGCGTGAAGGTGCCGGCAGTCACCCTGTTCCGGCACCACTGGCGTCCGGTGATGCTGGGTTCGGTGGCAATGATTGTCTGCTACACCTTGTTCTATATTGCGACTGTGTTTTCGCTGTCTTACGGTGTCGGCACCCTGCATATCCCGCGCCAGGAATTCCTCGCGCTGCTGTGCCTGGCGGTAGTGTTCATGGCGCTGGCGACGCCATTCTCAGCCATCGCCAGCGACCGCTTCGGCCGGCGCCCAGTGCTGATCGCCGGCACGCTGGCAGCGATCGCCGCGGGCTTCACCATGCAGCCGCTGTTCGGCAGCGGCAACATGGTGGCGATCGCCTTGTTCCTGATCATCTTCCTGTTCCTGATGGGAGTGACCTTCGCGCCCATGGGAGCCTTGTTGCCGGAGCTGTTTCCCACCAGCGTACGGTATACCGGCGCCGGCGTGTCGTACAACATCGGCGGCATCCTGGGCGCATCGGTTGCACCTTATATCGCGCAACTGCTGGCGCAGCGCGGCGGCCTGGGGTATGTCGGCGCATACGTATCGGTGGCCGCGGCGCTCAGCCTGGGCGCGGTGCTGTGCATGCGCGAGACGCGCCACGACAGCCTGCAGCAGCCATAAAAAAACAAGCACGGATTTTCATTAAAACCAACGGAGACAGAAGTTGAAACAGCCATCCTTTTCCCTGAAAAAAAACTTGCTCGCCGCCGTGCTGTTCCCGGCGCTGGCCTTGAGCGCCGGCATGGCGCCGGCGGCCCCCGTGGCGCCGGTGTACGACCTGGCGCAAAAAGAAAAACCGGTAATGATGGACACCATGCGCGACCTGGTGAATATCGAATCGGGCAGCGGGGATCTTGAAGGTCTGGCCAAGATCGCCGCCCTGATCCGTGATCGCCTGACGAAACTGGGCGGCAAGGCTGAATTGCTGGACGCGCCGGAAATCTACCGGATGGGCGACACCCCGGAAAAGATCGGGCAGATCGTGCACGCGGTTTTCAAGGGCAACGGCAAGCGCAAGATCATGCTGATCGCGCACATGGACACGGTGTACCTGCGCGGCATGCTGAAAGACCAGCAATACCGGGTTGACGGCGATAAGGCTTACGGCCTCGGCATCGCCGACGACAAGCAAGGCGTCGCCACCATCCTGCATACCATCGCCATCCTGCAAAAAATCGGCTTCAAGGATTACGACACGCTGACGGTGCTGATTAACGGCGACGAGGAAATCAGTTCGCCCGGAGGCCGCAGCCTGCATACCAAGCTGGGCGCCGAACAGGACGCCGTGTTTTCCTACGAAGGCGGCGGCGCCCAAGGCCAGCTGCGGCTGGCGACCAGCGGCATCGCCGCGGCGTACCTGACGGTCGAGGGCAAGTCTTCACATGCCGGAGCGGCGCCGGAAAGAGGCGTCAACGCCTTGTATGAACTGTCTCACCAGGTGTTGCAGATGGATTCCTTGTCGCAACCGTGGCGCGGCTTGAAACTGAACTGGACCGTGGCGCAGGCCGGCACCAACCGCAACGTGATCCCGGCCAGCGCCAGCGCACAAGCCGATGCCCGCGCCTTGAAGATGAGCGACTTCGAGCAGTTGCAGGAACAGATGCAAGAACGCGTCAAGAAGCAGCTGATCCCGGACGCCAAGGTCCACCTGAAATTTGAAATGCGGCGGCCGCCGCTGGAAACCAATGCCGCTTCGCGCGCCGTTTCGGCTTACGGCCAAAAGATCTACCAGGAACTGGACTTGCCGATGACGATAGTAGATACGGCCAGCGGCGGCGGCACCGATGCCGCATTCGCCGCACTGAAATCGAAGGGAGCCGTAATTGAGGGAATGGGATTGACCGGCTATGGCGCGCATTCGAATGACGCCGAATACGTCTTGCTGAACAGCATCGTTCCGCGCCTGTACCTGTCGACGCGGCTGATCATGGATTTTGCCCAGGGTAAAGTCCAGTAGGACTGGCATACACGGCTGGGCAGGTTGTCCTGTCCAGCCATACGGCAATCACCTAAACGATACAAACCATGGATTGGAAGACTTGATCCTTGCACAAACTGGGATTACCATCTCGACATGGAAACAAGAGTCATCAAACTTGAAGAATTTGCCGGCGAAGCGCGTGATCGCCTGACGCGCATCGAAACACGCCTGGACCATATGGCCACCAAAGAAGATATGTCCAAGCTTGAGGCCACTCTTCTACGATGGTTTATCGGAACAGCCGTCTCTCTGACGGCCCTGGTGTTCGCTGCGGCAAAACTGATTCACTGAACGCAACGCTGCCGTTGCACGGCCAGTTCAATGCGTTTTATCCAATCTGGACGCTCTACCCAATAATCCGCAGCGAATAATCTGTCGCCCGGATATCCTTGGTCAGGCTGCCGATCGAAATCCGGTCGACGCCGGTTTCCGCGATAGCCCGCACCGTTTCCATATTGATGCCGCCGGAAGCTTCCAGCAGCGCCCTGCCGTCAGTCAGCTTGACGGCGTCGCGCATGGCGTCGAGGCTGAAGTTGTCGAGCAGGACCGAGTTGGCGCCCGCGCTCAATGCCTCGTCCAGCTGCACCAGGTTTTCCACCTCGATCTGGACCGTGACATCCGCATCCAGCTTGTGCGCCGCCTGCATCGCGGCGGAGATGCCGCCGGCTGCAGCGATATGGTTTTCCTTGATCAGGATGCCGTCGTACAGGGCCAGCCGC
The DNA here is from genome assembly GCF_900112135.1 of Collimonas sp. OK412. GTDB lineage: Bacteria > Pseudomonadota > Gammaproteobacteria > Burkholderiales > Burkholderiaceae_D > Collimonas > Collimonas rhizosphaerae. Next base: position 129,256 of record NZ_FOLC01000014.1, read on the forward strand.
TGGTTATGGCCGCCGCCGACGCGCACCGCGTATTTCTGCGCCAGGCGCAGGCCGGGCAAGGTTTTACGGGTATCGAGGATATGCGCCTTGGTGTCGGCGATGGCATTGACGTAGATGCGCGTTGCGCTGGCTACGCCGGACAGCAGCTGCAGGAAATTCAAGGCGCCGCGCTCTGCGGTCAGCAAGGCCCGGGCCGGTGCATCGATCAGGCAGACCTGGCTGTCGGCGCTCATCAGGTCGCCTTCGGCATACGACCAGTCGATACGGATGCGTTCATCCAGCTGCCGCATTACTGCTTCGAACCATGGCGCGCCGCACAGCACAGCTTGCTCGCGCACGATCACGCGCGCCTTGACCATCTGTTGCTCCGGGACCAGCTTGCCGGTCAAGTCACCGCTGCCGACATCTTCGGCGATTGCAGTGCGGATGTTGTTATCGAACGCCGTTTGCAGCGCCGCATCAAACGGTGCGAAACGATTCTCTAAGTTGCTGACTGATTTGCTGTTGGAAGTACTCATGCGGGACCGATTCCTGAAAACAGTTTTTGTTCTTGCGCCAGATCGCCGGATGGGCGCACGTTGGCTTTGCGCTGGGCGGCGAAATCCAGCATGCGGTCGATGCAGACCACCGCCTTGCGGCCGGTTTCAGCGTCGACCTGGATTTCATTGCCGCCGAACTCCAGCACGTCGGCCAGGTTCTGCAAGCCGTTCATCGCCATCCATGGGCAATGCGCGCAGCTCTTGCAGGTCGCGCTGTTACCGGCGGTTGGCGCATCGATAAAGCGTTTGCCGGGCGCAGCCATGCGCATCTTGTGCAGGATGCCGTTGTCGGTGGCGACGATGAATTCGTCGGCGTCCAGGCTCTGGGCGGCGGCGATCAGCTGGGTGGTGGAGCCGACCACATCGGCCTGCGCCACCACGGCTTCCGGCGATTCGGGATGCACCAGTATCTTGGCGTTCGGATGCTGCTGGCGCAGCAGCGCCAGTTCGACGCCCTTGAACTCGTCGTGCACCAGGCACGAACCCTGCCACAGCAGCATGTCGGCGCCGGTCTGTTTCTGTATATAGCCGCCCAGATGCTTGTCCGGCGCCCACAGGATTTTTTTACCTTGCGCGTGCAGGTGGGCGACGATGTCGAGGCCGATGGACGAAGTCACCATCCAGTCGGCGCGCGCCTTGACCGCGGCACTCGTGTTGGCGTACACCACCACGGTACGGTCGGGATGCGCATCGCAAAAAGCGGAAAATTCGTCCGCCGGGCAGCCGAGGTCAAGCGAACAGGTGGCGTCCAGGTCAGGCATCAGCACGCGCTTGTGCGGGCTCAGGATTTTCGAGGTCTCGCCCATGAATTTGACGCCGGCCACTACCAGCGTCTTGGCTGGATGATCGCGGCCGAAGCGCGCCATTTCCAGCGAATCGGAAACGCAGCCACCTGTCTCTTCTGCCAGGTCCTGTAAATCGCCGTCGACGTAATAATGTGCGACCAGCACGGCTTGCCGTTCTTTCAGCAAGCGCTTGATGCGCTCCTTGAGCGCGATTTTCTGGTCAGGGGTGGGAGTTTCAGGGACGCGAGCCCAGGCATGAGCGGTACAACTGGTACCTGCGCTGCTGCCTAGGTCCATTTGCGGCCGCTCGAATTCAACGGTTTTGATGGCGTGGGTTTGCATGGCTACGATGGGTGTGAGAGGGTCATGAGCTGCGGTAATACGCAATGATACGACAGAAGGCGCAACAAGGCATTTTGCAGCAACGCGCTGTGGGATTATCAAGAGGGAATTTCTACCGTCAACCTTGACATTGCGTGTGAGCATTAGCTTATTGCAAGCAGGAATGAACTCCCGTACTATGATTTAACAATTGTCATAAAAAAAATCTGCCGGGCTCAATGTCCGAGCATTTTGTTGCATGCAATATAAGAACACAGGGACAACATGATAATTTTCGACAAGACAGAACGTGGCCGTACCGAAATAGCCACACGCGGCCAGAGCGTGGCGCCACGGCTGCGGACACTGTTATTGCTGGTAGACGGCAAGACCAGCAGCGACGAGTTGCTGCGGAAGGTGGCCGGACTGGGGCTGGGCCAGGAACACCTGGACGAGTTGCTGCAGGCCGGCCTGATCCAGGCCAGCGCCGATAGCGGCAATACTGGCAATCCCGGCAACAGCGCCGCCGCTGTCGAGGCGCCGCCAGTGAAAAACGTGCCGCCGCCCGCCGCCCCCCTATCAGCCGAGCAGGTGCTGCCGCCGGGACAAACCCAGTTCGAGGCGATTTATCATTTCTACAACGATACGATCAAGAGCATGATCGGCTTGCGCGGTTACGGCCTGCAGCTGAAAGTCGAACGCGCCAGCAGCATCCAGGATTTCCGCGACCTGCGCCAGCAATACCTGGAGGCGGTGCTCAAGGCCAAGGGCGAAGAAATCGCCCGCAGCCTGCGCGGCCGGCTGGACCAGCTGCTGTATCTGGGCGAACGGCCGCAGCAGTAAACGGCGCAGCGAAAAAAAAAGCGTGGCAGGTTGACTCTGCCACGCTTTTTCACATCTGCCATGGCGCAGAAATTCCCGCGCCATGGTTGATTGATTTACTCGATGCCCTGGCTGGTCAGGTAATCCTCGTACGAACCCTGGAAATCGACCACTTCGTTTTCCTTGACTTCCAATACGCGGGTGGCCAGCGACGACACGAACTCGCGGTCATGCGAGACGAAGATCAAAGTGCCGGCATATTTTTCCAGCGCGATGTTGAGCGACTCGATCGATTCCATGTCCATATGGTTGGTCGGTTCGTCCAGCAGCAGCACGTTGTGGCGGCCCAGCATCAGCTTGCCGTACATCATGCGGCCCTTCTCGCCGCCGGACAGCACCTTGACCGACTTCTTGACGTCGTCGCCGCTGAACAGCAGGCGGCCCAGGCTGGAACGCACGGCCTGGTCGTCGTCGCCTTCCTGGGTCCATTGGCCCATCCAGTCGGTGAGCGTCTTGTCGGTCGCGAAATCTTCCGTCGGATCCTGCGGCATGTAGCCGACATTGGCGTTTTCCGCCCACTTCACCAGGCCGCTGTCGGCCGCCAGGCCGGCGATGTCGCTGCCGCCGATGCTGCGCAACAACGTGGTTTTACCGGCGCCGTTGGCGCCGATGATGGCGATTTTTTCACCGGCTTCAACCATGATGTTGAAGCTCTTGAAAATCGGCCGGTCATAAGTCTTGCTGATGCTTTGCACTTCGACCGCCAGCCGATGCAGTTTCTTCTCGCCGTCGAAACGCACGAAAGGATTGGCGCGGCTCGATGGCTTGACGTCCTCGACCTTGATCTTTTCAATCTGCTTGGCGCGCGATGTCGCCTGGCGCGCCTTCGATTTGTTGGCCGAGAAACGACGGACGAAATCCTGCAGTTCGGCGACCTTGTCCTTGGCCTTGGCATTCGCCGACAGCTGCTGCGCACGCGCTTGCGAGGAAGCCAGCATGTATTCGTCGTAGTTGCCGGGATAGACCTTCAAGGTGCCGTAGTCCATGTCGGCCATGTGGGTGCACACCTGGTTCAGGAAGTGGCGATCATGGGAAATGATGATCATGGTCGAATTGCGCTGGTTCAGCACATCTTCCAGCCAGCGGATGGTATTGATGTCGAGGTTGTTGGTCGGTTCATCGAGCAGCAGGATATCCGGATTCGAAAACAGCGCCTGCGCCAGCAGCACGCGCAGTTTCCAGCCCGGCGCGACATTGCTCATCGGGCCCTGGTGCTGCTCGATCGCCACGCCTACGCCCAGCAGCAGTTCGCCGGCGCGCGCTTCAGCGGTATAGCCGTCGTACTCGGCAAACTTGGCTTCCAGGTCGGCCGCTTTCATGTAATCGTCGTCGGTAGCTTCCGGATTGGCGTAGATCGCGTCGCGCTCAGCCATGGCCGCCCACATTTCGGTATGCCCCATCATCACGACATCGAGCACGCGCATTTCCTCGAATGCGAACTGGTCCTGGCGCAATTTGCCCAGGCGCTCGTTCGGATCGAGCATCACGTTGCCGCCCGACGGCTCCAGGTCGCCGCCCAGGATCTTCATGAAAGTCGACTTGCCGCAGCCGTTGGCGCCGATCAGGCCATAGCGGTTGCCATCGCCGAATTTGACGGAAATGTTTTCAAACAGCGGCTTGGGGCCGAACTGCATCGTGATATTTGCTGTGGACAACATCTTAGATTTGGTCTTTTCTTAATTGAATCATGGGGTTAGATAGTGGCGGCATTATACAGTATCCACATTTGTGCACTGCATGAACCGGCATAAAACCAACGCCTGCCACCACTATTTCCATGAATCCGGGCAGATTTCCAATCCGTCGCCTTATTTCGCCGCCACGGATGCCGCCAGGCGCCCGACTTCCGCCAAGGCCGCATTACGCGTGGCTTCCGAGGCCTTGGTCGCGGTCAGGTAGCTGGCTACCAGCAGCGGTGCGCGATCGGGTGGAAACAGTATGCCGATATCGTTAGTGCTGCCATAGGCGCCTGAGCCAGTCTTGTCGCCTACCCGCCAGCCGGCCGGCAGCAATGCGCGCAGGCGCTTGTCGCCAGTCTTGTTGGCAAGCAGCCAGGTTGTCAATTGTTTGCGCGAATCGGCAGACAATGCATTTCCTATCAGCAACTGGTGCATGGTGGACAGCATCGCGCCCGGCGAAGTGGTGTCGCGCGGATCGCCGGGAGTGGCCTGGTTGAGGTCTGGCTCGATACGGTCGAGCCGAGTCGCCTTGTCGCCCAGGGAGCGTACGTAGGCCGTCAGTCGAGCGGGGCCGCCAAAGCTGTGCAGCAGCAGGTTGGCGGCGGTATTGTCGCTCAAGGTGAGGGTTGCTTCGCACAGCTCCGCTATCGACATGCCGCCGCCGACATGTTTCTCGGTGACAGGGGAATACGGAACCAGCTCGGCGGCTTCGTAACGGATGCGCCGCGCTAGCTGTTCCTGTCCCTGGTCCACGCGTTTCAGCGTCAGTCCCGCCGCCAGCAGCTTGAAGGTGCTGCACATCGGAAACCGTTCGTCGCCGCGATAGGCATGGCTTTGTCCGGTAAGGGTATCGAGGATGGCGACACCCAGGCGTCCCCCGCTTCTGATTTCTATCTGGCGCAGTTGGCGGGCGATCGGATCGGCAACCGGCTTCGCCGTGCTGGCAGTCGAGGCCCAGGATTTCTGTGTGTAGCCGCTTAAGACCAGCGCTCCGAAAGCTGCCCCCAGGTTGCCGGCAAACTGGCGTCGTTTCATACTTCCCCTCAGAATTTGATGAACAAGGCATCAACGATAACGTTGGCCAGGCTATCACTCAAGCTACAATATCGAAGGCAAGACATAAGAAAAACTAGCTCAAACGGAGAAATGACATGCACCTCCCCTTGAATTCCTTGCGCGCTTTCGAAGTCTCGGCACGCCTGCTCAGCTTTACCCGTGCGGCCTCCGAGCTCAACGTTACGCAAGCCGCGATCAGCCAGCAGGTAAAAAATCTCGAAGAAAGAATGGGAGTACAGCTGTTCCGCCGCCTGCCGCGCGGGCTGGCATTGACCGACGAGGGCATCGCCCTGCTGCCGGTGCTGGCGGAATCGTTCGGGCGCATCGGCGCCGTGCTGCAGCAGTTCGGCGATGGCCGCCGGCTGCGCGAGGTGCTGACCGTGGGCGCTGTGGGCACATTCGCCGTCGGCTGGCTGATCCCGCGCCTGCGCGATTTCCAGCAAGCCCACCCGTTCGTCGATTTCCGCCTGTTCACCAACAACAACCGGGTCGACATCGCCGGCGAAGGCCTGGACTACGCCATCCGTTTCGGCGACGGCGCCTGGCACTCGACAGAAGCCGAAGAGCTGCTGGCCGCGCCGCTGGCGCCGATGTGCTCGCCAGCGGTCGCATCTTTCCTGCGCGATCCGGCCGACCTCGCCGGACAGGTATTGCTGCGCTCCTACCGCACCGACGAATGGGCCGCCTGGTTCGCCGCAGCCGACCTGCCCTGCCCGCTGCTCAGAGGCACCGTGTTCGACTCCTCGCTCACCATGGCCGAAGCCGCAGCCCAAGGCGCCGGCGTAGCGCTGCTGCCGACCCGCATGTTCGCCCGCGAACTGCAGCACGGCCGCCTGACCCGCCCGTTCGACATCGAGATCGCCACTGGCAGCTACTGGCTGACCCGCCTCAAGTCAAAACAAACCACCCCCGCGATGCAAGCCTTCCGAGAATGGCTGCTCGCCGCCACCAGCTAAATTAGGGTCAGAGTCAAATTAATTTCAAAGCAAGTGCCAGCTGCCCGCGGTAACGCCAGAGCTAATTAGAGCTAATTAGGGTCAGAGTCAAATTAATTTGGAAGCAGGTGCTTGCGGCGACACCAACGGTCTTCGGGCCAGGCACGCTGATTGGGGGAGATCAGGACGCGAGCGTGAGCGGATTCTGGATAGTCAGCTGGAAGCCGCTTGCATCCGCCAGCAATTGCGCCTGCGCGCCGACCGGCAAAGACACCTTGTCACGGATGTGGCCAAACGGCAAACCGGTCAGTATCGGCGCCGATACGTGGGTGCGCAGGTAAGCCAGCATGGCGTCGAAATCATAGCCGTTGTCATGCTCGGCCAGCCGGTAGTTGGAAAAATCGCCCAGCACGATCGCCCGCTGCCGTTCCAGGATGCCCGCGTACTGCAACTGCAGCATCATGCGTTCGATGCGATACGGATGCTCGCCGATATCTTCCAGGAACAGGATGCCACCGTCGACCTGCGGCAAATAGGAGGTGCCGACCAGATGGTTCAGCATCGCCAGGTTGCCGCCCCACAGGGTGCCGCTGGCGTTGACGGCCGGATTGCCAGCGGCGCTGACTTGCAATACCTGTTCCGGCTGCCGCAGGCATTGCCAGAAATGCGACATCGTAAATTCGCTCAGCTCAGCCTCGCCGAAATCGCTGCACAGCATCGGCCCGGCAAGGCTTGGCGCGCCGGTCTGCGCCAGCAGGGCCAGGTGCAGCGCGGTGACATCGCTATGGCCGACAAATATCTTCTTGCTGGCGGCCAGGCGCGGCAGGTCCAGCAGCGGCAGCAAGCGCGACATGCCATAGCTGCCGCGTATCGCCAGCACGATCTGCACCTGCGGATTATCGATCGCTTCGTAGATCTGCCCTACCCGCGCAGCGTCAGAGCCGCCGAAACGCAGGTACTTGGCGGCCGGATCGTAATAGTCATAGACCACGCAACCCTGGCTTTGCAAGGCAAGGATGCCGCGCGCCAGCGCTGCTTCGTCGGAGGCATAGCCGCCAGGTGCGATCAGCGCGACGCCGATGGATTGTTTTGAAGGTGCTTGGACAGGTTCGGTCACGATTGTTTTTGTTGGGCTTGCCGGCGTTCGGCGAAAAATTCTTTGAGTAGTGTGCCACATTCCTCAGCCATCACGCCAGCCGTCAGCTCGGTGTGATGGTTCAGTCTCTCCTGTTCGAACAGGTTGAGCACCGAACCGCAGGCGCCGGTCTTCGGGTCGCTGGCGCCAAACACCACCCGCGCCAGCCGGGCATGCAGCATGGCGCCGGCGCACATCGCGCATGGCTCCAGGGTGACGTACATTTCGCAACCGGGCAGGCGGTAATTGCCGAGGATGGTGGCCGCCGCGCGCAGCGCCATGATTTCCGCATGCGCTGTGGGATCGTGGTTGCCGATCGGCTGGTTGAAACCGGTAGCGATGACCTGCCCTTCTTTCACGATCAGCGCGCCTACCGGCACTTCGCCCAAAGCCCAGGCATTGCGCGCCTGGGAAATCGCTTGCTGCATATAGATGGCGTCACGCATAGGCACTCAGGGAAGCAATATCTATCAACGGTCTTCTGAAATCTCGGCCCAGCAATTGGGCGTTTCGTGCAGCACCAGTTTCTGCAGGTGCAAGCCGGTGCCGTAGTGGTCCTTGTAGGCGGCCTTGAGGATATCGTAGGCGGTGCGCGCGAGGTTTTCCACCGTCGGAATACGGTCGATGATGACGGTCTTGTGATCCGGCAGCGTCGCCAGGAACTCGCGCACCGCCGTGTCTTTTTCGTAGACCAGGAAAGCATGGTCCCAGACATCCACCAGATGCTGTTTTGCCAGCGTCTTGATATCGGAGAAATCCATGATCATGCCATTGTCGGAACTGCCTTCGACTTCAATCACCGCGCCCACCAAAGTGATTTCGAGCGTATAGCGATGGCCGTGCAGGTTGCGGCACTGGCTCTTGTGGTCGGGGATCCGGTGGCCGGCGTCGAATTCCAGTTTGCGGGTGATGGTAAGCATAGGTAAAAAGGTTCTTTATAAAATCTGTTCAGGGAATCTGCAGCAGCTTGTGGGTTTGCAGGCTCAGCTTCCATTTCGGGTTGCGCTTGCAAGTCTCAATTGCCAGTTCCAGATTGTGCGCCAGTTGCGGGCCATCCATGGCCTGCACATAGAAATGTTCGAAATCAAGCGATTCGTATGCGGCCAGCGATTGGCCGGCTTGCGGGATCACCACTTTCAGCTCATTGCCCTTGCGCAGCTTCAGCACCGAACCCATCTTTGGGCTGACGCAGATCCAGTCTATGCCTGGCGGCGGCTGCAGCGTGCCATTGGTTTCGATGGCGATTTCAAAACCGGCCGCGTGCATGCTGTCGACCAATGCCGTATCCAGTTGCAGCAAGGGCTCGCCGCCGGTAAACACCACGAACTTGCTGGCGGCGTATGTATCCGGCCAGAGCGCATTGATGGTGCTGGCCAGCGCCTCGCTATCCTTGAACTTGCCGCCGCCGACACCGTCGGTGCCGACAAAATCGGTATCGCAGAACTGGCAGACCGCGGTGCTGCGATCTTCTTCGCGGCCAGTCCACAGGTTGCAGCCGCTGAAGCGGCAAAACACCGCAGGACGGCCGGCATGGGTGCCTTCGCCTTGCAATGTGTAGAAAATTTCCTTGATGCTGTAGGTCACGGTGCTTCTCGCATATGTTTGTCAGCCTCTGATTCGCCAGCCGCAGCGAAGCCGCATGAATATCGGGCCAGACACTGTCAATACTCGCAGTTTTCCGTCGTTTTCACTATCAAAAACGACGATTTTTTGCTGGTGTGGGAGATAGGTCGATGTGCGGGGACGCCGCACTCCTGCCGCAGATCCATGCGCAGATGCCGACCCAGCCCGCTATTTTAGCGTAGAACGGCCATTCCCGCGACGCGTCGGCAGTATCGGGACGGTGAAACGTTGCATTTTTGGCAGCCACGATCCCTGCCGGACAGAACTTTGCGGCATCAGGATGAGAGCGCCCAGCGCGCCAGCTGTATGTGGCGGGTCTGGCCAAGCAGGCTATGCACCAGGACAAATTCGTGCGCGGTCCAGCCGATGGTTTCAATCACCTTTGCCGGAACCAGGCGATTGTCGTACAGCAGGGTGACATGAGGCGTGTAGTGCGGATTGGCTTTGCCGAACCCGGCTTTTTCCAGCGCCCTGCCAAGCGTTTCCTGGAATTTCGCCAGGGCGGCGAGGCCATCGCCGCCCAGCAGGACTAAAGGGCGTTTGCGCGGCCGGCCGTGGAAACTCGCCGCGCGGTCGAACGCGACATCGAACGGCGCCGCCCTGATGCTGTCCGCCGCCGTCATCGCCGCCTTGACAGCGCCTTGCGGCAGGCCCAGGTAATCGCCCAGGTGGCTCAAGGTGACATGCAAACGTGCGATCCCGATTGGCTTGCCTGTCACGCCAAACTCGTCGCGCAGCAATCCCCGCTGCCGTACGATGGCGGCCGCCGCATCCGGAGCCGGGACGATAGCGAAGAACAAGCGATCGGTCGGCTGCGGCGGCGCCTCGAAGCCCGGCAAGAAAAGCTGTCCGGGCACGTGATGGATGCGTTTCATGAAATGCGCTGCTTCCGTTGAAAAAGGGGATATCAGTTTACGCCTTTTTCACACCAGGGAAGTGGGACCGGCCGCATCAGAAGTCGATCAGAAAGCCCGCACCGATGGATTTTTGCGAATAGTTGTAGTCGATCAGGCTTTCGCCGTAACCGGAAAACAGATGCAGGTATCCCTTTAAATTGGTCGTGACCGGAAACGCCCAGCCGGCCTCGAGCGCGCCGTGCCCGGTCTGGAAATTGCGGCGTGCAGTCATCGAATACTCATAACCGTTCTGGCGGTAACTGGCGCGCACGTCGCCGTGGCCCATGTAGTCAACGATATCGATGTTGTCGTTGTTGGCTTTTGCATTGTCGAGGCGTTTCCAGATCCTTGCCGACAGTGCCAGGTTGCCGTATTCGGCGCCCAGTTCAGTATAGAAACGGTTCCAGCTGCGAGACAAGGTAGAGGATTGGCCGTTGGACTGGTGCACCAGCCCGAAATTGAGATAGCGGAAGTTGAAGTCGCCGATCTTCATGCTCAATGGCAGCGTCGCAATCAGTTCAGGCTGGTAATTCGTTTCGCGAAACGGACTGGAGTCGGCCCGGTTGTATGCCTGCCAAAAACTTTGCTGGGTGTAGGCCAGCCACAGGTCGACCGGGCTGCCGGCGACGTTTTCCGCCATCTTCATCTTGAAACTGAGCTGGTAAGTCAACTCTGTATGCTGCGGCTTGAGTCCGTTGGCATCGCTGGCGAATGGCGCGTTGTTGGCGGAGGTGCTGTAATTGGCCAGCAATACATAATTATTCAGATAGGATTTGAGGGCAAACACGCCGCGTTTGGAACTGGGATCAAGTTCCCAGCTCTGCACCGTACGCGAAATCGGCGACTCGCTCGGCTCGCTTGCGTTCTGGGCCGCGGCCAGGGCCGGCGGCGATGCAGGTGCAGCTAGGGGAACAACGGCTGCAGCGGGAACCGGCGCATCGGCGGCGGCCTTGGCCAGGGCATCGAAGCAGTCCAGGCGCGCGCTGGCGTCGCCCAATACGGAGCAGCGCGCCAGTTGCTGCTCCAGCTCAGCCGCATGCAGCAGCGCCGGCGACATGCAGCTCAAGGAAAAAACGATTGTCTTGATGTTTTTTTTCATGATGGATTTTAAAAATACGAAACTGCCCCGCCCCGCCAACCGTGGCGGGCATGGGGAATCAAAGCATGTGCGCTATTGCTAAATTGTCGCGCTCGCTCGAGAACACGTTTTCCGGTCGTAGCAAAAAACAAAAAAGCCCGCATTCATGTGGGCTTTTGAGCGTTTCTCATCTTCGCATATTAGCAAATGCCGGACGCCAGATTATTTCCGCTCTGTATTCGCTGCAAAAACGCTTAGAATCGACCGCATTGGCTAACGATCCCGCAAAAGCCCGCTTTCATGCGGGCTTCGACGTTTTTTTGAACTGCGGATAAGGCAGATTTTCACCGGGCTCTATCGGGCCCTCACTGCAGCGAGCGAAACTGTCATGACAAATAGAACCATCGAAGCTGCCCCGCAAATGTACGCGCGCATGGGCGGCGTGCTGTACCTGGCAATCATAGTGCTGGGCGGACTCGCCGAGGGATTCGTCATGAACCGGCTGGTCATGCCGGGCGACGCCGCGGCAACGGCGCATAACATCTTGGCCTCGCCGCTGCTGTGGCGCCTCGGCGTCGCCGGCAACCTGATCGTACCCTTATGCGCCGTTGCGCTGACGTGGGTGTTTTATCTGCTGCTCAGGCCGGTAAGCAAGCGTTTGGTCCTTCTTTCCGTATTTTTCAACCTGGTGTCTCTCGCGGTCGAGGCCGTCAGCAAGCTGTTTCTCCTTTTGGTCGAACCCATATTGGGGAATGCCGGCTACCTGAAAGCCTTTGAACCGAGGCAGCTGCAAGTCCTCGCGGACCTTGCCCTTGCCTCGCATGGCATTGCCTTTAACATCGCCCTGATATTTTTTGGCTGCGGGTGCCTTGTCGATGGCTACCTGATTTTCAGGTCGGGTTACTTACCCAAGGCAGTAGGCATATTGATGCAACTTGCCGGTCTGGCTTACCTGACTGCCTGTCTTTCCGCACTTTTCACCCCGGCGTTTGCAGAACTGATAACGCCCGCCATCCTGGTTCTGCCATTGGTCGGCGAATCGTCATTGTGCCTATGGCTTCTTGCAAAGGGAGTAAATATCGCCAAGTGGAACGAGCGAATAAGCGCAGGCTAAGCCAGCTTATGCAGTATGCGCGGCAAACCCCGTCAGATCCGGCGCGACATCCGGCCGCAACGTGAGCTCAGGGATGTTGTACGCGCCGGAATTTTGCGGGCGGAATGGTATCGGTGCAGTCTTCCAGAGATCGTCAAGACGCTGGCCGAGCGCATCGCGGATCTTCGCAAATCGTGCGTCGTCAGTCCGCCCTGTGCGATAGACCACGAACGGCGGCAAGACGTCAAAACCAGGGTAATACAGCACCCCATGGTGGATGGGGAACAAAACATCGTCTATTGGGCCATTGATGCCCCGTGCGCTGTAATGCGATTCCCAGCCACCCGTAGTAACGATCAGCATGGCACGTTTCCCCGCCAGCGTGCCTTCTCCATAGCGGTCGCCCCAGCGTGCATCGGAGTGTTCTCCAATACCGTATGCAAAGCCGTAGGCATAGACACGCTCTACCCAACCCTTGAGGATCGCCGGCATCGAGAACCACCACAGAGGGAACTGCAAGATGACAGCATCGGCCCAGCGCAGCTTGTCTTGTTCGAGCGCGATATCCTTGCTCTGCAAGCCATGTTCGAACGCACGCCTGGAGTCAAGCGACGGATCGAAGCGTGCATTTGCGTGCCGATCCGTGCTGTCGTCGGCGTCGAGCGATGCTTTCCATTTCATGGCATACAGGTCTGAAACCTGGACGACATGCCCGGCATCCTCAAGGTGTTTCACCGAGAAGTTTTTCAGCGAGCCGTTCAAGGACTTTGGTTCGGGATGGGCGTAGACGAGAAGAACATTCATGGTTGCGCTTTCAATGATGAGGAGCAAGCAGCTTAGGCTCCGCTCAGGTATATTGAAAATGAATTCTCAATATTCCAGGTATTACTATGAATAATCTCAGACGACTCGACCTGAACCTGCTGGTAACGCTGGATGTCCTGCTTTCGGAACACAACGTGACCCGTGCGGCGCAACGCCTGAATTTTTCCCAGCCATCGATAAGCGTTCATCTCGCTAAACTGCGGGATATCTTCGGAGACCCGCTGCTGCTGCCTGGGCCAAGGGGAATGCGGCCCACCGCGAGAGCCGACGAGTTGCGCGAACCATTGCGACAGGCACTGGACGCACTTGCGCACGCGGTGTCGCCTGCCAGCCATTTTGATCCGGCCAAGGCCAGTCATACCTGGCGCGTCGCCGCCACCGACTATGGCGAATCGACGATCGTACTGCCCGCCCTGGGCGGCTTGCGCTCGGCGGCGCCTGGCACCCGGCTGGCGGTGCTTGAACTTGTTCCGCCCCGCATAGCCAGGCAAGCGGAACAGGGCGAGATCGATCTTGCTTTTCATACCAGCGAAGGCGCTCCGCCGGGCTTGCGGCGCCGGGCGCTCTTTACCGAGCGATATGTCCTGGCGGGGCGCGTAGGTCATCCGCGTTTGAAAAAGCGTCCAACGCTTTCTCAATTCTGCAAGCTCGATCACGTGATCGTATCGCCGGATGGCGGGGGATTCCATGGCGTCACCGATGAAGCGCTGGCGGAGGCCGGCCTGGCGCGCCGCGTAGTGCTTTCCGTTCCGCATTTCCTGTTTGTCGGGTCCGTGCTGGCGAGCACTGACATGGTGGCGATGCTGCCCGCGCGCCTGGTCCGCGACGCCAGCGAGCTGCAGGTTGTCGAGCCGCCTGTCGAGGTGCCAGGCTACGAGATGGCCATGCTTTGGCATGAACGCTGCCATCGCGACCCCGCGCATCAATGGCTGCGCGAGTACATCGCGAATTCGGTGTGATCCGGCACATCACCTCGCCGAAGTGACAATATGCAATCTCGACAAACAGCGCACACTTTTCAAAAGTGTGCGCTGGGTTCCGGCAGGAACGATTAAGGCGTCAGCGTGAAGTTGATAGCAGGCTGGTTACCCGTCGTGACGTTTACCGATAGATTTGATTGAGTTACATAACCATTCGCCGAGGCTTCAACTACATACTTGCCGGTGCCTGGAGTGGTGTTTGGCTGCGTTGCAAACATGATCGGCAACGCCGCACTATATTGGCCAAGCTGCGGCGCCACGGTGGGCAGGTTTGACAATGCATATGCGCCACTTGCCACATCAACGCCCTGATATTTGATTGTCACCGTAGGGCCGGCCGAGAAGCTTTGCTTTGCCGCTACATAGGCAATTTCCGTTGCGCTAACCGGATTTAACACTACCGTGCCGCTAATAGCGCCTGGAGGCGTGGCGGCTGCTTGCAAATCGATAGGCGTGCTATTGCTGCTGACTACGACCGTGCTGGTGGTGCTGGCAACCGGCACCGCGGCAATGACCGCGGTTGCACGGTTGTCCGCAGTAAGCACGACGTCATAGTTGCCCGGCACAAGACGTGCGAGGAAAAATTCTCCCGTCGTGGCATTGGGCACCGTGGAACGCACTACGACACCGTTCTGCTGCGCAGACACCATGACGTGATTATTCAGCAAGGCAGGGTTGATGAAACCGTCGATGCCATTCACAACCGTGGGAATCACGGTGATCACCGGTTTCAATGCGTATTTTCCGTTACCCTTGGTCACGACGGATTTGCAGGCATCGAAGTCGAGTACCAGGTCAGTGCGTTGCCCAGATGCGACGTCAAATTGATTAATCAGCTTGATGCCGCTTTGCACCGCACTTGGCGTATCGAGTGAAATTTCCGTGCTTGTGCCAGATGGAATCACCGAGTTGGCGAGGCCAGCTCCGGTGTTTGGATCAAGCACCAGGCGCAGCTGCGTGTAGTGGCCCGCCGTCAAAGGTGTTTGACCCAAATCTTCCAGAGCGCCATTGGTCAGATTAAGAAGGTTGATTTTGCGTGCAGGGGTCAACGTGATATCGGCCCAGCCAGCATCGTTTTCGTTGGCAGTTGCGCTTTGATGCACGCGCACTTTGTTAACGGTGACATTGACCGCATCAAATCCACAGGACGGCGCATCGGTCATCGCCACGCCCAACGTCCCGGTCCCAGCCGCCGGGGCTCCATCGCCGCCGCCGCCGCAGGACGCGAGCAATACAACTGTCGACACCGCGCCGAATGAGCATAGCGTACGTAAAGAATTTTTCATTTTATGTCTCCTTGTAATTATGGATATACGGCGTATTGAGCGCCGCTCAGAATGTAGCTTCAGTAGCAACAATTCTTATATAACCACAAACAGAGCCACTGAGTTACCGAGGCAAAAAGGACATTATTTACAGAGCTGGATGCACTGCATGGCTCCTCGTCTAATCAATCTTTCAGTGCCACGCAAATTTTTATTGCGGCGCTTTGACAAGCGTATGCGCCTTTCCTTTATTCGTTTTTTTGTGGGCCAAACCCTTTTGATTCGCGCGGTCCGCTGAACGTTGCAGGCCCTTGTCACGATCCGCCGCATTAGCTCCATTAGTGTTTTTCATCCCCTCACTACTGATGTGCTGTGACGAGGCGCCACCGAAATGTGTGCCGCCCCCGCCACGAGCAAAAGTGGTGACGCTAGCACTGGTCGGAAGTATGGCGGCGCCGATTATGCATGCATTTTTAAACATGTTCTTTCCTCTTTTATAGAATTGAATTGCCTTATGCATGGCTTCGAATAAGCGAGAAATATCAAGCATGCACATTATTGACACTACAACTCCATTAGTACTCCAATTCGATGAAAAGTTGACGTCTTATGCGCATTAGATGTATCGAATTGTTTCATAACGATACTCTTCCGATATCAAGCACTACTCATATTTCCTAGCCTGATGGCGATAAAACCCGGTATTACAGACGCCGACTTGTAAACCATTGTGAATAGCTACAAGCCGTTTACAAATGCCAACAACCGCGTTAGTCAATATGCCAAAATGAGCGCGATTTAATTAAAGGTCCATCATTCAAGTAAAAGGAAAAGAAATATGAAGAAGCTTTTTGCACTATCCGCTTTTATCGTATTAACCTTACAAGGTTGTGCTGTCTATGGACCAGACTACCCCGATGCCGTAGTGGCCCCGCAAGGCCGCGCACAAGGCGGCCCTGGCAATGGTTTTTGCCCGCCAGGACAAGCAAAAAAGGGGAATTGCTAAAAAAACATTAATGACGATCGCCCCGCTGGAATCAATACCGAGCCATAAAGCAAAAAAGCCCGCAGCAAGCTCACTGGATTTGCTGCCAGCGTTGCTGGCGATATTGGTGGTCGCCGCAGGGCCGATGAAGCGTGCTACATCAGTGCCGCCTGATGATCGATAGACATTGAGCCTTGCGTATGGCTCAAAGTACCGGCACCAGTGGCGATCTCGCCCTTGATCCGTACGCCAGCGCGCAAGGGCCACCTTCATGCAGAGGGTGCCCATACTTGGCGTCCCCCCCCCCAAAAAAAAAGCGCCATCGTCTAACAACGATGGCGCCGTCCTCTGTACCGCAAGGATTATGGCGGAGACAAATTGATCGTCACGGAACCGTTGCCCCCCGCAACATTGCCAACGCTGGCGGCTCCATTGCTGGAAACGGCATAGCTTGCGCCACTGGGGCCGATACTGCCTCCGCCGCCGCCGCCGCCCTGCCCCCCGGGAACGGTGCCGCCGCCGCCGCCACCGCCGTAGCCACCCCCGCCGCCTCCACCGTTACCACCCCCGCCGCCAGCTCCACCGCCGCCGTTACCGGTACCGCTGCCGCCGTTGCTGCCGTTGCCGCCGCTGGCTCCTCCGGCGCCGCCATTGCCTGATCCGCCGGCTACCCCGCCGTTAACCGCGCTGCCGCCCGTACCACCGTTACCCCCTCCACCACCAGCCGGAGGGCCACCCGCGGTTCCTGCGCCATTACCAGAACCGCCGCCATTTCCGCCAAACTGTCGGAAGAAGGGGGCGACTCCCGTCCCGCCGCCACCGCCGCCAGCGACGATCTGATTGATGGACCCAGCGTCGAAATTGCTCGAACCGCCGCCACCGCCGCCGTTGATGCCGCCGCCGCCACCGCCGCCAACGGACAGGGTATAGCTCGTTCCCGGAACAACCGTCAACGCCGTCGTCACGACACCGCCATTGCCTCCTCCGCCACCGTTGCTGCCGCCACCGCCGCCGCCGGTGACAACGACTTGGATCGTATGAATTCCCGAGGGGACAATCCAGGTATAAACGCCTGGCGTGGTGAAGCTCAACGGCTCCACCGTGAATGCGACCGAGCCGCTGATACCGCCTACCGTGGCTGAAATATTGGCTGCACCGATGGAAACCCCACTGGCGAGACCGGTGCTGGACACAGTGGCGACCGCCGTGTTGTCGGAAGCCCAAATTGCCGTTGCGGTGAGATCCGGAGTAGAACCGTCCGAGTACGTACCAGTGGCAGTGAATTGCTGCGCCAGGCCTGCAACAACTGTCGAACCGATAGGCGTCACCGCAATCGACACCAAGGTTACCGGCGTCACGGTGAACGCTACGGCCGCCGAGGTGATGCCGCCGAACGCCGCTGTGATATTGCTGCTTCCGGTAGCAATGGTCGTCGCTACACCGTTCGAAGTTGCGGCATTGCTGATCGTTGCGACGAAAGGAAGGCTAGACGCCCATGTGACTTGGGTGGTCAGCACCTGCGTCGTGTTGTCCGAGTAGGTACCCGTGGCGACAAACGATTGCGTCAAGCCTAAGGCGACGCTGGCTGTTCCCGGTGTGACGGCAATCGAACTCAACGTGGCGGCAGTTACATTCAACGGCACAGCCGCCGAAGTGATCGCCCCCATCGTCGCCGTGATGTTGCTCGTACCCGCCGCAACCGTGGTGGCCAGCCCATTGGAACCCGATGCGTTGCTGATCGTCGCCACAGTCGCAGCGCTCGACGACCATGTCACTTGGGTGGTCAGCACCTGCGTGCTGTTGTCGGAGTAAGTCCCGATGGCCGTAAACGCTTGCGTTGTTCCAAGCGGCGCATTGGGTGCGGTTGGATTGACGGAGATGGACACAAGTGTCGCGGCATTGACCTTCACTGCTGCCGTGGCAGTAATGGTTCCGCACAGGCTGGCTGTTCGGCAGCTTGCGGTGATGACCGTGTCACCAGCAGTGAGCGCAGTCGCAAGACCTTTGCCGTCGACCGTTGCGACCAATGCATTGGAAGAGCTCCAGGCCAGATCCGCACTGATGTCCTGCTTGGTTGTGTTTGTGAACACGCCCGTGGCGACCAGTTGCTGCGTGGTGCCGGCAGCGATGGTTGCGGACGCGGGAGAGATGGTCAGGCTGGAGACGGTGGCCGGCGTCACGGTAATCCCCGCCGAGCCGGTCTTGCCGCCCAGACTGGCACTGATGGTTGCCGTACCCTGGGACGTAGCACTCACGGTGCCGGTCGTTCCGCCGACAGTGGCAACCTGGGTGTTCGAGGAAGTCCAGGCAACTTGGGCGCTGACATCCGCATGACTGCTGTCACTGTAAACTCCAGTGGCGACGAGCTGGACCGTGGTTCCTGCCGCAAGGCTCGGATTTGTCGGGGTGACCTCGATGGACTGGAGGGTCTTGGACTGTGCTGTGGAAGCACTTCCTGCGTCGCCGCCGCCTCCACCGCACCCGGCCAAGGCTAACAAGCCAACCAGGACCAGATATTTCAGGTATCGGAGAAGATGAAAAACGTTCGGTATCTGCATTTGAAACTCCCTTGTTTTTTGTTTCCAACTGGCATTATTTTTATAGTTACAAGGGAGTCTAAGTGGCCTTTTTTCACCGGCTTGACCGTGCGTCACAGTTTTGCAAAATATTTCTGTTTTCTGCCGTATATGTCGGTGCTAAACTTTCCAGCATTGCATGAGAGCACTGCACAATCAGCTCTGCAGCTCAAAAGGCAAAACTATGGCGACGCAATGGATAACGAAAAAATCAATAGTGCCCTTCAAGTGCCACCGCTCTCTGAAACTGCCCGTCATTTCGCCGCCTACCCAGCGTCAATCGGCGCGCCCCCGAAATAAATAGGCGGTTAAAAATATTTCTGCGGAGCGGATTTCTGTAGAAAATGCATGACACTCATACTGGACACAACAAAGAAAAAAGCCCACATTGCTGCGGGCCCTTTTAGATATTGATGCTGGCTGCCGAACTTGCCTCTCCACTGCAAAGTATCGAGAAATCTAAGAAGTACGACGAGAATAATGCAACACCTTGATGAGATCGCAATCCCGCTTAGAATGCCCGGCTGAGTTCGACCCATGCGCGGACCGAAGCGGTACTTCCCACCAGCACTGGAACCGAGCCGATACGCGCAGCAAGGTAGGCTTTGGCGCTCCACTGGTTCGGCCCGGCCCAGTTTAGTCCCACACCCGCCCCGCTCAGGGTTGCGCTGTTCGGCCCCGCCGCCCAAGTGTTCTTGTTGACCGTCACATGCGCACTGTCCGCAAAAGCCACCGCCTGCCACTGCCCACCCGAGGCCGCGCCAAGGTCATGCCGCAATTCGAGCGTCCCCAGATATCCGATATCGCCCGACATCGCACCCACGTCGTAGGCTCGCACCGAATAGGGCCCGCCCACTGTCATCTTTTGCGACGCATCCAGATTCGCGTTCGCCCATTGTCCGGAGAAGGACAGATACACCCCATCCCTCGGACTCAGGCTTTGCAGACGGGCCAGGTTCAGGTTCCATTTCGTGAATCGGCCCTGGGTGCTCGCGCTTGCCGCATCGGCCAACTGCGCTTGCGCGTTATCGAAGCCGACCCGCCCCGCCGTCAAGCCCACGCTCCAGGTGCTGACGGCGCCAGACAGCAGCCCGTCGCGCGCATCCCCGGCAACGCTCAGCGTCCAGTTACCCAGGTGCCGGTCGGTGTCAATCGCGCTGGCGTCGACATGGTCGCGCAGTTGCAACTGGTCATACTGAATCTGGCCGTAGAGGTTGACATCCCGGCTGCGCACCAGCGGTTGTTTGGCCCACAGGCTTTCCACCTGCGCCGTGCCATGCGCATCGAGCGACGACAGCGGTCCGCCCAAACGGTAGTGCAGCGCCGAATACGAGCCACCGATGCGGGTGCCTTGGCCGCTCACCAGCGTGTCGTAGGCGAGTCGTCCGTAGTTCATCCCGCTGCCCGAACTGAGGCCGCTCACGCTCAGGATATCGCCGTGATGCAGCGGATCGATCACATTCACCGTGCCGCCGAGGCGCGCCCTGCCGGTATACCGATTGCCGTTGTTGTCCAGCGCCACATTGCCCATGACTGCCGGTACCGGCCGGGCGTTCACCAGCAGATCCGAGGTCCCGACGCTCTCGCCCGGCGTCAATGTCGCATTGACCGCGACACCAGGAATATCGGACAACAGCAATAGCGCGCGGTCCATGTCCGCCTGGCTGATGACCTGCCCGCCTTGCAACGGCGACAGCGTCGCCGCTAACAAGGGATCGTTCACCCGGCTGCTATTGTCGAGCCTGATCTTGCCGTAGCGTGCTTCGATGACTTCGATGTCCACCACGCCATCTTGGATGCCCTGTGCCGGGATGATCGCCCGTGCCAGCGGATAGCCGTGGCTGTGGTAAAAATCGGTGATGCGCGCGACCACTTTACCTAGCTCACCCAGAGTCAAGGTCTTGCCTTCCACGTCCGCCACCAAGGCGTGCAGGGTCGAGGTATCGAACTGGGTATTGCCGGCGATCCGGATGGTCTGCACCAGGAACGGCGCGCTCGACGGCAGCTTGGCGCCGCCTTGCGCTTCGATGGTCAGCCCGGTCCCGGTGGATGAAGGCGCCGGCGGCATGACCGGTTGATTCTGCTTCAGAATATCACCTGCGCCAGGAATGACAGGGGCCGCCGCCTGCGCGGCCAATGGCGAAAAAACCACCAGCAATGCCGCCAGCAGTGGAGTCACAGTGTATTGCGAGGGTTGTTTATGATTCATTTCAGATATCTTATTCATTCACGTTGACGATATTGTTCGGCAGCTTCATGCCGCCATTCACGATGTGCAATGCCGGCCCCGTACCGCCGATCGTCGTCATGGCATTCGCCACTGCGCCGTTGTCCATGACAGGCGTGGATGCCGTGCCTGTAGCGCTGCTGGAGAGCTGTGTCACCACAATGGTTGTTGATGGATTAAATGCGTCAGAAGCCGCACCCGTCTGATACGAGAGGACGCCTGACTCCAGTTGCGCCATGGCGTTCAGCACCGGTGCCGATGGCAAAACAGGACTGTTTCCTGTGCTGCTCGTACCTGGCGTTGGTATTGGCGTCGGCATCGGTGCCCCCGCAATAGTAAATTTATTACCCGCATAGCCTATCGCGTAGCCGAGTGGATTTGCCAAACTTCCCTGGCCAATGGCATAGGATCCAGCAGTCTCCCCTGATGCACGTACCAGGGTTCCTGTAAATGAATTGATTGCATCGCCAAGCAGTAAACCTGTTGCGGTGTAGCTCAACGTCGGGTCTGCGCTTCCATATGCTTTGCTCGACGCGTTGGCCGTCACAATCACGGTAGGCACGAATGCGAACAAAAAGGTTTGACCGGAAGCTGGAAGCGTGACGCCGGGAGTACTGCCGCCTGCATAGTTGACGTTAAAAAAGTGACTGCTCGTATCCATGCCGCCAAATGTATCCCCGGCCACATTCGTCGAATATATCCGCGTCTTGTTTGCCGTAATGGGGCTGGCCGAGCCCGAATTATTGACAAAATTACCGCCGATGGCGGCCAGTTCGACATTACCCGTACCGGCATTGATGCTGGCCCCTACACCCAAAGTGATGCTCGGCGTACCTGCCAGGCGGTCAGCAGAAATCGCACCGGGAGCGCCGGCCACGGCGGTGAAATTGCTGTTAGCCGTAGTGATGCTGGAATTCAGGTTGATGTTGCGCCCGGCTTCCAGGGTAAACGCACCGCCGCCTGCACCTGCCACATTGATCGCCGCGTTCACGGTGATGTCGTTGCTCGCTTGCAGCGTCACGGCCGTGCCCGCCGCGAGTGTGGCACTCAGGGCTGACGGGTTGAAACTCATGCTCGAACCCGTACCGGTGGCGAACCCCAGGTCACCGGGCGTGCCGATCAGTACCTGTCCGGCACCTGCCGCGTAATGCGAACTCGCCACCAGATAGTTGCCGTTGGCAAGCGCCATGATATTGCCGCCGCCTTCGCCGCCGCTGCCAACGTAGTCGTTGGCTGTGGTGCCGACCAAGCTGTTGCTGGCCGATACCACGCCGGAAACGCCGCTAGTGCCATTGCCGTAGGTCGCCGCGCCCTTGTTACCGCTCCAGTTGCCGCTGGCCACTACGTAGTTGCCGTTGGCAAACGCGTAGATACCGGTATTGCCCACATAGTCGCCTGCCGTCGAGCCGACCAGGCTGTTGCTGGCTGATACCGCGCCGGAAACGCCACTGGTGCCGCTGCCGAAGGTCGCCGCGCCCATGCCGCCGTTCCAGTTGCTGCTGCTCACCACGTAGTTGCCGTTGGCAAGCGCGGTGACGCGGCCGCTGCCAACGTAATCGCTGGCCGTCGAGCCGACCAGGCTGTTGCCGGCCGATACCACGCCGACAACGCCGCTAGTGCCGCTGCCGAAGCTCGCCGCGCCCTTGTTGCCGTTCCAGTTGGCGCTGCTCACCACGTAGTTGCCGTTGGCAAGCGCGGTGACGCGGCCGCTGCCAACGTAATCGCTGGCCGTCGAGCCGACCAGGCTGTTGCCGGCCGATACCACGCCGACAACGCCGCTAGTGCCGCTGCCGAAGCTCGCCGCGCCCTTGTTGCCGTTCCAGTTGGCGCTGCTCACCACGTAGTTGCCGTTGGCAAGCGCGGTGATACCGCCGCTGCCAACGTAGTCGCCCGCCGTCGAGCCGACCAGGCTGTTGCCGGCCGCTACCGCGCCGGCAACGCCGCTGGTGCCGTTGCCGAAGGTCGCCGCGCCTATGGCGCCGTTCCAGTAGCTGCTGCTCACCACATAATTGCCATTGCTAAGCAAGGTGATGCCGCCGCGGCCAACGCGGTCGTACGCCGTCGAGCCGACCAGACTGTTGCCGGCCGATACCGCACCGGAAACGCCGCTGGTGCCGCTGCCGAAGGTCGCCGCGCCCCTCTGGCCGTTCCAGTAGCTGCTGCGCACCACATAGTTACCGTTGGCAAGCACGGTGATGCCGTCGATGCCAACGGAGTCGTTGACCGTCGAGCCGACCAGGCTGTTGCTGGCCGATACCGCGCCGGAAACGCCGCTGTTGCCGCTGCCGAAGGTCGCCGCACCCATGCCGCCGTTCCAGTTGCTGCTGCGCACCACATAGTTACCGTTGGCAAGCACGGTGATGCCGTCGATGCCAACGGAGTCGTTGACCGTCGAGCCGACCAGGCTGTTGCTGGCCGATACCGCGCCGGAAACGCCGCTGTTGCCGCTGCCGAAGGTCGCCGCACCCATGCCGCCGTTCCAGTTGCTGCTGCGCACCACATAGTTACCGTTGGCAAGCGCGGTGATGCCGTCGCCGCCAACGGAGTCGCCGGCCGTCGAGCCGACCAAGCTGTTGCTGGCTGATACCGCGCCGGAAACGCCACTGCTGCCGCTGCCGAAGGTCGCCGCGCCCATCCCGCCGTTCCAGTTGCTGCTGCGCACCACATAGTTGCCATTCGTAAGCGCGGTGATGCCGTCGCCGCCGACGTAGTCGTACGCCGTCGAGCCGACCAGGCTGTTGCTGGCCGATACGGCGCCGACAACGCCGCTGGTGCCGCTGCCGAAGGTCACCGCCCCCATGCCGCCGTTCCAGTTGCTGCTGCTCACCACGTAGTTGCCGTTGGCAAGCGCGGTGATGCCGTCGCTGCCGACGGAGTCGTACGCCGTCGATCCGACCAGGCTGTTGCTAGCCGATACCGCGCCGACAACGCCGCTGGTGCCGCTGCCGAAGGTCGCCGCCCCCATGCCGCCGTTCCAGCCGCTGCTGCTCACCACATAGTTGCCGTTGGCAAGCGCGGTGATGCCGTCGTTGCCGATGGAGGCGCCGGCCGTCGAGCCGACCAGGCTGTTGCCGGCCGATACCGCGCCGACAACGCCGCTGGTGCCGCTGCCGAAGGTCACCGCGCCCCTGTTGCCGTTCCAGTTGCTGCTGTCCACCACATAATTGCCATTGCTAAGCAAGGTGATGCCGCCACTGCCCACATAGTCGCCCGCCGTCGAGCCGACCAGGCTGTTGCTGGCCGATATCGCGCCGGAAACGCCGCTGCTGCCGCTGCCGAAGGTCACCGCCCCCATGTTGCCATGCCAGTTGCGGCTGCCCACCACGTAGTTGCCGTTGGCAAGCGTGATGATGCCGCGGTTGCCAACGCGGTCGCCTGCCGTTGAGCCGACCAGGCTGTTGCCGGCCGATACCGCGCCGGAAACGCCGCTGGTGCTGCTGCCGAAGGTCGCCGCCCCCATGTTGCCGTTCCAGTTGCGGCTGTTCACTACGTAGTTGCCGTTGGCAAGTGCGATGATGCCGTAACTGCCCACAGAGTCGTTAGCGTGACTACCCGTCAGGGCAGAAATGAGCGCGCCCGTGTTGGTATCGAACAAATAGACCGCTCCGGCATTGCTGCCGCCCAAGCTATCCCCGTAGCTGGTGATAACAACCTTGCCATTTCCCTGAAATACACCATTCACGGTCGTGCCCAGCAAAGTGGACTGGCTGCCAAACGCGTTCCCAGCCGCCGCATGCGGATCAAGCAACGCGAAGGCAGCGGGGCCGGCGCTTGCCGAAATGATGATGTTGGCCGGATCGAGCAATAGCGTGCCGCCGACACCCGCATCGGCCTGACCGGCGTAGTTCAAGCTGCCCTTGCTCGACACTTCAATGCGGCCGGCTTGATTGGCGCTGATGCTGCCGTAGTAATCGGTCTGCTGCTCCGACCAGACCACGACTTGCCCATTGCCGCCATCGGCCTTGAGGGCAGTGGCGCCGTTGAGAGTGGTAGTTTGCGCATTGACCAGGTTCGGGTTGGTCCCGTGGAAATCGCCGCCGACGCGGATCAGGCCGCCTTTTGTCGTGCCTGATGCATCCAGCGTCGCCGCCGCCAGCGTGACGCGGTTGCCCAGCGCGTCAATGGTGCCACCTTGCTGGCCTGTCGCTTCGATCTTGGCGGAACTGAACAAGCTGTTGTCGCCTTGCAGATGAACGCTGCCGCCTGTCGCCGTGCCGTTGGCTTGCAAATGCGCCGCCGAGGTGGCGACGATGGCGTCGGAGGCATGGTAGTTGATGGCCCCGCCATTGCCCGCAGTGCCGCTGGCATTCGCCGTGCCGGCATCAAGAATGGCACGGGCATTGATGGCGATATTGCCGCCTTGCTTGCCGGAAGCGTCGAGCGTGCCGCCCTGTGTGACGTAATCGCCTTCAAGACGGATCACGCCGCCCTCAGCGCTGACACCTTTGGCTTCGATCACGCCAGTGTTGTTCACTACGCTGGCCAGCAGCGCGTCCTTGGCGCCCGCGCTCATGACGACCAGTCCGCCGTCGGCCCGGATCAAGCCGCCGTTTTCGGCAAGGCTGTCCAGCACGCTTTGATTGACCCGCATGTTCACCAGGCTATTGCCGCTGAAGGTCAAGGTGGCCGCACTGCCCGCGCCGAGCGCTACGCTGCCCAGCTGCGCCACGATCACACCCTGGTTGCTGACATGATTGCCCAGCAACGCCACGTAGCCGCCGGCCGCCGCGTTGATCGTACCTTGATTGACCACGCTGCCCGTGCCATTGCCGCTGAATAGGCGCTGGTTGCCGCTCAGGCTGGCTTCGTTCAGGTCCAGGGTCGATGCAACCAGCCCGCCGACATTGACTTGCGCGCCTTGCCCGAACAGGACGCCGTTCGGATTGATCAGATACACCTGGCCGTTGGCGTTGAGGTGGCCGAGGACTTGCGTGCCCTGGGTGTCGAAGATGCGGTTGACCGCAATCGCGCTGGCCGATGGCTGCACGAAATTCACCGTCTCCTGCGGCGCAATATTGAAACCTTTCCAGGTCAGCGACAGGTTCTGGCTCGATTGCGTGACGGTGGTGGTAGCGCCGGACTGGGAAATGCTGCCCGCACCTGACACCAATTGTCCGCCGACCGGCGCTGCCTGCGCCAGCGATGCGCTCAGCGCCAGGGCAGCCGCGATCAGCTTGCGGCGCGATCCCTTGCCCCTGCCGCGTGCCGTTTCCGCCACTGCGACCCAGCCGTTCAATACCTGGCTCCAGACCAGGCGGTATATGTGATTCATCGATCCGTGGCGTTTCATGCGGTCAGTCCTTCTTTTGTGGGTATTTTGTAGAACCCGCTGCGCAAAACAGCCCCTTCCCTGCATCGGGAAAAATCTGGATTACGGAGAGCGGGAGTAAAAAGCTGTGGTCAGCTATTTGGTGGCGAACTGACGCGATCAACTAGCGTTCCCAGGAACGCGCGACGGTATGGATGCATGATTTCCCCTTGTTTTTTGTTGCCATAGAGCATTGTTTTTATTGTTATAAGCGAGTATAAGCAGCCTTTTTTTGCCGGCTTGACCGTGCGTCACAGTTTTACAAAATATTTCTGTTTTCTGCCGTGATATGTCGGTGCTAAACTTTCCAGCATTGCATGAGAGCACTGCACAATCAGCTCTGCAGCTCAAAAGGCAACACTATGGCGACGCAATGAATAACGAAAACATCACTAGTGCCCTGCAAGTGCCGCCGCTCTCCGAAACTACCCGTCATTACGCTGCCTACCCAGCGTCAACCGGCACGCCCCCGGTCCTGGCGAATTACCGCACTGTCCATGCGCCTGCCATCGTTCATAGTCACTTCACCGTAGAGCGCGAACCGCAGCAACGGCAGTTGCTGGCCTGGCGTGACCGGGTCGGCCACATCATCGATGTGCTGCCCTCGCTGCATCAGATTGAGAAACCGTTCCACGCTTCAATTGACCGCTATTCGGTCGGTAAACTGGCTTTTACCGACTGCCGCTCTGATGCGTTGTTACTGGAGCGTTCGGTGGCACGCATCTCCACGGACAGCATCCGTGACTATGTTTTTCAGGTGTTTATGGAAGGTGGCGTCGAATCCGACGCAGGGACCTACGCGCAACGCCGCAGTTCGCCATCCGTGGCACGCATGATTGCACTGGACATGAATCAGCCGGTGCGGATGCAACGCCATGCCTGCCGGGTGCTGACGCTCTCTGTTCCGCGCTCACTGGTGGAAATGAACGTCCCTGACGCAGAAGCCATACATGGCCGTGTCATTCACGACATCACTCCGCTGACCCGGCTACTCGTCGAACATATTGCGTCGCTGAATCAGAATCTGGGGGTGATCAGCGCGAGCGAAGCGGACAGTGCCTTGCACGCCAGCATCCACCTGCTGGCCGCGGCTTTTGGCAAACAGGCAGGCCTGACCGGCAATGCGCGCGCTGCCGCACGCGCTGCCATATCCGGTCAGGTACGACGCTATATCCAGGCGAACCTGCATCAAGCAGAACTCTCTCCAGAAAGCTTGCTGAATACGCTGCAACTGCCGCGCGGCACCTTGTATCGTCTGTTCGCGCATGAGGGTGGTCTTGGTGCCTACATTCGCAACCGTCGACTGCGCGCGGCGGCGGATGAACTGGTCCGCTATCCGGATCTGGCGGTGATGGATATTGCTTACGGCCTGGGCTTCAAAAGCGCTTCGGATTTTACCCGCGCTTTTCGCCGGGCCTACGACATGGCGCCGCAAGATTTGCGCGCACAAGCGTTTGAATTACGACGCACCAGAAGCAAATAAACCTGCCTGAATGACGGGAGATGGTGCAAAACCCGCGCTGTCAGCGATCTTCAACCGTCTCGGGAAACCAGATCAAGGCGAACAGGCTGATACATAGTGCGGCAAGCAGATACCATGCGGGAGCCATTGGATTTCCAGTGACACCCATCAGCCAGGTCACGATAAATGGCGAAAAGCCGCCGAATATCGTTACACCAAAACTATAAATCATCGACATCCCGGTTGCCCGATGATGACGTGGAAAAGCTTCCAGCATCATCACCGCGCTTGCACCGCCATTGGTTAATGCCACGGCGGCGTAGCCTCCGATAATGAATAATGAGAGCAGTACTCCCGCGCCATGCGTCAATACAAGGAAAGCGGGGTAAGTCAACACGATGCAAGCGATCAGTGTCAGGTATTGGATCGGCTTGCGGCGGCGTTGCCGGTCGGCGACGCGAGCCAGTATCGGATTGCCGACGAAAATCACAGCACCAGCCAGGCAAGCCGTGAGCAGGCTGATGGTGGACGACAGATGCAGGGTCGTGATCAGGTAGGTCGGCATATAGAACACCATGATGTAAATGCTGGCCGTGGGTGCCGCCATCAACAATATCCCGAACCACAGCGTACGGGAGCGTTGCGCGAACACACTCGTCACGGTGGGCCGATGCTGTGCTCCCATCCCGGCCTCGCTCATGTGACGACGGACATACCACCCGACCGGCCCGACCAGCATTCCCAGTATGAAGGGGATGCGCCAGCCCCAGTCTTGCATCGCTTCACGGGTAAGCAGTGCTGTGGTGACAGCCCCGACCAGCGCTCCGGCAAGCGCCGATGCCCCCTGGCTGCCGGCGCGCCAGCTGACCATATAGCATCGTTGATTTTTGTCCGCCAACTCCATCAACATGGCCGAGGCAGCGCCGATCTCCCCTCCCGCCGCCAGCCCCTGCAGGAGCCTTGCCAATACAATTAACACCGTGGCCGTCACGCCGATCGATGCGTAAGACGGTGTGAACGCGATGATCCCGGTGCCCAGCGTCATCAGCACGATGGAGAAAAGCAGCCCCGCCTTGCGCCCCTTGTGGTCGGCCAGGTTGCCGATGACGATCGCTCCCAGCGGACGCATGAGGAATCCGGCGCCAAATGTGGCGAGCGCCATCAACAGAGATGAGAGAGGGTTACTCGACGGAAAATAAAGTTTGCCGATGATCACAGCGGAAAAGCTGTACACCGTAAAGTCATACATTATCAAACCGTTGCCGATGGCGGCGGCCACGATGATGCGCTTTGTCTGCGCCGCAGTGGGCGCGGTTTGTATCGGGATGGACGGAGAAGCGGTCGTCATTTTTGTATGTATCCCTGATGGAAAAGTGCTAAAAACACAATGTTTACATTTCCTGCTCAGCTTATCTGGTTTCAGTCCCAAAGTGCGTCATTTTGCGTCAGCGCGTTGTAGCCAATTTCCTCGCGTCCCCTGCGATTATCATCGGCTTGCCAATCAATGCGGAGCCATAAAGCAAAAAAGCCCGCATTTATGCGGGCTTTGGAGCATTTTCTGCCTTTGAATACTAGCGAGTGCCAGACATCAGATCACTCCCACTCGATAGTCGCCGGCGGCTTGCCTGAAATATCATAAACCACGCGATTGATGCCGCGCACTTCATTGATGATGCGATTCGACACCCGCCCCAGCAACTCATGTGGCAGGTGCGCCCAATGCGCAGTCATGAAATCCTGGGTCTGCACCGCACGCAAGGCCACCACGTATTCATAAGTACGGCCATCGCCCATCACGCCGACCGACTTGACCGGCAGGAAAACCGCAAACGCCTGGCTGGTCTTGTCGTACCAGGTTTCGTCCTGGTCGTCCGTCGTGTTGCGCAGCTCTTCGATGAAGATGGCGTCGGCGCGGCGCAACAGGTCGGCGAATTCTTTCTTGACTTCGCCCAGGATGCGCACGCCCAGGCCCGGGCCCGGGAATGGATGGCGATACACCATCGCATGCGGCAAGCCAAGCGCGACGCCCAGCTTGCGTACTTCATCCTTGAACAGTTCGCGCAGCGGTTCCAGCAACTGCAGGTTCAGGGTTTCCGGCAGGCCGCCGACATTGTGGTGGCTCTTGATCGTGTGCGCGGCGTTCTTGCCCTTGCCGGCGCTTTCGATGACGTCCGGGTAGATCGTGCCTTGCGCCAGCCATTTTGCATTCTTCAGCTTGGCCGATTCAACCTGGAATACTTCGACGAATTCGCGGCCGATGATCTTGCGCTTGGCTTCCGGATCGGTAACGCCGGCCAGGTGGCCCATGAACTGCGCGGTGGCGTCGACATGGATCACCTTGACGCCGAGGTTCTGGGCGAACATCTCCATCACCATCTTGCCTTCGTCCAGGCGCAGCAGGCCGTGGTCGACGAAGACGCAGGTCAGCTGGTCGCCGATGGCGCGGTGGATCAGGGCGGCGGCGACACTGCTGTCGACGCCGCCGGACAAGCCCAGGATCACCTCGTCGCTACCAACTTGCTTGCGGATCGATTCGACCGCTTCGGCGATGTAGTCCGGCATGTTCCAGTCCGGCTTGCAGCCGCAGATATCGATCACGAAGCGGCTCAGGATCGCTTCGCCCTTGACCGTGTGGGTGACTTCCGGGTGGAACTGCACCGCATAGAAGCGGCGCTCGTCGTCAGCCATGCCGGCGATCGGGCAGTTCGGCGTCGACGCCATCAGTTTGAAACCAGGCGGCATGTGGTCGACCTTGTCGCCATGGCTCATCCAGACTTTCAGCATGGAATGCGATTCCGGCGTCACGAAATCGCTGATGCCTTCCAGCAGCGCGCTGTGGCCGCGGGCCCGCACTTCGGCGTAGCCGAATTCGCGCACCTTGCCCATCTCGACCTTGCCGCCCAGCTGCTCAGCCATGGTTTGCATGCCGTAGCAGATGCCGAATACCGGCACACCCAATTCGAACACCGCTTGCGGCGCACGCGGGGTGTCGCCGTCAGTGACGCTGTTCGGACCGCCCGACAGGATGATGCCGGAAGCACCGTAGCTGCGAACGAATTCATCGGACACATCGTAGGGAAACACTTCGGAAAACACGCCTGCGTCGCGCACGCGGCGCGCGATCAGTTGGGTAACCTGGGAGCCGAAATCGAGGATGAGGATTTTTGAGTGCATGGTGGATGCCTGGTAGCTGATTTAGCAAAAAATGAGAATCTTTAAACTGCACGCGCCACCGGCGGTATCCCCGCAGGTGGCGCGTTCCTGGACTAGATCAAGGTGCAGATCCAACTATCAGTCGGTGCGATAGTTAGGCGCTTCCTTGGTAATCTGGACGTCATGGACATGCGACTCGCGCATGCCGGCTGAGGTGATTTCCACGAACTCGGCTTTTTCGCGCAGTTCGTCGATAGTCGCGCAACCGCAATAACCCATGGAAGAACGCACGCCGCCGATCAGCTGGTACAGGATGGTCAGGACGCTGCCCTTGTACGGCACCCGGCCTTCAATGCCTTCCGGCACGAACTTGTCAGCCTTGTTGGCCGAATCCTGGAAGTAGCGGTCGGCCGAACCATCCGACATCGCGCCCAGGCTGCCCATGCCGCGATACGACTTGTAGCTGCGGCCCTGGAA
The DNA here is from genome assembly GCF_900112135.1 of Collimonas sp. OK412. Taxonomy (GTDB): domain Bacteria; phylum Pseudomonadota; class Gammaproteobacteria; order Burkholderiales; family Burkholderiaceae_D; genus Collimonas; species Collimonas rhizosphaerae. The sequence goes on from NZ_FOLC01000014.1 coordinate 160,536, forward strand.
CAGGATCACTTCGCCCGGCGCTTCTTCGGTACCGGCAAACATGCTGCCCATCATCACGGTCGATGCGCCGGCGGCCAGCGCCTTGGCGATGTCGCCCGAAAAACGGATGCCGCCGTCGGCGATGCATGGAATGCCTGTGCCCTTGAGCGCCTGCGCCACATTGGCGATAGCGGAAATCTGCGGCACGCCGACGCCAGCCACGATACGCGTGGTGCAGATCGAGCCAGGACCGATGCCGACCTTGACGCCGTCGGCGCCATGGTCAGCCAGCGCCTTGGCAGCGGCTGCGGTAGCGATATTGCCGCCGATGACTTCCACCTGCGGGAAATTCTGCTTGACCCATTTGACGCGGTCCAGCACGCCCTTGGAGTGGCCGTGCGCGGTATCGACCACGATGACGTCAACGCCAGCCTTTACCAGCAGCTCGATGCGTTCTTCGTTATCGGCGCCGACGCCGACCGCGGCGCCAACCCGCAGCTTGCCCTGGCCATCCTTGGAAGCCAGCGGGTGCGATGTCGATTTCTGGATATCCTTGACCGTGATCAGGCCGCGCAGCTCGAAAGCGTCGTTGACCACCATCACGCGTTCCAGGCGGTGCTTGTTCATCAGGCGCTTGGCTTCCGACAGGTCGGCGCCGTCCTTGACGTAGACCAGCTTCTCGCGCGGCGTCATCTTGGCGCTAACTTCCGCATCCAGCTCTTCTTCAAAACGCAGGTCGCGGTTGGTGATGATGCCGACCAGGCGATTGCCGTCGACTACCGGGAAACCGCTGATGCCATGCTGTTCCGACAAGGCGATCACTTCACGGATGCGCATGTTCGGCGGAATCGTGATCGGGTCGCGCACCACGCCGGATTCGAAACGCTTGACCTTGGATACTTCGCGCGCCTGCTCCTGCGCAGTCAGGTTCTTGTGGATGATGCCGATGCCGCCCTCTTGCGCCATGGCGATCGCCAGGCGCGCTTCGGTCACGGTGTCCATCGCAGCCGACAGCAACGGAATGTTGATATCGATATTGCGGGTCAGGCGTGTTTTGAGGGTGGTGTCTTTGGGGAGGACGTCCGAATAAGCGGGGACTAACAGCACGTCATCGAACGTGAGTGCTTTCTGAAGTAGACGCATAGTTTTTCCTATAGGCGCAAAAGCGAATTATACAGAAAACCGGACAAGTCGCCTAACGTTGCGCAATTTTAGCCACAACCGGGGAAATATTTCCACAAAGCACTACCGATCAATTGACACGGCTAGTGAAACATGGCGAAATCTGCGCTCAATCTACTTCTATCGCCTCAAGGAACAGCAATGAATGCAATCCGCCTGAAACACGCCTTTTCCGCCACCGCAGCGCTGGTCCTGCTCAGCCTCGCGACTTCCGCCCTGGCGCAATTCGTGTGGCTGGACGAAAAAGGCGTGAAGCAGTATTCAGACTTGCCGCCGCCGCCCTCGGTGCCGAACAAGCGCATCCTGAAAACACCGGGCCAGAGCCTGCCGCGCGGCACTACAGAAGAAACCGGAACTGCCGCTGCCGCCGATGCTGATGCCAGCGCCGACAGCAAGCCGGACGCAAAAGCGCAGCCGACCATTGCTGAACAAAACGCCGCATTCCGGAAACGCAAGACCGAACAGGCCGAAAAGAACAAGAAAGCCGAGCAGGAAGCCAAGCTAGCCTCCAACAAGGCAGAAAACTGCGCCCGAGCCCGCGCCAACCAGCGCACCCTGGACTCTGGCGCGCGCATCGCCCAAACCGACAGTAGCGGCCAGCGTTCATACATGAACGATCAGCAGCGGGCACAGCAAAACGCACAGAATCGAGAAACCTTGAGCGAATGCCAATAAGCAGAAAACTGCAAAAGCCCGCGATTCAGCGGGCTTCAGGTTGCTGACGAACCCACCATTTTTTGGTGGGTTTTATTTTTTGTGGGTCGAATTAAGGCGTGGGCTTAAAAAACAGGCGATCGGCAGAAGAAAGCGTCATGCAAGAGGAAATGGCGCATCAAGGCGTATGTGCGGTCGAAATGGACGTTTAAAGAAGCTAAAAGCCGCGCCAGCAGCAGCGCGATCTTCTTCATATTCTGGCAAGCAGCCCCCAGCAGACATTGCTCGGCAAGCTTGCGCAAGCCACGCATCTTTGCGTAGCGATGACCATGCAATTGCTTGGCGTCGGCGAAGCTGCGTTCCACCGTTTCCTTGCGTCGCGCGTAAATACGCTTGCCCCATTCG
>NZ_FOLC01000019.1 GCF_900112135.1 Collimonas sp. OK412
ACGTGAATATTGATTGCTTCGTGCTTTGCCAGCCATTGCATCAATACCTTAAAACCTTGGTGATTGTTTTCTATGCTCTTGCTGCGGATTTTTCCATTTGGTAAGCGCAAAGCACAATCGAGCTTGGCTTTTGCTACGTCAATACCCAAAATAAAAATGTGCATACAACGTCCTCTGATAATCTACCTTGTCAATACGGGCTGCCGGCAGGCCGGGCCAAAGATACTGTGCGATTTTTAAACGAGGGTGAGCGACTGCTGCAAAAATCTACGTCACTGGCTTAAAACCAAAGGGCGCAAACGGCATCCAGATCGCTCGATCTTGATATGCCTACCAAGAACTGTCTTCGTAATTCGAGCGGTCGAATTACAAATTGAAAGATCTAACTCCAAAATCATAATACAAGGGCGTAATAGCGAAGCGTATTACGCCGTATGTTTGATCGATATCATGCAGCATTCTCTTGTCGTTATTTGCTCCATTTCATTTGACATCACTTGCCTTTGCGAGGCATCTCGTGCGGCGTAATACGCTTCGCCATTACGCCCTACCGGGTACGCCTTACCGCGTTATCAATGGCAGATCAAATTACGGGATATAGAGTTCTGACGTAAGGACAGTATTGACTCCACCAACGATCAGTACCTCCCCATCTTCTAGCAAGGTGGCTGTGTGGCCGCCTCTTGAGAAATTTAGGTGGCCAGTTGGCGCCCAGTCATCAGTACTTGAATTATAAAGTTCCGGTTTTGCCATCCCACCTCCTGGAGTCGCCAGCACTTTTCCATTGTCCAGTGTCGTGAGGGTAGGGCTGGTATGCTTATAAGCTGAGGGTTTGGTCAATGCCCAGGCACCGCCGCCAGGGGCATTAGGGTCGTAGACCTCTGCCGTATTCAAACTGACGTTGCTGGCATCGTAGCCCCCTAGAACCAGCACTTTCCCATTTTGCAGCACGGTGATGGCGTGATTGTAGCGAGCGTTATTCATGTCTCCGGTTGATGTCCAAGTTTCAGTATTGAAGTCGTAAAGCTCCGCTGCCGCTTGTGCAAGACCGCCAAAGGACGGCGCTCCACCAGTAACCAATACTTTGCCGCTGTTTTCTAGTAATACGGCGGTGTGGTTGCGGTAACGAGGCTTCTTCATCAATCCAGTGAACGCCCAGATGTTGGTCTCAGGGTCATAAAGTTCAGCTGTATCGGCGCTGGCGCTGAAGGATCCTCCTCCAACAATCAGTACTTTGCCATTTGGCAGAAGGGTGGCGGTGTGGCCGGAGCGATGGCGATTCATCGCTCCGGTGTCGGCCCAGAGACCAGTTTTTGGGTCATAAATCTCAGCAGTTCCTATTGCGTTTCCTCCAGTTACCAATACTTTGCCATCTGAGAGTTGAGTCGCAGTATGGTTGCTTCGAGGGCTGCTCATCGATCCGGTGAGAGTCCAGAGACCGGTACTTGGATCATAAAGTTCTGCTGTATCAAAAATTGCGCCCCCAGTGATGGCCTGCCCTCCAACAATCAGTACTTTGCCGCCTGGCAGCGGAGTCGCGGTGTGATTAAAGCGGGCGTGATTGATGTCCGCACCCGGATAGAACATCCCTGGCCCGGCAATGGTTATGGCAATGGTTGCCTTGGCACTGCCAGCGTCGTTGCGTCCCGTGATGGTGTAGATTTGCGCTTCCTGCGGGGTAGTTGGCGTACCGCTGATTTCCCCGCTATCCGTGTTCAGGCTCAGTCCTTCTGGCAACGATGGCTGGACGTCAAATTCGATAATGGCGCCTCCAGTGGCAGTGGGCAAATTCGGAGCGATGACTTTGCCTTGCGGATAGATAGCCACTGGCTGGCTATAGGTGAGGTTATCGGGGGCCTGTAAAGAATCGGCAATTCCGATGGTCAGCGCTCGCGACACGGCGCCGGCAGCGTTGCTGGCGCTGATGACATAGGTAGCGGCAGGTTTCGCCGTGCTGGACGCGCCACTGATCACGCCGGTGGAGGGATCCAGTTGCAACCCGTCAGGCAAGGCAGGGGAAGCGCTGAATTGCGTAATCGCGCCGCCTTCGGTGTATGGCAGGTTGGGATTGATATCGACATTGACCGGATAGGAGACCGGGTTTTCCTTGTAGCGCAACAAGGTTGGCGCAGTGACGCCGGCCGTGACTTCAATTTGCAGATAGGCGGTTGCCGCGCCATGCGCATTGCTGCCGGTGACGGTATGGATAACCGCAGGGGTGACCTCGGCAGGCGTGCCGCTGATGACGCCGCTTACCGCATCCAGCACCAGGCCGACCGGCAGGGCCGGTTCCACGCTGTAGTCGGTGATCTTGCCGCCGCTGTTGTGCGGGACATTCGGCGTGATTGCCTGATGTTGTGCATAATTGGCCAAACTGACGGCATAGACCAAGCCGGTCGGCGGATTGACATCGATGCCTGGATCAGAGCCAGAATCACCGCTGCCGCAGCCGTACAGCAAACCGAGCACGGCAATGCCCAAGAGCAAATGCAGTTTCTTGAAAAATTGCCTCGACGACGCTAGCGTTGCCAGGCAATTCCCTGTGATGTCACTCCAATTTAAACAATGAAATCGATTCATTTTGCATCCTTACAGTTTGGCCGCCGGCTGCTCGGCAACAGAATCGAAAACGATACGCATTTGTTCCAAATGAAGACATAGGAATTGTCTTAAAAAATCTAACTGGCGGAAAACAGCGACGGACCTGAAGCGGTCAGCACCTCGCGGTCTTGTAGCAAGTAGCTGTGCGGTTGAAGAGTGGCCGAATAAAAAAACCACAGGCAGGGTCTGTGGCGCCATGACTCAATAACGGGCAGGGCCGTCAATTTAAGCTGACGGCCAGCACATTGAAATCGAATTACGGGTTATAGAGTTCCGACGCAAGAGCGTTACCAGCAATCAGTACTCTGCCGTTTTCCAGCCGCGTGGCTGCGTGGCGAGTAATTGGCATGGCATGCAGGTTGCCGCCTAGTGCCCAGGAATTGGTACTTGGATCATAGAGTTCCACCGTTCTTGTAGGCCCGCCAGTGATCAGAATTTTTCCATCAAGTAGCCGTGTAAGGGCTGGGTATGGATGACCATAGTTCGTGGCGCCGGTCAGTGTCCAGGCGCCTGAAGCAGGGTCATAAAACTGTGCTGTATCGGTTGAGTGGCCTGCAACCAGAACTTTTCCATCTGGCAGTGTGGTCATGGCGAGGTGGTCGCCAGGAACCCTCATACTCCCTGTTAACGTCCAGACTCCAGTATCAGGATCATAGAGCTCCGCAGTGGGGTCTTGATAGCCTCCGCCAGCGACTAGAATTTTGCCAGTTTCAAGTAACGCAGTGGCATGACCAGCGATACGAGGGTAATGCATCCTAGCAGTGAGTGTCCAGGTGTCAGAACTCGGATCATAAATCTCTGCCGTTGTCGCGGGTGCGCTATCCACATTTCCGTTCAAACCTCCAGCAATCAGTACTTTGCCATCCGGTAGGAGGGTAGCGGTATGGGACGTGCGTGCAAGATTAGTCATTTCGGTGGGTGTCCAGATATCTGTGCTTGGGTCATAAATCTCTGCGGTTCCCCGCACGCCGATGTCGCCTCGCTCTCCTCCGACGACCAGTACTTTGCCATCGGGCAGCAGGGTGGCGGTGTGATATTGGCGGGCCTGGCTCATCGATCGGATGGGCGTCCAGGTGTCGGTATTTGGATCATAAAGTTCTGCTGTATTAGAGTCCCCGGACCCGGAGAGGTCATTTCCCCCCGCCGCCAATACCTTGCCACCGGGCAGCAGGGTAGCGGTGAGGCCGACGCGAAGCTGGCTCATGTCAGGACCTGGCTCAAACGAGCCTGGTTTGACAATGGTGATGGTAATGGTTGTCGACGTGCCGCCAGCGTCATTATTTCCGGTAATGGTGTAGGTTTGCGCTGCCTGCAGGGTAATTGGTGTACCGCTGATTTCCCCACTCTCCGTGTTCAGGCTCAGTCCTTCTGGCAACGATGGTTGGACGTCAAATGCGGTAATGGCTCCTCCAGTGGCAGTGGGCAAATTCGGAACAATGACTTCATCTTGTGAATAGATGGCCACTGGCTGGCTATAGACCAGATTTTCGGGTGCCTTTAAAGAATCGGTAATGCAGATCGTCAGCGCCCGCGACACGGCGCCGGCGGCATTGCTGGCTCTGATGACATAAGTTGTTTCCGGCATTACCGTGCTTGGCGCGCCGCTGATCACGCCAGTCGAGGAATCCAGCTGCAATCCGTCCGGCAAGGCGGGAGAGCTGCTGAATTGTGTGACCGTACCGCCTTCGGTGTATGGCAGGTTGGGATTGATATCGACATTGACCGGATAGGAGACCGGATTTTCCTTATAGCGCAGCAAGGTTGGCGCAGTGACGGCGGCCGCGACTTCAATTTGCAGGTAGGCGGTTGCCGCGCCGCGCGCATTGCTGCCGGTGACGGTATGGATAACCGCGGGGGCGGCCTCGACTGGCGTGCCGCTGATGACGCCGCTTACCGCATCCAGCGCCAGGCCTGCAGGCAGAACTGGCTCCACGCTATAGCTAGTGATCTTGCCGCCGCTATTGTGCGGGACGTTCGGCGTGATTGTTTGATGTTGTGCATGACTGGCTGAGCTGACGGCATAGACCAGGCCGGTCGGAGGATTGATGTCGACGCCTGGGCCGGGATCAGAACCAGAGTCAGAACCACCGCCGCAGCCATACAGCAAACCCAGCACGACAATACTCAACAACAAATACAGCTTCTTGAAAAACCTATGCGACGATGCTAAAAGCAGTGTCGCCACCTGATTTCCTGCGATGTCATTACAATTTGAACGATGAATCCGATGCATTTTGAATCCTTACTGTTTAGTCACTGCTTGATAAGTAAAAAAATCAAAAACATTACGCGCTCACTTCAATTGCAAATATAGGAACTTTCTTAAAAAATTGATTTATAGAAAATAGGGGCTTGCATGATCCCGCTACTTTGCCTACGCATCAGGAATGTTTTTTATGGATCCCGCATGACCGCGGTGAAAAAAACCATTGTTTTCGGCGCGTCAGCGATTGTGCTCAGCGCAGGACTGCCGCCGTCCGCATCGGCTGACGACCTGAAGGTGCTGACCGCCGGCGCCTACAAACAAGTGGTAGCGGCCATGGCGCCGCAATTCGAGGCCAGCACCGGCCACCGGATCATCCTGGAAAACGACACCGCCGGCGGCGTGGCCAGGCGTATCGAGGGCGGCGCCGCGTTCGACGTCGCCATCATGACGCCGGACCTGGTGGCGCGGCTGGTCGCCAGCCGGAAAGCGGACGCCGCCAGCGTGGTCAACCTGGCGCGGGTGGGCATCGGCGCCATGGTGCCGGCAGGCGCGCCGAAGCCGGACATCCGTACCGTAGAAGGTTTAAAGCAGGCGCTGCTCGACGCCAGGTCGGTTGCCTATATCGATCCCGCCGCGGGCGGCTCCAGCGGGATCTACATGGCGAAACTGTTCCAGCAATGGGGAATCGGCGACGCGATCGAGCGCAAGGCGGTAAAAGTGCAGGGCGGCTACGTTGGCGATCACCTGGTGAACAATGAAGCGACACTCGGTTTCCAGCAGGTCAGCGAAATCCTTGCGGTGAAAGGCGTGGTTTTTGTTGGGCCATTGCCGGCCGAGATCCAGAATTTCACCGTCTACACCGCGGCCATCGGCGCCGCCAGCAGGGAGCAGGCCGCTGCACAGGCGTTGCTGCATTTGCTTGCCGGGCCTGAAACGGCGCGGGTGCTGCAGGAAAGAGGCATGGAGCCGGTCAAGCCTTAGGATCGGCGGATCGCGGTTAACCACATGGAGAACCTTATGCAAGGAAAATTCAAGCCGTTGCTGATGTCCGTATTGCTGGCGTCGGCTGCTTTCTGCGTTGGCGGCGCCAATGCGCAACCGGTAGCCGTTCCGGCAGCCGGCAACGCGGCGGCCACGCCAGACAACGCGCTATTGCTGACCGTGTTCCTGAAGCACGACCAGTCGCGCCCGCTTGGCGAGCTCAATGCCCAGCTTGCCAGGCAAGGGTTTTACAACGCGTTCCCGCCGCCGGGAATAGAGGTAGTAAGCTGGTATGTAACGATGGGTATCGGACAAGTCATTACGCTGCGCTTGCCGGCCTCCCGCCTGCGCGAGGTAAACCGCGTGCTGGAAGACACCGCCTGGGGCAGCTACAGGACCGAGTTCTATCCTTCTTATGACTACAAAGCGGTAGCGCTGGCCGAGCATAACAAGGCACAACAAGCGCCTGCCGGCCAGTAATCTCCACAGTAGACGCAGCTTCAATCCCGCCTCAACACGCCACGCTGGGAGACGGGTCTTGCCGCACATTCCTTGTGCGCGCAAGCCAGGATTTTTCCAATTTCAATGAAATTTCCTGGTTTTTACTAAAAATCCCTGAAAAAACAGTAAGTCCACTTGCAAAAGCAACAGGTCTGATGACTTGCGGTAAAGCCATTGTAAACAACGACCTGCAGCCATATCCATTGCGTCGCAACATGACGCAAAAGCCTTTACGGCAATACCACCAAGATACGGGTTGACAGCAAATTTTGTGCACCCTACAGTCATCGGACAACTGTTTCCATGTGGAAATATCGAGGATAGATCACAGAGCGCGACAAAAACCGGGGCCGGCAATTTTCCGCATCGATTGACGGCACCCAGACCACGCTCGCAACAAGCAAGCCATCCCAATCTATCCAGGAGAATCAAATGAAATCGAAATTGATACAAGGACTTGCAATCGGTCTTTCAAGCATGGCGTTCTCGGCGCACTGCGCCGGGCAGCCTGCAACAGCGGAAACCGGGTTCAGCCAGGCCGCAGCGACGCCTGCTGCAACCTGCCAGTACACCACCTGGACCGCCGGCATCAATTATGCGATCGGCAGCGTGGTCCAGTTCCCGGCCAACGGCAATTTCTACAAGGAGGTGAATGCCGGCACCAACGGCAGCGACGGCACCGACCCGACCATCAGCACCTGGTACTGGCAGCCGACCACCTGCAGCGGCCCGGCCGCGCCGCCGCCGACCGGATTCATCTACAGCCCTTATTTTTACTCAGGCGACTATAACGGCGACCAGCTCAACACTACCGTGACCGGCAGCTCGCAAATCCTGCTGAAGGTAATGCCAGCCAAGCTGCAAGCGGTGACCTGGGCCTTCGCCACCGGCAGCTGCGGCAGCGAAAACTGGAGCGGCGTCTCCGCCGCGGCGTTTGCCAAGGCGAACGTGGCCAGCTTCGTCAATGCGGGCAAGAAGTACATCGTGGCGACCGGCGGTGGCGGCGGCAGCTTTACCTGCACGTCGGACGCCAATTTCACCAAATTCATCAAGACCTACTACAGCGCCAACCTGCTGGGCATCGACTTCGACATAGAAAGCAGCCAGACCCAAAGCGATATCAACAACCTGGTGGCACGGGTGTCGGCGGCGCAGGCGGCATATCCGAACCTGCGCTACAGCTTCACGCTGGCGACCGACGGCGGCAACGAAAGCCAGAGCCTGGGCGGCACCGGCGTCAAGGTGATGACCGCGATCCAGAATTACGGATTGAAAAACTACACGATCAACCTGATGACCATGGATTTTGCCGAGTCGGGCCAGGAAAATGCGGCGCTGTGCACGCTGAACAGCAGCGGCAAATGCGATATGGGCAAGTCGACCATCGCTGCCGCCGAAAGCCTGCACAACCACTGGAAGGTGCCGTACAGCCAGATCGAAGTGACGCCGATGATAGGCGGCAACGACAGCATCGCCGAGACCTTCACTTTGGCCGATGCGGTCACCGTGTCGAACTATGCCTTGTCGAAGAAACTGGCCGGCGTCCATTTCTGGGCCTTCTCGCGCGACCGCGATTGCGCTCCGCCGAGCTCCGACAACAACTCGTCCGGCACCTGCAATGACTATGGCAAAGCGGGCACGCTGGGCTACACCAACAAGTTCATTTCGGCGCTCGGGCTGTAGCAGGAGCCCTGATTGCCGGCCATCGAGCACCCCGGCGCGATGGCCGGCAATCATCAATCGTCAGCAATCCAAGACCACAGTAAACACCCTATTGGAATCCCTCTTGAAAACTACTCCCACCCGATATTTATTAAGAAGCATCACGCCTGTCTTCATCGGCATGTGTCTCCTGAGCAGCTGCAGCGACGGCGGCGGCTCCGGTTCGGCGACGGCCGGCGCCAGCGCAAAGGCGGCTGCCAGCGCCGGTTCCCCTTACGGCGGCAAGGCGTGGCCGCTGCCCGGAACGATCCAGGCTGAAGACTTTGACACCGGCGGACAGAATGTCGGCTACTACAACCCGGGCAATACCAACCAGGGCGGCCAGTACCGCAAGACGGAAGGCGTCGGCATCGAAGCGACTTCCGATACCGGCGCTGGCTATGACGTCGGCTGGACCACCGCCGGCGAATGGCTCAACTACACGGTCAATGTGGCGGCCGCCGGCAACTATAGCGCGCAAGTCCGGGTCGCCAGCCAGGGGCAGGGCGGCACTTTCCATTTCAATGTAGACGGCGTCAGCGCCACGCCGCAGCTGACGATCCCGGATACCAAAGGCTGGCAGAACTGGCAAACGCTTTCCAGCAATATCACCTTGAGCGCAGGGCAGCACGTGATCCAGCTGCACCTGGACAGCGTCGTCAACGGCGGCCTGGCCGGCAACTTCAACTGGTTCAGCATCGGCAACGTATCGACAGTGGTCGACGCCGGCACCATAGACGGCAAGCACATGTTCGGTTACCAAGGCTGGTTTGCCTGTAACGGCGACGGCTCGCCGCTGAGCGCTGCCGGCAACGGCTGGCGGCACTGGGCGCCAGGCGCAACGCCGAACCCGCAGAACGTCAGCGTCGACATGTGGCCCGACATGCGCGACGTGCCGGCCGGCGAACGTTGCAATACCGCGTTCGTCATGCCCGATGGATCCCCCGCAACGCTCTACAGCGCCTGGAACCGCAGCACGGTCAACCGCCATTTCGAGTGGATGAAGGCGTATGGCCTGGACGGCGTTTTCCTGCAGGAGTTCGTGGTCGAGCTGGCGCCGGGTTCGGCCGACCGGCGCTTCCGCGACGGCGTGACGGCCAACGTGCGTGCCGGCGCTGAGGCAAACGGCCGGGTCTGGGCGGTGATGTACGACATCTCGGGAGAAAAATCGGAGAACATCATCCCGCGCATCAAGGATCACTGGGCGGCGCTGGCGGCAGACGGATCGCTGGCGTCGAGCCGTTACCTGCACCAGGGCGGGCGTCCGGTCATCTCGATCTGGGGCATGGGATTCACCGGCCACAACGCCACCCCCGCGCAAGCGAACGAGTTGATCGACTGGTTCACCAAAAACGCGCCCGACAACCAGCGCGCCTTCGTGATCGGCGGCGTGCCTTCGCGCTGGCGCACGATGGGCGACGATTCGCTGCAGGATCCTGCATGGGCAGACGTGTATCGCCGCTTCGACGTCATCAGTCCGTGGACCGTAGGCCGTTATGGCGATGAAGCCGGCGCGCAAGCCTGGCGGCGCGACGTCATCGCGCCGGACCTGGCCGAGGCCAAGCGGGTGGGGCGGCGCTACATGCCCGTCATGTTCCCGGGCGGACGCAACCTGCCGCGCAAGGGCGGCCGTTTCTGGTGGACCCAGTTCTACGAGTTCAAATCGGCCGGCAACAATATCTTTTACACCGCCATGTTCGATGAAGTGGACGAGGGCACGGCGATGTACAAGGTGGCTCCCGACAAGTCGCTGATCCCGACCGAACCGCCGGCGTCGACCAACCGGCCGCCGTTCATCACGCTGGATGCGGATGGAGAAAGCCTGTCCAGCGATTTTTACCTGCGGCTGGCGCGCGAGGCCAACCGCGTACTGAGCGGCGCCCGCACGCTGGAGTCGACGCGGCCAATCTCGCAGTAGCCGTCATGGAATCGCTGTACATGGCTCCTGGCGTGGCCGCAGCGGTTGCCGACGGCGTCATGGCGGGCGTGGCTGCCCTCGCCACCAGCCGTCGCCGCAGCCATCCGACATTTGCCATCGACGACCTTGGCTTCCGGCTTGCCAGGGATTTATAGCGCGGGCCTGTTTCTGGCATAATTGCCTATCGTCAACTTAAAGGCGAATAAATCATGGCCCGGACCAGGCAGGAGACAACCGGCGGCTTGGATCACATGCTGCTAACGAATGTCCTTTCGATCTTGGAACATCAGGCGGGAACCGGGGTGCTTTCCTTTCGTGCGGCCTACGATATTTATGTGGCGATTGCGAAGGACCTGGGCGTCGCCTTGCCGATGAAAGAACTTGCAGACATCGGATACCGGCTTGAAGCGGCTGGATTCAAGATGCCTGACATGTAACCTGAGAAAATCCGCCCATGACATTCCGCACAATCAACCCGCCTGGAGCAACCATCCCGGGAATTTCGCAAGCGACGGTTGTCGAGACCGGAAAGCTGTTGCTGCTTTCCGGCCACGTGCCACTCCATGCCGACGGTTCCGTTGCCGGACCAGGGCTTGAAATCCAGCTTGAACAGGTTTTTTCCAATCTTGAGGCGACCCTGATAGCCGCCGGCAGCAGTTTTGGCAATGTGGCGCGGTTGACAATCTACGTGCGCGATTTCAAGCCTGAGCTACTTCCGGTGATACGTTCCGTGCGCGATCGCTTCGTCAATACGGCGCATCCTCCGGCCAGTTCGCTGATCGGCGTGGCGGCATTGTTTCATCCTGATGTGCTGGTCGAGATCGATGCGATTGCGACAATCCCGGGCTGATCCTCAGCTAGAGAAACAGGAGCCTTATACGGTGCAGCTGGAAACGGCGGCCGACGCCTGGCGCCTGGCGCTTTCGTACAGCGACTTGCCAGCCACGACTGGCGTGGCTGACGGCAGCAGGACGCCGTTTTTCACGGCCACGATCTCAGCCATGATAGACAGCGCGATCTCGGCCGGCGTCTTGCTGCCGATGTACAGGCCCGCCGGACCATGCAGGCCCTGCAGCGCGGGCTCCGCGATGTCGAAGTAAGTACGCAGCCGGTCGCGACGTTGCTCGCTGTTGCGGCGCGAGCCGATGGCGCCGACATAAAAGGCCTCCGACTGCAGCGCATCGATCAGGGCCAAGTCATCCAGTTTCGGGTCGTGCGTCAGGGCTACCACGGCAGTGCGCGCATCAGGCTGCAGCTGCAAGACCAGGTCATCCGGCATTTCGTGGCTGACCGTCACGCCATCGAGTTGCCAGCTTGCACGGTATTCTTCCCGCGGGTCGCAGACCACAACCTCGAAACCCAGGCTCAGCGCCATCTGGCACAGGTAGCGCGAGAGGTCTCCGGCTCCGATGACGATGAGGCGGGCCTGCGGCCCCAGGTAGGTGGCCAGCTGCTTGCCGTCCAGCCGGGGCACGCCATCGCGCCTGCCAGCGCGCAGTTGCACTTGGCCGGTCTGCAGATCCAGCACTCGTTCGGTGCTGTGCCGCCGCTCGCAGGCCAGCAAAAGTTCGTCCAGCCGGCTAAGTGCTGATACCGGCTCCAGCACCAGTTCCACGGTGCCGCCGCAAGGCAGGCCGAAGCGGTGCGCTTCGTCGGCCGAGATGCCGTAGCGCAGCACAGTGGGCAGGCCGCTTGCGCAAACGGCCTGTGTCCCTTCTTTCCTGATACGGACAATGAGGTCGTCCTCAATGCAGCCGCCAGATACCGAACCGGCGGTTTCGCCACGGCCGTTGATAGCCATGAGCGAGCCGGGCGGCCGGGGAGAAGAACCCCAGGTCCGGGCTACGGTGACCAGCACCACGGGCAGGCCCGCCGCCTGCCAGTCCAGCGCGGTGCGCAAGACCAGGGTATCGAGATCTTCCATGGCGCCGGCTTACGCCAGGTTGAACGGCAGCTGGCGCAGCGGCTTGCCGGTCAGCAGGGAAATGGCGTTGGCGAATGCCGGAGCCAGCGGCGGCAGGCCCGGCTCGCCCATGCCAGTCGGCGGTTCGGCGCTTGGTACGATGTGGACCTCCAAGGCCGGTATGTCGGTGATCCGCGCTACCGTGAAGTCGCCGAAGTTGCTCTGCTCGACCACGCCTTCCTTGAACGTGATGGCCGAACCCGGCAGGCACATCGACAGCCCCATGACCGCTGCACCCTGTATCTGCGCTTCAACGCTGCGCGGATTGACCGCGAGGTTGCAGTGCACGCCGGCGGTCACGCGGTGCAACACCGGCTGCCCGTCCCGCACCGACGCTTCCACCACGTAAGCCACCACGGAGGAAAAGGATTCGTGCACCGCCACCCCCCAGGCGCGCCCGGCCGGCAATGGCTGCTTGCCATATCCGCTCTTGTCCACCGCCAGCTGCAGGGCAGCCCGGTGGCGCATATGTTTGTCGCCGAACAGCTGCATGCGGTAAGCCACCGGGTCCTGTCTGGTGCTGCGGGCGATCTCGTCGATCAAGGTTTCCATCACGAAGGCAGTGTGGGTGGAGCCGACGCTGCGCCACCACAGTACCGGCACGTTGAGTTTGGGGTGATGAACCGTCAGGCGCATCGGCAGCGCGTAGGGTTCGCGCATGCCCTCGGTTGCCGTGGCGTCGATGCCGTTCTTCACCTGGTACTGTTCAAATACAGAACCGGTGGTAATCGACTGGCCGACGATGACATGGTCCCAGGCCAGCACCTTGCCGCGTTCGTCGAAACCTATGCGCGCGCGGTGCAAGTGCATCGGGCGGTAGTAGCCGCCGCGCATGTCGTCCTCGCGGCTCCATAGCGTGCGCACTGGAACCTTGAGGCCGGCTGCCCGGGCCGCCTTGGCGATTTCGCAGGCTTCGACCACAAAATCGCTGCCGCTGGAGAAGCGCCGGCCGAAGCCGCCGCCGGCCATCTCTACGTGCACTGCCACTTGCTCCGGCTTGATGCCAAGGACGCGTGCGACTGCGGCGCCGTCCAGGCCGGGGCATTGGGAGCCGGTCCATATCTCGGCGCGGCCGTCGGCAAGCGCGACGGTGCAGTTGAGCGGCTCCATGGCTGCGTGAGCCAGGTAGGGAAACACGAATTCCGCTTCCAGCTGCCGCGGCGCTGCAGCCAGGGGCGCCATGTCAGCGTCGAAATGCCGAGGTCCGGGGCGGGCGGCCAGCTCACGGTACTGGGCCAGCTGCTGTGCGCTGTCGACTTTCTCGACGGCCGCGGTGTCCCACTGCAGCTTCAGCGCGTCGCGGCCTAGCTTGGCCGGCCAGTAACCGTCGGCGATCACCGCCACGCCTTCGGCACCGCGGTCCAGCGGCACGCGCAGCACGGCTTTCACGCCTTTGACGGCGCGCGCCGCACTGTCGTCCAGCGAGGCCAGGCGGGCGCCGAACACCGGCGGGCGCGCCACTACGGCCGTCAGCTGGCCCGGCAGGCGGACGTCAATCCCGAATTGCTGCCGTCCGCTGCTCTTGGCGCGCGCGTCCAGGCGTGCAGTGGGGCGGCCGATGATGCGGAAATCCTTGGCGTCCTTCAGCGTGACCTTCTCAGGCACGGGGAGGGCCATTGCGGCTTCGGCCAGTTCGCCGTAACCCAGCTTGCGCCCTCCAGGCCCCAACACCGAGCCAGCTTCCGTGCGCAGGGCAGCCACATCCACATTCCAGCGGACCGCCGCTGCGCCCAGCAGCATGGCCCTGGCGCGGGCGCCGAGTTCGCGATACTGGGCGAAGCTGTTCTTGACCGAACTGGAGCCGCCGGTGATGTGAATGCCGAAGAACGGATCGACATAGGCGGGATCGTTCGAGCCGTGCCTGCTGCGGACCAGGCTCCAGTCCGCATCCAGCTCCTCGGCCAGGATCATCGACAAGCCGGTTTGCACGCCTTGGCCGAATTCCAGCCGGTTGACCACTACCGTGACTTCACCGTCAGGGGCGATGTGCACGAAAGTTAACGGCTGTTGGGTCGGCTTGAGGGCACTACCGGCCTGGCCGTTGCCGGTAGCTTGTCCCATCGCGAGGTGGGGAAAGGCGCCGAGCGCCAAGCCGACAGAACCGGCCAGCTTCAGGAACCGGCGGCGCGGAAGCGTGGCAGCCTCTTCAGCTTGTCCTCGGGTCAGCAAATGCTGCAGGGCGCGCGGCATTTCGCTGTAATCAACATTGGGCAGCATGGCAGTTCCTTCAGGCGAGGGTTTTGGCGGCATCGGCCACTGCGGCGCGGATGCGGACGTAGGTGCCGCAGCGGCAGATGTTGCCGGCCATCGCCGAGTCGATCTCGGCGGCGGTCGGCTGCTTGCCGCGGGGCAGCGATTTGAGGAAACCGGTGGCGCTCATGATCTGGCCGCTCTGGCAGTAGCCGCACTGCGCCACGTCGTGCTTGACCCATGCGGCGTGTACCGCCGCGCCGACCGGGTCGCTGCCATCGGTGACGGCTTCGATGGTGGTGATCTTTCTGCCTTCCGCAGCGGAGACAGGGGTAATGCACGAGCGGGTAGCCTGGCCGTCCAGGTGCACGGTGCAGGCGCCGCACAGCGCGGCGCCGCAACCGAACTTGGTGCCGGTCATGCCTAGCGTATCGCGCAAGGCCCAGAGGATGGGTGTGTCGGGGTCGGCGTCGATTGTGTACTGGCGGCCGTTGACGTTGAGCGAGCTCATGGGTGGCGGTTCTCCATAGTGTGGGTGGGGTGGGGCATGGCGGACACTGCGCCGGAAGCGTCGGCAGCGTTGGGCCTAGACGCTGGCCAATGCGTAAATTATGGGTCTTCGCCGATCGGATCAGCTTGCCGGTTTCAACGCCTTTCTTGCCTATTCCTACGTTTTATCGCCATTGCCGGTTTTTTCCTCGGCTCAGGCAGATTCGCGCAATCGTTTGATGTCCCGCAGCGGAGGCGCGCCAAACAAGCGGGTGTATTCGCGGCTGAACTGGGAAGCGCTTTCATACCCCACGCGCAGTGCGGCGCTGCCCGCATCCAGGTCTTCATTCAGCATCAGTTGCCGGGCGTCCTGCAAGCGCAGATGCTTCAGATACTGCAACGGGCTCATGCCGGCTACCGCACGAAAATGCTGCCGGAAGGTGGATGGACTCATGCTGGCTCTGGCAGCCAGGTCATCGATGGGGATATCCGCCGCAAAGTTCTGCTTCAGCCAGGCGATCACCTTGGCGATATGCTGGCCCGGGGCGCCGGCCGTGACGAGATGGCGCAGCGTCGGCCCATGCTCTCCATTCAGCAGCCGCACGACAATTTCCTGCTGGATCAGCGGAACAATGAGTGGAATCAGGTGCGGTTCATCCAAAAGGCGCAGCAGCCGGGTCAGCGCATCGAGCAGGCCGTCATCCAATGCCACGACGGACATTGCACGCGAGGCCGGCGCCTTGAGCGGCGCCGCAAAATCCATCTCGGCAGCCACCTGGCCAATGACGCGCCCATCCAATTCAAGACGCACGCCCAGGTAGGGTTCGACAGAGTCGGCACGGGTAACGTAGGACGCCACCGGCAGGTCGACCGATGTAACGAGCGCTTGTCCCGGGCCGTAGTCAAAGATCTCGTCGCCAAGCGTGACACGCTTGCGGCCCTGTACCGTTATGCCCAGCCCCAGGCCATAGATGCATGGCATCGGATCGGTGGCTGCGCTGCGGCGATAAACCATCAATGCAGGGATTTTTGTCGTGTAATCCCCATCGGTTTGGGCAATATTTCCTGCCAGCCGCGCAAGATCGCCCGTATTTACCGAAGGGGTTTCGTTTCCTGATTTCATATGGCTGCCGCAGAAATTATCATCGAAACCTAGTCTAGCACCAGCGACCTGCTTGTTTTCCAGATTCGCTGCGAATTCATCGGATCAGGCAATAACAAGATCAAATCCGGCAAACCTTCCTGCGCCCGCCTAGCTCACAATGACAGCCACGGACAAACAGCGGTTCAACGCTGCACTCACACAGGCAAGCACATAGGATCAACGATGAAAAAAGCACTGATAATCAACGCCCACCAGTTCTACCAAGGCATCTCCACCGGCAAGCTGAACCAGACCATGGCTGGAATCATCACGCAGGAAATGGAGAACCGGGATTACGAAGTCATGCAGACAAGCATTGAGGCAGGCTACGATATCGATGCCGAAGTTCAAAAACACGTCAGGGCAGACTTCATCATTCTGCAATCCCCGGTTTACTGGTTCGGCATGCCATGGATATACAAGAAATACGTCGACGAAGTGTTCACGGCAGGCCTGGTGCAACAGAGTTTGCTGGCCGATGACGGACGCACCCGGCAAGACCCGGGCAAGCAGTACGGGACTGGCGGGAAGATGCAGGGCAAGAAGTACATGCTTTCCTTGACATGGAACGCTCCTGAAGAGGCATTCGGCGACGCCGGACAGGTCTTGTTCCAAGGCAAATCGGTCGACGACGTATTCGTCAGCAATACCGCCAACTACAGATTTTGTGGCGCAGAAATCCTTCCGGCATTTTCCTGCCACGACGTCATGAAGCAGGCCGACGTTGAGGGCGATATTGCAAGGCTTCGCGAGCATCTTGAAACGGTAATATAAATTCCACAAAACCGGATGCTCCAGCCTGGGACTTGATCAAGCCGGCGCAAGCTCACCGTACCAGTAAGCGGCTGTGACTCCGCCATCCATGAGGAAATCGCTGCCGGTGATAAACGCCCCGTCCGGCCCCATGAGCAGAGCGCCGACGTTTCCTACCTCGTCGGGAGTGCCGGCGCGGCCGGCTGAGGACAGTTCCATCATTCGCCGGTATCCTGCGCCGCGCGGGCCGGAAAGCTCATCCTTGGCGAGCGGTGTAACGATGATGCCAGGGCTGATTGTGTTGACTCGCGCCCCGCGCTTACCCCAACGCACCGCCTCGGCCATGACGCGCAATGCGTTTCCTCGTTTGGAAATCTGGTAGGCGTTGAGCGGGTCCGTCACCCGGTCCGGCTGGAGCATGGGAAGTGCGAGCAGTTCGTCAGCCGGCGTGATCGCCAGAGCCTTGTTTTGCTCCGGCGTCAGCGCTGGGAGGCGATGCCCGGACTGCGACGCGATCACCACGCCGGCGCCGCCGCGAGCGATGACGTTGCCAAACTCCTCCAGCACGAGCGCGGTGCCATACAGGTCGACCCGCAGGATCTGGGCGGGCGACGCCTGCGTCGGGGAAACTCCTGCCGCATGGATCAATCCGGTGACTGCGCCAAGGGCCTCGGCCATCTTGGCGAGAACATGGACGGACTCGCGCGAAGTGACGTCCACCACTGCAGTGCTCACCTCGAATCCAGCTTCACTGAGAGTTTTCGCGGCGGCGTTGGCATTATCTTCGCGCAGGTCGGCCAGGAAAACGTGTTTTCCTGCACTTATCCGGCGGGCGATCGCCTGGCCGATCGATCCTGATCCGATGACTACAATGACGTCTTTCATTCAGATTTCCTTTCGTGTCCGGTGAATGGCAGTTCAGTTGGATTGCCGGGCATGCCTGCCAGCCAGGTATTGTTCGTTGCTGACCTTTTCCATCCAGACCACCGCGACGCCGTCGAGCACCTCCTGCACCGCAATATGGGTCATGGCGGCGGTCGGCGTCGCTCCGTGCCAATGCTTGTGCCCCGGCGGGCACCAGATCACGTCGCCGGCGCGAATTTCCACGACTGGCTCGCCCTCGCACTGGGTCCAGCCACAACCGGCGGTGACGATCAGCGTCTGGCCCAGCGGGTGGGTGTGCCAGGCCGAGCGAGCGCCTGGCTCGAAGGTGACGCTGGCGCAGGAAGTGCGCGCCGGCGCCGGCGGCGTGCTCAGCATTTCTATTCGGACCTGGCCGGTAAAAGTAGCCTCGGGGCCGTTTATTGAAGCGATCGTGCCCACGCGTTTGAGTTCCATGGCATTTCCTTTGCATTCCGTGAGGGGATGCCAGGCAGTTTATCGCGCAAGGACTGCCGTGATTAGATGCTATTATCGGCATGGACTTATGAGAAAGGCTCATGAATGGCGCGTGAAAATTTCAATGATCTGCTGGCCTTTGTCACCGTCGCGCGCGAGGGCAGCTTTACGCGCGCCGCCGCGCAGCTCGGCGTGTCGCAGTCTGCGCTCAGCCACACCATCCGCGCGCTGGAAAACCGGTTGGGGATCCGCCTGCTGACGCGCACCACGCGCAGCGTCTCCGCCACTGAAGCTGGCGAACGACTATTGACGACGGTGGCGCCGCGCCTCGATGAAATCGAAGCCGAGATGGCGGCGCTGAGCGAACAGCGCGACAAACCTGCGGGCAAGCTGCGCATCACCACCGCTGAACACGCAGCCAACAGCGTGCTGTGGCCTAAACTGAACACATTCCTTCCCGGCTACCCTGACATCAAGGTCGAGGTGACCATCGACTACGGGCTGACCGACATCGTGGCAGGGCGCTTCGACATCGGCATACGCCTTGGCGACCAGGTGGCCAAGGACATGATCGCGGTGCGGATCGGGCCGGACCTGCGCATGGCCGTGGTCGGATCGCCAGTCTACTTCCAGCAACGTCCGCCGCCGCGTACCCCTCACGAGCTGACCGCGCATGACTGCACCAATCTCCGCCTGCCGACCTATGGCGGGCTGTATGCCTGGGAGTTTGAAAAAAATGGCCACCCGCTGAAGGTGCGGGTCGAGGGCCAATTGACGTTCAATAGCAGCAGCCCATGCTTGAGGGCGGCCCTGGCTGGTTTCGGCTTGGCGTTTTTGCCCGAAGACATGGTGCTTGAACATGTGGACGCCGGACACTTGGTGCGCGTGCTGGAAGACTGGTGCGCTCCCTTTGCCGGTTACCATCTGTACTACCCGAGCAGGCGTCAGGCATCGCCTGCGTTTATGCTGCTGGTCGATGCCTTGCGCTACCGCGCCTGAACCACGCGCTGGCCACCTTCAAGCCTGGCTCAGGCAATGCCGGCGCCAAGGGCTGGAAACACATCGCTGAACAACAGCCGGCCCCTGATTAAGAACGATCCTTACGCTTTCTCGGGGGCCGTGCTATTGGCCGTGCGGGATCTTATTTCCGGCTGCCCAGTTCCATGATCATGCGGGTCAGCAGATAAAAGCGCGGCACCACGCTGTCGACTTCGGCGTACTCTTCCGGCGTATGGATGCCGCCGCCAACAATGCCGAAGCCATCCAGCGTCGGGATCCCGACACCTGCCGAGAGGCTCGAATCGGCTGCGCCGCCGCTGCCCTCAAGCGTCAGTTTTTTGCCCAGCTCGCCATAGATGGCTTGCGCCTTGGCGGCCAGCGCCTCCGATTGCGGGTTTGCCGGCATCGGCGGGAAACCGCGCGTCAGGCGTGTCGTCACCTGGGTATCGGGGATCAGTTTTTTCTCGGATACCTTGGCCAGGTCTTTTTCGACGCGGTCGAACTCTTCGGGAACCGCGACCCGCACGTCGCCGAAGGCGGTAGCGTGATCTGGAATGACGTTAGTCGCGCCGCCTGCGTTTATCACGGTAAAGTTGACCGTAGTTTGCTTTTCGCGATCGCCAAGCTGGCCGAGCTGCAATATCTGGTGCGCCACTTCCATCGCCGCATTGCGGCCGCTGTCGGGCGCAACGCCGGCGTGCGCTGCCTTGCCGGTTACCTCAACCTTCACCGTGCCGCTGCCTTTGCGCCACACCACCAGGCCGTCGGCCGGCCGGCCCGGTTCGAGGTTAAGCACCATATCGTGCTGTTTGGCGACTTTTTCGATCAGCGCGCGTGAACCGGCCGAGCCGGTCTCTTCGTTCGAGTTGAGCAATAAAGTGATCTGCGCATAATCTTTAAAACCTAACTGCTGCAGGATTTTTAACGCATACAGGCCGGCGACGATGCCGCCTTTGTCATCCATGACGCCAGGGCCATAAGCGCGGCTGTCTTTGATGTAAAACGGCTTTGCCGTGGCTGTGCCGTGCTTGAAAACCGTATCCATGTGCGCCATCAGCAAGATTTTTCCTTTGCCGGTTCCAGTAAATGTCGCCACCACGTTATTGCCATTTGCAGGCGCTGCCGCCGGATAGGTTTCAACGCGCGCCCCGATTTTTTTTAATTCTTCGATCACTATCCCGCTGACCTGGCTCAATCCCGGTTCGTCACCGGTGCCGGTATCGATATTCACCAGGCGTTCCAGCAGTTTCAAGGCTTCACCCTTGTATTGCTCGGCTTTTTCATAGACCTGCTTGTCGGGTTCGGCAAAAGAAGGGGGAGCGGCTAAACCAAGAGCTATGCCTAAACCCAGGCTTGACATGAATGCGGATCGTGCAAAATGAAACATTATTGTGACCTCCCGTTTGAATGTTGGATTATTGAATTATTGAACTGGATTCTGGCACAGACTGGATAGCTCCGGCAAAGGATTCAGTGAACTGGTTCAGGCGGCTTCGCTGATGCGGCGGGCGATGGCTTCGCCCATCTCGGTGGTGTATGGCGAAAGGTTTGTCCCGCAGATATTCCCGACAATCTTTGTTCTTTCGACAAGGATGTTGTAGGCGCCAACGGCATGATCGCTCCTGCTGCCCAACATGACCTCTGGATCTGGATCACGCAATCAAGCGCCGCAACCCTGTATGACAGCATGAGCAAAGCGGTATCGTTGCTGGGTCCTTTTGCCGATCTTGCCAGTGAACAGATTTGCTTCCCTTATCACAACAACGTGACATTCGACGGTTTTGCGGACGGCGTTGCAAATCCCAATCCGTTCCGCGCCAACAGCGTGGCCATCATTGCCGACGGTGAAAAAGGCGCGGGCGGATCAACCGTGCTGATCCAGAAATGGAAGATGGATATTGAGAAATTGAGGGGCTTGCCTGTGCACGAGGCTGAAAACGTCTGGGGCAGGACCAAGGCCGGAAGCCACCAGCTATCGCCTTTGCCCGAAGATTCCCACGTCGGCAGGAATCAGTTCAGGTGAAACGGCGAAGAAAAAGATATCGTCCGCAGGAACGCCAATTATGGAAACGCGAAAGAGGCGGGCATCATGTTTGTCGGTTTTTGCAGCGACATCACGGTCACGATGGGAATGCTTGAACAGATGTACGGCGTAGGTTCCGACGGCGTCTCGAAAACCGACAGGCTGCTGGATTTCGCTACCGCACTTTCCTCGGCGATCTATTTTGTGCCCAGCCTGGATGCATTGTCGAAAATGGATATTTCTCCTGAAGATCCTGACCAAGATCCGGTCCAAGGGTTCGGCAAGGTAATTCTCCAGCGTAAAGCCACGCTGGAGAATAGTCGCCTAACCTATTGATCCTTCATCAGGATTGCCGGGATTTAATCCATATAGCAGTTAATCTTCCTCGGTAAACTCTGGCATTGCCGACGAATGATGATTGATGATTTTCCAGTCGCCATCGATTTTTTCATAGACATAGGTATACCGTGCCCGCACCTTGGCCGGCTTGCCGTTCTTCAGCACATCGAAAGTGTAGGCGCCGCTATCGAGCGCAAGATTCTCACCCAATATGCGGATCTGGCGATAGTTGATGGTGCCCTTTGGCTTGAGCAGCAGGAAATGTTCAAAGTACTCTTTGATTTCTTCCGGTGTCGCACGGATCTTGTTTGATACGGTCGGCTGCAATATGCCGTTGGGCGCATACAGTTTCACGACTTCCTCGGGTTTTCCAGTCGCCAGGGCGGCATTCCAGCGATCAAACAGGCCGGCAATTTCTTTCTCCTCGGCAGTGGTTGGCGCAACCGCTACATGGTCATATCTCTTGGGAGGCTCCTTTGCGACAACAGCAGCGCTGAGGAGTAAAGAAATCACGAATAACAGCTTTTTCATTTCATATTTCCTATCGATAAAAATATGCACTCGCGGACGAGGCAAGACATATTTGTTCTGATTGATAAAGTCGGCCAGCGGCAAGGATAGGGAAGAGAAAAGAAATGTGGCATCAGGAAATCTTGATTTTTTTGCAGGATTGGCGAATTGAATAGTAAGGAAATTCCTAAGCGTGCGAGTTTTTAAAAAATGATATATGATGGTCGTCATGCAGATTAAACCAAACCATCCAGGCGCCAGGCGCGCCACCCAGAGCCGCAAGGAAGCGACGCACGACCGTATCGTCGAGGTAGCCGCGCGCGCGATCCGGCGCAGCGGTTATGCCGGCACCGGGGTGGCGGATATCATGAAGGAAGCCGGCCTCACGCACGGCGGCTTTTACGCGCACTTCGACTCGCGCGAGATGCTGCTGGCAGAAGCGGCTGACAGCGCCGGCGCGGAAGCGGTGAGCTTGTCGGCCGACATCGCGGCTGCGGCGGCGCCAGGGCAATCCTTACAGGCGGTGATGCAAGCCTATTTATCGCAGCAGCACCTGGAAGACGTCGAGAATGGCTGCCCGGTGGCAGCGCTTGGCTCCGAGATGCACCGCCAGGCGCCGGAGGTGCGGCACGCGGCCACGCGCCACATCAAGGCGATGATCGATATGGTGGCCCGCCAGCTGCCCGACTGGGGAACGCCGGGCGCGCATGAGCAGGCGATGTTCATGGTCACTTCGATGGTCGGCACGATGGTGATGGCGCGGGCGGTCGACGATCCCAGGCTGTCCGCTGCGTTGCGCGAAGCGGCGCTCAAGCATTTTTCTGAGGCTGGCAAATAAGGCCGGCTTGGCAGCCCACGTTCCGGGATTTTTTTTGACACAAAATATGATGATCGTCATATTAAATGTTTACACTGAGAGGAAGCGCAATGAACAGCAAGATCGCAATCGTGACCGGAGCGTCATCGGGTATCGGCGAAATCACCGCCGAGCAGCTCGCCAGGGCGGGTTACAAGGTGTACGGCACCAGCCGCCGTGGCGCGCAAGGGCAAAGCGGCAAGCGCGCATTCCAGATGCTGGCGCTGGATGTGACCAGCGACGAATCGGTGGCGGCCGCCGTCAACGAAGTGCTGCGGCTTGAAGGGCGCATCGACCTGCTGGTCAACAATGCCGGCTTTGGCGTCGCGCCCGCCGCGGCCGAAGAGAGTTCGATCCGGCAGGCGCAGGCGATTTTCGACACCAACTTCTTCGGGATCGTCAGGATGATCCGCGCCGTCGTGCCGCACATGCGGCGGCGCGGAAGCGGGCGCATCATCAATATCAGCTCGGTACTGGGTTTTGTGCCGATGCCGTACATGGCGCTGTACTCGGCCACCAAGCATGCGGTGGAAGGCTACTCGGAATCGCTGGACCAGGAGCTGCGCACCCAGGGCATCCGTGTTTCGCTGGTCGAACCGGCCTACATCAAGTCGGCGTTCGACGCCAACCAGCTGCAGCCCGACCAGGCGCTCGAGGAGTATCGCGACCTGCGCGCCGGACTGGACCAGCGCGTGAAGCAAGCGCTGGAAGGCGCGGATGGTCCGGCCGTGGTGGCCCGGACGGTGGTGCAAGTGGCGCTGGCGGCGACGCCGAAAGTGCGCTATACCTCGGGTGCGCTGGCAGGCCGCCTGCGCTTCCTGCGCCGGTTCGCGCCCGCCGCGCTGGTCGAAGCCGGCGTACGCAAGGATCTGCGGCTCGACTCCCAGCCAGCGGTGCGCAAACCCGCCACGGCCTTGCCACAATAATCTACGATAAAACGGGAGCAATACATGAAAGCCTACTTCATCAACCGCTACGGCAAATCGGACGTGCTCACCTCGGGCGACCGGCCCGAGCCGGTACTGCGCGACGACGACGTCCTGGTGCAGATCCATGCTGCCGGCGTCAATCCGGTGGACAATAAAATCCGGGACGGCGAATTCAAGCTGCTGTTGCCATATAAGATGCCGCTGATCCTGGGTTGCGACCTGGCCGGCGTGGTAGTGCGCATCGGTGCAGGCGTACGCCGTTTCAAGGTGGGCGACGAAGTCTATGCGCGGCCGGACGACGACCGCATCGGCACGTTTGCCGAATTCATTGCGATCACGGAAGATTCGCTGGCTCTCAAGCCGGCCAATTTGACGATGGAGGAGGCCGCGTCGATGCCGCTGGTGGCGTTGACCGCATGGCAGACGCTGGTCGAAAAAGGCCAGCTGAAGAAAGGCCAGAAAGTGCTGATCCACGCCGGTTCAGGCGGCGTCGGCACGATTGCGATCCAGCTGGCCAGGCACATCGGCGCTACGGTCGCCACCACCGCCAGTGCGGCCAACGCCGACATGCTGAAGAGCCTGGGCGCCGACATCGTCATCGATTACAGGAAGGACGATTTTTCAGCCAAACTGAAAGATTACGACCTGGTGCTCGACACGCAGGGCGGCGACACACTGAAAAAATCCCTGAGCGTGCTCAAGCCAGGCGGCAAGCTGATCGGCATCGCCGGCCCGCCGGATCCCGATTTCGCCAGGCAGCGCGGCTTGAACGGTTTTCTGCGGCTGGTGATGGGGCTGCTCAGTTACGGTGTCCGAAAAGCCGCCAGGCGCAGCGGCGCCAGCTACTCCTTCCACTTCATGAGCGCCAGCGGCCAGCAGCTTGGCGAAATCACCAGGCTGATCGAAGCCGGCCACATCCGGCCGGTGGTCGACCGGGTGTTCCCGTTCGAGCAAACCAGGCAGGCGCTGGACTATGTCGAAACCGGGCGCGCGAAAGGGAAAGTCGTGATCAAAGTGCGCTGACTGAGAGCCCCTTGCCCCTCCAGAAAGCTGCCAAAAGGGCGGGTTTGTAGAAAATCCGCGGGCCTGCCCGGGTGTGAAAATACTACAAGCCGGCCCCGGTTTTTGTGGTAGCGCCCGCCGGCCGGGCAACCCTATAGTCTCCCTGCGTCACACAGACGCGGTGCATAAAAAAACAGAGGAGACAATAGTGATGAATAAACTCGCCTATGCCGGCGCGCTTGCCGGCCTGGTGTTCCTGATGCCGGCCGCTTCCGCGGCCGATTCCTGCAGCGTGCCGCAATTGAAAGTACTGGCCCAGAAGACCCTGGGCCTCACCACGCTTGAGAAGTCGCTGGCCGACTACCGCAAGGCCAGCGGCACCCAGGTCGACCTGGTGTATTTCGGCGAGAACGATCGCCGCGGCAAATCGCGCCTGGACGCCTCCACCAAGGCCGGCGCCTACCAGGTCTACTACGTGGACGAAGCCAACGTGGCAGAGTTCGCCGCCGCCGGCTGGATCCTGCCCTTGCTGAAATACTATCCGAAGGAATACGACTACAACGATTTCCTGCCCGGCCGCCGTGCCGTCGCCAGCTACAAGGATGTCGCTTACTTTGCGCCGTTATACGGCGGCGGCGACTTCCTCTATTACCGCAAGGACTTGCTGGACAAGGCGCACATCGCGGTGCCGAAGACGCTGGAAGAACTGCAGGCCGCCATCAAGAAGCTGAATAACCCGCCGGCGGTCTATGGCTGGGTGGCGCGCGGCCAGCGCGGTTCGGGCATGAACGTGTGGCGCTGGTCGCCGTTCTTCACCGCCGTGGGCGGCGAATGGGTCGGCAAGGACGGCAAGGCCGGCTTCAATTCGGCGGCCGGGGTGAAAGCCACGCAAACCTACATGGACCTGCTGAAGTACACGCCGCCAGGCACCGCCACCTACGACTGGAGCAATGCGGTCGAAAGCTTCCGCGCCGGCAAGGTCGCCTTCATGATCGAATCGACGCCGTTCGCCGACTGGATGGAAGA
Source organism: Collimonas sp. OK412 (assembly GCF_900112135.1). Taxonomy (GTDB): domain Bacteria; phylum Pseudomonadota; class Gammaproteobacteria; order Burkholderiales; family Burkholderiaceae_D; genus Collimonas; species Collimonas rhizosphaerae. Next base: position 25,470 of record NZ_FOLC01000019.1, read on the forward strand.
CCCTAGCAAATCGTCGGTAGTGGGCAAGGTCGGTTATGCGCGGCCGCCGGCGCCGCTGTCTTCGGCAGGTTTCGGCCACGGCTTTGCGATTGCCGCCTACGGCAGCAAGGATGAATGCACGCGCCAGGCAGCCGGCAAATTCATCGCCTGGGCCAGCAGCAAGGAACAGGAGCAGGCGCGCCTCAAGGACGGCGTGTTCAGCGACTATAACCGCAGCAGCACGATTGGCAGCCCTTATTTCCAGCAGCATGTGCAGCCGGGGATCGTTGCCGGCCTGAACGCGATCACTGACACCACCAGGCTGAATATCTGGTCGTCGCCGCTGTGGCCGCAGGTCGGCGATAACCTTGGCGTTGTGCTGGAAGAACTGTTCACAGGCACCCGCACCGACGCCAAGGCCGCGCTGGACGACGCCGCCAAGTATACCGACGCCGTCATCGCCCGCGCCGGCCGCCGCAACTGAACGTCACGCCGGATTGCCAGGCGGCTCAGGTCCGGCGCCGCCTGGCGCAGCCTTTCGAGAAACGACAATGAATAAACGCCATAGCTCTTCCTTGCCCTATGTGTTCCTGCTGCCGCCGCTGCTGATCCTGGCCGTGCTGGCGCTGGTGCCCACCGTCGGCGCGATCTACCTGGCGCTGCGCGACCGCATGCTGCAATACGCCGACAGCCATTTCGTCTGGTTCGAGAATTTTTCACGGCTGGCGGCGGACCGCCGTTTCCTCAACGCCATCAAGGTCTCGGTGCAATGGGAAGCGGTCACCGTGCTCGGCACCCTGGTGGTGGGCGTGCTGCTGGCGGTCTGGCTGTTCGAGAAAACCTCGCTCCGCACGCGCAACCTGCTGTCGGTGCTGCTGATCATCCCGGTGCTGCTGCCGCGGGTGTCGGCAGCCTTCCTGTGGAAATTCATGTTCTCGCCCTTGCTGGGCATCGTCAGCTGGCTGCTGGGTTTTGTCGGCCTTGGCAACATCGCGTTCCTGTCCGATCCCGGCCTGGCGCTGCTGGCGGTGGCGTTTGTCGATGTCTGGCAATGGGGCCTGTTTTTTGCCGTGATTGTGCTCAAGCTGCTGGAAACCTTGCCGCCGGAACCGCTGGAGGCGGCCCGCATCGATTATGCCCGCAGCTGGGAAGTGTATGCCCTGGTGGCGCTGCCGATGCTGCGGGCGCCGCTGGTCAGCCTGGCGCTGATCAAGATGATCGAGTCGCTGCGTTCATTCGACCTGATCTATGTCATGACCAAGGGTGGTCCAGGCATCGCCACCGAGACGCTGGACATGTACGCCTACTCTCAAGGAATCGGCCTGTCCGGCGATATTTCCTACGCCTCGGCGATGGCGGTCCTGATGATGGTGCTGACCACCGCGCTGTTCACAATCATTTGGAAGCGAGCTAAAAAATGGCAAGAATAATTGCAGACATGCCGGCGGGAGCCGAGATGCGGCTGGCAGCACCTGGCAAAGCTACCGCGGGCGGCAGCCTGACGCGCGGGTTATCCAAGGCATTCGGCTGGCTGGGCCTGGCGCTGCTGGTGACGGTGGCGCTGTTCCCGGTGCTGTGGGCGTTGCTCAATTCGCTCAAGGAATTGATGGATATCGTCTCGCCGACGCCGCGCTTCCTGTTCCGGCCGACGCTGGACAACTATCGGCAGGTGCTGCACACGCCGGAAGTGCTGTCCGGCTTGTACAACAGCATCCTGGTGGTGGGCGCCGCGGTAGGGCTGGGGGCGTTGCTGGGGGTGCCTGCCGCTTACGCCATTGCCCGTTATCCATTCCGCCGGCGCGACGATGTCCAGTTCTTCGTGCTGTCGCTGCGCTTCCTGCCGCCGGTGGCGGTGGCGATTCCGCTGATGGCGGTCTGGATCGACCTGGGCGTCTACGACACCCGTTTTTCACTGATCGTGACCTATCTCCTGACCACCTTGTCGACCATCATCTGGCTCTCGATCCCGGCCTTCCAGCGGGTCCCGCGCGAAGTCGAGGAAGCCGCGACCATCGACGGCTACGGACCGTATGCGGTGTTCTGGCGGATTGCCTTGCCGATCGCGTCCAAGACCTTGCTGGGCGGCGTTGTATTCAGCTTCGTGCTGGTCTGGAACGAACTGATGATGGCGCTGACCCTGACCTCGCAGCAGGCCGCGACGCTGCCGGTGATCGCCGCCACTTTCACCTCGATGGGGCAGGAAGTGCCGTGGGGCGTGGTCAACGCTTCCACTGTATTGCTGGCATTGCCGCCGCTGGTATTCCTCGGTTTGCTGAGCCAGCTGCTCAATTCCATGCTCAAGCATCGCTGAGCTTTGCGTAAGACCAGAAAAAAAAACGGAGCAGCGCCGTCTCGCTGCGCTAACAAGATAATGGAGTAGATGATGAAAGCCCTGGTTCTCGAAAAACAGCATGACATCCGGTTGCGCGAGATTGACTTGCCTCTGGCCATCGGTCCGCGCGACGTCAAGATCAAGATTCATACGGTCGGCGTCTGCGGCAGCGACGTCCATTATTATCAGCACGGCAATATCGGTTCCTTCGTGGTGCATGAACCGATGGTGCTGGGACATGAAGCCGCCGGCGTGGTGACCGAAATCGGCGCCGACGTCAGGCACCTGCAGGTAGGCGACCGCGTCTGCATGGAGCCCGGCGTGCCGGATTTCGAATCGAAGGCGGTCCGGCTCGGCCTCTATAACCTCGATCCGGCCGTGCGCTTCTGGGCGACGCCGCCGATCCACGGTTGCCTGACGCCGTTTGTCTCGCATCCGGCCGCGTTTACTTTCAAGCTACCGGACAATGTCAGCTTCGCCGAAGGCGCCATCGTCGAACCGCTGGCGATCGGCCTGCAGGCCGCCACCAAGGCCAGGATCAAGCCGGGCGACCTGGCGGTGGTGATGGGCGCAGGCACCATCGGCATGATGACGGCGCTGGCGGCGCTGGCCGGGGGCTGCAGCCGGGTGGTGATCTGCGACCTGGTGCAGGAAAAACTGGACCTGATCCACGCCTATCCCGGCATCACCACGGTCAATTTGCGCCAGCAATCGCTGCTGGAAACCGTGATTGGCCTGAGCGGCGAGTGGGGCGCCGATATCGTGTTCGAAGCCAGCGGCAGCGACAAGGCTTACGACGGCATCTTCGACCTGTTGTGCCCGGGCGGCTGCCTGGTGCTGGTGGGTCTGCCGGCTGACAAGGTGGCGATCGACATCGTGGCGCTCCTGGCCAAGGAAATCCGCATCGAATCGGTGTTCCGCTATGCCAATATCTTCCCGCGCGCACTGGCCCTGATCGCTTCCGGCAAGATCAATGTCAAGCCATTCATTTCGCGCTCGTTCAAATTCGCCGACGGCGTCGCCGCCTTCGACGCGGCCGCCAGCGGCAATCCGCACGACGTCAAGATCCAGATCGAATTGGAGTAGCACCATGGCCAGCATTGTTTGCGACAAATTGGTAAAGCATTATGAAGGCAATCCGGTAGTCCACGATTTCAGCATGGAGATTGCGGACGCTGAATTCATCGTGCTGCTCGGCCCCTCCGGCTGCGGCAAATCGACCATCCTGCGCATGATGGCGGGGCTGGAAGAAATCAGCGACGGCGCCTTGCATATCGGCGCCAGGCAGGTGAATGACTTGCCGCCGCGCGAACGCGATATCGCGATGGTGTTCCAGAATTACGCCCTGTATCCGCACATGACGGTGTACGACAACATGGCCTTCGGCCTGCGCCGCCTCAAGACGCCGGAGAGCGAGATCAGCGAGCGGGTCAGGCTGGTAGCGCAGATGCTCAGCCTGGAGCCGCTGCTGGAGCGCAAGCCGAAGCAGATGTCTGGCGGCCAGCAGCAGCGGGTGGCGATCGGCCGCGCCATGATCAAGACGCCGGCGGTATTCCTGTTCGACGAGCCGCTCTCCAACCTGGACGCCAAGCTGCGCGCTCAGCTGCGCGGCGACATCAAGCGCCTGCACCGGCAATTGGCGACTACCTCGGTCTACGTTACCCACGACCAGCTGGAAGCGATGACGCTGGCTGACCGCATCGTGCTTCTGAAAGCGGGACGGATCGAGCAGGTCGGCACGCCGGCGGAAATTTACAACCACCCGGTATCCAGGTTCGCCGCCGGATTCATCGGCACGCCGGCCATGAATTTCATCGATTGCGTCGCCAGCCATGAGGATGGGATGACCGTGCTGGACAGCGGCCAAGCCCGGTGGCGCCTGCCGCAATCCTTGTTTGCCATCGGCGACGGCCAATCCGTGGTGCTCGGAGTACGGCCCAACCACATGTTCACCACCAGCGCCGGCGACCAGCAGGTTGAAATACTGGGGCAGGTCGACCTGGTGGAACTGCTCGGGGCTGAATCGCTGGTCAGCCTGCTGCATGCCGGGCGCGAAATCACTGCGCTGGTGCCGGCCAACCGTTGCCCGCGGATGGGGGAGCAAGTATGCTTTAATGTCTCGATGAACGACCTGCATGTGTTCGATGCAGAGACAGGTCGCAGCCTGGTATTGCGCCATTGATATTTATTGGCTACAGGCAACAACAGGAGACGACACCATGCAGCCAGACCTTGAGCTTATCCAGAAAGTGCAGTACCAGTCGTTCCGCGTCTGGTCCCATGGTTATCCGCACCAGGTGGCGCGCTGGCACTATCATCCCGAGTACGAGCTGCACTATCTGCGCGAGACCCGCGGCAAGATGTTTGTCGGCGACTACATCGGCGATTGCGGGCCGGGCAACCTGGTGTTCACCGGCCCCAACATTCCGCACAACTGGGTGAGCGAACTGGCGCCCGGCGCCAGCGTGGCGGAGCGCGACCTGGTGCTGCAGTTCGGCGCCGAATTCATGCAGGATTGCATGGCGCTGTTTCCCGAATTCGGCCAGGTGCAGAACCTGCTCGACGAGGCGCGCCTTGGCGTCCAGTTCGGCAAGGAAGCGGAGGTGCGCGCACACGAAACCTTGAGCGCCATGCTCAACGCCAGCGATACCCGGCGCGTGGTCTTGTTCCTCGATTTGCTGGATTTCCTGTCGCATGCGCCGCGCGTGCGGCTGGCCAGCCCCAGTTATGACCCCAGCATCGACCAGCGCCGCAACGCCGTCATCAACCAGGTGCTGGCGTATATCCTGGAAAACTACACCGCTGACCTGAGGGAAGCCGACGTTGCCGAGCTGGCGCGCATGGCCGGCGCCGCCTTCTCGCGCTTCTTCCGCAAAAATACCGGACTGACCTTCGTCCAGTACGTCAACCACCTGCGGCTCAACCGCGCCTGCGAACTGTTGATGAACAGCGAGCTGTCGGTGACCGATATCTGTTACCGGGTGGGCTTCAATAACGTTTCCCATTTCAATCACCAGTTCTTGCAGAAAAAACAGATGTCGCCGTCCAAGTTCAGGGCCTGCCACCTGACGCAAGGCAGCTGCGGAACCAGTCAGTCTGCAACCCAATAAAAAAGAAGGATTCATTCATGTACCTGGGAATCGACCTCGGCACTTCCGAGATCAAAGCCATGCTGGTGGATGGCGGCAACAAAGCGATCGCCAGCAGCGCCGTCAAGCAGGCCATCAGCCGGCCTTATCCGCTGTGGTCGGAACAAAGTCCCGAAAACTGGTGGCAAGCGACCTGCGACGCCCTGGAGCAATTGCGGGCAGCGGCGCCGGCGGCATTTGCCGCGGTGCGCGCGATCGGCGTCTCGGGCCAGATGCACGGCGCGGTCCTGCTCGATGCGCGCCATCGTGTGCTGCGGCCGGCGATCCTGTGGAACGATAGCCGCTCTTTCGCCGAATGCATCGAACTGGAAGCACTGGTGCCGGAATCGCGCCAGATCACCGGCAACCTGGCGATGCCGGGTTTCACCGCACCCAAGCTGCTGTGGCTGCAAAAACATGAGCCGGCCGTGTTCCGCAGCATCTCCAAGGTGCTGCTGCCAAAGGATTACCTGGTCTACCGCCTTACGGGTGAACTGGTGTCGGACATGTCGGATGCCGCAGGCACCTTGTGGCTGGATGTCGCCCGGCGCGACTGGTCTGAGCGCATGCTGGAGGCGACCGGCCTGGGCCGCGAGCAGATGCCGGCCTTGATCGAGGGGCGCGACGTGGCCGGCCAGCTGAAGGACGACCTGGCTCGCCAGTGGGGCTTCAGCGGCAACGTGCTGGTAGCCGGCGGCGCCGGCGACAATGCTGCCGCGGCAGTCGGGGTGGGGGCCGTGGCCCCCGGCAGCGCCGTGGTGTCGCTCGGCAGCTCGGGCGTGATATTCGTCTCGAACGATCATTTTTCGCCGAATCCGGCGCAGGCGATGCACGCTTTCTGCCACGCCTTGCCGCAGCGCTGGTGCCAGATGAGCGTGACGCTGGCCGCCACCACCAGCCTGTCATGGGCTACGCGGCTGACCGGGCACAGCAGCGAAGCGGCGTTTGCGCGGCTGGCGGAAGACACCGTTATCGAAACGGCGCCGATTTTCCTGCCCTACCTGAACGGCGAACGTACGCCGCACAACAATGCCCAGGCCAGCGGCATGTTCTTCGGCCTGAGCTCGAATACCGATGCCGCTGCGATTGCCTATAGCGTGATGGAAGGCGTGGCATTCTCGCTGGCCGACGGCTACGCAGCGCTAGGCACGGCGGGCACTCGCATCAGCCAGGCCGTATTCGTCGGCGGCGGCGCCCGCAGCCGCTTCTGGGGCTCGCTGGTAGCCTCGTCCTGCGGCTTTGCGCTGCAGCGGCCGGTGGATGGCGACCTTGGCGGCGCCTTCGGTGCGGCCCGGCTGGCGCGCATGGCGGCTACCGGCGAAGCGGCGGAGGTGGTGTGCAGCAGCTTGCCGGGGGATGAGCTGATTGTGCCGTCCGCCACGCTGGCGGCGCGCCTCAAGCCGCGCTATGAACGTTACAAACGCTTGTACCTGGCGACGAATGACAGCGCGCTGCAACAGCCGCGGGCGGACTGAACCGGATGCCGGTATCACAGGCGGCAACCCCGGATCAGTTGGTACCTGGCCGCCGCCTGCTGAACTTGCAATTTTATGCGCGGGCGACAAATCGCATGGCTGCCGAGTTCATGCAATAGCGCAGGCCGGTCGGCTTGGGGCCATCGTCAAATACGTGCCCCAGATGGGCATCGCACAGACGGCAAGATACCGCCGTGCGCTGCATGCCAAAACTACGGTCGGTTTCACTGACAACGTTAGCTGCTGAAATCGGCTGCCAGAAACTCGGCCAGCCGGTGCCCGATTCGAACTTGGTTCTGGAGTCGAATACCGCGGTATCGCAACAGATGCAACGATACAAGCCATCGTTGTGGTTATTCCAGTCTTTGCCGGTAAACGGCCGTTCCGTTCCTGCCTGACGCGTAACCAGATAGGAAATCTCGGGGAGCTGCTTGCGCCAGTCCGCGTCCGTCTTTACCAGTTTGGGGAGGCGGACCGTCTTGTCGCGTTTTCCCGCGGGAGAAAACAGATCGATGGTCACTTCGGTGCTCGGGTTTGCAGCGGCCAGCGGCGCCGCTGCGGCTCGGCCCAGCAAGCTGCTGGCCGCGACGGCGCCCAAGCTCATTTTCATGAACAAACGGCGCTGGGCATTCGGCGCGGCTGCGCCGGCCTTTGCCTTTTTATCCGGGATATTCATATCGCCTCCTATCCAAAAGTGAATGCGAACGCTTGGGCGCCGCCATCGAGAAATTCGATGGAAAAGGTGTGTTCGCCGACATTGCCTGTTTGCCTGATCAGCTGATAGAGCCGTTGTTCGCTGACTGTGCCGTCGCCTTTGTCATCGATGTCAGCGCCGTGCGACTGCATAGGCGGCTGGCCGTCAAGCGTGACGCGAAACCGCACCGGCTTTCCGTCGGCGCCGGGACCAATCACCAGATGCAGGTCGCGCGCATAAAAGCGGAAAGAGATCTTGCCGGTCCCGCCGGCCAGCATGGCTTTCTCCCTATCGACTTGCCACTTGCCGTCCAGCCCCCACTGATTGCGCGCCAAGGGCTTGGACAAGCGGTATTCAGCCACATGGTCCGGCTGAAGCTCCGGCACTGCCGCGAAGTTGTCGGCACGCTCATAACCCAGGTAGGTTTCGGGCGACTGCATGTGCTCGCTGTCGGCTGCGGCTTGCACGCCGCCGGCATCGATCGATGCACCCGGCGCGGGAAGGTTCTTTGCACCGGCGTCAATCAGAAGCTGGCGGATCAGCATTTCCGATTCGTCATAGTTGCCTTCGCCGAAATGATGGCCTCGGATCCGGCCTTGCGCGTCGATAAAGTAATGCGCCGGCCAATACTGGTTATTGAAGGACTGCCAGATGCTGAAGTTGTTGTCCAGCGCGACGGGATAGCCGATTTTCATTTCATTGACCGCGCGCTGCACGTTCTTCACGTCTTTTTCAAAGGCGAATTCAGGAGCGTGGACGCCTAGCACGACCAGGCCGTAGTCTTTGTATTTCTCGCTCCAGGCTTTGACGTAAGGAAGGGAGCGCAGGCAATTGATGCAAGAGTAAGTCCAGAAATCGACCACGACGACTTTCCCGCGCAATGCCTCTGGCGTCAGCGGCGCCGAGTTGATCCATGCCGTGGCGCCGGCCAACGAAGGGAGCTGGCCCTCAACGCCCGGATCTCGATGTTCCCCTGCGCTGCTCATCATGGCGTTGCCGCCGCTCATGGCGATGGGAGCCTCGTCGGCAGCTGTGGGCTTGATCCGTTGAATCAGGGATTGTTCCAGGCGGTTGGTGCTGTTGAGCGACAAGCGCGTCAGGACATCGGTGTCCCAGCCGGCGGCAATGGCGACGACAGCCAGCAGGATCGCCACGCCCAGGCCGCGCCGGATCCATTCGCCCGCGCCCAGGGATTGTTTCATCAGCGTGAAGAGACGGCCGCCGATCAGCAATGCGGCGCCAAGCGATGTTGCCGCACCAGCCGCATAGGCAAACAACAATAGCGAAGTGTGCGTATTCGGACCGGAAATGGCCGCGCCGGTGAGCACCAGCCCCAGGATAGGGCCGGCGCAGGGCGCCCACAACAGGCCGGTGGCGATACCCAGCAGGAACGCCCGCACCGCGCCGGAACCGCCCTGGTTATCCGATGCGCCTTGCACCAGGCGATTTCCCAGCGAGACGAATGGTTTCGCAACGATATCGGCCAGGCGCTTGGACAACAGCGTCAGCGCGAATGCCGCAAGCATGATGAGCGCCAGCACGCGGCCATATTGATTGATATGCACAGCCCAGGCGCCGCCTACCGCCGCCAGCGACGCGATGCCGGCGAAGGTTGCGGCCATGCCGACCAGCATCGGCAGGCCGGACCGCAGGAACGGCTGTTCCGCACGGGCGAACACGAAAGGCAAAACCGGCAGGATGCAAGGGCTGAGAATGGTCAGCACGCCGCCAAGGAACACCAGCAAAAACAAGATCATTTTTTCTCCGTTATCAACGCCATCAGCATCGTGTCAGCTGCGGCAATGCAGTCTTTCAGTGTTTTCTGGACTACAACAGGTTAGTCGCCGGTTCCGCCAAGTCATTACAACAATATTCTGCGCCGAATGGCGCGCGACGTTGAGGGCGGATCCGATAATTGCACCGAGGGATTCCAGGAAAACAGAGTAGGGCAGGAGGGAGGGCAAATGCATTACAAATGAATGACAATTTGGTCATTCCAAATGGGGCAGGGGGCTATGACTGCTGCTAGTCATGCGTGAGCCTAGCGCGATAGGTTGTTTCCACGCGTGGAATGCCGCAGGCCCGCATTCACAGGCCTGTGACCGGTTTAAGCCTTCTTGAAACGGCTGGCCTCTTCCGAACCGGAGGTGGCGTTGCCTTTGCTGTAGGAATGCGCGCCTACCCCCGCAAGCTTGCCGCCTTGGACGATCAGGTACTCGTCGCGGATCGGCCGGTTTTCGAAATAGCATTCCAGGATTTCCCGGGTGCCTGCCGCATAGCGCGTCTGCGCCGAGAGGCTGGTGCCGGAAATGTGCGGCGTCATGCCATGGTGCGGCATGGTGCGCCATGGATGGTCGTTCGGCGGCGGCTGCGGGAACCAGACGTCGCCGGCGTAACCAGCCAGCTGTCCGCTCTCCAGCGCGCTGACGATGGCGTCGCGGTCGCACAGCTTGCCGCGTGCGGTGTTGATCAGGTAGGCGCCGCGCTTGAAATTTTTCAGCGACTTCTCATTGATCATGTGCTCCGTTTCCGGATGCAGAGGGCAGTTGAGGGTGATGACGTCGCACACCTTGCTGAGGCTTTCCAGGCTGGAGTGGTAAGTCAGGTTCAACTCTTTTTCCACGGACTCAGGCAGGCGGTGGCGGTCCAGGTAATGCAATTTGACGTCGAACGGCTTAAGCAGGCGCAAGACCCGCAAGCCGATGCGGCCAGCGGCGACCGTACCGACATTCATGGCTTCGATGTCATAGGAGCGCGCCACGCAATCCGCGATATTCCAGCCGCCCTTGACCACCCAGTTGTAGGACGGAATGTAATTGCGCACCTGGGCCAGTATCATCATGACGACGTGCTCGGCCACGCTGTGGCTATTGCAGTAGGTCACTTCGGCGACAGTGATGTTGCGTTCCATCGCAGCTTGCAGGTCGGTGTGGTCGGAGCCGATGCCGGCCGTGACGATCATTTTCAGTTTCTTGGCTTTGGCGATGCGCTCGGCGGTCATGTATGCCGGCCAGAACGGCTGGGAAATGACGATCTCGGCATCCGGCAGTTCGCGGTCGAGAACGCTGTTGTCGCCGTCTTTGCTGGAAGTGACCACCAGTTGATGGCCCTGGGCTTCCAGGTATTTGCGCAGGCCCAATTCGCCCGAGACGCTCCCCAGCAACGCGCCGGGCTTGAAATCGATGCCTTTCGGCGTAGGCAGGCTTTGCCCATCCGGATAGCGCTCTGGCTGCGGCAGGTCGTCGCGGGCGTAGGTTTTCGGATAGCCGGTGACCGGGTCGTCATACAGAACACAGACAATTTTTGCCATTTGAATCCTCCTGGTAGGTTTATGTCGTAGCCGTTGCTGGTTTTCAAGCAAGGGGACATGGAGGATTCTGGGCGGTTCGCCGTCAACGATCCAATACCGTAAAGCAATCGTTCAATACACGCCGCTTATCAAACTGTCGAAGCGCGCCTGCAGCGGCGTCTTGAGCGCCATTTCAAGCGCCGCCGTGATGACCGGTGAGTAAGGATCCTGGCGGCGCACGACAAGTCCTATGTCGCGCGAAAGCCCAGGGGTGATCGGCACCATGGCGATTTCCTGCCGCAATTCGATCAGGCTCAGCACGCTGTGCGGCACAACCGCGCAAAAATCGCTGCAGCGCAGCTGGGAATACAGGGCGAAAATCGAATCGCTCTCCATGCGGATGCGCGGGCTGACGCCTGCGCGCCGGAACGCGGCGTCGACAATGCGGCGGCTTTGCATGTTGGCGGTCAGCAGGCACAAGGGCAGCTCTGCGACCTCGGCCCAGGTCAATGATGTCCGGCCTTGGAGCACGGAGCCGTCGCGCACGGCCAACACGTAACGCTCAACAAACAAAGGATAAACCAGGAATCCGTCCATCGACTTGTCGTCCATGAAGGTCAGGCCTATATCGATGTCGCAGGTGTCCAGGCGGCGCGCAATTTCATCGGAAGACAGAGACAGGACGGTGACCTTGATCTGGTCGTAGCTGGCCTGGCAGGACTGGGTCAGCAGGGGAACAATCGGCATGGTGGTTGGAATGGCGCCGATACGCAAGGTCCCGGACAGGTTTTTATGCGCGTCGACAGTCTCCTGGCGCATGGCGTCGTAGCTCGACAGCATCTGCTGCGCCCAGCCGACAACGCGTTCGCCCTCCGCCGTCAACCCTTCATAATTCCTGCCGCGGCGCACCAGGCTGAGGTCAAGTTCCTTTTCGAGGTTGCGGATGGCATTGGAAAGAGCCGGTTGCGATACATGGCAGGCTTCTGCGGCGCGTGAGAAGTGTCCTATGTCTGCCAATGTCACCAAATATTTGAGCTGTCTTATAAACATGGAAACGATGAGGATTTCGACTCGGCTAGGGTATGAATACCCGCCAAAGCAGATTTTTCAGGTGGTTTTGCAATCGAGGAAATTGCGGCTGAAACGTATATTACGTTATTCCCGTTAGAATATAACGTTTAGATGCAAATGACAGCGGACAGCTCTCCGCCGAGCAGTCGAAAATTCCGAGACTTCTTCCAATATTTCGTCTAGCCAGCGCCGGCAAATCAGCCCATCTTTCCGGGTTCGCCGAACCATTGCGACGCAGCCTGAGCAGCTTCCTCATGACTGGCGGCGGCCTCGGCAGCCCAGGCGACGACGCCATCGGGGCGCACCAGCACAGCGCTCAAGCCCAGGCGATCCTTGGTGTCACTGGCTACATACGCGATCCGATCGCCCCAGCCGCTTGCAAGCGCTTGAAACGGCCTGCCAGCGTCAAAATCCAGGAACAGGCCGTTTCCTTTCCTGAGGAGCGCACCGAGTTTTGTCCCATCGGCTAACTCGAAGTCGGGAGCGCTGCGGCCCACCAGAAGGTGGCTGCCGCCTAGATCGTAACGGAGGGAAACACCCCATACGCGCTCGGCGAAGTATGTTGCGCCGTCGCGCGTGTCGATCAGATCGCGGATGATGGCTTCGAGCGCGCGCGAATGCATGCTCGGCCGCATGAGCGCGACTTGGGCGCGAGACCAGTCAAGGACCTGCGCTGCCACCGGCTGCCGCTCGCTCGAATAGCTGTCAAGCAGGCCGGCCGGCGCGTGGCCGCGGATGGTGGCAGCAAGTTTCCATCCAAGGTTCATGGCGTCGCCAAGCCCGAGGTTGAGCCCCTGGCCGCCTAAAGGGGAATGGATGTGCGCGGCGTCGCCGGCGAGCAGCACCCGTCCTTTACGGTAAGCCTTCGCCTGGTAAGCGCGATCCGTCCAGGTGGTGGCAAGCTGGAGGGCCGTCAGGGTGACCTCGGTACCGGAGATACGGCGCAACACCGCCTGCACGTGCTCAAGCGTGATCGGCTGGGTCCGGTGGAAAGCGCCGCCGTCGAAATCGACCATTGCGATGGTCCCGGGCCGCGATTGAAAATACATGCCGGTCGGCGTGTAGATGCGGCCTGAGCCAAGCTTGCCAGGATCGCCAATCTCGACCTGGACGGAATAGCCGGTGAATTCGGGATCGGTGCCGGTGAATTCAAAGCCGCCAGCCTTGCGCACCGTGCTGCGGCCGCCGTCACAACCGACGAGCCAGCGTCCGCGAAAAGTTTCGCCATTGGTTCGAATAGCCACTTCTTCATCCGACTGGTCGATGTCTTCGACGCCGAGGCCGCGCCTGATTTCGACCCCCGTCGTGTTTGCGCGAGCGGCCAAGGCCGTTTCGATGTGCTCCATGTCAGCCGCCATATTGGTGGTGGCGGGGCTTGGCAGGCGATACGGCCATTTCGAGGTATCGACGTTGTCGTAGTCGAACGGGATGCCGGCGAAATGGCCAGCCTGGCGGCGCGGCTGTTGCATCTCCGGCCCGGCACTTGAGGTGCGGCTGCTTCCCGCGTCATCTTTCACGCGGAGCGGCGCCGTTATGTCGTTCAGCAATCCGCGGCGGTAGAAAGCTTCGATGGTGGGCGCCGATAGTCCGCGCATGCCGAACGGCAGCCGCTTTAACGGGGAACGCGGGTCCTCGGTTTGCTCCAGCACCAGCACAGAGATGCCTGCAAGCCGGAGCTCACAGGCGAGAAATAGGCCGACCGGACCTGCGCCGGCAATCACGACGTCATAAATCATGGGAAATTCCTTCAGCGCCTTGGCGCCAAGATGTACTGTCAAAAAGGAGAAGGGCGGTTCGCTGACGATCAGCAGTGGCAAGCAATCCGCAAATGCAACGCAACTTGCCGCCTTGGCGGCGGTGTTTCAATTCATCGTCCCGAACGAGTCAGAAACGTGTGAATGGCGTTCAGCGTGCAGGCTCAGGATGTGAGCCGACTGGGGCAACCTCAATTGGCAAGTGTGGATTTTGCGCCGGTTTCAGCTGCTTCAATATGGATTACGAAACAGGAAACGCGCATCGGGATGAATGATCATGGAAATCCATAATTTCCCGATGCACGTGATATTGGATAAAAAGTCACAAGGTGTCAAGTCGCCGGATAGTGCTACGTGATCGCTTGATCGCGTCGTGCATGAAATCCATCGACCAGGCATCGTTGATCGACGTTGACGCCGACAGCAAGGACGACAAGGCGCCGCCGGCACGACGCTGATTGAATATGGCCGCGCTTAAACATTGCCGTAAAGCGCCCGGGGGCGATCATTCAGCGTTTCCGCAAGGATCTTCAACGCCACGATCAGGTCTTCCCGCGACGAGGCGCTGGAAAGATTGATTCTTACACCGTGTTCGCTTTCCGATCGATCGACCGCAAATGCCGAAGCCGGCATCACGCTAACGCCGCGCGCCTTTGCGTTGGCTGCGAAGTCATCGGCGCGCCAGGGGGCCGGCAGGACCAGCCAGATAAACATGCATGCGGGATCACTGCTGATCTGGGCACCGTTAAGAATGCCATGCGCCAGATCGTGGCGATATTTCAGTTCTTTGCGTTGCGCTGCGAGCAGCTGGGCAGTGATGCCATTCTCGATCCACAAGGAGGCGATCAGCATGGAGATCGGCGCCGGCATCCAGGCGGTGGTGCGCACCGCTTCGGCGGCAATCGCGGCACGGTGCGGCGGTGTCGCTAAAAAGCCGAGGCGCAAGCCAGGAGCCAGCAGTTTTGAAGTCGAGGAAATGTGATATGTGCGCTCAGGGCACAAGCTCGCCAGCGGCGGCAGGCGCTGATCGACCAAGGGGCCGTAGACATCATCTTCAATGATCTGAACGTCATGGCGCCGAGCAATTTCCGCCAGCGCGGCCCGGCGCTCCAGGCTCATGACAACGACGGTAGGATTCTGGAAGTTCGGTACGATGAAAATCGCCTTCACCTTGCGTGCTGCACACTCGCGCTCAAGCACTTCCGGCAACATGCCCTGAGCGTCGCTGGTCACTCCGACGATCTCGAAATGGAATACCGGCGCCAGTGCCTTCAAGCCATAGTAAGTCAAGCGGTCCGCCAGTATTGCACCGTCGATTCCCATCAAGCTGTTCATCACCGCGTACAGCGCATGCTGCGCGCCGCTGGTGACAACGACATTCTCAGGGTCCGGTTCAAAGCCGGGCGCCGCCATCCATTTCGCGCCAGCGGCCCTGGCCCAGGACGGACCTTGCGGCGGCTGATACTCCTGCAATTCGACAAAACGCGGATCTTTCGGCAGAACGGCCATGGTCAGCGCCAGCTGGTCAAGATAATCGCGCGTCGCCGGACGGTTCACGGTCAGGTCGATGCCGTTGGAATGGGACGGGCCGACGGCCGGCACATGCGGCATCGCGCCGCCGGTCACCATCGAACCGCGCCGCTTGCTGCCGATCACCAGTCCGCTTAGCTGCAATTCGCGATAGCTGCGCGACACGGTCGAGACATTGATGCCCATTTCCTCCGCCAGTTGCCGCTGCGGCGGCAGGCAACTCCCCGGCGCATAGACACCGCTGCGGATGTCGGCTTCCAGCTTGGCAGCCAGCTCCTGGTAGGTGAACGGTTTTGCCAGTCCGGGGCGACGCGGGGGAGGGGCGAAATGACGATTTTCGTGTTTTGGCAAGAGAATGGCTCCATACAAAAATAATTTGAATCGTGCAAACACGGGCATTGTAACCCAGTCTTGTGTTTCTGATTATCGACAACATTGCTAGAAGATAAGAGTTTGTGGCCGCTAGAAGGGAAGGATAAAAATATCTTGTACCCATACAAAACTTATGTAAATATATGAATTGTAAATTTTGTGTGGACACTAAAATTATTTGTATTGCCATCTAAAGTAAAAGAGCACACCCGGTGCGGACGGTCTGCAGCGGAAAGCTCGGCGTACTTGGACATTCCTTTATCTACGGGCGGACCGGTCATGGCAAATGTGGCAGTTCTCGGCGCTGGTTTTGTTGGCCTGTCGGCAGCGTATTGGCTGATGCGGGACGGTCATCAGGTCACCGTGTACGATCCGGCCGGCGTCGCCGGCGGCGCTTCGTATGGGAACGCGGGCACCTTTGCCAACTATGCGTGCATCCCGGTAAATAATCCGTCGGTGTTCCGGGATCTTCCCCGTTTCTTGCTATCTTCGGACAGCCCGTTTCGCCTGCGCTGGGGTTACCTGCCGCAATTGGCGCCGTGGCTGGCGCGGTTCCTGTGGAACTCGACGGAACGGCGCTATGCTGCTTCCGCCGGCGCGCTGTCGGTGCTGCTGAGCCGTGCGCATGACGGCTATCGTGAAATGATCGAACAGGCAAACCTGGCGCAGTTCATCCGTCCCAGCGAGTGCCTGTATCTGTATTCGGGGGCGGCGGCCTTCCGTGCATCCGAGCCGGCGTTAACCTTGCGGCGCTCGCTTGGCGTCGATTTCAGCATTGTCAGCCGCGAGCAGGTCCAGCGAATGGAACCGCAATTGAGTCCTCTTTTCGACCGCGGCGTCCTGTTTTCCGGTTCCTGGTTTTTGTCTGACCCGGAGGCCTTTCTGAAAAAACTGGAAACCTGGTTAAGCCAATCAGGTTTGCGCATGGAGACCCATGCCGTAAATACCATCAAGCCGCAACCGAATGGCGTGCTGCTGGAAACCGACGCAGGCAGCGCGGCCTATGACTACGTCGCGGTCTGCGCCGGCGCGCACTCGCGCCCCTTCGCCATGCAGTGCGGCGACCGCATTCCTCTAGACACTGAACGCGGCTACCACATCACGTATCCCGGCACCGCCAATCTCATCTCGCGCCCGGTCGGCTGGGCGGAGCGGGGGTTCTACATGACACCGATGGAAAAAGGCATCCGCGTGGCCGGCACGGTCGAACTGGCCGGCCTGAACCCGCGCAAACACCAAGGGCTGCTGGAATTGCTGCGATTTTCATCGCAGCGCGCCTTGCCGGCGTTGACCGCACCCAGCGAATCCTGGCTGGGCTTCCGGCCGACATTGCCGGACGGCCTTCCAGTGATGGGCCGATCGCGCGCATCGGCACGCGTGATTTATGCGTTCGGCCACCAGCATATCGGCCTGACCTTGGGCGGCCTGAGCGGCGCCGTGGTTGCAGACCTGGTCGCCGGCCGGACTTCGCCGTTCAGCCTGGCGCCGTATGCAGGGGATCGTTTTTACTGAAAGCAGGAAATGCAGGTCGGCAGGGCGGCAGGTCGGCAGGGCGGCAGGGCGGCAGGGCAGTAGGGGCGCAAAAAAATACAGATCCGGATTCGGGAAGTCGCGCGGCAGGAATGGGATTTGTGTTCTCTCAAACATCAACTTGGAGATGGTCATGAACAAAATATCTTTTCAACTGGCCCTGGCAGGCTTTGGCGTGACAGCGGCGCTCATGCCGGCATGGTGTTTTGGCGCCGGGGAGCAAATCGTCAAAATCGGCCTGACCAGTCCCTTATCGGGAGCGCAAGCGGCGATCGGAAAGGACAACCAGAACGGCGCACAAATGGCGATTGATCAGCTCAACCAGCAGGGACTGGTGATTGGCGGTTCGAAAATCAAGTTCCAGCTGCTCAACGAAGACGACCAGGCCGATCCGAAAATCGGCGTGCAGGTGGCGCAGAAACTGGTTGATGAAGGCGTCAAGGCAGTGATAGGGCCGTACAACTCAGGGGTCGCGATGCCTGCCTCCAAGGTATACAACGATGCGCAGATCGTGCTCGCGGTGATCGCTTCCAATCCGAAAATAACCACGCAAGGCTATCCCTACGTGTTCAGGGTTACGCCCAGCGACAATGCGCTGGGCGGCACGATGGGCATCTACGCAGCAAAGGAAATAGCCCTGAAAAGAGTCGCGGTGATCGATGACCGCAGCGCCTACGGCGTCGGCGTCGCGGATGAATTCATCAAAAAAGCCAAGGCCAACGGCATTGAAATTATCGGACGCGACTACACCAACGACAAGGCCACCGATTTCAACGCCATCATTACTTCCATCAAGAGCAAGAAACCCGACGGCATTTTCTATGGCGGCATGTACAGCCAAGGTTCCGGGATGAAGCGCCAGATGAAGCAGCTGGGGATGAATGTTTACCTGATGGGCGGCGACGGCATCTGCAACGCCGAGATGGGGAAACTCGGCGGCGACGCGGTTGATGAAAAAGTCTTGTGTACGGTCGGCGGCATCATCCTTGACCAGAATCCGCTCGGCAAAGACTTTTCTGCACGCTATGAGAAACGCTTCCAGCTGAAGCCGTTGATGTATTCAATATCCTTCTATGACGGGGTAATGGTGGTTGCCGAGGCAATGAAGAAAGCCGATTCGGTGGATCCGAAAAAATTTGCTCCGGCGATGGCGACCGTCAGTTATAAAGGCATTGCGGGTTCTTACGAATTCGACCAAAACAGGGATCTGAAGAATTCCCCGGTGACTGTCTATCGTTTCACCAAAAGCGTGCCTGTGCCGGTGAAGACTTATTGATGCTTGCCAATCGGTCCTTGAAAATTTACTGTACCGCCTGAGGCAGATGCCCGAGGGGCATGGTCATCTGCGCCTTGACCGTGGCAATGGCGAAATTGCTGCGAATGTCGCTGACACCCGGCAGCTTGAGCAACGTGCCTAACAAGAAATTCTCGTAGGCCCGCAAGTCCGGAACCACGACCTGCAACAGGAAGTCGGATTCGCCGGAAACCAGGTGGCAGGACACGACCTCCGTCAACAGAGCCACCGCGTTGCGAAAGGAGGTCGATGTCTCCTCATGGTGGCGCTCGACCTTCACCCCGACAAACACCGTCAGCCCCAAGCCAATGCCGGTCCGATCCAGATCCGCGTGGTAACCACGGATGACGCCGGCCTCTTCAAGCAGGCGCACCCGGCGCAGACACGGGGACGGCGACAAGCCCACTTCTTCCGCGAGTTGCACATTGGTCAGGCGGGCATCGCGCTGTAGCGCGGCCAGGATGCGCCGGTCAAGATTGTCCAACTTCATATTTGGCATGAAATGAATTTTTATATGATATGAATGGCATTCTGTGCCAATTATAGAACATTTGGCGATCCGATTCGCAACGTGAACCCTACGGTATGCAGTTATGCTATCAGGCTCGTAACTATCTATTCAGAAGGCTTCAGGCATGGCGAATCTTGGGATGTTTATTGGCGCACTGGTTGCGGTTTATCTGGTTCCCGGGCCTGACATGGTGCTGGTCCTGCAGACCTCCAGTGCGCAGGGACGCTGGCATGCGTTGGCGACTGCGGCAGGCCTGGGCTTGGCGCGGGCCGCTCACGTCACTTTGGCGGCCGTCGGCCTGGCGACGCTCTTGCGAACCGTGCCTTGGGCCTTCGAGGTGGTGAGAATGGTCGGCGTGGCGTATCTGGTCTGGCTCGGGATCAAACTGGTGCGAGCCTCGTCCCTTGTACCCGAAACCTCCGCGGCGACGTCCGCTGTCTCAGCGCAGGCCTACCGTACTGCTGCCTGGCGCGGCCTGTTGACCAACATTACCAATCCCAAGGCGTTACTGTTCTGTTCGGTGCTGTTGCCGCAGTTCGTGCATGCAGACGCCGGCAACGTCGCTGGCCAGTTCTTGCTGTTGGGCGTGTTACTCGTGGCAATCGGCTTGCTGTTCGACGTTCTGTACGCGATGGCAGGTGCGGCCCTCGGCTATTGGATAGAAAGGCGTCCTGTAGTCCAAACCGTACAGCGCTGGACATTCGCTGTACTGCTGATCGGCTTTGGCGCCCGGCTGGCCGTTGCGGGCCAGCCGGGGTGAGGCCCGTTATTTGTGCAAGCGCTCTGATGTAATAATGTTGGCGCAAAAATCCATCTAACTCATTGGTTATTGCAGCCGCCATTGTTGGCAAGCATTATTGAGCCAATCCCATTGCTGGATATTGGTCGTGTCGGCCGTGCCACAGTTGGAAACATCCAACACCTTTCCGCTATTGCGCGAGGTCAAGCGGAACCAGGGAGCGGTGGTCGTTGTTACCTGCCATTGCTGACTGGCGCTACTGCTGCAGGTATTTTGGATCACGTTGCCGCCATTGGCTGTGGAAGATCCGCTGACATCCAGGCACATGCCGCTGTGCTCGCTATAAATACTGGAGTATCCGTTGCCCAAGTCCACCATTTGCCAATTCTGCCAAGCAAACCCATTGCACGTGTAGAGGTCGACATTGCTACCCGCACTGGTATTGGGTTGCTGAACGTCCACGCACTTGCTGCTGTTTTGGTTGACGAGTTTTTTATAAGAACTCAGGGCATTTCCGCTGTAACCCGCTGCAACGATATTGACCTGCACGGCGTTTTCGGTTGCATCAGAAGGCTTGCCTGTTGTCATTGCGCCTTCATAGAAATTACCGATTGCCACCTTGCTGTTGTCGCCGCCAATACCCAAAATAATGGCACCTTCTTTGTGGAAAGGCACATATCCTGACGTAGTAGGCAGCGGCCCCGCATAATCGGTTTTTAACGCGCCAGTTTGGGCATCGCCATCCCTGATGGAATATGTCGTGGCGTCTTGTTTAATCATGGCCGTGACAAAAGTGGTATTGCGGCCAGTATTATTCGTATTGCTTCCGTTGCCGCCCAGGAATAGACCATTCTCAAGGTCTGCCATGACCCAGGGGCCAGATCCGGTACATGCGAACCAGCACAGAGTGCCAAAGTAGACCGCATTCATGTGTCCATTGCCAGTATCAAGGTTATTTGTCTCGGCATTGCCATAATCAAAGCAGCAACCATTATTCACATGGGTAGCGCTGGTAACCATGTATACGCCTTCTGATGCGCTGCCGGTTGCAATGCCTGTGGTGTTGTTACGCCGATACCCGACGCCCGCGGAGATATAGACCGCATACGCGGACTTTCCGCCAATCGTCACCTTCAATGCGGTGGCACTGCCTGTGATGTCTGCGCTACCGTTCCCCCCGGCCGGCGCAACAGTCAAGTGATTTCCATTTGCGGTCTGGTCATAGATCGTTTCAATGGTACATACAGAGCCTGCACAGAAAGTATCTTGTGCAGCAGCATTGGCAATACCACCGGCTGTTAAAGTGCCAATATCCATGGTGGCGCCATTAGATGCGCGCTTGACCTGATACAGCTTTCCGTTATACGCCCCAAACAAGGCTCGCACTGTGCTGTGGGCTGCAGAGCACGGCGTACCTCCCGCAGCGTAAATATCACAAGTACTTGTGGCGGCCGAAGCCTTTGGCAACAAACCCACGCTGAAAAATACGATAAGCGCCAAAAGCACTAAAAAGCGATTTATTGTACTTACGGCATGCCAACTCAACGGGCGGTGCCCATTCAACCCCAACTGCACGCAATGATTTTTCATTTAGTCTCCATAGTTATTTATTTTGATACCATGTCTCTCGACACTCCATTCCACCTGCCATTACTTCTCAACCCGTAAAATCCATTGCGGCAAAAACGTATTGTGTTAAGTGCCTGATAATGTGAACCTCAATGAAGTGAGCCGATGCCGGCAAATCCGCCACACCCCGGCTTGAGCGGACCGCGTCAGCTTGGTCTCCGGTGAGCGAAATCCCCTTGGGTCATACACCATCGGCGGAAGCCGGGGAGGGCCGAGAAATCTGTTTCCCCGCTTCTATTCCGCCACTGATCGACCTGCGCGAGATCCGGGCTTCTGCGTGGTCAAGCGCATCTAAATATTCACCGGTAGCGGTTTTTTTCCGGCTCTGCACCAGATTCGACAAATCGGTGCTTGCCTGGCTGTCGCCATGCTCTGCTAGCGTTTCGAGCTGCCTGACCAGATTTGCCGCGTCGGCGTTGATCTTGGTGCATTCAGACGATGCCGCATTCGGTTGCTGGGTTCCCTGGCATGGCCATACCAGATCTAGCTTGGCGCGCAAGATCTTCGCGTCTCCATCCGCGGTAGCGACCAACGGTTCCGGATCATTCAAACAGTTCGAAGCGCCTCGCCCGTATGGGTTGCTCAGCACCATGTCGGCGCAACGCAGGTTGCCTTGTGCCGCAGCATCTGACGAATCCGCCAATGCCTGGAACTTGGCATCGGGCGGCGGCAATGGCATGGTGCCGCCCGACTGCCGGGCGCTTATCAGCGTGAGCACGGCGCTGTGTGGTTGATCAGCGCCTATCAGCAGGTAACAGCACAGGCACGCCGCGGCAATCATGCAGCATCCCGGGAATACTTTTTGAGCAACAGACATTTCTTCTTTTCCTTCTTTGCTGAGCTTCCAGTGACCACCTACGCCGAACAATTAGCGCTGGAGAGGGCATTCAGTTCGGGCGCCAGGTTCAACTTCCACACAAGCCCGACTATCGCCGTCGCTCAAATTGATTGCTCCTGGCCAATATTAGCAATCATCATTTCAGGAAGCCAATCACATGTTGCATCGGATTGATATCAATTTTCTTATTGGTGGTGTCTTCTGTGATCCTTGGTTCGTCCGGGGTGGGGCTACCAGGCGATGCCCGCAGGATCAGTCACTGCACGGGGCGAGGGGCGATGGAGCGGTTCAGCGTTGAAATACTGAACCCTTAGGAGCTTGAACCGGGCGTCTTGACCTCGGGCGGAATGGAACCCAGTGACCCACGCGGCATGTTCCTGCCGACCTTCAGATATCTTGCGGTTGAACTCGGGAACATGTTTGCGGATGGCCGGAGGTACAGCGTTTCAACATATGGCATTATCGGGAAGTGGCCAGGCTAAAAAAAACTCCTGCTCATGGCAGGAGTCGAGAAGCGCGAGGTGCTGGATTTGCTTGCTTGCTGCAGGTTGGATAGGGAGTAAGTGGATGTCGCTTACACTGAGCTTCGCAGCACTATAGCGCGATATCTGGCACTTTTTTCACTTGTCCAGGGTGCTCGATGGGAGCGGCCCCTTGAACGAAGCCCTCCAAACTTGGCGATGCGATAGTCAATTGCAAAGTTTCAGCGGTGCTTGCCCATGTCGTCGCAAGCAACTGCGGGTTCTCATTGAGCTTTTGTCCATAAGTGGGAACGATCTCGCGAATTTTTTTCTGCCAGGCAGGTGTCTTCATCCGATCGGGGAAAACTTTCTCCAGCAGTGACAGCATGATCGCTGGCGAGGTAGAGCCACCAGGTGACGCGCCCAGCAATGCAGACACGGAGCGATCTTCGGAAACCACGACTTCGGTACCCAGCTTCAATACGCCGCCCTTGTCGGGGATGTTCTTGATGATCTGCACACGCTGACCGGCTTGCCACAAACGCCAGTCTTCGTCCTTTGCCTCAGGCATGTAGCGGCGCAGCGCCGCCATCTTGTCTTCCCTGGACAGCTCCAATTGCTGCGCGAGATATTTGACGAGTGCAAACTCATGGGCGCCGACTTGAAGTTGCGGAATGATATTGGAGGGCGTGGTTGCCTTCGCGATATCGAAATACGATCCGTTCTTGAGGAATTTGGTGGACCAGGTGGCGAACGGCCCGAACAGCAGCACGGTTTTACCATCCAGCACTCGGGTATCCAGATGCGGCACCGACATCGGTGGCGAACCCGTATCCGCCAGGCCGTAGACCTTGGCCAGATGGCGCGAGGTAATGGCGGGATTATCCGTGACCAGGAATTCGCCGCCTACCGGGAAACCGCCATACTGCTTCGCTTCAGGAATGCCCGACAACTGCAGCAGCGGCAATGCGGCGCCACCGGCGCCGATGAAGATGTGGCGTGCATCAACGGTCTGAATCTTGGAACTATTCTTGATGTCGAAAGCCGATACACGCCAGGAGCCATCCTCATTGCGGGTGATCGAGCGTACCTCATATCCGGTGGTGATCTTGCTGCCCGCATTGCTGCTGAGATGCTTGTAGAACTGGCGGGTAATCGAGCCTAGGTTGACATCGGTGCCGAGCGGCGAACGGGTGGCGGTGACCATCTCGTCCGGCTTGCGGCCTTCCACCATGATCGGAATCCATTCAGCAATCTTGGTCGGATCCGTCGTCATTTCCATGCCAGCGAACAGCGGCGATGCCTTCAAGGCCGCGACGCGTTTGCGAATGAATTCACGGTTCTCCGGACCAAAGACCAAATTCATGTGCGGTGTCGAATTGATGAATTCGCGCGGATTGCCCAGAACGCCCTTGCGCACCTGATGCGACCAGAATTGGCGCGAGATCTGGAAGTTCTCGTTGATGCCGATCGCCTGGGTAATATGCACTTCACCCTTGTCGTCCATCGGGGTGTAGTTCAGTTCGCAGAGCGCCGAGTGGCCGGTGCCCGCGTTGTTCCAGCCATTCGAACTTTCTTCCGCCACTTTGTCCAGGCGCTCGAACACTTCATAGGTCCAGCCAGGCTCCAGCTCGGACAGATAGACACCGAGCGTCGCACTCATGATGCCGCCGCCGATCAGCAGCACGTCCACCGTGCGATCCGCCTTGGCGGCACGGAATTGGCCACCGAACAGGACCGAGTAGCCGCCCCATACGGCTGCGGCGCCAACGGCAGCGCCAATAAATTTACGTCGGGAGAAGCGCTTGCCTTTGGCGTTTACTACCGTATTCTTGTTATTTGTTTGACTCATGGAAATTTTTCGTCGTAAGTAATATTGAAAGCGATAGGCACCCTCAATCAAAAACGGTGCCGGATACCGAAAAAACCTCATTCAATCGAGGAACAGGTGCGCAATTATGCTTGATTTGCAAGCTCATCACAAAACAAACAATTCCAATCACATTGATCGGATGTGAACTTAACGTAGCTTTCTTCCAGTCTGTTTACTTTCGCGCGTGATCTCACGATAAATAAACACTGAGGCGGCAAACCAAAGTGCGACCGCATTGAGAGAACTCCCGGATGAAGCACAGTGTTTCCTGGACAGTTAAACCACAGCGGCGCTGAACGACTCGGGCCGCCGCGCAAGCAGATGAGACAGTCGTTGAAGACCCGCCTGTAAGCGTCCACGGTCCTTGATGCTACCCAAAGAGATCCGAATTGCATTCACTGATCCGCTGCCAGTTGCGAATGCCTCCGCCGGCGTGACTGCGATGCCCTCGCTGCCGGCTGCACGCGCAAGCTGTGAAGAGTTCCAATACGCCGGCAACTCGAGCCATACATGCAGGCCGTCTCCGGCGCCGCTGTACCGCCCCGCCAGAATATCCCGAGCCATCCGGTGGCGCAGGCGCGCCTCGTTGCGTACGCCTTCCATCAGTCCGTCAGCCGAACCGTCGAGGATCCACTGAGTGGCCAGTGCGGCCGTCAGAGGAGCGACCATCAGCGCAAATGATCTTAGCGAGACCAGGAAACGTTCACGTTCGTGCGGGGCGCGTATTAGCACGAAGGCGACACGCAAGCCGGGCGTCAGGCATTTCGACAGGGTTGAGATGTAGTACACCTGTTCCGGGGCAAACGTGGCAATAGGTGGTGGCGGGGCATCGGCAAGGAGCCAGTAGGGATCGTCCTCGACGATGCGTACATTGCAGCGCTTCGCGATGCTGGCGAGCTCCTTGCGCCGGCGTTCCGGAATAGTGATGGCGGTCGGGTTCTGTAATGTCGGATTGAGGTAGACCAGTCCAGGCTTATGCCGGCGGCACGCTTCCTCAAGCATCTCAGGCACCATCCCGTGCTTGTCCGCTTCCACCGCAATGATGTGCCGGCCGAATTGGGTCGCTGCGGCACGCAAGCCGGGATAACTCGTTGGTTCTGCCAGGATGACATCGCCAGGCTCCGTCAGCGCAAGGATCAATGCGGCGATCGCCGCTTGCGCACCCGGACAGACAACAACCTGTCGAGAATCCAGATGTCCAAACATCGGTTCGAGCCATTTGGCTCCAGCCTTACGGTCGGAGTCGCTTCCCCCGGCCAAGTGGTAAGTCATCAGCAATTCATTATCTGCCCTCATCAGTACTTGAGACAAACCTTGTTTCAACATGTCGTCGAAGTCCACGCCATCCGGCGGTGGCGGGGTATTCATGCTCAGGTCGAGGATCGAGGTCAATTCGGCTTTCGGCGCCGCGACATAAGTGCCTCGAGCGCCGCGGCCCTCCAACAAGTTGCGGCGTCTGGCTTCGTCGTATGCGCGCGTGATCGTCGTCAGGTCGACGTCCAGCTGTGCTGCCAACTGGCGCTGCGGAGGTAGACGGTCACCCGGTTTCAGCGATCCTTCTGCCACCGCCGCCTGCAACGCATCCGCAATCTGCAAAAAACGTGGCCCGCCGTGCACGGCCAATCGCGGCAACCAGATTGGCAAATTTTCATCTTGCATGTTTTTCAACTGGGACATTTTGTCTCAATGTATGGAAATTGCTTTCAAGTAGTATGCCTCAGGACGTGCAGCAACATCATCCTTGCATGGCAGTCGTTGACGTTTTCTCCTTTCTCATCTGCATTCGGTAAATCACTCCGCTGGATGCCATTCTTATTTCATAGGTAGATGTAATGAAAGATTCAAGCAGGATGCCTGAGGAGGATGGTTTGAACAAAAAATGAAGCTGCTGAAGCAGCGTTTTAAGGTAGTGCTCCTCACGATAGATAGTGTCAAGTAATAGCCTGGAAATACGCAAAATGATGGATTGGATCCCTATAGCCTTAGTTACGTTCAAGGTTCTCGTGCTCGGCACGGGCATGTTCTTCGCCATCAAGTGGCATTACGATCAAGGGAAGAAGGGGAAGGAGAAGCGCGCGGTGCTACGCGCGGGCGGCAAGGTGGCCGCAGTCTTCGTGCTATCGCTCCTGGGCCTGGGGCTCGCCACCTTCGTCCTTGCCAGGATGCTCGGTTTGGACTTGACCTTCCCATGATGGCAAAGAATAGTCGGCCGATATCCAGTGATGCGGCAGCAATTCCCCGATGCGGCTATTGGGCAGTGTCGGCAGGCGGGTCACATAGCAATTTAGGTGAAAAAAACTCTACCGTGGCAGATGCTATTTTGGATCGTTTAGCTAGTGAGACGCATCGAGTTGAACTAAAGGGAGAGTCGATGCGGAAACAACGAAACAAAAAAAACAATGACCGACTAAATTTGAAAAAGAGTTTCAACTTCTGACTCTGTTCGCACAATATCTTTCATATAATTCAATACGCTTAATCTGGCTGGTTATTCTGCGTCTTTAGTTATGATTCAAGATTTTTTGTTTTCTTGAGAATGGGCGCTAATTAAGACCCGAGCGCTTAGAGCACTCCCCAACGCTAACAATGCGGAGAGCAGCATCACCCATCGGAAGCCGGATACATACGATTGGCTGATTGCGCTTTTCAGGAGCGCTTTCTCCCGTTTGCTTGCTTCTTCTGGGAACTCGATTGCAGCAAGTTTTGCACGCTGCATCTGTATCGCGTGTAAGGTTTCCGGGGCAATATTCAAGTTCTTGAGATGCCGGTCCAGGCTAACATTGAACGCCAGGTTCATCACAATTCCGAAAATCGCAATGGCGAGGAGGGCGGCCGTACGCGAAACGGCGTTGTTGACGCCTGATGCCGCGCCGGCAAGGCTCTGGTCGACCGCATTCATGACCGTCGTGGTTAGCGGCGCGACACTGATCGACATGCCGAATCCCAATATCAGCACCGCTGGGAAATAATTTGCCCAGTAACTGCCGCCGACGCCGGGAATGGCGAACCAGGCAAAGCCGATCGCCGCAATCATCGGGCCAATCACCAGCGGTCTCTTGGCGCCGTATCGGTCAACCAGTCCGCCGCTCCACCTTGACAGGGAAAACATCAGTAGCACGAATGGCAGCAACGAAGCGCCAGCGGCGACCGCGGAATATCCTTGCACCAGGATCAGGTTAATCGGAAGAAAATACAGGCCGCCGCCAAGCGCCGCATATAGCATGAGCGTCAGCAAGTTGGCTCCGCTAAAATTGCGGGAGTGGAATAAGCCGAGCGGCAGCATAGGGGCTGGATGCCGTAACTCGACGCCGATGAAAATGGCGATCATCAGCGCAGCCAAAACCAGCGTAACAATCACCGTAACGTCGCCCCATCCTTTGTTCGACGATTCAATCAAGCCATAGACCAGGCATCCCAGTCCGATGCTGGCCAGTGCAGCGCCGGTCCAGTCGAGGCTGCCTGAGGCGCGCTGGTCGCGGCTTTCCGGTACATATCTGAACGTGAGGAACACGACCAGCAAGGCGAGCGGAACGTTGATCAGGAATGCCAGGCGCCATGAAACATGCTCAATCAGAAATCCGCCGACCACCGGTCCAATCGCGGCGGTGATGGCGGTGTAACCGGACCAGGTACCGATCGCCTTGCCACGCTCGTCTTCGGGAAACGAAGCACTGATAAGCGCCAGGCTGCCTGGGACCAGCAAGGCGCCGCCGATTCCCTGCACCGCTCGGGCGAAAATCAATTGCATGACGCTGCCAGTCACCCCACACCAGATGGACGCTACAGCAAATAGCGCGACGCCAAGGGCAAACACGCGCCGCCGCCCGAAGCGGTCGCCTGCGGCGCCGCCAACCAACAGCAGCGCCGCCAGGAATAGGGCGTAGGATTCAACTACCCACTGCACATCCGATGCGCTGGCGCCGAATGCGCGTTGCAAGGCGGGAAGGGCTACGTTGACCACGGTGCCATCGATAAACACCATGCTTGAGGCGAGTATCGTGGCCGCCAGCACCCACGGGCGCGCGCTGAGTTTGCACAATGAATCTGCCGCCGCGTCGGCAACGGCGCCCTCGTCGCGAGGGCGGGCAGGCGATACAGTCATTGATATCACTCCCGCATGAGCTGGTGTGTTCCAAGCATAGCCTAAATTGTTATTTATGCCGGGTGCAATATCGACAATTGCTTGGTCCGGTCGGTCAGCCCGTTCACGGTGCAAAGCACGCGCGTGGCATCGTTCATCGAATAGGCGGGGAACTCTGGGAAACAACTCTGGGAAACGATGGTTGGTTCTACGGAGAGCGAACCAAAATTGGCAAATTAGTGCGTAGCACTAACTGAATAGGTTGTTCTGCTGGAGTGGCGAAGCACACGGAAGACAGGCAGTGGCAGCTGTCTTTGACTTAACAGCCAAGTCGATACATTCTGTTTCTGACATCTAGCCTACGAATTCGAAGCTGCTCTTGCGACCAGCTCGATTGTCCGATGTTGGATCCTGCGTCGATGGATTTGATTTCTTCAGCCAAGTAGTAGCACTGGCCTTGCGTGTTGCTGGTCGTTGCCGGTTTCGACTCACTAGCCATTGTGACTATTCCAGGGCGCTGTATGTCTTCTCTGATCCGTGCGCGTGTGTCTGCAATGGTTTGTTGGTCTGGGCTGACGAACCCGCCGCTTGTTTCCTTGATGACTATGGCCGTCTGTTGTTCCGCGCCGGCGCATTTCTTATCCGAGTAGGTGGTTTTTCCACCTGATTGACATTTGATTATTCCCGTTGGTTGTTCTGTCGCTGGTTTGCTTTCCATGCTGGCGATATAGCTTCGGTTCTTCATGTCTTTGATGGCAGGGGGCGACGTACGAACGACGTTTTTTGTTTCAGCTTGGTTGATGCTATCCATTGTTGTTGGTCCGCTCATTAACCAGACGGCGCCACCGACAATTCCGACTGCTAGCATCAGACTAGTGGCTTTGATTATCAGGTCGTTGGCCATGTCGTTTCCCTTGTTTAAATATATTGCCATTTAAACATAGATTCCAACTTACAATCTTTCCATTTTGCACCGACATGCAACTGGAATTGTTTGAGCGTGAGCAGATCGGCCAGGCCGAGCTGGAGCGCATGATGAGCGAGATCCGCCATGCGTACTGGCATTTACGGAATTTGCGCAAGGTGAGTTGGAACAATGCACGCCGGCGTCGGGAGTATCGAAAAGTGGCTGTGCATAAAAAACGCCTGCTGATCGCAGGCGTGGATAAGAGGGAAATACTGGATTTGTTAGCTTGTTGCCGGCAGAAGTGCAGTGCTCGAAAACATCCGTTCAAGCCATGCAAGTACTGTCGATAGACGGCGTTTCCTTCGGATAGCATTGAACAAGTATCCCAAGTTAATTGTTCATTGGGCTCTAAGCCATTGTTTAAAAAGAAAAATTTACAACAACTTGCTGTTAGACGTTTATATTGAGTTGTTCATGAACGCAGCTCTTCCGTTCAGTGTCGATCTCGTGTTTTGGCACGCCGAGCTTATTCAGGCCAAATCGTGTGACCAATTCCTCGTGTAGCTGCCGGTGATGCTGCCACATCTGCTGGTCGTGCTTGGTCGGGACGAGGCCACGTGGCGTGCCTTCGTCACCGTACTGGGTCCTACCTGAACGTCGCAACAAATATTCCGTCTTCATACTCATTTAATTCAGTCTCTCTGGCCGTCCAATGAGCCAGTGTTGTCGTCGCCAGATAAAAGTTGCCCCTAATTTGCCGCGCTTTATTACTTGTGATCGCGGTAATTGTCCGCCAAAATGACAATCTTTCTACTATTTATATTCCAGGTCACGAATGCTGACTTCTTCTCAGTTCGCACCACTTGAGCATTCTCCCATTGGGGGCGTCACATTTCTGGTCGGCCAGAATGGCAGTGGCAAGAGCACTTGTTTGGCGGGCTTTGCTAAGCATGCACTGGCTTGTGGAAAAAATGTTCTCGCAATCTCAAACACAATTTATGATCGCTTTCCCCGCCGTAAAGGCTCATACAGCGAGTTGGCTACGCGGTTTGGCCGGGGCCTACCTGGTCACGTCATTAAGCATGCACTTTCCATTCAGCAGGAACGCTCTGAGCGAAACGCGGAACGCATCGCGAAAATTTTAGATTACCTGGGTTTTGAGATGCAGATCGGACTTTCGATCAAGTCTACCTCGGCCCGAAAGTCCGATTTGTACGAGCGATGGCCCGATCTTTCATCCGAGCAGTACGAGCGGATTGAGAGCTCCCTAAATTACATGCAAAGCCGAAGCAAGCATAGTGAGGACGGCATCCTATGGCTGGACGTATACGGCTTAGGACACGAGCGCAATAGTTTCGGTGTTCTTGATTTATTACGCTACGAAGGTGGCGCACGCAACCGTCAATATGCAGCGGTTTCGGTTCATCTGCGCAAGAGAGGCCAGACGCTTAATGTGACAGCAGCCAGTTCGGGCGAGCTGACGCTGCTGTCGATGTACATCTATTTAGCCACGCACATCACTGAAGGGGCTGTCATTCTCATTGATGAACCTGAAAATAGTTTACATCCTTCTTGGCAACACGAGTACTGCGTCCGTTTACTGGACATGTTCCACCTCTATCAACCCCAAATTGTAGTGGCCACACATTCGCCGATAATCGTAACTGGTGCGCAAGGGCATCGTCTAATGGTGGAAATTTTCCAAGTGCACGGAGATACACTTGAACATCGATCATCTGCGCACAGCATTGAAGAGACACTGTACGAAAGCTTCCAGACCTTACCACCAGCAAATCATTACCTAAGCGAGCGAGTGTCTGAAATGCTCGACGAATTAGGAAGAGGGCAACTAACAATAGGCGCGGTCCAAGACACTTTACGTGAGTTCAGCAAGCACTCCTATGACCCCTCTCAGCGGCGGTTTCTGGAGCGCATAGAACAGTTAGCTAAAAAGGTGGCGGCAGAGGCAAGGAGGAAGATTTAGGATGGCGCGTCATCCGGATAACGCATTCGCTTACACACAACAGGAGCAGGCGTTGATCGCACAAGCCTTGGCAGAAGCAAAGCCGTGGAACGCTCCCTGCGCAGCTCCGCTCAAAACCCGCATCTATGCGTACCATAAGGATTTGCAGAAGGAAATGTGTTGTTATTGCCTACGCAATCACATAGGAGAATTCAAACTGGTCATCGATACAGAGCACATACTCCCGAAAGAAAAATACCGGCCGCACATGTTTGAAATTTGGAATCTCAGCGTGTCATGTAAGCGCTGTAACATGAAGGTCAAAGGTCAGCGTATCGACTTTCTGGCTGATGCAACTTTCGCGAGCGTAGGCACACAAGATAATTCAGCTTACCATTTCGTACATCCGAACTTGGATGAGGTACGCCAGCACTTATCCCGCGTTGCCTTAGAGGTTGATGGCGAGCGCTTGGTCAGCTATGTGGTCAAAGGCAATTCAGCTAAGGGGACATTCCACGTCGACTATTTTCGTCTAAGGGAACTGGAGATCGCAACCTTCGACGCGGCCCAGATTGAAGGGGCGGAGGAAAACGCTTCCGCGGCCTTAGAGGGTATTCGTGCCGTTGTTCGAGACTTGGCGCGTAGCACTGGTAACGCCGTATAGAATTACGAGCGCTGCCTACTCAGTCTTGAAAGCGCAAGGCTTTCGAGTCGGTTTTTTTTGCATGCGCGACTCATCGTATTTAATGGAAAATTTATTTATGTCTATGACCATGGTGGGAAATTTACTCGCCGCTCTTTCAGCACTGATTGCAGCGTGGTTTTGGTTTCTCTCCTCCAGGACATCTGTGCCGGACAACCTGATTGGTGTTGCAGCGGGTCCAAGTATAACGATAGTGAGTGCAAATCCGTTACTGCTTCAAGCCCAAAAGAGCGGGCGGCTAAATGCGATTGCCGCTGGATTCAGTGCGGCAGCGGCATTCATCGCAGCAATTCCACCTATTTGCGACGCAGTGGCATTTGTTCATGCGATGATCTCTTGAAGGAATGTTATGACAAAAATTGAGCAGTTACGTGGTGTTGCTGAGGATGTAATTGTGCAATTCGACACACTCGTCGCGGCATGGCATGTTGCGGATTCCAATGAGGCGCGTGTTACGGCAGCGCTTGCGCTAACTGTTGGCGAACAATTCCATTCGATGCTGTGCTTGATCGACAATAATTGCGAAACCCATGCTGCGGCACCAATCCGCTCTATGCTTGAGGGGGTGGCCGATATTATTCTTTTGACTCGTGATCCTCGGTATCTAGAGCAGCTCCGCTTCGACAATGCAAAAGCGGATAATTCAACGATTGCGAACTATCGAGATTCGATAGCAGCCGATATCCCGGCAGAAATGGCGTCTGAAATTGCGTCAGTATTAAAGTACGCTAGCGCGACACGTGACTCCTTAAAGGAGGAGGGATTCAAGAGGCAAACGCGTGAGGAGAAATTTCAGCTTACGCAGAACGAATATCTCTACGCTGCATATGGAGTTATGTGTGCATTTGTGCATCCAAATTTAACAAGCTTGAGCTCCAGGCATATGCATAATGTGGAGGGTGTATACAAATTGGTTTATCGTGCGCCGCCCAATGCAAAAGTAGTATCCATGTTGCTAAGCATAGGCATCTACGTGCTTACCCGATTAATCGAATTGACATGTCACTTTACTGATCTAGCTGCCGAGAACGTTCAGGCCATTGCAAAAAATATCGACGATCGCCACGACATCGCTGTGGCTAACTGAGTGGCACAAAATTCTGCCTGCACGGCGCTTAAAGGTGGTGAAAGCACGAGGTTTACGCGGCAGGCGCTTGATCCCATAATTTGATTCATCGGCAGCTCCATTCGTGGGGCTGTTTTTATTTGCTTCGACTGGCCGGCGATGTGGCGCTGCATAACTTCGGGGTTTCACACACGTTTCTAGGTTTGTACCCCTCTCTAATTGATCCGCCTTCTAACGCATTGCGAAGACAGCGACGCGATCACACGACCCGTCATAATCCAATGGTCGTAACTCTAAGTGGAACTGCTTGCGCGATTTGCTTAGGGCGATCTTATGGGGCTGTCGGCCAGCCCATCGGCATAGCTCTCGTATAGCCATGTGCGTAGGGAGGGGCATGTAGTGTCCCGAATTCGATGTCCTGTAGCGTAGCAGTAGATCCAGCAATAAATTCGAACGCTTTTCCACCATGCAACCGTCGAAGAAGCTCCGACATGGCAAGACACGCGGCAATCAGGCCTACAAACGGCACCCCGACGGTCCGGGATGCAAGCTGCGTAAGGCCACACGCGTCTATACCGCTCTTCTTGAGCGCCTGATACGCTGGCATGTCTTCCGTAGAAGTATCGGCCAGAGCTACCTGTTTGGCCCAGATTTCCGCAGCTGTGCGCGATGATGGAAACGTGTGAATACCAAGGCTGCGAAAAGCCTGCGGACCACCGCCAAGGCCAGCCTCGACGATCAACGGAAAGCCGGCCTGGTCTAGGGCTGAGCGTGCCAAAGCGTTGTCAACGCCACATAGGGCCACGCCAGGCTCGTCGGCATGCCGCTTCGTCCACGGGCCAAAACGTCGTTCTTCGATGAAGGTAGTAAAGCCACGTTTATCGAGCCAGTCTGCGACGACGCGGGCCTTCATTTTGTTCGTATCGTGTTTGTAAGAAAGCAGCGACGTGCTGTCATTTGAAGGGGCAATACGGTCGTAGTCTTGCAAGACCAATTGCAACTCTTGGGGCGTTTCGTAGGGCATTAGCGCCAACAACCACGCAAAGGCTTGGCCAAGATTGCCCAAACCAATTATCCAAAGATTCGAAGGAAGAAAAGCGAGTTCAGGCTCTGATTCGTCGACGTCCAGCCAATCGGCGCCCGGCTGCCAAAGGGACAGGCCCGCCGTCCGCCGTCCGGCCATCGGATGATCACCCGCATAATGAGAGAAAACCTCGCCGGCGCAGACTGCCGCCGCCAATGCCGGTGCCAGGGCCATAGAATTGTCCTCGGACAGGCGATCACCGATCATTAGCGGAGCTGCTCCTGCGCGCCAACCTTCCCAGGTAACGCGCCAAGCAGTGTCTTTATTGCTGTAGTCTTCGACGCTTCCGATCAGTGCAGTAGGCCACTCGGGGCGAGCAACGGCTACTGGCGTGCCGCCAAGTGCCATCACTGCCTCTTTCAACCCCGTGTTGGGGGCGAGTGCCGTCAGGCTGTCGCAGTCCGGCAGCCCGATAACTTCCACGCCGCCGAGAAGCGTACGTCGCGTGACGTTCACGATAGTAAGGAGAGCAATCTGGTGCGCAGCCGAACTACGGATTTCCTCGCCGACATAGATTGTCAGGCCAAACTGTTGAAGCAGATTCATGGCGGCTTCATGCGATGCGGCTTTACCGCTGTCCATGAAATATTTGGCAGCGCGGTGCAACGTAGTGTGATCGAGTGTAAGGTTCATAGTTAGCTCCAAAAACCCGTGTAAAAGAAGTTGGGGGCATGGGCCGGGCTACGTTCCAGCCATTCATGCTGACCGCAATACTCATAAATGCCGAGATTGCCCTGACGAATAGGCCAGCGTGCAAAGTTGGGAAGGATGATCGCGATATGTCCTTGCCGCGCGACCATGGGGTTGGTGCGGTCAGAATCACTTTGAAAGCCCGCGCCGGGGTGCGTGTGGACATCTGCAACGACGGTCAGGCCTTTCTCGCGGCAATGTGACCAGAGCTTTGCAAATGCATCGCCATGCAGAATGCACACACCGGAATCGTAGGCACTCGGGTCGAGATCATCGTAATACACCGCACTTTGCACTTCTTTGCGGCCATTGCGCTCGATACCAAGCAAAAAGGTTCCGGCTTCGTGGCGGCGCTTACCGCGCCGCTCGAGTTCCGCTACGATTTTCCGCCACAGTTGCTTCCGACAGGCCAGCTTGTGCTCAGGCGCTGACCAAGCCCGTATAGTCGCCTTGATTGAAAAGTTCATAGAGTTGCTCCAGATAGCAGATGATTCCACGCGCCGGTTGCCACAGGCGCGAAGGGTGGTCGTTGAGCCAAGCTGTGTGACCTTGGATCGAAATGCGGTCGCAGGGGATATAGAGACAGTTACCCTGTTGCCAGTCTTTGCGAAAGACGGACGGCACAACATACGTTCCCGTTGGCCATTTCGCATGGGGAAGGGGCGCATCGGCCTCCAGATCCCAAAGCTGGGCGGTCACAGGTGTTTGGCGGTAGCCGGTGTATTCGAATCGGAATCCGAATTCCTTCGGGCCATTCGGGCGTTGCGGCGCGGATACTGCAAAGAAGACGTGCGGCCACGACGTGCGAATATGCCGCCAGCGCTCCTCGATCTCGCCGCACCGAATTTCCGGGGTGGCGAGATCTTGCTCTAGCAGCAAGTGATCAGGAGAAGGAGCGCTGATCATCTAACCCTCTATGCGCTTTTCCGGCACCAAGTCGAAGCACACGGCGCAGGTGTTGTGATCGGCAAGCGTGTGCAGCGGCGTATCGCTCGCCGGGCGCTCCAGGGAATTACAGAGCTGCAAGACGTGCTCCCCGGCATCCTTAGGTGGAATATGAAACACATCGACCGCGTGGGCCTTCACCGCGCGAATGCGAGCACCCGGCGCAAAATCGCGGGTTTCCGTTTTATCGAGGTAGTGGACAGTCGCGCGGATGCGTTTGCAACGGCTCACGTGGATGCGGCACCCGTGCTTAACGCCATACGCGGGTTCGTGGTGCTCCCCGTGCAGGTGGTTCTCGGCATCCTCGACGTAAATGAACGTCTCTACGTCAATATTTACGCCGACAGCGGCGAGCGCAGCTTTGAGTTCGCCGATCGTGGTGGCCGGACCAAGCTTGGTCTCGATGATGCCAGGGCGGCCCTGGACTTGGATGAAGACAACAAGGGTGGTCATACTAACTTACTCCTATAAAGTGGCCCCGAATTGGGTGCCTATAAGAAGTAAGCGATGCGACTCCGAAAAAAACGGGTATTTCCTTTGCTAGTGAGCGCCGCAGGCAAAGTATGCCGGGCAATTGGGGCAAAACCTTGGCAATGGAGAAGGAATATTGAAATCTCCCTTCTTTATCCCGGCGATTGCCTCGTCATATAGCGCCAACTTCTTGCTATCGTCGCCGGACGGAATGACCTGCACATCGCCGGAGGCGAGAAAGAATGTCTCAATGCTGACCGGGTGGTTCGGATAATGAAGGGTCGCGCCTTTTTGCAGTAAGGCGTAGATCGGCTTCCCTAGCTCACTTTTCGTCTTTTTCCCAGTGCGTGTCCGTTGGACACGAACAAGTCCGCTCTGCTCAATGAGTACCCTGTCGGGGGTGATGGAAACGATCCCATTGGACAGCGGGATTTGCCATTCCGCGCGAGCATACTGGCCGGTTTCGCGCAATATAGCCTCGCACATAGCGCGTACCATGCTTTCAGCCGCGCGACGATAGTAGAGTTCAAATCCATGGGTCAGTGGGCCGCGCTCGCTCCATACAGCAGCAAGGTGCGTCAGCCCCTCCTGGACCGTCGGCATGCTACCGGCCATCCTTTCTTGTTCCAGCCAATCGACCGTTATGTATACGCAGCGATGAAAGAGAGCATAAGGATTGTCGCCACGTGCCCCTTTCAACCGGTCAAGGATCTCGTAACGAAACCGCGCAGGGCACTCCATATAAAGAGAAAGCTGCTTTTCGGGATAGATCGAGAAAGCCTCGCACGGCACGTAGAGCGGCGTGCCCGCGAAAGATGCTCCAGCGCCCTTGAAATCGGCGTGCGTGACATGAGTTCCGATATGGTCAAGAAATTTTGAAGCGCTAGCGCTCACTTTGGCGGCATACTTTTCCGCTCGGCTTAGCGATAGAAAATCTCTCGCGCGCGATAACCCCACGAAGAAGAGTCCTTCCTCTTCAGCGTCGTGATCATCCTTGTCCATTTTTAGTTGAGCGAGTGTCGGCGGCGGCGGGCATTGGACGCCGCCGCCGCTTCGCGACATCGGCATGTACCTGGTGGCAATGACCGGAAAATGTACTGCTCTGAACTCCAATCCTTTGCTGCCGTGGATTGTCATGACACGAATTGCATCGATATCGGATGCCTCCGATGAAACGGCGCGGAATGGCGTGTCTTGATTGAGCGCTTCGATGCGACGGATACGCTTTAAGAACTCGCGCCTGCCGACGCGGCCGGCTTTCGCGTTCTCGCCGCAAACCTTGAGGAAGTGATAGATAGCAATTAGATTCTGCTGCGCTTTGGCATTTTTTTTGCTCAGAAGTGGTTGTAGATAGTCACTTCTTTCGAATAGCCATACGGTCAAGAATGACCAAGGGGAAGCATTCTCAAGTCCATCAAGATGAACAGCTAGCTTCGCAAGTCCTGTGCGGCCACCAGTGGATATCTCAGGGATTTCCGCCGTCCGCTTCAATGCTTCGAAAATTGAAATCTTTTGGGTAGCTGTCCATTGATCAGCGTTTCATCGACGTCTATATTCTGAAGCGAATGAAATTCATAAAATGCTTTAATAGCAACGAGATCATTTCGGATCGTATTGAAGGCCCTGTATTGGCGCTTAAGTACTACAAAGAGAAATGGAACCAGGACAGGCTGAGACGGAATGAGTCTGAAGAGTACGGGAAGGCGTCGGCCATCGGACAATCTACAAGGAAATATTTTCATGGCCGCCATAATAGGCGGCAGCTCGTTGATTGCAAGCGTGTATTTGAACGACTGCTATAAAGCCTTTAGATTCATGAAGATAGAGTCGTATATGAACATGTCAAACATTGGGGTTAATGGGGAATCGGGTCCAATGCAGAACATAATCAATTCAATGAGTTAGAGCGCTTAGTGAACATCAATAACATTGGATCTCGTTTTACATAATACAAATTATGCGAAGTTATAGCCGTGCAGAGGAAAACATGAAATATCCGAATATCAGGTACGGCAACCTAATCAGCACGCCACGCTGCCTCAGTAAGTCTGGAGATGAAAAAATCGGCCAAGACGCGCTTGGTTGGATTCCTGTGTATTCCTGGCGCCGGTATACGTGCGCGCGCTTGATTTTATTCCCGGCCATGGGGAGCAAGCAGAAAAATATGACGAGAATAACTTTCGACGGCCGGCAGTTATACAAGTGACGACACGCACCAGTGTTTCCAGAACCGGAAACATGGATAGGCCCACAGCGCAAAAGAGGCGCTGCGGCGCAGTGCCGCCCCCGGCTGGCACCAGATAACACACTGGTGTTCATTTGATTGGCAAACCAACGCTTTTCCCGGTTTGCCATGTATTTCGATCTTATAGGAGATCATCATGAAATTCGCAAAAACCATTCTCGCCATTGGCGTCACCCTCCTCACTCTTGCCGCTGCCGGATGCGCACAGCTTGATCCCATGAATGCTGCCTCGGGCATGCCGTCAGATCAGGGCAGCATGTACTCCGGACAGTGACGCGAGCTGCAACAGTCTGTTGAGGCGGCCTGACGGCGGCTGCCCGGTTATTTTCCCTGGCAGCCGCGATCCGATTCATATGACTATTCGTTGGAGGCAAACCATGAGTCCCATCCACTCCATGAAGTACGACTGGTGGTCGAACGCTCACTACGCGTCTATCGCCGTCGCCATGCTGGTAGCCGGTTGTGCCACGCCGGCATCCATTCCGCCCGGCGCCAGCCAGGCCGACGTCCAAGCGCGGCTCGGCGCTCCGCGCGAGGTCTATCACCTGCCGGATGGCACCACACGCTGGCTTTATCCCACGCAACCTGCCGGCGAATACACGTGGGCAGCTGACATCGACGGGCATGGGCGAGTTGTCAGCATCAAGCAGGTATTGACCATCGAGGAATTCGGCCAGGCCAGAATCGGCCAGTGGACCACGCAGGATGTGCTGGTGCATTTTGGGCGACCGGTCGAAACCGCCTATTTCCCGCTCATGCGGCGCCATGTCTGGAGTTACCGCTTCCTGCAAGACGGCGTGTGGTATTCGATGATGCATTTTTACTTCGATCCGGATGGCATTTTGCGCCTTACCCAAGCCGGCCCGGATCCGGAAGAGGAACAGAATTGAAAATGATCGTGATTCGGGTTGCTCCGCCCTGGCCACTGCTGCCTTGATGCGTTTCCATGAGACAAGTGGCGGGAGGATCTCCGCGTATACCGTCGCGCTCTTCGTTTTATTCCCGGCTTTGTCGCGGTGATTAAAAAATATCGCGGGAATAAATCCTGGCCACTGACGGTTATGGGTGTATGAACGTCGGCATTTGCGGCGCTCGGATGCTGCGAGCATCTCCCCACCGGACAGGCAATGGAGGGACCCATGAGAAACGATTACAAGACACCCCCATATGGTTGGCGTAGTCGCCAAATAGACCAGGCGCAAATCGGAGAAAGCGGGAGATCACCGTGATCGCGGCCGACAAGTCACGCCGATTCGAAGAACTGGCGTTGCCGCACCTGGATGCCGCCTACAACCTGGCACGCTGGCTGACCGGCAGCGCGAGTGATGCCGACGATGTCGTGCAGGATGCGTACCTGCGCGCCTTTCGGTTCTTCGACGGCTTCCATGGCGACAATGCGCGAGCATGGCTGCTCGCGATCGTTCGGAACACCTGGTTTACCGAATGGCGCAGGCGGAACGACGCAGCCGACGACACACCCTATGACGACGGACTGCACGACGACGAGCGACTCCCAGGATGGGCCGACGAGATCGGCAGCGATCCCGAAACGCTCGCTGTGCGGCGCGACGACGTGGACTTGATTCATCGCGCGCTCGGCTTATTGCCGGTCGAATATCGCGAGGTGCTGGTCCTGCGCGAGTTGGAAGACATGAGCTACCGCGACATTGCGACCGTCGCGGGCGTTCCGATCGGCACAGTGATGTCGCGGCTGGCGCGTGGCCGCAGCCTGCTTTGTGCGGCAGTGCGCAAGGCGCAGGAGGCGAGACCTTCCGGGCTTGCGCCCGTGCGCGGCAAGGTAGACGGCAACCTGGTCAGGATGCCTGTACCGGGTTCACCAAAAGGAGTTAAATAATGGACAAGAAAGAAACATTAAGCTCGCTTGGTAGTGTGCTGCGTGACGGATCGCTCTATCATCGCGCCCCACCCCATCTGCGCGCGCGCGTGCTCGCCGAGTTGCCGCGCGAATTACCGCGCGAGTCGCCCCGCCGGACCGTCTTTGCATGGGGCGGCTTCACCACGGATGGCGTGCGGGCATGGCTTAACGGCAGTGTTGCGGGGATCGCGGTCTGTGCGCTGGCATTGAGCGCGGTCACCTTGATCCAGCGGCCGGCGCCAACCGGCTCAATCGCCCAGGAGATTGTGTCGAGCCACGTACGCTCGCTGTTGTCGCAGCACCCGATCGACGTCGTATCGACCGATCAGCACACCGTCAAGCCGTGGTTCAACGGCAGACTCGACTATACGCCGCCGGTCGTCGATCTCGCCGCGCAAGGTTTTCCGCTCGTCGGCGGACGAATCGACTACGTGGGGCACCGCACCGTCGCGGTACTGATCTATCACTACCAAAAGCACCCCATCGACCTGTACGTGTTTCCCGATGCCGGCGGTACGCCGGTTCCCGCGGCACGGGCCTCGGATGGTTATGCGATAGCTCACTGGCAGCGCAACGGCATGGCTTACTGGGCCATCACCGATGCCCAATCCAGCCATCTGCATGCATTCGAGCAAGCGGTACTGGCAGAGGAAGACCATGAAGAAAACCCGTTAAAAGAATAAATCGCGATTTACGGGAATATTTTCCTCTCGTTCCAAGTTATACCGTTTACAGGAATGGATGACATTGATCGGGCACCAGCAAACTTGCAAATCAAAAGGATTTCCACATGAAACAAGATCACTTATTCCTTGGCCTGGGCTTGGCCATGCTGATGGGCTTCAGCGGCGCCGCTGCCGCTGCCGGCGATACGATGCGCGGCCAGCAGCTCTACCAAAGCATGTGCATGTCCTGTCACTCGATTGACTACAACGGCGTGGGGCCGGCACACAAGGGGCTGTTTGGCAGGAAGGCTGGCAGTCGCGCTGATTACCTCTATTCACCAGCCGTGAAGGCATCCAGCATTGTCTGGAACGAAAAAACGCTGGATAAATGGCTGACCAATCCCGAGAAACTGATTCCGGGCCAAAAAATGGGTTTCATGGTGCCTGACGCAAAAGACCGCGCCGACTTGATCGCCTATTTGAAGAAAGAGGCGGGACGAGAAGAGAAGCCCTGACCACGCGACCGACCTGTTGCGCAAAATGTCCTGCAACGGTCTGCCCTACAGCTATTCCAACCATTTAAAGGAGAAAAATCATGATTGATCGCAGAAGCTTTATGAAACTGACCGCTGTCGGCGGCGGTGCGGTATTTATTTCCGGGCTATATGGCCAGGCGCAAGCTGCAACTACCGACAAGAAGGCGGCGGCATCCGCTTACGACGATTTCTACTTCGTTCAGTTGTCCGACATTCATTGGGGGTATAGCGGCGCGGCCAATCCGGATGCGCTCAACACATTCAAGAAGACGGTTGCGACTGTCAATGCACTTGAAGTGCAACCGGACTTCATTATCTTTACCGGGGACCTGACCCACACCACGGATGATCCGAAGGAACGCCGGAAACGTATGGCCGAGTTCAAAGAGATTGCCGCCGGATTGAAAGTGAAAACCGTGCGTTTTATCCCGGGAGAGCATGACGCTTCGCTCGATAACGGCGCGGCATTCAAGGAAAACTTTGGCCCGACGAACTACGTGTTTGATCATAAGGGAGTACATTTCATCGCTTTGGATAACGTGTCCGATCCCGGCGCAAGTATTGGCGATGCCCAACTGGATTGGCTTAAAAACGATCTAGCCAAACAAGCAAAAGATGCGCGAATTGTTGTCTTCACGCATCGTCCCCTGTTCGACCTGGTACCCAAATGGGATTGGGCCACCCGCGATGGCGACAAAGCGATTGGGTTATTGACGCCATACAGCAATGTAACGGTGTTCTATGGCCACATTCACCAGGAAAATCACCACATGACGGGGCAGATCGCGCACCACGCGGCCAAGTCGCTCATTTTCCCATTGCCGGCGCCAGGCTCGCAAGACAAGCGCACCCCCTTGCCGTGGGATGCCGCTGCGCCGAATAACGGACTCGGTTTTCGCGAGGTAGAAGCTGAACGCAAGGATAGCGATTACAAGATCACTGAGTTTCCTGTGACAAGGACGTAAGCCATGGATCGCTCAAGAAGGCAGATATGTTTACGCGCCGTCTATGGCATCGGGGCGCTTCTATCGGGGGCGGTCATCAACGCCCAGGGGCAGACAAAGAAGGTTGCAAAAGAAAGGGTCATAAAAATTCAGGCCAGAAAATTCGTCTATACACCGAACGAAATTGTCCTGAAAACGGGCGAGCCGGTAGTGCTGGAGTTCACCTCAGTGGATTTCGTGCATGGATTTAAGATACCAGACATGAATATCCGCGCCGACCTGCCGCCAGGCAAGGTCACCCAGGTCAGGCTGACACCTGACAAGGCCGGCGAATACGATTTTTTATGTGACAATTTCTGTGGCAGCGGCCATGAGGAAATGAGTGGAAAAATAACCGTAACAGGCTGATACGTTTCGGAGGCCTCAGATGAACCAGCAGAAACCCGCAGGCGCGAAAGTCCAGATTTCGAAGAACGGCCCGTATATCGTCTCGGGCGATGTACCTCTGAGCAAGGAGATCATCGGCGCAAACGAAGATGGCGAATCGGTAAAGTGGGAGCGGAAACAGGAATATCCGCCTCAGGGACGATACGCGCTGTGCCGCTGCGGCCGCAGCGCGAACAAGCCATTTTGCGACGGCTCGCATACAAAAACCGGATTTGACGGAACCGAAACCGCGAGCCGCCAGCCGTATCTCGATCAGGCCAAGGTAATACGAGGCCCGACAATGTCATTGACGGACGTCGAGAGCTTGTGCGCGTTCGCGCGCTTTTGCGATCCACATGGAGGGGTATGGAATCTCGTCAGCACAACCGACAACCCTTCAGCGAGTAAACATTTCGCAAGCCAGGCCTGCGACTGCCCTTCGGGGCGGCTGGTGGCTTGGGACAACCAGACCGGCAAACCGATCGAGCCGATGCATGCGCCATCCATATGCCTGATCGAAGACCCCGCCAAGGAGTGTTCCGGGCCGCTATGGTTGCGTGGCGGAGTGCAGCTGATCGGGGGCGACGGTTTCGAATACGAAATACGCAATCGCGTGACCTTGTGCCGCTGCGGTGCGTCGCAGAACAAGCCTTTCTGCGACGGTACGCACGTGTCGATCAGGTTCAGCGACAAGAACTGAGCCGACAAATTGATCGCAGCGCTCGGTGGCGCAAGATGAGGTGCGGATCATGTTTAATAGATCAATGAGCGATAATGCCTCTCCCGGCAGGCGGACCGTTCTCGGTCGAGTGTTCCTTGTGCTCCCCCTTGTACTCGTCGCATTCGTCGCAATCACCGTCGGTCTTGCGGCAAGCAAGACCGTCAGGCAGCCCTACGAAACTCCTTTTTTTCACCTCTTCTTCAGCGATACCCTGCATATGAAGGCGTGGCTGATAACGGTTGCGTTGCTACTGGCATTGGGCCAGTTGCTGACGGCGTCGCGCATCTATGAAGTGCTGCGCTTCCCGCCGAAGGGGCGCTTTTACCATGTGGTGCATCGCTGGTCGGGGCGCGCAG
This sequence comes from Collimonas sp. OK412, assembly GCF_900112135.1. Classification (GTDB taxonomy): domain Bacteria; phylum Pseudomonadota; class Gammaproteobacteria; order Burkholderiales; family Burkholderiaceae_D; genus Collimonas; species Collimonas rhizosphaerae. The sequence goes on from NZ_FOLC01000019.1 coordinate 69,648, forward strand.
CCATCCTGCTGACACTGCCAGTGGCCTACCACTGCATCTTCCTGCTCGGTTTCGGGACATATGATGCCCGTGCCTACATTCACTCATTGCTGGGGTCGTTGCTCTACGGGACCGTTCTCGCAAAGGTTCTCATTGTCCGCTCAAACGGCTTTCGAGGCTGGGCGCTGCCACTTGCCGGAAGTGCACTGTTCTCCATTCTCCTGGGGTTGTGGCTTACATCGGCATTCTGGTACTTCAGTACCTTCGGGGTTGGCATATAGCATATCCAACCATCAGGCTCCACGGAGTTCTTTCAGGAAAAGGTTGCTAACAAGCCAGTCTGGAGAGTCAATGCGGTGCGCAATCTTCAACCATCCGGCTGTCGATCCTGCGCTTCGCCATTCGACTAGTCATTAGCAACCAATCTAAACCTGAAAGGAAATATCATGATGAAACTCTATGGATTTGCCGCCACCCGCTCAATTCGCGCGCTGTGGGCATTAAATGAACTCGGTGCCGAGTTCGAATTTGTACCGGTCAACATCTTGGCTGGAGAACATCGTCATCCCGAGTTCCTCCGCATCAACCCCGCCGGCAAGGTGCCTGTGCTCGTCGATGGCGACATGGTCCTCACCGAATCAGCAGCGATTGTCATGTACCTGGCTGAAAAATACCCGGATAAAGGGCTGCTTCCTGCTGACCGCGAGCAGTTGGGCCAAGCGTATCGCTGGGTGATGTTTGCCATGACGGAACTGGAACAGCCGTTGTGGCGTATCACGCGCCATTCCTGGTTATATCCGGAAGACAAGCGGATTCCTGAAGAAATTCCCATCGCGAGCCAGGAATTCATTGCCATGGCGACCATATTGGATAATCACATGGCAGGACGGCAGTTCATCGTTGGCGACACCATTACTATAGCCGATTGCGTGACCGCGTACCTGATGGATTGGGCCAATGAATATCATCTGATCAATGAACACCCGCGACTGCGCACTTATCTGGATAGAATGTATGCCCGCCCCACTGCTCCCCTGCGGATTGCCGAGGCGTTTGCCAATCTTCAACTGAAAAATTGACATGAAAACCTATTGGATCGATCTGTGACCTTTCCAGCCTTGGCGCGACGCATGCCTAATGCGGCGACTGTCTTCCGTGCATTGCGGGAAGCCGTAGTGACCATGCTCGCCGCCATTGCCACCTTGCTGTGCGCACTGGCGATTGACCCGGAACCGGGTCCTGCGGTGCTGGCGGTGGTGCTCTGCATTTCACTTTCGCGCAGCCAGCTGGATCGCGACCGCCGCGGCAGGATCGAAGCAGCCATCGTACTCCCGGCTGTCGGCCTCGTCGCAGTCGGTGTCGGCATGTTATTGCGGGTCGCCCCATGGATCGGCGCACTCGTCTTTATTGCAGGCATGTTTCTGTCGATCTGGTTGCGTCGATTCAGCCCCATGGCGCGCCGCGCCGGCTCTCTCATCGCACTGCCCTTCGTCGCGTTGCTCAGCGCGCCGTATATCCCGGCAACGCGGGTGACCCCTGCCTTGGCGGCATTGATGCCCGTGATCGTCGCATTGCTCGCCCTGCTGTGGGTAGGCGCATTGCACGCGCTCGCCCGCCGCGCTGGCTTTCTGGCATCAGCACTGGTGCCGGAATATCCGCTGCCGGTACCAGCACGTGCCAGTTCGTCAAGGCCGGCAGCTTCCACCAGGATGGCAATCCAGATGGCCGCGGCGCTTGCAGCATCGTTTGTGATTGGTTATGTCTTCTTTAGCGAACGCTGGTCGTGGATCGTCCTCACCGCCTTCATCGTCAACAGCGGCAATCGCGGCCGGCTGGACGTTGCCTACAAGAGTGTGCTGCGCGTACTGGGAGCGGCGGCAGGCACCATCATTGCCTTGTCGCTCAGCATGCAAAGCGGATCCCACGACCAGATCACCGCGGTGCAGATCCTCGTCGCGATCTTTCTTGGAGTATGGCTGCGGCCGCTGGGTTACGCATGGTGGGCGCTGTTCGTCACCATCGCGCTGGCACTGTTGCAAGGCTTCGCAGGCTCGCCGGCGCCGCACATGCTGTGGCCGCGCCTGGAGGAAATCATGATCGGCGCGATCATAGGCGTCGCCGCTGCCTGGTTCGTACTGCCGGTACGGTCGACCGCCGCACTGCGGCGACGCCTGGCAGATGCATTGGCAGCCCTTGCAGACGCCCTAGATCCCGCGGTTGCCATTCGCACTTCCGAGGGCTTCGCTGTCGCAGTCGCAGGGGTGGAACAGATGCGTCCGGCGTTCCGTGCAAGCCGTTTCGTGACGCGACGCTTCCAGCCGATGCAGCCTGCGGACTGGGTGGACATACTGATGGCGTGCAAGGCCCGTGCGATCGCACTGATCGACAAGGGCGAGACACCGGGCAGCGTGCGCCGAGCTGTCGGCACCGCACGCAAATCCATGCATGAGCCCCGGAATATCCTGCCGGCCTTGCAGGATTTGCATCGTTCGATGACAGAGTAGTTTCACGACGTCATCGTACTCGCCATCGAAGTAATTCAGCGCAGAAAGCCGAGCACCGCCTCCATGAACTCGGCGGGATATTCCACGTTCGACAAGTGAACCGCCGGCAGGACAACCAGCTTTGCGCCGGGCACCGTAGCCGCGATCAGCTCACTGTGGCTGGCGGCAGTCACAGTGTCGTACTGGCCGGCGATCACCAGCGTCGGCCGCGAGACCAGCACAATTGTGCGACGGAGATCCGCATCGCGCACTGCCGCGAACAAGCCAGCCAGGCCTTGCCTGTCTATCGCCTGCAGCATGGTGCGAAACCCCTCGACGACGGGGTCCTTCGCCGCAAGCATATGTGCAGGAAACCAGTTACCCAGGAACATTTCGGCGGTCTCCGCCATGTCCGGCGCCTGCCGCACGGCGGCAATCCGTTCATCAAACTGCTTTGCCGGTCCAAGATAGGACGAGGTGTTGCTCAGGACCAGGCGGTCGATCCGCTCGGGAGCGTGAACGCCAAGCCATTGCCCGACGAAGCCGCCCAGCGACAGGCCGAGAAAGTGCGCCCGTTCAATGCCGAGCGCATCGAGCAGCTCGATCACGTCGCGGCCAAGTCGGTCGAGCGAGTAGGCGCCGGCCGGAACGCTTGATCCCCCATGGCCGCGGAAGTCATAGCGCAAAACGCGGAAATGCGCGGACAGGCCGTCGACCTGCGCGTCCCACATCCGCAGCGTGGTGCCGATGGAGTTGGACAGCACCAGCACCGGCTTGCCGGCGTCGCCGTCGATGCGATAAGCGATGCGGGCGCCGTCGCCGGCGCTGACAAAATTCAGTTCATTCATGATGGAAACACCTTCCTTGTTGATTGATGAATGAAGCAAATTCTAGCTGCGGCACAATTTGTATGATATTACAAAGATATGATGATCTCTGTAGGAAAAAATGACATGTCAGATTTCACCTTGCACGACCTGCAGTGCTTCGACGCCGTGGTCCGCTCCGGCGGCTTTCAGCCTGCTGCGGCCATGCTGCATCGCTCGCACCCGGCGGTGTTCGCCGCCGTCGCCAAGCTGGAACGGCAACTCGACCTTGTCCTGCTGGATCGCAGCGGCTATCGCGTGCATCCTACCGAGGCGGGGCTATCGTTCCATCGGCGGGCGCAATCGCTGCTGCGCGAACTGGACGGCTTGCGCATCCATGCCGCCCAGCTGTCGATGGGCGAGGAAAGCGATATCCATGTGGTGATCGGCGACCTGTGCCCGCGCCCGCAGGCGCTGGGGATGCTCGGACGGTTCTTCGCCCAGTGTCCTGGCACGCGCCTGCACCTGCACTTCGAAGCGGTGGGTGGCCCGTGGGAGCGGCTATTCGACGGTGACGCCGATTTGATTCTGCACTGGATCGACAAGAGCGACCCGCGCGTGGAATGGGTTGACCTGTGCAAGGTGCCGTTCATTCCCGTCGTGGCGCCGGGCTTTCTGCCAGAGCGCACCAAGCGCCCCATTACGCCGGACCGGATGCACGCTTTCACCCAATGCATCATGCGCGACACTGCCCGCCATTCACCGCAACAAGACTACTTCATGATCGAAGGCGCGCCTCAATGCATGGTTGCCGACCAGGGCATGAAGAAGGAAATCATCCTGCAGGGCCTCGGATGGGGCCACATGCCCCGCTTCCTGATCGAAGACGAGCTGCACGACGGCCGGCTGCAATCGATTGCCGGCCGCCATCTGCCAGGCCGTATCGAGGAACTGGCGGTGGCGCGCCGCCGCGACCGGCCGCACGGGCCGGTCGCGAACCGCTTGTGGGACCATATCCAGCAAGAGGCGCCACAATTGCGCCGCGCGCTCGAACCTCGGAAACCGGCCATTGGACCGGAGCCGATTGCTTAAGCGTAAGGCGTGCTCGCCATTGCCGCTTTTAACCCGATGCTTCCCTTATCGACAATAGCGAGAAAGGCGGCTTCCGCTTCCTTTGCATCTCGCTTCTGCCGAAAAGTCCGATGAGCCTGGATAAGGGCCACAGCCCATATTGCCAGGAGCACGTCGGCCGCCACGCAGAGAATACGCTGCGTAGCGGTCGACACAGGGCCTTCGATGCTGATCCGTCCCGATGCCTGCGTCGCCTGGGCTGGCGACGAGGACAGCATGGACGGATTGAAGGAAGCGCTCCGGCGCTGGTTCATCCCGGCGCCGGCCTGACCTTTACTGCCCCAGCCTGACCACATTGGCCGCCGAGTTCGCGCTGTTGCCGTACTGATTGATGACGTGCGTGATTTCCCCCACGCCGCCCAGCGACACGGTCGTCATGTCGTGGATCATCGCCCCGTTCAGGCCGGCTGCAGGCACTTCAATGGCGCTGCCGAGTTTTACGCTGTTGTTGCTGCTGAAATAGCAGTAGATGCCCAGGCCCCACGCCTGGTGGCTGGTCACCGAGTCCGCCACCTTATAGGATGCATAGCCGTTCTTGCTGCCGTTCATCCAGCTGCTTTGGTTAGGCACATCGTAGGGCAGCTCGCTCTGGTAAAAATAGACGCGGCCGCCGTTGCCGTTCCATAAGGTCTGGTATTGATGGAAATGTTCGACAAACAGGCCGTAGATGGTGACGTTGGCGCCGTTCACGATCAGGCCGCTGGTGGTCGTGTTGGTGGTCCAGCCGACGCCGTTGCCGTGGTCGGCGCGCCAGATCCAGAAGTGGTCGCCGATGACGTCGCTGCTGTTGATTTTCAGGCTGACGGCGGCTTTGCCTACGGCCGCGCCGCCGACCCTGAAGAACAGGTCATGCAGCGAGGTCGGATTGGCCGCATGGCCGGCCGTGCTTCCCGAGGGGCCGACTTCCAGCAAGATCGGCGAACTTACCGGGCCGGCGTCGAACAAGATGCCGGCGATCTTGACGCCATCGACATCGGCTACCGACATCGCCGCCACGCCGTTGTCCGGCGTCAGCGTGGCAAGGCCGAGGCCTAGCACGACCGTGTTGGCGCGGGTCACGCGCAACGTATCGTTGAGGTGGTAGACGCCGGGGGTCAGTATCAGGTTCTTGCCCTGGCTAAGCGCGGCGTTGATGGTGGCGGCGGTATCGGTCCCCTCCTTCGCCACATAAAACTCGCTGATGGCGATCGCCTGGCCCGGCGCCGCTGCGCTGGCCCAGGTGGCGCCGTGGCCGTTGCTGCCCAGCGCCGGGACAAAAACGCTGTATTTGCCGCTGGCGTCGATCGTCAGGAATGGCTTTTCCCGGACCACAGGGGTAGTCGCCAGGATCGTATCGGGCGGATTCGGCCAGGTGACGCCGCCGGGTGCGCCATCAACGCCCGCGAACACCATGTTCCAGTTGGAGCCGCTCCAGCTGCCGATCTGGGAATTCCGGGTAAACCATTGCTGCTGGCCGCCGGACTGCACCTGGCCGTCGATCTTGGAATCGGCGAGGAAACCGCCGCTGGACCAGCCGCCGTCGTCCAGCGCCAGGTTGCCGCGGATATGCATGCGGCGCAACGGCGAGCCTTGGGAGACCGCCCAGCGGTCCAGGCCGCCGGACGGATTGACCGCCATGTTTTCAGCGCCGCGCCAGAAATTCTGCGTCGCATTGCCCTGGAACCAGTCGGCTTCGGCATGCACCGCGCCGGTGATGTTGACATCGTCAGGAGAATTGCCCAGGCCCAGCACCTGGGTGTAGAAACCAACATTCACGTCGACGCTGTATGAACCAGGCTTGAACAAGAGCGCATAACGTGCGGCGCCGAACTGGTTGCTCTGCTGCTGGTTGAAGACCGTATTCAGTTTCCCCTGGATAGCCGAGCTCGGCATGGACGGATCAAAGATCAGCACATTGGGGCCGAAATCCGGCGCCGCGGCGGCGCTGCCTATCGCGAACCAGTTGAAATTGCCGACCGCCCCACCGCTGCCCGCGCTATCCATGAACAGCTGGACGACATGCGGGCCTGCGCTCAGGGTGATGCCGGCCGACACCGTTTGCCAGTTCTGCCAGCCCTGGGTATCGGGAACCGTGAACTGGGAGGTCGCAGGCGCGCCGTCGACATTGAAATGGAAAGTGCCGCCCTGCCCGAGGCTGGCCACCCGCACCTGCGCCGTATAGCTGCCGGCGGCCGTTACATTGACGGTGTAGTTGAGCCATTCGCCCGCCGTGGTCCAGCCGACATCGTAGCCGGCGCCGGCATCGGTGGACGCTTCGATCGCCACCCCTTCGGCGCTGCGGTACTGGCCGCCCTGGTTGGTGTTGGCGGCGTTGAAGTAACCGACGCTCTGTCCGCCGCTATCGAAATTTTCAGCCTGGACGGTTCCCGGCAGCTGCCATGCGGTTCCACCGTAAGGCGTGCCGGCGGCTGCCGCGAGTTTCGCAGCGCTGGCGGCCGAGCTGGAAGCGGATGTCGCGCCGTCGCCGCAAGCGCTCAGGATGCAGGCGCTTGCAAGGGCCAGCGTAATGCTTTTGAATAAATATGCAACGGGGGCATTCTCCAAAATATTCTCCTGTTGGATTTTCTTCGGTATCTGGTTGCGGCCGGGGGCCGGCAATGGATTTATTTGCTTGCCGGGCTGCCGCCGTGGGTCAGCGTTTCCAGGATCACGTCATGCTCATCGTTGGGATTTGCATGCGGACGCACGTCATTGACCAGGTGTTTCAATGTCTGCGGCAGCGCAACGCCCAGGCGGTTGTGATAACCGTTGTAGGCGCGTTCCATCGTGCCCTTCAGCACCGGGATGTAGCTGCCGTCGCACAGGCCGGGAAACCCGGCAGGCACGTTGACCGTGTTTGTCTGCGAGGTATTGCGCACGCCTTGCAGCGAGTGCGCGAGGTATTCCAGCGATGTGGTCAGGCGCGCCTGCATCGGGGTGTACAAGTCCGTGCCTTGGACATAGGCGGTCTCGGCAGCGTTGAAGACGGCAGCCAGGCCCAGCTGCACATGCTGGGTGTCGCGGCAGGTTTCTTGCGACACGCCGCTGGTGGCCGCGTTGAACACGGTTTGCCCGTTCCAGCCGCTCGGGCTGCCGCTGAACTTCACCGGTGCGCCGCCGTCTGCCGCATGGTTGTAAAAGTAGGCCGGCACCCATTTCTTCCACAGCGCAACCGCCGAGGCGTAAAGCGCCTTGTCTTCAGTGAACACGGCGACGCCGATCATGCCGTCGATCATGCTCAATTCCCAATTGCCGTTTTTGCCGGCGGCCTGGTTGCCGTTGATATATGGCAGGTACTGGGTCGAGAGCATCTTTTGGAAGGCCGTGATGTCTGAAGCCGCCCAGCCGGTATAGGTATAACGGATGATTTCAGCTGCCGCCGGCCACTTTTCCGCAGTCCATGCGGATTGCAACGGCGCATTGGAATTGGTGTGCCCGCCGGTCAGGTTGCGTGCATAGGCGTTCATGATGGCGATCGCGTTCTTGGCGTAGGTGGCGTTGCCGGAGATGAACCACAGCAGCGCCTGGGTATAGGCCGCGGCGGCGTCGCTGTCCTCGGTCGAACAGCCGTGGTCAGGCACCGAACCGGAGCCGCATTCGATCAGGTGGTTCGACGGCGGCCCTTGCACCCTGTAGCTCAGCGATCCCAGCGCGCTGCTTTTGGCCGCCTCATAAGCCGAGGAAAAAGGCTCGGCGCCGGCATTGATCCGGCTTTTTATGTAATTCAGGCGCGCCAGGTCGACCAGCACGCCGGGATGTTTAAAGCTGCTCAAGCTGGTGGCGCTGGTTCCCGCCGCATCTGCCTGTTCGGCGCCATGCGCTGAGAACGCCATGCATGAAAGGCCGATCGCAAGGCCTTTTATCATTTTCGATGTCAATTGATTCTCCTAGATAGATTGGGATGGCTTGCCTGCTGTCGGCGCGGTTTGCGATGGCCAAGGTCGAACACATTGCGGGCCTCGTTTTTTTGTTGCGCCGGTTTAATCTATCCTCGATATTTCCATGCGGAAACACTTGTCTGATGACTGTAGGAGCTGCAAAAAATACTGTCAACCTGTATTTGAGTGGTATTGCAAGAGAGGCGATCCGGTCCTGTTCCGGTATCTCGGATACGCGCACAAGCCGTTGTTTACATTAATTTTTCCACAAGTCATCTGACCTGTTGTTTTTCCAGGTGGACTTGCTGCTGTTGGCGAGGATGGCTGCCTGGTCAGGCCTTCATATAAAAATATGCACAGCCGATATGCATCTGTTCCACATTTCAATGTTTCCATATGGCATTATTTGCATTAATTTCAAGCCGTGCCGAAAGTGGGCAAACTCTCTTACCCGATAGGAAAACCATGGAAATGAGCCGCATAGCACTGTCAGCAGCCATCGCTTTTGCGATCTCCGGCTGCGCCACGACGCCAACAGGAAGCGACACTCCAGGACCGCAAAATGCGCAAGCCTGTCCCGCAGCCAGCGAGCCTGACATCGCGTCATTGTTTGATCGCTGGAACAATTCGCTAAAGACCGGCAACCCGCGTGAGGTTGCCGCAAATTATGCGGATAAATCGGTATTGCTTGCCACCCTGTCAAACAAGCCCCGCGTTACCCGCGAAGAGAAAATCGATTATTTTGAACATTTCCTGGAAAACAAGCCGAGCGGGAAAATCAATTGGCGCACCATCAAGATCGATTGCACTACCGCCATCGATATCGGCCTGTATACGTTCACGCTAGGGAAAACGGGGCAAGAGGTAAAAGCGCGCTATACCTTCACCTACAAATGGGATGGGAAGCAATGGCTCATCTCGACCCATCATTCATCCATGATGCCGGAGAAAGAAAAGTAAGAATGCTGAAGCAGCGGTGTCCGGATATGGAGGATCGTCTGGTCGCCATGGGCGCCACTCGCTAGCGGCTGCCCGGCGCCGGCTCAGATGCATGCATGCCAGCATCCTGCGCCGGTTAGCCGAGGGACCTGGCGAACGACTCCAGGTCCCTCTTCCCGGTCAAGACTTCAAGGCTGGATCCTGCTGATGCGGGTGGCCCAGTTGGTCAGGGCGACGCGGCTGCCATTGCAGCTGAACTGCGCCACCGGATCGGCGAGGCTGGCAAATTGCCCCAGCGTGCAGCCATGCGCAATGTATTCGGCGCCTAGCCAGATATAGTTGCCGTCGACTGCCGCCGCACCATAATCGCCCCACCGGCTGCGTGGCGTGCCGAAGGCGTTATAGGCGCCGAATTCGTCATCCGGCCCGAGCCCGTTGGCAATGATCTTGGCCGTTTCACCCCTATGCCCGTTGTCGCGGCTGAAGTGAATATAACCGGCGCTCGGGTAGTGATCCGCGCCGGCCACGGTAAAGCCGATCACGCCTTTGCCGTTAGGCAGCGCCGCTATGGCCGGCCGCGTAACGCTGTTGCCGGCAAGCGCCACCTGCCCCTGCCTGGTCACGGATGCGCCAACCTGGCTGGCCGAAACGGCCGGATTCAGCACATAGTAGGCAATCCCGGTCTGCTCCTGGCCGGCGACATTGACGACGGTATCGAGCGCACCATACAGGCGGTCGCCGGTGAAAAACACTTGCTGCATGCGCGAATCGTTCGGATCCAGGTCCGCCAGCGTTTCGGGCACTGCCGGCAGGACAGTGGTCAGGTAATGCCAGCAGCCGACGCCGGCCGGCGTCACCATGCTCCGGTCGTTCAGGCAATCTCGCAGCGGCGCGCTGCCCGTTTTCTGCGGAATCGCAGGCGGCACGCCATAGCTGTCGACGCTGACTACATTGTGCAGGAGCGTCAGCGCAGGAGCCGCGTCATTCAGCGACCTGGTATTGCCGACTGCCCATACCCGCAGGCGATTGTCGTTGCCGGAATTGGAAAATACCGCGACTGAGCTCAACAGGTATTCGGTGCCGTGGTTGCTCCGTTCAAAGTCGCCGGCTGGCGAGACTGCCGGCCATACCGTGAATCCTGGATTGCCTTCAAGCAGATAATCGGCCGTGTCCAGCTGCACCACCTGTATCGATGCGCTGCCGCTGATCAGCGCTTTTTTCGATATGGCATATATCTGCGCGCTGTTGAAGCCGCCGGAAAACGGGAATTCGTTGGTCGTCAAATAGATGCCGTGGGCGTCCGCTCCGATATGCGGATAGTCGCCCAGGCATGGACAATTTGGGTGCTGGGGCGTGCCTTGCGTGCCGTCATCCTGCACGGCGATCTTGTATACCGTCCAGCTCCCGAGCGGATCGGCGGACGAGCTGACCGCAAGGTCGAGATGGTTCGTGCCGGTTTGCGCACCTGTGGCAGGATCGGTGTCCAAGGTCAGCACCAGGTGAAACCAGCGTTTTACATCCGGATCGAAATAACAGGCCGGGTCGGTAATCGAGGGCCCAAAGACACGTGGCGTGACCTGGCGGTTGATGGCCGGCGCGTAGCCGTAAAACGCATTCAGCGCGATATCGCCGCTCAATGCGGCGCCTTTGCGGTTGTAAACTTTCATGACGTCGTTCAACGATTCCATGACGTAACCGTTGCCGGCGCAGAGCCCCTGGTCCGGCGGCTCGATGGAAAACTGGTTGCCGTTGCTGGCCAGCCGCTGGTTGCGCGAGTTTTCGCCGTCGAAGCTGACTTGCACTCGGCGGTCTGGCGCGTCCCTGCCGACTGCTTCGGTCCACTGCCCTTTGCCCTGGGTTCTGGCAATACTGCGGTTTATCTTGAACTTCGCCACCCGCGCCAGCACGCCGGCGGTACTTTGCGTCCCGCTTTTACCGGTCAACCCCGCCGTACCCGCCGCGGTGGGGCCGTCGGCAAGATCTGGCGCGTTCGAAAATACCGGCGAGACTTCAGGCGAGGACAAACCGTCGACGCCGACGGTGGTGGCGGGAATCTTGACTGTGCCGCTGCTGGGTATTTGCCTGGTGATGGTGGCGCCCAAGGCAAGGCTTGAGGTAAAACAGGCGAAGCTGAGAATTAACGCTAATCCACTAAAATTCCGATTCATTTTCTTCTCCAAAAACCATCATTTTTGAGCCCTTGTCAGGGGAAAGAAAAAACCTGGTTTGCAGACCGCAATGCGGCAGCCAAAAGATGATCCGTAAAATCCTGTGGCGTGCCTGTTGAATCAAGATCCACTCGGCCTGGGGAAGGCCGGCGTTGAATAATGAGGGGCAAAATTTGCCCTGCGGAAATTATATATATATTCTCCACAAGGGATCATTTATTTCGCTGTGTCAAAAAAAACAAGGCAAGCGGAGCAGATGGCTACGACGAAGCGCGACCTATCCTGACAGGCAAGGAGCAAGCAGGCGATGACAGGCATGAAAGAAATGAGCACGCTTGCTCCAGCCCTGGCGCCGGAGGTTTTGCCGCGCCAGGAATTGCCGGCCCGCGCCGAGGCGGCGCCGGATAGCGGCAACGGCCTGGTCGCGATGGGCGATTTTCACTATGCCGACAGCCCTCTGCAGCGGCGCGCGACCAACGCGCCAGCTACGCCGATGCCGATGACCGGCCCGGCTACGTACAGCCCGGGAATCAACCGCACCGGTTTGCCGGACCAGCTGAAAGCGGGCATCGAATCGCTGTCCGGCCTCAGCCTTGACAACGTCAAGGTACATTACAACTCGGCCCGGCCGGCCCAGCTGATGGCGCATGCCTATGCGCAAGGCAGCCAGATCCACCTGGCGCCGGGACAGCAATCGCACCTGCCGCATGAAGCCTGGCACCTGGTGCAGCAGGCGCAAGGCCGGGTAGCGCCGACGACCGAGGCGGATGGCACGCCGGTCAATGACGACACCGCCCTTGAACGGGAAGCGGACGTGATGGGCCGCAAAGCGGCTGGATTCAGGCAAGTCTCCACGAAGGACGTTCCCAGGATGCTGACGCCAATCCCAAGCGCCTTAGGCAATGACACCGACGGCACGGCCCAGCTTGGGAAAAAAAAGAGAAAAGAAACCCTTATTCAAAAGCTGCGCAGGTCACGCTTGCGAAACAGGTTCAAGAAAGCCACTCCGAAGAGCAAGCGAGGTATCTTCCGCAAGCAGGCAAAGGACAACTACGGTTACAAGAATGCGGACATCGCCAGGCTGATTGCCAGTAATCCCGAGGCAAGCACCGCCTTGACTTTGTATAACCCCGCGCTCAATCCAGGCATCAACCCGGCCTATTCGCAAATCGGCATCGGCGACACCAAAGGCTACTATCGCAAAGGATTCGGCAACCAGCCTTTTCTATACCTCGATTCCAAGGCGTACGACGACAAGCAGATTCCCAGCAATTACGATGACGTCATTGCCCGCTTTAAGGGCAACGACGCGGAAGTAGCCTTCGAGATACTCAGCGCGATCGAATCCGGGCAAAGCAGCGGCAAAGACCAGGAAGCCCAGGCCAAGTCCCTGTTTCTTTTATTGACCCAATTCATCGAAGCGCACAGCTCTCGCGTCCCCGGATCCGACAAGCTTGCGCGCGCCCTGTTGCGGCGCATTGCCCTTGGCCAGCTGACCTTCCAGCAAGCCTTCAACCGCAAGAACGGCTTGTTCGTTTCGGCCTGGGCAAAAAAAGGCGGTGCTCCCCAGGGCGGACAAGTGGCCGGCCGCGCCCTGTTCGGTTTCAGCAAAGACGCCGACAGGTACGATCTTGAAAAATTGGAGGCATACCTCGGCGACAAGCTGGTGGACGAGTTGCTGGAGACCATAGACGGCTATTACAGCGACGACAGCGACACCGAGGACGACGACGAAGACCTGGCGCCAAGCATCGACGAGAAAGACAATGCGTCCCTGGAAGAGATCAATGCAGCGCTGGAGACATTGCAGATTCCGCGGCGCATCAGCAACATCAACCAGCAGGTACTGCTGCCTGGCATCGGCGCCCTGGTCAAGAAGCAGAGCTTGAAACTCCTGCTGAAGAACCATCCGGATAAAGAAGGCGGCAGCCAGGAGGCGTTTGATCGCATCGTCAACGCCCGAAACCTGCTGGATGACCTGATTTCCCAGTTTTCAAACCAAGGTTTCATCGATCTCAACCAGCGCAACCTGGATATCTACCTGCAAAGGGACGGCCTGGCAGCGCAAACGGTAGCCGGCGACGGCAATTGTTTTTATGCCGCAGTGCTTGACCAGATCCTCTATCTCGACGGCGTCAACGCCGATCCGGCCACATTAAGGCAACGGGTGGCGCAACTGATCCTCGACAATGCTGCCTATTTCCAGGTATTCGTCACCGGCAACCAGCTCAACCGCATTGTCGACGACATCCTCACCAGCCGCAGCTGGCGCAACGTCGGCGGCGATTTCGCGCCGCAGCTGATGGCTACCGTGCTGCAGCGGCCGGTGCAGATCATCCAGCCGTCTGGGCCGCTTGTCATCGATCCGATCGGCGGGCTGGTCCTGAACCACAACAACACTTTCATCACCCGCAACCAGCAGATCAACATCGTCTACGACGGCAACGCCCACTATGATTCGACCCGCAACACCCGGCAGCAGCTGCAGTAGCTGACCCGCATGCGCGCAGTCGCGGGAAATGCTCGCCGCTATCTCATCTTAATTCTAGGTAATTTACACAAGTGATTGAATAAAAACGTCTTTTGATTGCATTCGATATTTAATCTAAATTCTTAAAATTGATCTGTAATACATTGAATATCAATGATTTTTACATCAAATTAACGCCATTTCCAGAATGTTGCCCTACGGCGCAACAAACCTCCATGCCGGATTATCGAACATGGAAATCGTACGCGCGCGCACCGTGCCGGATGGACATAGTTCATCCTGGGTGTATTGCGTCAGCCGGATCGAATTCGGCACTTTTGCCTTGCAGATGATGCCGACGTATTCGGGTTCGATGGTCGCCGCCTTGAACACAAAGCTTTCCTTGTATTCATCGGTAGGCTTGAATATCTTTATCAGGTCGCCCGGGTTCTTCAGGCTGTTGTAGTCAAAACCCATCCCCTGCGACACCAGCGTCGATACTTGCGCCGGGTTGATGCCAACCTTGTCGACCCGGTAATTGCTGCCGAAACCGGAGGCGCCGCCGATCAGCTGCGACAAGTTGCCATACTTGCCGTTATTTACCACCATGCCGACGTTGTTGCTGGAAGCCAGCGGATTGAGCTCGTCGAACATGCGCTTGATCGCTACCGCTCCCGGCGCCGACCAGGAATTGGTGACCATGGTCAGGCTGCCCAGCGCAGTGACGTTGGTGCCGCCGGCGGCGGCGCTGTCGACCCCGGGCGCGATGCCGAAGCGCTGCTGCAGGAAATCGGTGATGAAATCGCCCAGCCCGATGGCGCCGTTGACCTGCACCCGTTCGTAGGGTTTGTCATCGAGCTTCAGGCGGGTCAAGGTGTTATGGGTCGGATCGAAGCCCATCGGACCGCCGGGCGCCTTGTCCGAATTGGTGACGACGCTCAAGGCATTGCCGGAGAGCGAGCCGAAAGTCGCGCCCTTCATCGTGCCGGTAAAAAAGCGCGCCGCCGTGTTCATCCAGTCCGGATGGTCCTGCATCAAGGCGGTGCCGCCCTCGCCCTGCGACTGGCGCGCGCCGCGCGGCGTCAGGTAGATGTTGCGAAAAACCTGCGGCCCCAGGTTGCCGTCGCTGCTGTAGAGCGCTTGCGTTTCGGCGCCGGCGCCTGTCTTGTAAGCGGTGCGCTCCCAGATCGCGAAACGCGCGGCCTCGGCATTGAGCTGGCTCAGTTCGCCGAAGCGCCACACCCATTGCAGGCCGAACAGGAACACCATGAACAGGCTGCAGACAATGATGGATTCGACCAGCGCCTGGCCGCGCTGGCGGCGCAAGCTGGGCGATGCGGTGGATCGGGCGGGCAGCGGCATGGGCATGAAATGGTTCCGGCTGGGTATCAGTTAATGATGAAGAACAGCGCTTTCTCAGGGTAGTTCAAGCCTTCGAGGCGAGCGTTCCAGTACGGCAGCATCAGGTTGGCGTGCGAGACGATCTGGCCGCGCGTGGTCCAGCGCTCCACCGGCGCCCGGTAATACACGCGCGCCTTGCCGATCGCCTTCAGGTAGTCCTGCTTCAGTTCGGTGTCGTAATCGTTCATGGGGGCACGCCCGAGGTTGAATTTGCTTTCCGGCCGCAGCGGCGTCTTGTCGACCGTCTGCTGCAGCGCCACCACGAACGACGGCCCCAGGTCCTTCAAGGCGTTGTCTTGCACTTCCTTGCTGGCCACAAACAGGTTGCTGGCCGCGCGGTCGCCCAGCTGGTAGTTGCCCATGTTGGCGCCGCGCATTTCCCACAGGCCGAAACGTTCCGCCGGCAACCCCATGTCGGCCGCCACCACGCCGCCCAGGCCGGGTTTCTGGAACAGCGTTTCGGTGCCGCGCGAGGTGCGCATGCTAAGGACATCGATCAAGTCGCCCAGGCCCAAAGCCTTGAGGATGAACTGGACAAAACCGCTGGGGGCGTCCAGCGGATCGTCGAACGCCGAGGTGGCGAGCGAAAAACCGCTGCCCAGCATATTCGAAATGGAAGTGGCGACATTGCCGCCCAGGCTCGACAGCTGCTGGAAATTCACTGCCTGCTGCGCCATCGCTGTCGCCACCGCCACTTCGGCGTCGGCGCTGCCGGGATTCGGCGCATTCAGCGCGGCGCCGGAAGCCGGCATGCCGGCCGGCGCGCCGCCCAGCACGCCGGTCAGGTTGCCGGCGTTGGCGTCCGGGAGATTTACCGCGGATTGGGATGAATTGGAGGAATTGACGCCGGCGCCGGCCGCATTGATTACCGGTTCCAGGGTCGCCATGGCGGCGTTGTTGAGCGTCTGGCTGGCGGTGGCAATCTGCGGCTGGCCCTTCATTGCGCGCTCGCCGGAGGACCCGGCGATATTCATGACGCCGCGCTCGTAGTATTTCTTGGCCGCGCCGGCGGACAGCGAGCCGCAGGCGCCGCTGATGCGCGGCGCATAGAGCTCGCCGCTGGGCAACGTGAAATACAGGCAATCGTCGATGCCGGTAGCCTCGCCCCAGAACGATTTCTTCCAGGACGAAGTGTCTTTCACCACGTCCACGAACTTGGCCAGGTCTTCAGGCACTTCCTGGTTCTTGTCCAGGCCCTGGCGGCCGACCTTGGACATCGTCACCGCGCCGGCCATCGGGATGTGGATATTGAACAGGTGCGGATTGATCTCCATGATGTCGATATTGCTCCAGGCATAGGTGCCGTCCTGCATCTGGATCATGCGGGTGCCGCCGGTGCGCTCGTACAGGCACATGATCGGGCTGACGATGAGGCCCACCGTGTTCATGAACGCTTCGATCACCGGGCCGATGACGTCCGCCGCAACGTTGCCTTGCAGCGCCGGCACGATCTGTTCCAGGCCGTTGGCCGAGAGCCCTGTCAGGATGCCGTTGATGCCGCTCAGGTTGCAGCCGTCCACCGCCCACAGGCCGACCGCGTTAGGAAACAGGCGGCGGCCACCCATGGCGCTGGTGAGCTTGATCATGTCCTGCATCATCACCCGGTGCACCAGGTTGAAATCGGCGGTGCCGGTGCTGTCCGGCAGCTTGGTCTTCATCTCGGTGCTACCCATGAACTTGCGCGGCGGCTGGTGCAGCTTGATCATGCTGCCGAAGTCCACCACACTCTTGGCGACCTGGTACATGATGGTCTGCGGCACAAACTCGGCGCGCGGCGCATTGGCCGTCAGCAGTTCCTTTTGCATCGCGATCATGGCCGAGGTGGTGGTGGCCAGGTGCACCTGCTGCGAGGCGAAAATCGCGTAGTTGGTGAGCGAGGTGGTGGCGGTGCCGGCATTGGCCAGCACCTGGCTGGTGACGCGCACGCCGTCGACGATTTTTTCCCAGTACTTGCCGAACGTGGAGACGGCGTTAAGAATGCCCGACATGCCGGCGCCGATATAGGGAATGAATTTGGTCAGCGCAGCGGTGGCCTTCATCACCTTGGTATTGTTTTTCCAGTACTGGTCCGACATGGTCATGTTCGACCACATCGCCGTCATCTGGCCCACCGCCTGGTAGTTCGCGATCATGGCGCGGTTGGTGTAGGCCGTGTAGTTGAGGCCCTCCGCCGCGATATTGGCGGTGCTGTAGGCAATCGCATCCGCGGCGTTGACCAGGCGCCGCTTGTCGCTCGTCACCTGCGACAGGTTGTAGACGGAAAATATGCCGACGCACAGCACCGCCAGGAAAAAGATCCCGATCGGCAGTACCGCGCCGCGGCTGTATGTGTGGCTGGCGCGCTGCGGCAAGCGGCGGCGGCGGCCGGAATGAAAGCGCCTGGCCATGTCGTGTTTCATCGAAATGGCCTCGACGCCGGCGCCGTGGCAAGCGCGCTGGACAAATAAGCTGGGCAAGAGTCGCCTGCGCAGGACACGCTGGATATCAGCATCATGTCGACACTCCGGATGGAATTTAAATTTGCGCGAATGAACGATGGATCCACCGTTCCTGGTAAGACGCGTTAAAAATCTTTCCGGATGGTAACTGCACTTTGTTACCGGATAATGACGCTGGCGAGAACCAGCCTGCGCGCCGGTTTGCGAACGCACAGGTGCGCGCGTTCCAGTCAACCCAGGGTGAATCGCTTAAGGAAACTTAAAAGACTGCAGAACAGCAGTCGGGGTCATGCCGCATGCAATGCGCTTATCTGGCCGCGCGCAAGCGTCTTTCGGCAATCTCGAACACGCCCATGCCGACCAGCATCGCCGCAACAAACACCAGCGCTTTGGTCTCGCCCATGCCAAGGTCTACCAGGACTGGTCCCGGGCAGAAGCCCGCAATCCCCCACCCCACCCCAAACAAGGCGCTGCCGATCACGAGGCGGCGGTCTATCTGGCGCGTGGCCGGCAGCTTCATCTCGGCGCCGAGCAAAGACGTGGTGCGTTTTTTTGCAAAAGAAAACGCCACCAGTCCCAGCGCGATGGCGCCAGCCATCACAAACGCCAGCGACGGGTCCCACGCGCCGCCGAGATCGAGGAAGCCAAGCACCTTGGCCGGATTCGCCATGCCGGAAACGATCAAACCCAATCCGAACACCAGGCCGGCAAGCAGCGATGTGATGATAAGCATGGTTTTTTCCTTAAACGGCAAACAGGTGGCGTATCGCATATACGGTGACGAACCCGCACCCCATGAAGACGGCGGTGGCTGCCAGCGAACGCGGCGACAGGCGCGACAGGCCGCAGACCCCGTGGCCGCTGGTGCAGCCGGAGCCGTAACGGGTGCCGACGCCGACCAGCAACCCCGCTATCGTCAAGGCGCCGTAGCCGGCGTCAATCCGCACGGCGGGCAATGCCGCAAACAAGCCATACGCCAGCGGCGAACCGATCAGCCCTAGCAAGAAGGCAGTGCGCCAGCCGATATCTCCGCGCGCCGGCCGCAGCAGCCCGCCCAGGATGCCGCTGATGCCTGCAATGCGGCCGTTCAGCAGTACGAACATCGCTGCGGCGAGGCCGATCAGCAAGCCGCCAAGCAAGGCTGGCCATGGGGTAAACGCGCCCCAGTCGATAGACATCATATTTCCCTTGAAGATGAATGTTTGGCCCGGTTCTTGCTCAGTTATTTTACCAAGCCGTTGATGAAGCTTGCCTATTTTCGCACGGTTGATGCCGCGCCCGATTCCGCAACATCCCTTTCAAAAAGGCGGTCCATGAAATTTTTCGCTATCTTCTGCAGCGGCCTGCTGCTGACCGGCGCCTGCCGGGCCGACAGTCCAGCCATCCCGGACAAGAACGAGGTCATCAAGCTGCTGCAGCTGGAACATCATTTCGAAGGCGGCTATTTCCGGCAAACCTTCAAAGCCGACCAGCGCGACAAGATCAGCACCGCGCGCGGCCCGCGCAGCACGCTGACCACGATCTACTACATGCTGACGGACGACACGCCGGTAGACCATTTCCATACCAAAAGCTCCGACGGCATAGAGTATTACCACATGGGTGCGCCCATCACCTACCACCTGATCTACCCTGACGGCCGCTACGAGGCGGTAGTGGTCGGGCCGGATATCCGGCATGGCCAGCAATTGCAGCTGGCCGTCAAGGGCGGGACCTGGAAAGCGGCGGAGCTGACCAAGGGCCAGTACGGCCTGGTCAGCGAGGCGGTCGCGCCCGGATGGGAGATGGAGGACATGGTGACGCTGACGCGGGAAGAATTGCTTAAGCTGTTCCCGCAGCATAAAGATGTGATCATCAGGCTCACGCGGCCTTGAATGCGGAAATCCTGGACTGGCACGATGTAAGCTCGTCCAAGGAAGGCAAAATCAATTTTCCGCATAAAGGACAAACGGCATGGACAAGCAATTCGAAGACGGCCTGGAAATACGCAAGCAGGTAATGGGCGAGGAATTCGGGGCGAGGAATTCGTGGCCAAGGCTTTCGCCGGCGCCTAAAGCATATATTTATTCCATATATAGTTGTTCAAAATGATTCGTTCTTTCTTGGCATATACCTACTATATATTCGCGGCTAATGGAAAGAGAGCCGCGCATGTACTTTTTACCTTACGACCCTGCATTCCATTTCCTCGGCCAAGCCGTCCCGCCGGCCGCCACCGCTGCCCGGGACGATGAAAAGACGCCGCCGGCCGCGGCATGGCGATTCCGCCTGGAATTGCCTACCTGGGGACTGATTGCCGTGATCTACGGCGGCTGGCTGGCGACCGTGCTGCATTGGCGTGAAGTGGGTCCATGGCTCGGCACGCCCTTGCTGATCGGACTGAGCGCCTGGTACATGTCGCTGCAGCACGAGCTGATACACGGCCATCCGACCCGCCACGCCCGCTTCAACGCCCTGTTCGGCCAGTTGCCGCTGGCGGTGTGGTATCCCTACGCGCTATACCGCGACAGCCATCTTGCCCATCATCGCGATGAAAAGGACCTGACGCTGCCGGGCGCCGACCCGGAAACCTACTATGCAGCGCTTAAGGGCGGCGGCCGGCTGGGACGGTCCTTGCGCCGCTTCCGCAATACATCCGGCGGCCGCTTGCTGGCAGGGCCGGCGCTGGTGTGGTCGCAGACGGTCCATGCCGCATGGCGGCAGCGCGACCGCAAAACCATTGTTACCTGGGCCTGGCACCTGTGGCTGCTGGCAATGCTGCTGCTTTTCCTGCATCGCGCCGGCATATCCCCCTGGTTCTACCTGTTTGCCGTCGCTTATCCGGCCCTGAGCCTGACCATGGTGCGTTCTTTCTACGAACATCGGGCGGTCGAAGCCGCACATGGACGCTCGGTGATCAACGAGGCTGCATGGCCCTGGCGCCTGCTGTTCCTGAATTTGAATTACCATCTTGTACATCACTTGCATCCCGGACTGCCATGGTTCCATCTACGACAAGCCTATCTGGCCCAGCGCGAGACCTACCAGGAACGCAGCGACGGTTTTGTCGAGCACGGCTACCTGCCGCTGCTGTGGCGCCATCGCAGCACACCGGTGATTGCCGATATCCATCCATTTGCCTGAACCGGCATCGCTATCTTCTAACGGAGTCGACATGAGTCTGTACACCCGCCTGCTGGCCGCTGCCTTGGCCACTTCTTTGGCTGCCGCCCTCTTTTCTCCTTATGCCCAGGCTGCCGAACCGGTCCGGGTCAGTTCCAAGATCGATACCGAAGGCGCGCTGCTGGGCAACCTGATCCAGCTGGTGCTGGAGGCCAACGGCATCAAGACTGTCAACCGCCTGCAGCTGGGAACCACCAAGGTGGTGCGCGGCGCCCTGATCTCGGGCGACGTCGACATCTATCCCGAATACACCGGCAACGGTGCGTTCTTCTTTTCCGATGAAAAGAACCCGGCCTGGAAAAACGCCGAGAGCGGCTACCAGCTGGTGAAGAAACTCGATCTCGATAAAAACAAGCTGACGTGGCTGACGCCGTCTCCCGCCAACAATACCTGGCTGATCGCAGTGCGCAAGGAGGTGGCGCAGGCCAACAAGCTCAAAACCCTGGCCGACCTGGGCCGCTGGATCGGCCAGGGCGGGCATTTCAAGCTGGCGGCGTCGGCTGAATTCATCGAGCGCCCGGATGCCTTGCCCGCCTTTGAAAACACCTACGGATTCAAATTGAAACAAGACCAGCTGCTGACCCTGGCCGGCGGCGATACGGCGGCAACGATCAAGGCTGCCGCCGAGCAGACTTCCGGCGTCAACGCGGCGATGGTGTACGGCACCGACGGCTCGCTGGCGGCGCTGGGGCTGGTGGCGCTGGAGGATATCAAGTCGGTACAGCCGGTCTACGCGCCGACAGCGGTGATCCGCAGCGAGGCGCTGGCGAAGTACCCCAGGATTGCCGACCTGCTGAAACCTGTGTTCCTGTCGCTGGATAGCCCGACGCTGCAAAAACTCAACGCCGGCATCGCCATCGAAGGACGCGACGGCCGCAAGGTCGCCGGCGATTACCTGCGCAGCAAAGGCTTTATCAAATGACCATGGCGCGTCTGGCCGACCAGCCATGGCGAGTGGGCAACAACGCGCTGCAAGCCCGCAAGCTGCACAATCCGGTGCACCTGCTGCTGGTGATCGTCGCGATCGTCGCCGCTACCAACCTGCCCTTGCTGACCTATGCGCCCAATCGGCTGCTCAGCGGCCAAGGCATCCTGCTGAGCCAGCTGGCCGCGCGTTACTGGCTGCTGGCGCTGCCGGCCCTGCCGCTGCTGGCGGCGCCCTGGCTGCGGCCGTCCCGTTTCAGCTGCATTGTCCTGCTGCTCGCGGCGGCAGGGTTGAGCGGCGGCCTGCTGGCCTTGGCCGGACACGAAGCCCAGCTGCGCAGCGGCGACGCCGATTCGCTGGCGCGCATCTCGTTCGGCGGCGCGTTCTGGCTGTTGCTGCTGACCGCCTGGCTGCAACTGGCGGAGGCGCTGCGCGGCCTAGCCCTGGCTTTGCCGGCGCGGGTTGCGGTGATACTGGCAGCCTTGGCGCCGATCGTGGCGCTGATCGTTTCGGGATACCTGGATAGCCTGTCGCTGCTGAAGGAATACCAGAATCACCAGGATGCCTTTAACCTGGCGCTGCTGCGCCATCTGCAGCTGGTCGTGTTTTCGGTATTGCCCGCGGTGCTGGTCGGCGCGTTGCTGGGCGCCCTATCCTTCCGCAGCCGGCGGGCGCGCAAGCTGCTGTTCCCGGTGCTGAACGTGATCCAGACGATCCCCTCGATTGCACTGTTCGGTTTGCTGATCGGTCCGCTGGCGTTGCTGGGCAGCCTGTTCCCGCAGTCCGGGATCGGCGGCGTCGGCCTGCCGCCGGCATTGCTGGCACTGAGCCTGTATTCGCTGCTGCCGATGGCCCACGGCACCCTGGCAGGACTGGAACAGGTGCCGGCCGACGTCCGCGAAGCAGCTAGCGGCATTGGTATGTCGCCCTGGCAGATATTCTTCCACGTCGAATTGCCGCTGGCGCTGCCGGTGTTCCTGACCAGCGTCCGCGTCACCACCGTGCAGGCGGTTGGGCTGGCGGTGGTGGCGGCCTTGATCGGCGCCGGCGGTTTCGGCGTCCTCATGTTCCAGGGCATGTCGAGCAGCGCGCTGGACCTGGTGCTGCTGGGCGTGATCCCGGTGATCCTGCTGGCCATCGGCGTCGATACGCTGTTCAAGGTAGCGATCGTTCTCTTGCGGAGGCAAAACCATGATTGAAATCAGCGAAGTCAGCAAATCGTTCAACGGCTGGCAAGCGGTCAGCGAGCTGTCCCTGACGATCAAGGACGGCCAATTCGTGGTCCTGATCGGCACTTCCGGCTCCGGCAAGTCGACCATGCTGAAGCTGCTGAACCGCTTGCTGGAACCGGATAGCGGCAGCATCAGGCTGAACGGCAAGCCGATCGTCGAGCACTCGCCGGAGCAATTGCGGCGCCGCATCGGCTATGCGATCCAGTCGGTCGGCCTGTTTCCGCACTGGACGGTGGAGCAGAACATCAGCGCCGTGCCGGTCCTGCTGAAATGGCCAAAGGCCAAGATCCATGAGCGCGTCAGCGAACTGCTGGAGCTGTTGCACCTGCCTCCTGAAAAATTCCGCCGCCGTTATCCCGACCAGCTGTCGGGCGGCCAGCAGCAACGGGTAGGCGTCGCGCGCGCGCTGGCGGCCGATCCCGACGTGCTGCTGATGGACGAACCTTTCGGTGCGCTGGATCCGGTCACCCGCGCCAGCCTGCAGCAGGAACTGGCCAATATCCACAAGCTGTCCGGCAAGACCATCGTGCTGGTGACGCATGACATCGACGAAGCGCTGGCGCTGGGCGAACGCATCGTGCTGATGGATCACGGACGCATCGTGCAGCAAGGCACGCCGCGCGAATTCCTACTGTCGCCGGAAAATGAATTCGTGCGCGGATTTGTCGGCCAGAGCGATGTCGGCATCCGCCTGCTCGGACTGGACAAGATCGCCGGCCGGGTCCGCAGCGAAGCGGCGATACCCGGTGAGCCGATTTCCAGCAGCAGCACCCTGCGCGAAGCCTTGTCCGCTTTCATCACGCGCAAGGCGCATAGTCTGCCGGTGGTCGACGAGCGCGGCCAGGCTGCCGGCGTGCTGCATTTCTCCGATTTGCTGGAGGCGGCGCGATGAAGCGGCTCTACCGCTATCGCTGGCTCGCTGCCAGCAGCCTTTTGCTGCTGGGCTTCACCTTTGGCATGCCGTTGACGGCGCCGCTGTTCGCCAGCGCCTTCCCGCAGCTGGCGCGCCCCATGTACCTGCAAGACGCATTCACCACGCTGGTGCTAGCGCACCTGAGCATCGTGCTGCTGTCGGGCGCCATCGCGGTGCTGGGCGGCGTGGCGGCCGGCCTGCTGGTCACCCGGCCGACGGGACGGCCGTTCCGCTCTTCACTTGAAACGGTGTTGGCGATCAGCCAGTCGTTTCCTCCGGTGGCGGTGCTGGCGGTGGCGGTGCCGCTGATCGGTTTCGGCGAAACGCCGGCCCTGATCGCACTGGTCATGTACGGCGTGCTGCCGGTAGCGCAAGGCGCGATGACCGGATTGTCTTCGATCTCGCCGGCGATCCTGGAAATTGCGCGCGGCATCGGCATGAACCGCTGGCAGATCCTGTACCGGGTGGAGCTGCCGCTGGCGGCGCCGGTGATACTGGCGGGCGTGCGCACCTCGGTGGTGATCAATATCGGCACGGCGGCGATCGCCTCCACCGTCGGCGCCAAGACGCTGGGGTTGCCGATCATCGTCGGCCTGAGCGGCTTCAACACTGCCTATGTGATCCAGGGCGCGCTGCTGGTGGCATTGCTGGCCATCGTGGCCGACCAGCTGTTCGACCTGTTGGGGCAGCGCTGGACGCCGCAGGCAGACTCCGCATTGCGCGGCGGAGGCAGTGCATGAGATGTGCGTTGCCGATGTACCCGTTTCCGGCCGCCAGCCTGGACCAGTTCTGGCACGGGCTGTTCGATTGCATGCAGCGCGAAGGCATAGCCGATGTGCCGCACCAGCTTGAGCAGCCGCAGGATTTGCTGCAGCACTGGCAAGAGCCCGGCCTGCTGCTAAGCCAGGCCTGCGGTTATCCGGTATCCACGCTGCTGCATGGCCAAGTCCAGGTAGTCGGCGCCTTTCATTTCGACGTGCCCGGCTGCGAGCAGGCTAACTACAGCAGCAGCTTGTGGGTGCGCAAAGAGGATGCTGCCAAGCCCTTGCCGGCGTTCCACGGCGCGGTTGCCGCCTGCAACGAGCGCCATTCGCAATCCGGCTATCACGCGCTGCGCAGCGCGGTTGCGCGGTTTGCCAGCGACGGCAGGTTTTTTTCGGAAGTGCTGTTCAGCGGCGCCCACCGGCAGTCGGCGCGGCTGGTCGCCGGCGGCAAGGCCGATATTGCCGCGCTCGATTGTGTCAGCGCCTATTTTTTGAGCCGCCAGGAACCGGAGGTTTTTTCCCGGCTCGCCGCCATCGGGTTCACCACGCCGATGCCGGGCCTGCCGCTCATCACCGCGTCAGCCACGCCGCCTGCCGTGCTGGCCGCCCTGCGCCGGGCCCTGGCTGCCAGCATCGAGGCTCCCGGACTTGAACACGCTCGCAGCGCCATGCGCATCAGCGGTTTTTCCGTGCTGGGCGAGCAGGATTACCGCATCTGCGCATCGAAGGCGGAGCAGAACCTGGCCGATGGCCTGGCTGACTGGTAGCGCCTTGCCGGCACGCAGTACTCTTTCCGGGCCGGCGCAAGGCGGTCATCATCCAGTCATATTTCTTCGTTAGTATTTTGCAACTCCTCCTGAATCGGGTTGGACTTCCTGCACTGAATCCGTGTGCCAGGCGAAATTTCTTCGTTCGTGCTTCGAGAACCGGAACATGTCTAACTGAATTCGGAGGATCGCCATGGCGTCTGTCAAAGATCAATCCCAGTTGCTGTCGGTGACCGCCCATGTCGGCGACTGCAAGACCTTGCTGGCGTTCAGCCTGCTCCAGCCTGACGGCGCCGCCAACCTGGCGGGTTTCACGATCCGCTGCCAGCCCAAGGGCCTGCCGCCCTACTACCTCTATAACACGCTGCAGTTTGAAACCCCGGCGGCGCATGCCCAGGACCCGGTCGAGCCGCCGAATTCAACGGTGAATGCGCCGATACACAAGTTCCGCTGGCTGCATGTGCCGGGCTCGGTCCACCAAGGGCTCACGCCGTTTTTCGGCGAATACACCTATACGGTGATCCCCCGCTATTTTGACGACAAGCAGTCGATGACCGCCCTTGACGAGGCGCTGGGCGTGTCGGTCAGCGTTTATGTCGGGCCGTTTGCAAAAGACAAGTTCAAGCTCGGGTTTACCCGCGGCTACACGCAGTCGCAGGCGTTTGCCCACCATTTCGGCGTCAACGCGCTGATCCGGCCCAACACCAAGGAACTGCTGTTCGATACGACGCAGGTATCGGGCGCCAATGCCGCCGGCGAGCAGTACACCTTTGCCGACGAATACGCATGGCTAGGGCTGACGGCAAGGGAGCGGATTTTTGAATTCCTGAATGAAGTGCTGCAAGATCCGGCGCAATACCTCGATGTGTTTGCCTACGACCTGAACGAGCCTGACCTGTGCAAGATCCTGCTGGAACTGGGCAAGCAGGGCCGGGTCCGCATCATCCTCGACAACGCAGCCCTGCATCACTCCGCAGCCAAACCGATGCCCGAGGACGAGTTCGAGGCGCAGTTCCTGGCCGTGGCCGCCAGCCCTGCCGCCATCCTGCGCGGCCATTTCAAGCGTTATGCGCATGACAAGGTATTCGTGTCCTTCAACAAGGACAGCGCGCTGAAGGTGTTGACCGGGTCGACCAATTTTTCCGTTACCGGCCTGTACGTCAACTCCAACCACGTGATGGTGTTCGACGATCCCGGCGTCGCAGCCGAATACGGGCAATTGTTCGAGACCGTATGGCAAGGCGGCGTCAAGCTCGGCGCCTACCTGCAATCGCCGTTTTCCTCCACAACGTTCTCGATTCCCGAAGGTATTTCGCCGCGCGCCGATATCACCTTCGCGCCCCATACGGCAGAATTCGTCGCCAAGAACCTTGGCGACATCGCCGCCCGCATCCAGCAGGAACAAACCAAGCCCGCCAAGAACGGCAGCGTACTGTTTGCCGTCATGGAGATCGACAACGGCACCAGCCCGGTCTATACCGCGCTGAAGGATTTGCACGCCGACAGCAATGTCTTCAGCTATGGCATTTCGGATAGCAACACCGGCATTTCCCTGTATGCGCCGGGCAAGAAAACCGGTGTGCTGGTGACCGGCAAGCCGGGCAAATCGATACTGCCGCCGCCGTTTGACCAAGTACGCTCGATCAGCGGCATCGGCCACCAGATCCATCATAAATTCGTCGTATGCGGTTTCAGCGGCGACAGTCCAGTTGTGTTCTGCGGCTCGTCCAACCTTGCCCTTGGCGGGGAACAGGCCAACGGCGACAACCTGCTGGCGATCCATGACGGCGACGTCGCAACGGTGTTCGCCATCGAAGCGGTGGGACTGGTCGATCATTTCCAGTTCCTGAACCGGATGGCGGCCGTCGCGCCGGCGGCGGCCAATGAACCGGTGCCGGCCTCGAAACAGCAGGCTGCGCTTGCCGTCGGCTGGTTCCTGTCCACCAGCGACAGCTGGGCCCGCCCCTATTTCGATCCCAACGATTCCCATTGCACCGACCGCCTGCTGTTTGCCTGATGCCTGCGCCAGCTCGGCAGCTCAGCTGCCGAGCTGCCACCATGCGGGCAGCAGCTGCCTGACTTCCTGCCGCGCAAAACGGTCGTCGATCAGGTACACCACGCCGCGGTCCCGCTCGGTGCGGATCACCCTGCCCGCGGCCTGCACCACTTTCTGCAACCCGGGATACAGGTAGGTGCAGTCGTAGCCCTGGCCGAAAGTGCGCTCCATCTGCAACATGATCTGTTCATTGACCGGATTGACCTGCGGCAGCCCCAGGGTCGCGATGAACGCGCCGATCAGGCGTGCGCCGGGCAAATCGATGCCCTCCGCAAACGCGCCGCCGAGCACCGCGAAACCGACGCCTTGCGAGGTATCGGTAAACCGCGCCAGGAACTGCTCCCTTTCCCGCTCATCCATGCGGCGCGCCTGCTGCCACAAAGGGATATCGGGATAGCGCGCAGCGAACATGGCGGCGACTTTCTCCAGGTAGTCGTAGCTGCTGAAAAACGTCAGGTAGTTGCCCGGCTGCTCCCGGTATTGCCTGGCGACCAGGTCCACGATCGGCGCCAGCGACCGCTCGCGATGCTGGAAACGGGTCGAAATCCCGGTGACCAGCTGCACTGACAGCTGGTCGGCGGTAAACGGCGACGGCACGTCGAGCCAGGCGGTGTTGTCGGGCATGCCCAGTATCTTGCTGTAAAAATGCCAAGGGCTGAGCGTGGCGGAAAACAGCGTGGCCGAATGCGCAGCGGCAAAGCGCGGCGCCAGGAAGCTTGCCGGCACGATATTGCGCAGGCACAGCGTCGCGCCATGGGCGCCGCGCCGGGTGATGTCGAACAGCGAGTGGCTATCGAACAGCTCGGCAATGCGGGTGAAGTGCATGGCGTCGAAATAGAAGCGCTGCAGGTCGCTGTCGAGGGCGGCCGGATGATCGACCATGTAGTCGGTGATATCGGCCACGGCCTGCTGCAGCGCCTGGATGAAGCCGTCCGGCAGGTCTTCGTAGCGCTGGTATTCAGCTTCCTGCTCCTTGTACAGCGCATTCCATTGACGGTTGACGCGGTCCAGCGCGCGCTTGAGCGCCGGCGGCGCCGCTTGCCGCACGGCTTTGAAGCCGGCTTGTTCCATCTCGGCGGAATACATCTTGCGCGCCCGCTCGATCATGTTGTGCGCTTCGTCGACCAGCACGCCGACCCGCCACTGGTTGGCGCTAGCCAGGCCGTACAGCATGGCGCTCAGGTCGAAATAATAGTTGTAGTCGCCGACGATCACGTCCGACCAGCGCACCAGCTCCTGGCTCAGGTAATAGGGACAGACGCGATGTGCGGCGGCGACCTGGCGCAAGCCCTCCTTGTCCATCGCACCGCTGTCGATGGCGGCGCTGCGCGCCTGCGGCAGGCGGTCGTAAAACCCCTGCGCCAACGGACAGGAGTCGCCATGGCAGGCTTTGTCGGGATGTTCGCACGCCTTGTCGCGCGCGACCAGCTCCAGTACGCGCAACGGCAATCCCGCCGCGCTTTGCTTGATGCGCGCCGTCGCTTCCAGCGCCAGCGCGCGCCCCGGCGTCTTGGCTGAAAGAAAAAATATCTTGTCCAGCCCCTGGCCGGGGCTTGCCTTGAGCAAAGGGAACAGGCTGCCGATCGTCTTGCCGATGCCGGTCGGCGCCTGTGCCAGCAGGCAACGGCCGCTGCTGGCACCCTTGTACACCGCTTCCGCCAGGATCCGCTGGCCGGGGCGGAAATCGGCGTGCGGAAAGCGCAAGGCGGTGAGCTGGGCGTCGCGTGCGGCGCGATGCGCCATCTCCTGTTCGGCCCAGGCCAGGAAGCGGCCGCACTGCTCTTCGAAAAACCGTTGCAGGCAAGCCGCAGTTGCATATTCCGTCAGCAAGGTTTCCTTCTGTTTGCCGATGTCGTAGTACACCAGCGCCAGCTGCAGCTCGGACAGGTTGCGCGCCTGGCACAGCAAGTGGCCGTAGATCCGCACCTGCGCCCAGTGCAGATGACGGTGGTTGTCCGGCATGCGCTCCAGACTGCCGCGGAAAGTCTTGATTTCTTCCAGCCGGTTCAAGACCGGATCGTAGCCGTCGGCGCGGCCGCGCACCAGCAGCGGCCCGTAGCTGCCACTGAGGCTGACTTCTTTTTCATAAGCGGCATCGCGGCGTGACGCCACCACGGCGTGACCGGCGATGCCTTCCAGCGCGGTCGGCGCCGGCGTGAAGCGCAGGTCAAGGTCGCCCTGTTTGGCCGTGAACTCGCACAGGGCGCGGACGGCGATTACGTATGCGGCCTGGTTCACGCGCACTCTCCGGCCCATTGCACGTAACAGACGGCGACCGGAATGCCGTGTTCGGCAAAATAGTGCAGCCAGCGGACCTGGTTGTCCTGCAGGCGGTCGCCCGGGCCCTTGACTTCGATCATCTGGTAGCGTTTTTCCGCCGGCCAGAACTGGATCAGGTCCGGCAAGCCGGAACGGTTGGTCTTGATATCCTGCAGGATGCGCTCGAAACATTTGCGCAGGTGCAGCGGCGGCAGGCAATCCAGCGCCATTGCCAGCAGTGCTTCATCGATGGACTCCCAGAACACGAATGGCGACTGGATGCCGGCCTTGGCGCGGAAATTGCGCCAGATGGCCTGCTTATAGCCGCCGCTGTCGAACTGGGCGAAACCGGCCTCGAACAGCGTGGCGCGGCGTTGCTGGAAATCGGCGCTGTGCAGGTCGGCCGGGCCGCTCTGGAACGGATGGAAAAACGCGCCCGGTAGCGGCGCAAAGACGGCATCCCAGAACAGCAGGCCGAACAGCGAATTGATCAGCGTGTTTTCGACGTAGACGGCGGGCGCATCGGGGCGCGACAGATGGCCGGCAAGCACGGTTTCGACCGGGATGCCGGACTCGGCTCGCGGCAACGCCATATCCTGGCGGACGATAGCCGCGGCGGCGACCTGCGGCATCTTGCCGTGGCCCAGCTGCCGCCGCAAACGCGGCATGACGCGCAGCAGCTGCTGTTTTTCAGCTTCGCTTTCCGGTTGCCGCTCGGCCTGCTGCGCCAGTGCGAAAGCCGCATCGGGCTGGCCGCAACGTTCCAGCACGCGGATCGCACGCAGGCGCGCACCCGGCCACGCACATTCCGCATAAAGGCGCAGCGCGGCCGGCAGTTCGGCGCTGCGTTCGTAGTGCTGGGCAACCTGGAACAGCAGCTTGCTGCGGCGCTGTTCCAGCCAGTCATTCGGATAAGGCATGCCTGGCAGGTCAGCCAGCACGGCTGCCGGCGCTGCGCCGTTGCTGAACCGTTCGCGGCAGGCGTGCAGGTGCAGGTAATCGTCGATGTCTTGCCTGCTGCTGAAACCTTGCGCAAGCGACAAATCGACCTGTTCGTACCGGAAAATCCCCAATTCCGACAGCACGAACTCCGACCAGTCCTGGTGCAGGTTGCCAAAGAACATCAGCCGCAGCCGGTCGCACAAAGGTGCAATGCGCAGCTGCAACAGCTGGTCGTCGATACCCCAGCCGGCCAGCGTGCGCACCGCGTCGCCATGCTCGCCGCGCAGGATTTCCAGCTGTCCTGCCTTGCGCGCGCTGCGCGGCAGCAGCGGAAATATTTCTGCAAGCTCGGTCTTCGTCAGCAGGCTGCACAGTTGTCCGATGTCGATGGCCGGCTCTCCGTCCAGCCAGCCGGCGGCGACCAGAGGCGCTGCAGCGCTGCGCGGACAGCCGATTTCACCGTAGCGCAGCCGGTCCAGGCGAAACAGCTCGCCCTTGCGCATCACCATCCGCACCAGCAGCGCGCGCGATGCCAGCGGCAGTGCCTCGAAACCGTCGACGAAATCCCACTCTTCGCTATCCAGCAAGTGCCGATAGCGGGCCCGCACCGACGCCACCACGGCAAGGAAATTGTCGAGATAATAAAAACGGTTTTCCAGCACTCTGATCATGTTGCGGCCGCCGCAGCTCTGCGCATTGCGAAGAGCGCCAGGCAAAATTGAAGATGGTTGACTGTATGGATATACAGTTATGCTGCAGTATATATCAACCCTGAAGGATTTCCGCTTTCGGCCAGGGGGAAGCCGCGCTCCGTCGCAAAAATCCGATGTTCCCGCGTGAAATGCTAGCGTTCCTCATCATCGTCGTCAGATATATCTTCGATGCTGACGATCTCGCCGCCGCGCTCGACGATCTCCCGGTGGCAGGCTGCCAGCAGCGCATCGAAATCCGCGTCCTCCAATTTCCCCTCCAGGTCCTCCTGCGCCGGGCCGCTGTCGTCATCGTCGATCTCGGTCTGTTCAAATTTCGGGCTGGTCCCGATATACGAGGCGCTGTATGGACCGCCTTCATCCGTTTCCGTGACCACCAGCGTGAAAAGCGCATTGTCGGTTTCAATGATGTAGGTGCTGACTGGCCTCATGGAGATCTCCTTGTCTATCCAGGCGATGAAAGAACTACGCTCGCACAACGCCGGCGAGCGCCGGCCGGCCCGGTTCTGCTGTGCCAGGCCTTGACAGTGTCATTGGGAGTGAGACGGATCGGAGCTTAAATAATTCTCCATCAGCAGCGATTCCGCAAGTTTTTTTGCGGACAAGGCCACGCTTGCCGACGTCGGCTACTGTCAAATAATCATTGCTAGCGGGAGGTAATGCTGTTTCCGGACGGCGGCCGGATTGTCAACGGCTGGTTCCCCAGTCCCTGCGGGGACGCTCGTCGATGACGGAAATATCCTGGATGCCAAGTATCTCGCCGCCGCGCTCCGCGATCTGGCGGTGGCAAGTCGCGATGAGCGCGTCAAAATCGACGTCTTCCGCTTCGCCGTCAAGGTCTTTCTGCCCCAGCCCGGGATTATCGACCCAAGGCAGCTCGACTTTCTGCCGCGTGCCGACATACGTCGCCTTATAGCGGCCGCCATCGCTGGTTTCGGTGATGACCAGCGTAAATAGCGCATTCGTGGTTTCAATCATGTAAGTACGGTCCAGCGCCATGACAATTTCCTTGATCAGACTACCTTGAGTTGGGTTGATTTGAGTTCGCTTAAGTTCGTTTAACTATACTGCCATCGACGTTCACGCGCTTGAGCCCAGGCTGCTGTCCGGCCGGCAAGGTCTGCGATGAGGGGGATGAAACAAGGAAGCATGATGCGCTTCAACAGCTGGCATGTATGTTCGGTGCTTAACACACCCTGAACACCGGGATCGGCGATACTGGCGGCAGCGACAACTAGGAGAGAACCATGAAGCTCAAGGGATCCTGCCATTGCGGCGCAGTCCGCTTCAGCCTGGAAAGCGACACGCCCTACCCTTACCAGCGCTGTTATTGTTCGATTTGCCGCAAGACCCAGGGCGGCGGTGGATACGCCGTCAACATCGGCGGCGACGCCCGCACCCTGAAAGTGCAAGGCCGGGACGACGTCAGCATCTATCACGCAAAACTCAAGCGGCAAGGCGAATCGCGCGTCCATACCAGCACCGCGCAACGCCATTTCTGCCGGCGTTGCGGCAGCGCGCTGTGGCTCTACAGCCCGGAATGGCCGGAACTGGTCCATCCATTCGCATCGGCCATCGATACGCCGCTGCCGGCGCCGCCTGAATACACCCACCTGCTGCTGGATTACAAGGCGCCATGGGTGGAAGTCAAGGCGGGCCGCAAGGACAAGCAGTTCAAGCAGTTTCCGCGCGAGTCCTTGTTTGAATGGCATCAGCGGCTGAACCTGCTGAAATGACGAGCCTGTAAAACACTCCGTAGATACTGTTATTCACGTCAAGTGATATGCAAAGTAGAGTCGAAAGATTTTTCTGGTTTGAGCACTCCAAACGCGACGTGAATAACAGTATCCACGCCTTACCGCGTTACTTTCCGTTAATTAAATTTTTTAAGACAATTCCTATGTCTCCATTTTGAGCAAATGCGTATTGTTTTCGATTCTGTTGCCGGACAGCCAGCAGCCAAACTGCAAGGACGCAAAATGAATCGAATTCATCGCCTGAATTGGAATGACATCACAGAAAATTGTCTGCCAACGCTAGTGTCGCCGCGGCAATTTTTCAAGAAACTGCATTTACTCTTGGGCATTGCCGTGCTCGGTTTGCTGTATGGCTGCGGCGGCGGTTCTGATACTGGTTCTGATCCCGGCCCAGGCGCCGGCGTCAATCCCCCGACCGGCCTGGTCTATGCCGTGAGCTCGGCCAGTCATGCACAACATCAGGCAATCACGCCGAATGTCCCGCGCAACAGCGGCGGCAAGATCACCGACTATAGCGTGGAACCGGCCCTGCCGGCCGGCCTGGTGCTGGACGCGGTAAGCGGCGTCATCAGCGGCACGCCAGTCGAGGCCGCCCCCGCGGTTATCCATACCGTCACCGGCAGCAATGCGCACGGCGCGGCAACCGCCTATCTGCAAATTGAAGTGACTGCCGCCGTCACTGCGCCAACCTTGCTGCGCTACAAAGAAAACCCGGTCTCTTATCCGGTCAATGCAGATATCAATCCCAACCTGCCATACACCGAAGGCGGCGCGGTTACGCAATTCAGCGCTTCCCCTGCCTTGCCGGACGGGTTGCAGCTGGATCCCTCCACCGGCGTGATCAGCGGCGCCTCCAGCACGGCGAAACCTGCCGCTACTTATGTCATCAGCGCCAGCAATGCTGTCGGCGCAGTGTCGCGGGCGTTGATAATCGGCATTGCCGATTCTTTACAGCCTCCCGATAACCTCACCTATAGCCAGCCAGTGGCTATCTATCCACAAGGCAAAGTCGTCGCTCCGAATTTGCCCACTGCCACTGGAGGCGCCATTACCGAATTCAGCGTCCATCCGCCATTGCCGGAAGGACTGAGCCTGAACACGGATAGCGGGGAAATCACCGGTACGCCAACTACCCTGCAGGAAGAAAAACTCTACACCATTACTGGCAACAATCAGGACGGCGGCACTTTGGCAACCATTACCATCGCCGTCGTCAGTTCAGGGGCGTTTGAACCAGGCGCAAGCCTGGCTACTTCGCGTTACTACCATACCGCCACCAAGCTGGATGACGGCAAGATACTGGTCGCCGGAGGAAGAAGCAACGTGACAAGCGGCTGGGCTACAACCGAACTCTATGACTCAGAGAATAACAACTGGAAGCCTGCCGGAACGATGAAAACCGCTCGTTATCTGCACACCGCTACCTTGCTGAAGAACGGCAAGGTGTTGGTGACCGGAGGCTTAAAAGAAGGGAACGTCAGCATCACGCTAGGGACTGTAGAGCTTTACGATCCCGTTGCTGACAGCTGGCAATCAATGAATAATATGAAGCAGCCGCGCGCCGAACACACCGCAACCTTGCTGCCAGATGGCAATGTATTGGTTGTTGGGGGAGGATATTTCGGCACCGATAACACGGCAGAAATTTATGATCCCAGCACCGACAGCTGGGAGTTCACCAAAACGTTGATGGAGAACTCTCGTACTAGGGGTCACACCGCTGTGTTGCTGAAAACTGGCAAAGTTCTGGTCGCCGGGGGACTATCCAATCCCTCGGTATACTCGGTTCAAGCTACGGCGGAGCTTTATGATCCAGATGCCGATACATGGACGTCAACAGACCCCATGACTGGCCCTCGCCGCGATCACGCCATGACTGAGCTGGAAAATGGAGAGATTCTGGTCGCCGGCGGCTACGATAGTCTCCATGCTGCGGACTATCAGTTGAAGACAGCGGAACTTTATGATCCAAATCTCGGTGAGTGGCGGCCAGCTTCTCCAATGAATTATGCTCGCCCCGATCATTCTCAAGTGCGGCTGGAAGACGGTAATGTACTCGCTGCCGGCGGCTACGGAGCGACTCTCATGGCAGAACTTTACAACTCAAATACTAATACCTGGGAAAGAACCGGAAACCTCAATACCTCTCACGCCTATCCCACGGCGATCGCACTGAAAAACGGCAAGGTACTGATCGCAGGAGGCTTTACCAATCGAATGGAACTCTATACCCCGTAATTTAATCCACCACTTTCAAAGGTGAACACTGTAAGGCGTACCCGGTAGATACTGTTATTCGCGTCAAGTGATATGCAAGGAAGCATCGAAAGATTTTTGTGATTTGAGCACTCCGAAGGCGACATGAATGAGTTTGCGCATCATGGCGCCGATAATCAACATAGGTGGTTTTCCTGATGCTGCAAGGCGTGCGCGGAATGTTTTCCCCCAGGCGGTTCTGTAGAGAGTGACCATAGCAGGCATATAGAGGGCCTTGCGCAGAAATGTATGCCCCACCTTGGACATGCGTGGCTTTGCCTTCACGCTGCTACCAGATTCGTGGTGACGAGGATCTAACCCCGCAAACGCCACCGCTTTTCTGGCATTGCCGAAGCGGTCGGTATTGG
>NZ_FOLC01000011.1 GCF_900112135.1 Collimonas sp. OK412
TGATGTGGGCAACCTGGACCGCCGAGCTCGAGGACATCACGCCGCTCAGCAGGACCGAGTGCAGGTCGGCGCTGAACGAGCGGATTTCTTCCATCGCGCTCTTGTTGCGGCGAACCAGCCAGTTGTAGCCCAGCACCGCAGGCACAGCCACTGCCAGACCGATCGCGGTCATGATCAGCGCTTCACCGACCGGACCGGCAACCTTGTCGATCGACGCCTGGCCGGCGATACCGATCGCGGTCAGCGCGTGGTAAATACCCCAGACGGTACCGAACAGGCCGACGAACGGCGCGGTCGAACCGACAGTTGCCAGGAATGCCAGGCCGTCTTGCAGGCGGCTTTGGACTTTCTCCACCGAACGCTGGATCGACATCGTCACCCAGGTATTCAGGTCGATCTGCTCCAGCAGCGCGCCGTCATGGTGCTGGGTCGAATTCACGCCGTTTTGGGCGATGAAGCGGTAAGCGCTGTTTGGCTTGAGGCCGGCCACGCCTGCCTCGACGCTAGCGGCTTTCCAGAATGTCTTTTGTGCATTTTTTGCCTGGCCCATCAGTTTCACCTGCTCGATCAGCTTGGTGATGATGATGTACCAGCTGCCCATCGACATCAGCACCAGGATGATCAGGGTGCCGCGGGCGACGAAGTCGCCGCCTTTCCACAGGGCGTCCAGGCCGTACGGATTGTCCACGGTTTCCTTGGCTGCCGGCTGTGGCGGCGGGGTTGGGCTATCTGCCAGCGATGCCGCTGCAGCAGTGTCGGCCGCTTTCGGCGCATCTGAGGCTGCTG
Organism: Collimonas sp. OK412; assembly: GCF_900112135.1. GTDB lineage: Bacteria > Pseudomonadota > Gammaproteobacteria > Burkholderiales > Burkholderiaceae_D > Collimonas > Collimonas rhizosphaerae. Next base: position 787 of record NZ_FOLC01000011.1, read on the forward strand.
GTGCCGACGCTGCTGGAGCCGATGCGGCGGCTGGTGTTTGGGCGATTGCTGCCAGTGGCGCCGAGATCGTCGCGGCGGAGATCATCAGGGCAGTGGCAAGGGCGGACAGGCGGTTACGAGTGATAGGCATGCTGATGCTCCAAAATTTAGAAAGTAGATTGCCGCAATCGCGACGTGATGGTGTATTTGTGCGCATTTGCGCTTATCCGCGCCTACTCGAGCTTCCAGACATACTGCATCCTGGTCGACGACTGCACCGCTTTGCCATCGGCCATGGCGGGGCTGAAATGGCACAGGCTCCACGCTTTTACCGTGGCCCGGTCCAGGTCCTTGAAACCGCTGCTTTTTTCAACCGCAGAATCAAGGACGTTGCCGTCGGCGCCGATGGTCAGCTTGACCGTCACCATGCCCTCTTCTTCGTTGCGCAAGGACGACCGCGGGTATTCCGGCTTCTCGCAATTTCCTGCAATCTTGGCGCTGGTGTGCGCCGGCCCAGCCTCGCCGGCAGCCGACGGCTGCGCCACCGAAGTCGGCAGGTCGTTGGACGGCGGTTTGACATTGGTCACCGCGGCAATCACATTATCCTGCGGCGGCGGCGTTACTTTTACTTCTGGCGGAGGAACGAACGGCGGTGGCGGCGCGACCGATTTTGGCGGCGGCGGCACCACCTGGTCCGGCGGCGGCGGCGGCGGCGGCTTGAACTCTTCGATGATCTTGGTCTCGACCGGCTGCTGGATCACTTCTACAACCTTACGGGCAAGCCCTGTAAGAAGTCCATAAACCAGAAGAACATGCAAAACAACGACCACGCCGATGCCAACTAGATTCCTGGGAGGGCTTTTTCCATCCTGCGCAAAATTCATACCTGCCTCCTTGACTATCAAAGTCCGCCCTCAACGGCCAGGCCGCGGAGATCGGCAATTCCACAAACTCGACGAAACACATTGCTGCCCGTCGAAAACTGTATCTTCTGAAATGGATTACACCATGGTGAGAATGCACAAATATCTTGTTTTATCAATCTCGCGGAACACAATCCATGGTTTTTGGCGCTAGCGCCAGCATGGCTTGCTGCAGAGGTCACCGTTGAATGGAAACGGTGCGGATTCTGTTAAAACTCACCACGAGAGTGCGAGAAACCGTCAGTCACTCTGCATTGCGATCGGGATGTTCATTGATTACGAGTAGGTGAAAAACAGAGCGCTCACTCCTGCTCAACAAACTTATCCAAGATCAATTCAGCCTGAGCGGGCATCTGCTTTGAAAACCGGCTGATCAAGAACGGTTCTATAGGTGTCGTGGTACGTCCGGTATCGATCAGCTCCGCCATCACATCGCCAACTCCCGGGCCAAGCTGGAAGCCATGTCCGCAAAAGCCGAATGCGTAATGCAAGCCGCTGACCCGGGCACTCGGCCCCATGACCGGCAGGTCGTCCGGCATATAACTTTCAACGCCGCTCCACACCCGGATTACATTCAAATTCGCCAGCGCCGGCGCCAGCCGCTGCAACTGCCTTAACTGGTTCAAGGTATTCTTCGGCATCACGTAGGCACGCCGCAGATCCGGGTAAGCAGGACCACGGCCACCGCCGCCGAAGATGATGTTGCCGCGCGGGATCTGGCGGAAGTACAAAATCTCTTCGTCACGCGGCGAAGTCACTCCCACCACCGTCTTCAAACCATACGGCACCGGTTCGGTAACCCCCATTTGCGGACCGCGCGCAACCAGGTCGACCGGTTCGTCGAATTGCAGGCACAGCTTGTCGGCCCAGGCTCCCGCCGCCACCAGCATCGCCGGCGCCTTAAACAAGCGGCCGTCGGTGGCGCTGACAAGAAAATCGTCGCCCTGCCTGGTTATCGCGTCCACTTCGGTATTCTCGAAAATCTGCGCGCCGTTTTTTGCTGCGGCACGACCGAACGCCGGCGCCGCCAGGCGTGGATTGGCATGGCCGTCGAGCGGCGAATACGACGCTGCGCCGACCTCCGGCCCCAGGAATGGGAAACGTGCGCGCATCCGTTCGCCGGCGAACATTTCCAGGTCGAGGCCGTAAGTACGCGCAGCAAGTGCATACTCCTCCAGCATGCCGACCCTATCCTGGCCATAGCAGACGCGGATATGGCCGGAGGGTAAAAACTCCACATCTTCACCAATCAGCTGCGGTAGCCGCCGCCAGATGTCCAGCGAGCGATTGGCCAGCGGCAGCTGCGGCAAGAAGCGCCCTTGCCGCCGCACATTGCCGAAATTGGTGCCGCTGGCTTGCTGCCCCAACAGTCCGCGTTCCAGCAATATCACAGAGCGTCCGCGCTGACGCAGGAAAAAAGCAGTGGCGCTGCCCATGATGCCGCCACCTACGATAATCACATCCGCCTGCCGGGTCGTCATGGCGCATCCTCTACAACGCTGAACGCCAGCGGCTTGACCGGCGCTTGCGCCCGCAAACGGCCGACCTCTGCAATCGGAATGCCAGCTGCCGCCGCAATCACTTCGGCGCCGGCATGACCGCAATAACGTCCCTGGCAACGGCCCATGCCGACTCGGCTGAAAGCCTTGGCGCGATTTGCTTCAACAGCCCCCATGCCAGACACCGCGTGCCGCAACTCACCGGCGGTGATGCATTCACAGCGGCAGACAATTGCCTCATCGGGCAAACTGGCCGCTTGCCGTGCCGGCCAGGGAAATGCCTGTAGCAAACCCTGGCGGAAACGTTCCATCGCCAGCTGTTGCTTACGCAACGCTGCGAACTCTGGCTGGTCCACCGTGTGACCGCAATCGGCAAGCGCTGCCAGCGCTGCCAGGCGGCCGGCATTTTCGGCGCCGTCGGCACCGAGAATGCGTACGCCGTCGCCGGCCAGATACACGCCGGGCACAGAACTTCGGCCGTCTTCGCCTGTTCTCGGCAACCACTGCCGTGAAGCATGATCAAAAGCAAATTCGCAACGCGCGAGATCGGCCAACTGGGTTTCAGCCCGCAGGTGATAACCCATCGCCACCGCATCGCAAGATATGCTGGCGGTTTCTCCATTGGCTTGACGATAGCTGACCGCCCGCACGCCCTTATCCGCATCGCCGATAATTTCCAGCGGCGTCACGCCGTTCAGCACCGGCACCCCGGCGCGCTTGATCGCCGCAACCAGCAACACGCCCTTTTTCAGCAGCGAAGGGCGCGCCATCAATTTTGGCATTGCACTCAGCTGCTGCCAGAAACTCGACGTATCCAGCACTGCCGCCACTTTGGCGCCGGCTTTGATATATTGGCTCGCTACCAGATACAGCAGCGGTCCGCTGCCGAGAAACACGACTTCGCGGCCAACCGAGCAAGCTTGAGATTTCAGCGCAACCTGCGCCGCGCCGAGGCTGTAGGTGCCGGCGAAATGCCAACCCTTGAGCGGCATCAGGCGGTCGGTGGCGCCGGTGCACAGCACCAGGATTTCATACGCCAGGCTACTCACATGGCCATTTCTGACCAAGTGTATGCGGCCCTCGCTGACATTCCAGGCCAGCGTTTCCGGCAGGTAATCAATCGCACCACGCAAGGCGTCGAAGCTGCGATGCAGCGACTCGGCGCGCCCGGCCTCTGTTCCGTACAAAGTACCATACGGACGTTTGAAATTTTCCGGCTGGCGGCGATAGATCTGGCCACCGTCGCGGCGGCCCTCATCGATCACGGTGGGCCGCAAGCCTGCCTTGACGAACTGTTCGGCGCAGCGCACCCCTGCCGGGCCGGCGCCGACAATCACTACGCGAGGTTGGGCCATGTCAGCTCCGGTTGACGGGTTGATATTTGCATTCCTTCGCTGACCAGCGTCGAACAGGCGCGCAGGCGGCCACCGGCAGCAGTCCAGACCCAGCAATCCTGGCAGGCTCCCATCAGGCAAAAACCGGAACGCTTGCCATCGCCGAATTCAGACTGGCGCAAATGATCGATATTGTTCAAGATCGCCACCATCAGCGTATCGCCCTGCAACGCTTCGGCCGGCTTATCGTTGATCAGAAATACGATCTTTTCACGCTCGGTTTCGCCGAGCCTGACAAAACGTGTGTTGCTGCTGTTCATACCGTTACACCTTCGACTGCAATCAACGGTTGTTGCAAATGCTGCAAATCGGTATCGGTGCGATGGCAAAGAATCTCGCCGCCGTGCTCCAGCGAGCGCCGCAGCGGCGGCACTACATTACAAGTGCCATCGACGCGCAGCGAACAACGGTGCAGGAAAGCACAGATATCGGGCGAAGACGCCACCTCGCCGATGGCCGGCAGATCCTGCGGCACGCGGCCGCATACCTGCTCTAGCCAGCCCTGCTTGAGCGCCGGCACGGACGACAGCAACAGATGCGAATACGGATGATATGGAGGCGCCATCATCGCTTCACGCGGCCGCTTGGCAACCATGCGGCCGGCATACAGAACCACGATGTCGTCGCAAATGGCGCGCACGGTGCTGATGTCATGGCTGATAAACATAAGAGACACATTCAACTCGCGCCGCAGTTCGGCCAGCAAATCCAGGATCGCCGCGCCGACTACCGTATCCAGCGCCGAGGTTACCTCGTCGCACAGGATCAGATCGGGATTGGCCGCCAGCGCCCGCGCCAGGTTGGCACGCTGCTTCTGCCCACCCGAAAGTTCGCCCGGCAAGCGGTCGATGACACTGCCTGGCAGTTGCACCAGATCCAGCAACTGGGCGATGCGCTTGCGTTTCGCGTTGCCGTCAAGCCCATGATAAAAAGCCAGCGGCCGCGCCAGCATGCGGCCTATGGTGTGCGCCGGATTGAGCGCGGTGTCGGCATTCTGGAACACGATCTGTACCCGCCGGAACTGCTCTCGGCTGCGGCCCTGCAGGGTTGGCGGCAGCGGTTCGCCGTCGAGCGTGATACTGCCGCGCGCCGGCGCCACCAGGCCTGCCACGGTGCGCGCCAGCGTGGTCTTGCCAGAGCCGGATTCGCCGATAATGCCGATGGTGGTGCCGCGCCGTATCGTCAAATTGATGTCATCCAGAATCCGTACCGACGGCAATCCCTTGTTGTCCGGCCGGCCATAACCTGCAATCAGGCCCCGTATGCGCAACAACGGCGCATCCTGTTCCTGTTCCTGCTCCGGCGCCAGCGGCAGTTGCCCGCGTGCTGCCGGTGCGGCAGCCGCCAGCAGGCTCTGGGTATAGGTATTCTCGGGCGCGGTCAGAATCTGACCGGTACTGCCGACCTCGCGGATCTGGCCGTCGCGCAGCACCACGATGCGATCCGCCATTTGCGCCACCACTGCCAGGTCATGCGAGACATAGACGGCGGTGGTGCCGAGTTCCTTGACCACATTCTTGAAGGCACGCAGCACTTCGATCTGCGTCGTCACATCGAGCGCCGTGGTCGGCTCGTCCAGGATCACCAGTTCGGGATCGGTAATCAGCGCCATCGCCGCCATCAGGCGCTGCAGCTGACCGCCCGAAACCTGATGCGGATAACGCTTGCCAATGTTTTCAGGATCAGGCAATGCCAGAGAACGGAACAGGCCGACCGCCTTGGCTTCGGCCTGGGCACGTGTCATGGTCTTGTGGATCAGCGCACTTTCGATAACCTGGTCCATCAGCGTTTTCGACGGATTGAAAGCCGCTGCTGCGCTCTGGGCGATATAGGCGACGTCGCGGCCGCGCATGTGCGACAACTCGGCCCGAGTCATGCTCAACAGCTCACGCTGGCCGACTCGAATGCTGCCGCCGACGATACGACAACCGGCACGGGCATAACCCAGCAGCGACAGCGCGATGGTGGTCTTGCCGGAACCCGATTCGCCGATCAGCGCCAGCACTTCACCGCGCGCAACCGAAAAATCCACATCCTTGACGATCACCACATCGTCGCCGCTGTCTTTGGTGGCGACTACCCGCAAGCCGGAAACCTTGACCAGATCACTGTCGCCGGTTTTGACGTTGGCTTTGGCGTTCTTGTTCATATCAATCCTTCCTGGAGCGCTTGCCACGCAAATTATCGATCAACAGGTTGACACCGATGGTCAGCGTCGCAATCGCCAGCGCCGGCATGATGACGGCAGGAGCGCCCTCGCCCAGGCCGGCAATGTTTTCCCGCACCAGCGAGCCCCAGTCGGCATCCGGCGGCTGGACCCCCAAGCTAAGAAAACTCAGGCCGCTCAGCAGCAACACCACGAACACGAAGCGCAAGCCGGCGTCAGCCAGCACCGGACGGATCATGTTCGGCAGCATCTCGATGCAAGTGATATACAGTGCACCCTCGCCGCGAGCACGGGCAGCCTGAACGTATTCCATGGTTTGCACATTCACCGCCAGCGCGCGCGAAATCCGGTAGGAACCCGGCATGTAAGTGATGGCTGCCGTAATGATCAGCAACTCAGGCGAAGAACCGAAAGAGGCCACCATCATCAATGCAAACATCTTGCTCGGAATCGAAATCAGAGCATCCAGCGTGCGGCTCATGACGGCGTCGACCCAACCGCCGGCCAGCGCCGCGCACAGCGCCAATCCGGTGCCTATCGAGCAAGCCAGGAGCGTCGCCGCCAGCGCCAGGCCGATGGTGTAACGGGTGCCGAACAGAATCCGGCTGAGCATATCGCGGCCGAGGTAGTCGCTGCCCAGCAATAATTTCCTGCTGAGGCTGCCGAAGACATCGGCATCCACAATCTGTCCGGCGTCGTAAGGCGAGATGGTTGGTCCGATCACGGCCATCAATAGCCAGAAAACCACGATGCACAGGCCGATCAGGCCAAGGATGGATATCGAAAAACGGCGCGGCTTCGCTGCCGGCGACGGCGGCGGCAATTTGTCGGCGACGACGACATTGGAGTTAGGCATGGTATTCACCGGTTCCTCAACCTTGGATTGGAGACGATCGCGCAGATGTCTGCGGCCAGCACCAGCAGCAGATAGGCGCAACAGAAAATCATCGCGCAGGCTTGCACCAGCGGCATGTCGCGGGTTGTGACGGCATCGATCATCAGGCTGGCGATGCCGGGATAGTTGAAAATGGATTCGACGATGATTACCCCGCCCAGCAGGTAAGACAGGCTCAGCGCCACCGCATTGGCAATCGGCCCGATAGCATTCGGCAAAGCATGGCTCAGCACGATGCGGGTTGGCCGGGCGCCTTTGAGTGCGGCCATCTCGACATAGGAAGAACTCAACTGATCAATGACTGCGGCCCGTGTCATGCGGGACATCTGCGCCACGATCACGCAGCACAAGGTAAGCACCGGCATCGCGTATGCCTTCAGGAACTGGCCGGCCGAAGCGATATCGGCAGTGTGTGAAAGCGCCGATAGCCAGCGCAGCTTGACCGCAAATATCATCACGGCAATGGTTGCCACCAGAAATTCCGGTACCGACACCATCGATACTGAACCGACGCTGATCACGCGATCGAAAAGGGAGCCGCGATACATGGCGGAGGTAATTCCCAGTGTCAGCGCAATCGGCACCGACACTGCGGCAGTCACGGCCGCCAGCAGCAGAGAACTGGGCAGGCGGCCGGCAATCAGCTGCGCTACCGGCACGTTGTTGACCAGTGAAATCCCCGGATTACCGGATAATAATCCACTCAGCCAGTAGAAATAGCGCACTGGCGCCGGTTGATCCAGACCGAACTGCAAACGCAGTGCGGCCACGGTTTCCGGTGTTGCCGACTGGCCGAGCGCCGCTTGCGCCGCATCGCCGGGCAACAGGTTGGTAATCAAAAAGACCCCGATCGACACTAGCAGCAATGTCAATATTCCGAGGCCGAGCCGGTTGATAATAAGACGTCCGACCGTGCCGTTCATTACATCTTCCTTTCTGACATCCGCCCGGCTGCAGCGCTAGACTGCCATGCAGTTGCAACCTGACGAATGTTGTTCTCAGCCATAATCTGCTGCAGGCATGCGGCCACAAACACGCCTTGCGTCTTTTTGAAGCAGAACCTCAGGCTTCCAGCCAGACATATTCGGCAGCGGTGTAGTTCATGAACGCCCCCAGAGGAATTGGCTGGATACCTTTGATCTTGCTGCTGACGCCTTCCAGGTTGACGATAAACACCGGAACCCCGATCCCGCATTTTTCATGCACCAGTACCTGCATGTCAGCATACATCTGTTTGCGCTTGGCGAAATCGGTCTGGGCCCGCGCCGCCACCAGCAATTGATCGAACTGATCGTTCTTCCAGCCCGACTCGTTCCACGCGGAATCCGACTTGAAGAACTGGGTGAACAGGATGTCAGCGCTAGGACGCGGATTGATGTTGCCGAAACCGAGCGGTACTTTCATCCATTGATTGGACCAGTAACCGTCGGCAGGCATGCGCTTGACATCCAGCTTCAGGCCGATCTTCTGCGCCGATTGCTGCATCAACAGCGCCATGTCGACCGAACCGGCGGCGGCAACCGTGGCCACCAGCGGAATGGTGCTGCCGATCACGCCGGCCTTCTGCAAATGGAACTTGGCCTTATCCGGATCGTATGGGCGTTGCGGCAAGCCGGCGAAATGAAAGCGGTTGGTCGGATCGATAGGCTGATCGTTGCCGATCACGGCATAGCCGCGGAAGGCGGCAGTCTTGATCTGTTCGCGATCCATCAGGTATTTCATGCCGAGCGTGAAATCGTTGCTCTTGCCTGGCGCCACATCCTGGCGGATGACCAGGTCGGTGTAAAGGCCGGATTTGGTTTCCAGTACGGTATAACCAGGGCTCGACTTGACGCGTTGGGTCGAGCGCGGATTTACTTCATTGATCCAGTGCACGTCGCCGGACAGCAGCGCATTGATGCGCGCTGCTTCGTCTGGAATGCCGAACAGTTCGACTTCGTCCAGGTACGGTTTGCCGGACTTCCAGTATTCTTCGTTGCGAACGCCGACGGTGCGCACGCCCGGCGTGAATTCCTTGCACTTGAAGGCGCCGGTTCCGTTTGCCGTGGTGAATGTGGTGGTGCCGTCCTTGATGATCAGGAACTGAGCGGTGGCCAGGATTACCGGCAAGTCAGCATTCGGGCCGGTCAGCTTGATCTGTACTTCGTTGGGGCCGCTGGCTTTGATCGATTCGAACTGGTCGGCGAGCGCCTTGGCCTTCGATGCCGTCGCCGGATCCTTGTGGCGCATCAATGAATACACCACGTCGGCGGGAGTCAAGGGCTTGCCGTCATGGAAACGAACGCCGCTGCGCAGCTTGATAGTCCACAGCGTGGCGTCGCTGGTATTGATTTCTTCCGCCAGCACCATTTGCGGCGCCAGTTTGGCATCCAGCGTGGTCAAGCCGTTATAGAACATGTTGACCCGGGTGTAATCGGTGGAAAGCGCCGCCTTGGCCGGATCGAGGGTATCGGCGGTGGAGCTGGACTGCGTCGCGATCTTGATCTTGCCACCGCGCCGCGGCGTCTGTGCATAAGCATTCCCGGCCACCGCCAGCATGCTGCCAGCGGTACCCACCATCATGCTGCCGGCCAATACCGTGCGCATCATGTCGCGCCGCGTAAAGCCGGTGTGTGCGCTTTCCAGTTGCTCCCCGACGCTGGATTGACCGCTCGCTTTGTCCTGCTCGAATTTATTCGTTGTCATGATAGCCTCGCCCAAAAAATCAAAAAAATGATATGACCAACCTTACCTCCGGTCAGCGTTTTTTTTACGCTCTCCCCCTGCTCATCGATATATGAACAGCCTGCGGTGGCCGAGCCTGATTGCAACATCGCTTTACAACTAAACTAGCAATTAACATGCCGCTGCCAACAGCTTTTTATTAAAGCCGGCGTAGAGCCGGCACGGAGCAGGCGCTCAACTCAATTTGTCGCGCAACTGGTAGTACGCGCCTACCAGCGGCAAAAACCAGGGCTTGCCGAAATGGCCGGGAATCGGCGGCCAGCGCATTTCCCGCCAGGGATTGGATTGCGGGTTTCCCATCATCACATCAGCCATGGCCTGGCCCATGTGGACCGCCATCTGCACCCCATGGCCGCTGTAGCCGAGCGAGTAGAACAGGTCATTGTGAGTACCTGCGCGCGGCAAGCGATCGGCCGACATATCGACCGAACCGCCCCAGCAATAATCGATGCGCGTGTCGCGCAATGCCGGAAACATCTCGACCATCGCCGCCTGCAGCAATGCCCCGCTCTTCTGGTCCGAGCGTGGATTGGACACGGCAAAGCGCGCCCGGCCGCCGAACAACAAGCGGTGATCCGGCGTAATGCGGAAATAATTGCCGATGTTCTTGGTTGTCACATAATTCCGCTGGCCCGGGACAATCACGTCCAGCAACGCTTGCGGCAAGGTCTCAGTGACGATAATGAAACTGCCGACCGGTACCAGGCGCCGCCGGAAATACGCAAACGGCCCGGTGCCGCAACCGCCGCAAGCCAGCAACACCTGTTTCGCTTCCACCGTGCCTCTGCTGCTATGCACGCGGTAAGCCTGCCCGGATAATTGTTCGAGCCGGGTAACCTCGGCCGATTCGAAAATGCGGGCGCCATGGCGGGCTGCGGCATCCGCCAAACCCACGCCAAACTTACCGACATGCAATTGCGCACTAGTCTTTTGCAGCAAACCGCCATAAAAACCGTTGCCGCCGACTTCCCGTGCAATGTCTTGCGGCGCAACCAGAGCCAATTGCGGATCGACGTCGTCGATCAGGTCGCTATAGACCTGCTGTAATTTGGCATAGTGTTCCGGCTTGGCAGCAACCTTCAACTTGCCGCAACGCTTAAAGTCGCAATCAAGTTTTTCATCGACGACAATTTTTTCCACCGTGTCGACAGCGCTCACAAACGACTGGTACAACTCTTTGGCTTTATCCTTGCCAATGCGCATAGCCAGCTCGGAAAAATCGTGCGCCAGGCCGCCATTGCACTGGCCGCCGTTGCGGCCTGATGCTTCACCGGCCACCTGTCCCGCCTCCAGCAGCACCACCGACAGATTCTTGCGGCTCAACGCCAATGCCGCCGACAAGCCGGTAAAACCACCGCCAACGATAACGACGTCGGCTTTCTCCGGCACCGCCCCCTCGGCGCCGGCGGAAAACCTTGGCGCCGTGTCTAGCCAATAAGATTCCAGTTTCATGCGATTCCTGACAAGACGGTGGCGGGGATGCGGTTCAAAGACCGACTACGCCAGGCAAACCGCCGATATCGGTGATTTCGGTATAACCGTAGTGTGGCGTCGATGGTTCATGGCCGCGCGCCACGAATACCTTGTTCTTGATGCCCATGTCGCTGGCCGGCATCAAGTCGTAACGCAGGCTGGACGAAACGTGCAGCACATCTTCCGGATTGCAGTTCAGGTTATCCAGCATGTATTCAAAAGCGCGCAGGCGCGGCTTGTAGGCTTGCGCCTGCTGTGCGGTAAACACTTTGTGGAACGGCGCGCCTAGCTTGTCGACGTTGTGCTGGATCTGGTCGTCGGAAGCGTTCGAAAAAATTACCAGCGGGAATTCCTTGGCTACCCGCGCCAACGGTTCCGGCACATCTGCATGCGGACCCCAGGTCGGCACTGCCTGATAGAACAAGCCGGCTTCTTCCTCGGTGGTTTGTATATTCCAACGGGCGCAGGTGCGTTTCACGGCATTCTTCACCACTTCTTCATAAGGCTTCCACTGATCGAGCACTTCGTCGAGGCGATAGGCGGCAAATTGCCGTATGAACATCGGCATATCGGCTGCGGAAACGCGGTCTGCGAACAATTCTTTTGCCATGTCCCCCATCCGGAAGCGGGTCAATGTGCCGTAGCAATCGAAGGTAATGAATTTTGGCCTGAAGATGGTCATTTAAGGTAGTCCTCTAACGGTTGTAATAGCTTCCGGAACAGCTCCCGGCGGCGGCGAAAACAGACTTGTGCGGTCGGCGGCGGTGTTAGCCGATCTCTTGTTTACGAGATGATTACACCATACAAAAATACTGTGAATCTCCCGTTTTCAAGCCGTCATGAAACAGAAACATTTGTTTTATGCGGCTCAATCAGCACAGCTTGCCGAGCAGTGCAGCAATGCTCTATGGCAGGGCGAATTCCACGAAAATTCACCATCACGGTGCGAAAAGATGGGCATTTATCAACACCAGCGTCCTGTCCTACTCGGCAAAATCAATCAGCACGCTCTTGATCCGCAGGTTCGCTTCAAATGCCTGCCGTCCCAGATCCTTGCCCATGCCAGAGCGCTTGTAGCCGCCGGTGGGGATCACGAAATCGGAGGTGCGTCCGTAGCGGTTGATCCACACCGTACCGGCTTCCAGGGTGCGGGCGAAGCGCAGCGCCCGGCCGATGTCGCTGGTGTGTACGCCGGCTGCCAGTCCGTAATCCGGATGCGCGGCCAGCGTCAGCGCTTCGGCGTCGTCATCGAATACTTGCACTGTCAGCACCGGGCCGAAGATTTCACTGTTGACTGCTTCCATGCCGCTATTGACGCCGGCCAGGATGGTTGGCAAGTAATAGGAACCGTTACCGGTGCGCGGCGCCAGCGCGCCGCCCGTCACCAGTTGCGCGCCGGCGGCGATGGTGCGGTTGACGATGCCGTCGATGCGGTCGGCCTGGCCCTTGGAAATAATAGGAGCCAGCGTGGTTGCCTGCTGCCAGGTCGGCCCTGCACGCAAAGCTTCGAAAGAGCGAGCGATGCCGGCTACAACTTGTTCTGCCGCGCCGCGCTGTACGATCAGGCGCGAGCCGGCAACGCAGACCTGGCCGGCATTGCCGGAAATCGCAGCAGCCACCATACGCGCTACCTTGTCCAGGTCGGGGGCATCGGCAAACACGATTTGCGGGCTCTTGCCACCCAGCTCCAGCGTTACCGGCTTGGTGCCGCTTTCGGCACAAGCCCGCATGATCGCGGCGCCGGTCTGAGTCGAACCGGTGAAAGTGACTTTCGACACCTTGGGATGACGGCACAAGCTGTCGCCGGTGATCCTGCCATTGCCCTGTATTACATTGAAAATTCCTGCGGGAATACCGGCCTTGATAGCCAGCTCTGCCACCCGCAAGATGCTATAGGGCGTCATTTCCGAGGGTTTTAAAACTACTGCGTTGCCAGCCGCCAACGCCGGGCCGATTTTCCATGAAGCCATGACCAGTGGAAAATTCCACGGCGCAATCGCCGCCACCACGCCATAGGGCTCGCTGATCGTCATCCCCAGGTGATCGCTGCGGGTCGCCGCGACTTCGCCGCCGTGCTTATCCGCAAATTCTGCAAAAAAACGGATGCCCTCAGCCGTAAACGGCACGTCCCACTGGACGGCATCGCGGATTGGGCGCGTCGATCCCAATGCCTCCATTGGCGCCAGCACGGCAACGTCGGCCTCGATCAGGTCGGCCCAGCGGCGCAGGATGCGCGCCCGTTCGCGCGGAGGCTGGGTAGCCCAATTGCTGGTCTTGAATGCATGCCAGGCGTTTTCCACGGCGCAATCCACCAGCGTTGCATCGGCCACCGGCAAACCGGCATAGACATGGCCGTCGGATGGGCGCAGCACGTCAATCAGATTGCTGCCGCCATCGACATAAACACCGCCGATGAAATGCGCGCTGTTAACCACAACCTGATCCGGGGCAAAATCTTGCATGGAATATCCTTTAGAGTAATTGGTGCTGAATGTGGCGTTACATATGACGATTTATGCGCCGCCTGATGCGTTTTGTTCATAACGCCGATGCTAATCCGGAATACGGCGTATTTTGTGCTGAGACGATAGTCCAGCTCGCAACAAGATTGCGTAATTCCGCAGCAGATGGAGGAATCCTGCTGCAAGAAACAGGGCATCATTCGCTATCACCAGAAATCACCAAAAATCTTGCTGCACCCTACCCAGGCAGCAAGGTCCGGCGAGTTATCGACAAGGAGAAAGCCATGCAAGAACAAACTGCCAGCCAATTTACGCTGCGCCCGCTTGGCGAGACCGATCTCGCCGCTTGTCATCGTCTGTCGCTGGCGCTGAAATGGCCGCACAGCCTGGAAGACTGGCAATTCATTTATCAGTTAGGCAACGGCTTCGCCATAGAGAGGCGGAGCGATGGCCAGCCCCCAGCCCTGGTCGGCAGCGCCTTGTGCTGGCGTTTCGGAAACGCCTACGCCACGCTCGGCATGGTTATCGTGCAGGCAGCTCAGCAGGGCCTTGGATTGGGGCGTCAATTGATGGAGCAGCTGTTGCAGGAGCTAGGCTCGCGCAATATCATGCTGCACGCTACGCCGGCCGGCCAGCCGCTATATGAAAAGCTGGGCTTTGCCGCCACCGGAAAACTGCATCAGCACCAGGGTTCCGCCATGCAGTCGCCGTTGATTCCGCTACCTGCGGGTGAACGGATCAGGCCGCTTGGCGTCAACGATATCGCCAGATTGCAAGCACTTGACGCGCGCGCTACCGGCATGGATCGCAGCCAGCTCCTGGCTGCACTAAACGATGTGGCGGAAGGTGTCGCCATCGACCGCGACGGCGAAATGCTGGGTTTTGCACTGGTGCGGCGTTTCGGCCATGGCCGCGTTATCGGGCCGGTTATCGCGCCGGATGCCGTCCATGCAAAAGCGCTTATCAGCCACTGGATCAACACTTACGCAGGATCTTTCATCCGGATTGATGTACCAGACGCCAGCGGCCTGAGCGAATGGCTGAGCGAAATCGGATTAACCCGGGTCGATACCGTGATCGCCATGCTCAAGGGTGCTCCAGCAAAAAAAGATCCCGGCCTGCAACTGTATTCGCTGATCAACCAGGCGCTCGGCTAAACGCGACGCTTGGCACGCACAACGCAAGCAGCGCGAATTGCAACGCTTTCATCCTCAAGGAACGACATGAGTTTCCTATATAAGGCGGACCCGGTGCGGGGCGCCGAATGGGCGCGCTTGTTCGCCGAAAAAGCACCGGATATTCCATTTCACTGCTGGCCAGACTACGGTGCAGCCGAGCAGGTTCGTTATCTCGCCGCCTGGTTGCCACCGGAAGACATGGCAAGCCGGTTTCCCAATGTCGAAGTAGTATTTTCGGTGGGAGCCGGCATCGATCAATTCGATTTTTCGTTGTTGCCGCCGCATATCCCGGTGGTGCGCATGATCGAGCCGGGCATCGCCGACGGCATGGTCGAATACGTCACACACGCGGTACTCGCCATCCATCGGCAAAGCCACCTTTACGCCCGGCAGCAACGCGAACAGCGCTGGCAGGCGCATTTGGTCAAGCCCGCGGCAAGCCGCCGCATCGGCATGCTTGGACTCGGCGTGCTCGGACAGTCCGTGCTGGCCAAGCTGCATGACTTTGGTTTTCCCTGCGTCGGCTGGAGCCGCTCGGCGCGCACCCTGGAAGGCATCACATGCTATGCCGGCGAAGATGAGCTGGCGGCGTTCCTGGCGTGCAGCGATATCCTGATCTGCCTGCTGCCGCTGACCGAGAGCACACGCGGCATTCTTAACCGAAAATTATTTGCGGCATTGCCGATCGGTGCTGCAATCATCAACGTCGGCCGCGGCGGCCACCTGGTCGAAGCGGATTTGCTGGAAGCGTTGGACAGCGGTCAATTGTCGTCGGCCACGCTGGATGTCTGCGAGACCGAACCGCTGCCCGCCGGCCACCCATTCTGGGGTCGTCCGGAAATCGTGCTTACTCCCCACATTGCCAGCATGACGCAACCAGCCGGCGCAGTCGAAGCCGTGCTCGACAATATTCGCCGCCATCAGGCCGGCCAGTCGTTGATTGGCCTGGTCGACAGGAGGCGGGGATATTGAAAAACATCCGGCGAGAAAAATGGCGGTACCGGCAGCGACCGCAGAAAATGTTGCGTCGCACTTGAAATACCCAATTCTTGCCGCTTTCAGAGAAGCATATTGCAAGCTAACGCTGCGCTGGCGGACGTAATATGGTTGCACAATTTTCGATGCAACAGCCGCCGAACACGCCACAGCCTCCCTTGGAAAACACTATGCAAAACTCTACCCTTGTCGCACTTGACCGTAGTCACCTGATCCATCCAGTAACCAGTTTCCGCGGCCACGAGCAGCAGGGTGTCGCCATCTTGCAATCGGCGCGCGGCGCCTATCTCACCGACCAGCATGGGCATGAATTGCTGGATGCGTTCTCCGGCCTGTGGTGCGTCAATACCGGCTACGGCCAAGACAGCATCGTACGTGTCGCTGCCGAACAAATGACGCGCTTGCCTTACGCCACCGGCTATTTTTCTTATGGTTCCGAGCCTGCCATTTTGCTGGCGGCAAAGCTGGTAGCACTCACTCCGGCTTCACTGCAGCATGTCTACTTTACGCTGGGTGGATCGGATGCAGTGGACGCTGCAGTGCGCTATATCACCCATTATTACAACTCTCTGGGCCAGCCGTTCAAAAAACAATTCATCTCGCTGGAGCGAGGCTATCACGGTTCGTCATCGGTTGGCGCCGGATTGACTGCATTGTCCAATTTCCATCTCAACTTCGACTTGCCGCTGCCGAACCAGCACTATATCGCCTCACCCTATCCGTATCGCAACCCGCTCGGCAACGACAACGCGGCACTGATCCAGGGCTCCGTGCAGGCCTTGCGCGACAAGGTGGCGCAGCTCGGCGCCGACAATGTAGCGGCATTTTTCTGTGAACCGATCCAGGGCTCGGGCGGCGTCATCGTGCCTCCGGTCGGCTGGCTCAAGGCGATGGAAACCGCCTGCCGCGAACTGGACATCCTGTTTGTCGTGGATGAAGTCATCACCGGCTTCGGCCGCACCGGCCCGCTATTCGCCTGCGAAGCGGAAAACGTGCAGCCTGACCTGATGACCATGGCAAAAGGATTGACCGCCGGTTATGCACCGATGGGCGCGGTGATGATGTCGGACCGGTTGTACAACACGATCGCCGACGGCGCCGCACGAGAAGCGGTGGTCGGCCATGGGCAAACCTATTCAGCCCATCCGGTCAGCGCTGCCATCGGCCTCGAAGTTTTGCGCCTGTATCACGAAGGCGGTCTGCTGGCCAATGGCATGGCCCAGGCGCCGCATTTTGAGCAAGGTTTGCGTGAGCTGCTGGCACATCCCCTGGTCGGCGATGCGCGCAGCCGCGGCTTGCTTGGCGCGCTGGAACTGGTGGCCGACAAGGCCAGCAAGCGGCGCTTTGAGCCGTCATTGAAATTATCGGAACGGATCGCAGCGGCAGCCTATCGGCGTGGCCTGGTTTTTCGCGCCTTCGGTGACAACATCCTTGGATTCGCCCCGGCGCTGAGCTACACCAGCGGTGAATTCGAGCTACTGTTCAGCCGGCTCAGGAAAATCCTGGACGAGGTGCTTGAGCAGCCGGACGTCCGCAGCGCACTGGCTTAAGGCGTACACACAAGCGATCCGGGGCGACAGCACATTCGCTGGCAGTCGCGCCGGAATTTTTTGTTCACACTGACAAATCGCGGCGGCTTGCAGGCGCATACTGCGTGATACCATGGATAAGCCCAGAAAAGATGTTTGATGACGGAGTCGATGATGAACACCAGCGCGGCCTTGAAACTTGATCGAATTGATTTACGCATTCTTTGCCATTTGCAGCAAAACAGCCGCATCACTAACGTCGCGCTGGCCGATCTGGTCGGCTTGTCGCCAAGCCCTTGCCTGATCCGCGTCAAACGCCTTGAGAAAGCCGGGTACATCTCCGGTTACGGCGCCCATATTCAGCTGGAAAAACTCAGCAACGTCCAGATTGTGTTCACCGAAGTCACCTTGTCCGATCATCGCCGCGAAGATTTTGCAAAGTTCGAAGCCAGCATCCGAGGCATTGACGAAATTGTCGAATGCCATCTGGTCAGCGGCGGTTACGACTACCTGCTGAAATTCGTCACCCAAGGCGTGGTGCATTACCAGAGCATCATCGAAAATCTGCTGGAACAACATCTCAACATTGAAAAATATTTCAGCTATATCGTCATCAAGTCGCCGTTCATCAAAAGCCAGTATCCGCTGGAAAAATTCATCACGTCGCAGAATTGAGCATCGAAAACTGAGTATTTTCCAGGGCGCGACGCCGGGTCGATTCTTATTTCGACCTGTCAGCGGCATCGAGGTTGGAAAAATACTCCTGCAGGAACTCAACGCAGACCCGCACCTTGGACGAGTTACTCAAGCGCGATGGATAAACCGCCCAGACGTTGGCCTCCTGGCTGTACGCCGGCAATATCCTGAGCAACTGGCCATTTTGCAGATATTGACCGACGTCCCAGATTGAACGCAGCACCACACCGCGGCCGTCGATGGCCCATTGCACTGCCACTTCACCGTGATTGGTCGACAGCGGCCCGGTGACCTTGACCGTTTGCTCGTCGCCGTTGGCACGCAACTTCCACACGCCGAACGGATGATCGCGTTCCTTGATCACCAGGCAGTCGTGTTGCGCCAGTTCGCCGAGCGTCTGCGGCTGGCCGCGCTTCTCCAGATATGCCGGGGCCGCGCACAAGACCCGATGGTTCGACGCTAGCCGGCGTGCAATCAGGTGAGGCGCAATCTCATCGCCGACCCGGACATCCAGATCAAAACCTTCGCTGGCGATATCCACCAGCCGATCGAACACCTCAAAACGCACCGACAACAGCGGATAACGCTCCAGCAACAGCGAAATCGCCGGACCGACGACATTGCGGCCGAAACCGAAACTGCTGCTGATGCGCAGCGCCCCACGCGGCACCTGGCGCTTGATCGACACCTCCTGCAGCAGATGATCGATATCGTCGAGTATTCGCTGCGCCCAGTGATAAATGCGCTCGCCTTCCTCCGTGATTACAACGCTGCGCGTGGTGCGCTGAAATAATCGGGTTGCCAGTTCTTCTTCGAGAATCCGGATACGTTTGCTGACATAGGCAGGAGAACTGCCCAGTTCATCGGCGGCAGCCGAGAAGCTCGATTTACGCACTACGGCGATAAATACGCGCAAGTCTTCCGGGGTCGGCATTTTATTCACGATCTGTGCACAATGCTTCAACAAAACACAGATTATATTCCCAATCAGAGTGAATATAATGTTCTGCATTAGCTTGTGAATCTGGCGGCACATTTCCCGGGCCGACACCGCCACAGAAAAAGGAAATCATGAATACCACCTACAAAATCGCCGTGCTCGCCGGTGACGGCATCGGCAAAGAAGTCATGCCGGAAGGCCTGCGCGCAATCAGCGCCGCCGCCAGACGCTTCGGCATCACGCTGGAATTGACGGAATTCGACTGGGCCAGTTGCGACTACTACGCAGCAACCGGCGGCATGATGCCGGAAGACTGGAAAGCACAACTCTCGGGAATGGATGCTATTTATTTTGGCGCGGTCGGCTGGCCCGCCATCGTCCCTGACCATATTTCCCTATGGGGATCGCTGCTGAAATTCCGTCGCGAATTCGACCAATATATCAACCTGCGCCCGGCGCAGACTTTCGATGGCGTGCGCAGTCCGCTGGCGGGACGTGCGGCGGGTGACATCGACATGATGATCGTGCGTGAAAACACGGAAGGGGAATACTCATCGGTCGGCGGCATCATGTACGAAGGTACGCCACATGAGATCGTCATGCAGCAGGCAGTATTCTCTCGCCGCGGCACCGAACGGGTATTGAAGTATGCATTCGAGCTGGCCCGGACTCGCGCCCGCAAGCACGTCACTGTCGCCACCAAGAGCAACGGCATTTCGATTTCCATGCCTTGGTGGGACGCCAGGGCGGCGGAAGTCGCCGGCACTTACCCGGATGTAGCCTGGGACAAGCAGCACATCGATATCCTGTGCGCGCGTTTCGTGCTGCAGCCGCAACGCTTCGATGTAGTGGTCGCCTCCAATCTGTTCGGCGACATCCTGTCCGACCTGGGTCCGGCATGTACCGGAACCATCGGCCTGGCGCCATCGGCCAACCTGAATCCGGAACGCAATTTCCCATCGCTGTTTGAACCGGTGCACGGCTCCGCACCCGACATCTACGGCAAGAATATCGCCAATCCGGTGGCGATGATCTGGTCCGGCGCCATGATGCTCGATTTCCTCACCAAGGGCAGCGGCGCCGGCCGGCAAGCACATGACGCCATCGTCGCCGCGATCAAGTCGGTGCTGGCGAGCGGACCGCACACCGGCGATCTGGGCGGCAATGCCTCCACCACCGAGATGGGACAAGCTATCGCCCGCCTGATCAGCGATGCTGCCTGAGGTGCGCCATGAAACTCTTATCGGAAGAACCGTTCATGCCTCTCTTGTTAAATAATCCGGAACTGCTACGTTCACAGCATTTTATCGGCGGCACCTGGCGCGCAGCCCACAGCGGCGCCAGCTTTGCCGTCGCCGATCCGGCCAGCGGCCAGGATTTCACCGCAGTGGCCGATGGCGATGCCGCCGACGCCCGCGCCGCCAGCGATGCCGCGCATACGGCGCTGGAACCGTGGCGGCAAACCAGCGCCCGCGACCGTGCCCGTCTGCTCAAGCGCTGGCACGCGCTGATTCTTGCCAACACCGACGATCTCGCCAAGCTGATCTGCCGCGAACAAGGCAAGCCGTTGGCGGAAGCGCGGGGCGAGGTTGCCTATGGCGCTACATATGTCGAATGGTTTGCCGAAGAAGCGGTACGCGCCTACGGCGACGTGATTCCCGACCAGGTCCGCGGCAAACGCATGAGTGTGGTGCGCGAGGCGGTTGGCGTCGTGGCGGCAATCACGCCCTGGAATTTTCCGCTGGCGATGATTGCTCGCAAGATCGCACCGGCGCTGGCCGCCGGTTGCACGGTGGTGGCCAAGCCGGCCGAAGATACGCCGCTGACCGCGCTGGCTCTGGTCTGGCTGGCCGAGCAAGCTGGCTTCCCGCCAGGCGTGATCAATATCGTCTGCGCCTCGCGCACCCAAACCCCGGCTGTGGTCGACGATTGGCTGCAAGACAGCCGGGTGCGCAAGATCACCTTCACCGGGTCCACCCCGGTGGGCAAACATCTGGCGCGCGGTTCTGCCTCTACCTTGAAAAAATTATCGCTTGAGCTGGGCGGCAACGCGCCGTTCATCGTCTTCGACGACGCCAATCTGGATGCCGCGGTCAACGGTTTGATGGCAGCCAAATTCCGCAACGGCGGCCAGACTTGCGTGTCGCCCAACCGGGTGTATGTGCAAGATTCCGTGTACCAGGCTTTTGCCGACAAACTGGTGGCGCGGGTGGCAGCGCTCAAGATTGGCCCCGGCAATGCCGATGGCGTCCAGATCGGGCCGATGATCAATGCCCGCGCGATCGAAAAAATCTCGCTCCATGTGCAGGATGCTCTGGCCCACGGCGCCCGCCTGTTATTGGGCGGCTCTGCGGTACGCAACGACCTCGCCAGCGGACCGTTTTACTACGCGCCGACCATACTCGGCGACGCCACCACAGACATGTTGCTGTTCAAGGAAGAAACCTTCGGCCCGGTGGTGCCGCTGTTTCGCTTCAGCAGCGAAGAACAAGCCATACAAATGGCTAACGACACACCGTTCGGCCTGGCCGCCTATTTCTACGCCGCCGACGCAGCGCGCATCTGGCGTGTTTCAAACCACTTGGAAAGCGGCATCGTCGGCATCAACGAAGGCGCGCTGGCGAGCGAAGCGGCGCCGTTCGGCGGCGTCAAGGAATCCGGTTATGGCCGCGAAGGCTCGCGCTACGGTCTGGATGACTACATGCACACCAAATACCTGTGCCAGGGCGGCTTGGCTTGAATGCAATCAGTCTTTCGTCAACCTTTTCCCTACTTTCAAGATCGAAGCCATGAGCAGCGCCTTCCCTGAATATCCGATCGAAATCGCCTTTCCCGATCTGCTGCCCTACAGTGCGGGCAATACCGATATCCCGTACGTGCATAGCTTTTCCTCGCAGGGCGACGGCCCTCACGTCATGATCAATGCCCTCACGCATGGCAACGAAGTGTGCGGCGCAATCGTGGTCAAGGCATTACTGGATCTTGGCCTCAAGCCACGTCGTGGCAAATTGACGCTGTCCTTCGCAAATGTCGAGGGATACCAGCGCTTCGATCCGCTGCGCCCGGATGCATCGCGTTTTGTCGATCAAGATTTGAATCGCGTCTGGACCCGCGAAGTGCTTGACGACCAAACGCGTGATTCGTCCGAATTGCGCCGCGCGCGCGCCATGTTGCCGGTGATCGATACGGTCGATTTATTGCTGGACATTCATTCCATGCATGAACGCAGCGCACCGCTGATCGTTTCCGGCCCGCTGCCCAAAGGCATAGCGCTGGCGCGGCAATTGAATATTCCTCAGCATGTGATCAGCGATGCCGGCCATCCCGAGGGTCGCCGCATGCGCGACTATGGCGCCTTTGGCGACAACGCCAGCGCTAGAAACGCGTTGTTGATCGAGTGCGGCCAGCACTGGGAAGCTGCCAGTGTCACGGTTGCCAAGCACAGTACCGCGCGCTTCCTGTTGCTGGCCGGTGTCATCGAACGCAGCGACTTGCCGGACGATTGGTGGCCTGAGCCGTCTACCGCCAGCATCGTCATCCAGGTTACGCAACCGGTAGTCGCCAGCAGCATGGACTTCCGCTTTGCCGGCGCCTATACCGGCCTCGAAACCTTTGCCGAACAAGGCACGGTAATCGGCTGGGACAGCGGCCAGCCAGTCACCACTCCCTATCCTGATTGCGTATTGGTGATGCCATCCTTGCGTCAGCTGCGGCCCGGTGTCACGGTGGTCCGTTTCGGACGCATTCTGGACTAGCCATCTACATTTTCAACACCGACTACGACTGTCTCAATTTTTTTAACGCCCGCATCCGCTACTCACCATGACAACTGCAACCATCATCAGCTACGCCGAGATCCAACCAGATATTTCCGTTCGCCAGCCGGATCCGGAGATGCGCGTCAAGGGCGCACCGCAAAGAACCACACGCAGTTATTTCGTTGACCCTTCATTCGGATTGAGTTCCGGTATCTGGAGTGCAGAAACCGGCGCCTACAAGATTTCAATGGCAACATCCAAACATGAATTCTTTCACATCCTTACCGGCAAAGTCGAAATCAGCTGCGACAGCACCGGTGCAGTCAAGTCGTTCGGTCCCGGCGACACCGGCATCATCCCGCCCGGCTTTACCGGCATGTTTGAAATCGTCGAGAGCGCCAGCAAGTTTTATGTCGTAACCGACCGCAATCTCTGATCCGACTGACTCGCCGCTGAAGTGCCCCTCAGGCAAGACCAAGGAGGCGGGCGGAAGTGATACGCTTGCCGAGCCTTCTCAGGAGGAGCGGCATCATCGCCCGCTTTGGCCGCTTCCCGCACCGCAACCGGATCCTGCAACGCCAGTCGACGCCTGAAGAACTGGAATTCCTGCGGCAGCCCGGATCGTCCTTTTAAGCCTTTTTGCCTTAAAAAGCGACGTTCAAGGGAATCTTCAGGTAACTCACGCCGTTCTCTTCCGCCGCCGGCAGCACGCCGGCGCAGATGTTGAGCTGGATCGACGGCAGCATCAGGGTCGGCAAGGCCAGCGTGGCGTCGCGCTGGTTGCGCATGGCGATGAATTCGCTTTCGCTGATGCCGTCGCGCACATGGATGTTTTCTGTACGCTGCTGAGCAACTGTCGCTTCGCAGGCAGGAGGCCGTCCGTCCGGCGGATAGTCGTGGCATACGAACAGCCGGGTCGACGGCGGCAAAGCCAGCAACTTGCTCACTGAGCGATACAGGCTGCTGGCGCTGCCGCCGGGGAAGTCGCAGCGCGCGCTGCCGAGGTCGGGCATGAACAGCGTGTCGCCGACAAACGCGACGTCGTCGCCCACCAGATATGCCATGTCGGCTGGCGTGTGGCCCGGCACATGCAGCGCCTGCGCGCGCAAGCTGCCGATATGGAAAATCTCGCCTGGCGCGAACAAGTGGTCGAACTGGCTGCCATCCAGCAAAAATTCCGATTGCAGGTTGAATATTTTTTTGAATACGCCCTGCACCACCCTGATCTGGTCGCCGATGGCGATTGCGCCGCCCAGGCGCCGGCGCAGATAGGGCGCCGCCGAAATGTGATCGGCATGGGCATGGGTTTCCAGCAGCCATTGCACCTTCAAGTCCTTGCTGCGCACGAATTCGATCACGCGGTCGGCCGAGGTAGTTGCGGTGCGGCCGGCGACCGGATCGTAATCAAGCACCGGATCGATGATCGCGCATTCGCTGCCTGCAGCGGCATAAACCACGTAAGTAAACGTGGCGGTATTCTCGTCAAAAATGACTTCTATTTGCGGACGTGCCATCTATCTCCACCTCAAACTTAACAGTACATAACTATATATAACTATATACAACATTGACAAATGCCTAATCCATCTTATATTATTAACAATCAAACAAGTAGCAGGCAAGCAGCAACGCTACGTTTTAACAGATAACCTCACTGGAGAAAAACAAGATATGGCGCGGCCGCGAACCCTGACCGCACATTGTTAACAGAATTGGTAACCGAAGGTCAATCCCTGGCTCCGGTCAGTCTCCCAAGGCGCCGTAAAAGCATCATTATCCACGCCTTCCCGCCGTGCCATCTTTAACAGGCTGCCGCCATCGCCCGTCGCGCCGCATGCGCTTGCCAGGATCAGACTGGAAATAAGAAGACTCAAGCAAAACCAAGTAAGTAGTGCCACCCGCCCATCACGATGGAATCAGCACCTATGAGCTTTAATATCTTCAAGCATAACGACTTATTTTCAACTGCCAGCCAAATCGAACTGGAAGACTTGCCGGTTATCCTGGCCGCCGGCTACAAATCGGTGATCTGCAACCGGCCCGACGGCGAAGACGGCGGCCACCACGCCAGCAGCAAGGACCTGGCCGCAGCTTGCGAAGCGCTCGGCCTTGCCTTCAGCTACCTGCCCGCCGACGCCACCCATCTCAGCAAAGAACATGGCATGGCGCTGCGCCGGCTGCTGGCCGACCTGCCGGCTCCTGTCCTTGCCTTTTGCCGTACCGGCAACCGCTCGACCAACATCTTCCGGCTGGCAAACCTGATCGACGCGCCGATCCAGGCCGCCGGCGCAGGCAACGACAAGCTCAAGCAGTATGAAATCGTGATCGTCGGCGGCGGTTCCGCCGGCATCGCGGTCGCGAGCAGCTTGCTCAAGCGCGCTCCCAACGCCCAGGTCGCCATCATCGAGCCGAGCAGCCTGCATTATTACCAACCGGCCTGGACGCTGGTCGGGCGCGGCATTTTCGACAGCAGAAAAACCGTGCGGCCGATGGCGTCGCTGATACCTGAAGGCGCACAGTGGGTCCAGCATGCGGCAGCGGAATTCCTGCCCGACCATAACCGCATCCGGCTCGACAACGGCTGCCTGATCGCCTACCAGCAATTGATTGTCTGCCCCGGCTTGCGGCTGGCCTGGGAGAAGATCGAAGGGTTGGAGCAAACATTAGGAAAAAATGGCGTGACGTCGAACTACCGCTACGACCTGGCGCCATATACCTGGCAGCTGGTGTCGCAGCTCAAACAAGGCAAGGCGCTGTTTTCACAGCCGGCCATGCCGATCAAATGCGCCGGCGCACCGCAAAAAGCCATGTACCTGTCGTGCGACTACTGGCTGCGCAAAGGCGTGCTGAAGCGGATAGAAGTTGAATTCAATAACGCCGGCAGCGCACTGTTCGGCGTCGCGGCATTCGTGCCGGCGCTGATGCGCTACGTCGGAAAATACCAGGCGCGCCTGGTGCTTGAATCGAACCTGGTCAAGGTCGATGGTGAAAACAAGCTGGCCTGGTTCGACGTCAAGGACAATTCCGGCAATACCAGCCGCCAGCAAAAACCGTTTGACATGCTGCACGCGGTGCCGCCGCAGGTTGCCCCGGACGCAGTGCGCAACAGTCCCCTGGCCAACGCCGACGGCTGGTGCGAAGTCGATCCGGCTTCGCTGCGGCACGTCCGCTACCGGAATGTGTTCGCGCTGGGAGATGTGTGCTCGACCGCCAACGCCAAGACCGTGGCGGCAATCCGCAAGCAAGCCGTGGTGGTGGCTAGCAACCTGCTCGCCGCCTGCGCCGGCAAACCGCTGGACGCGCGTTACGACGGTTACGGCGCTTGCCCGCTGACGGTGGAAAAGGGCAAGGTCATACTGGCCGAGTTCGGTTACGGCGGCAAGCTGCTGCCAACCTTCCGGCTCGACCCGACCATTGCCCGCCGCAGCGCCTGGCTGCTGAAGACCTCCGTGCTGCCCTGGGTCTACTGGAAGCTGATGCTCAAGGGCCGCGAGTGGCTGGCGAAGTCCTCGGAATCCATCGAGAATCCGTAATCAGCGCAATGCCCGCAGCAACCTCAAGCCGTTGAACACCACCAGCAAGCTCGCTCCCATATCGGCGAACACCGCCATCCACAAGGTGGCTTCGCCGGTCAGGGCCAGCACCAGGAAGATGGCCTTGATGCCCAGCGCCAGGGTGATGTTTTGCATCAGCACCGTATGCGTCTTTTTACTCAAGCGGATGAAATCCGCGATCTTGCGCAGGTCGTCATCCATCAGCGCCACGTCGGCGGTTTCCAGCGCTGTATCGCTGCCTGCCGCCCCCATCGCAAAACCGATATCGGCTTGCGCCAGCGCCGGCGCATCGTTGATGCCGTCGCCCACCATGCCGACACAGCCGTAACGCGCGCGCAGGTCATTGATGGCGTCGCGCTTGTCTTGCGGCAGCTGGTCGCCGCGGGCGTCGCTGATGCCGACCTGGGCCGCGATGGCTTGCGCGGTATGCGCGTTGTCGCCGGTCAGCATGACAGCCTCGACTCCGACCGCATGCAGCCTGGCGACCGCTTCGGCTGCGATATCGCGCACTGTATCGGCCACCGCCAGGATCAACAGGGGCTCGGTCGCCGAACACAGCACCACGGTGGTCTTGCCTTCGCTCTCCAGCGCCGACAAGCGCGCTTCCAAAGCCGGGCTGCAGATATCCATCTCATGCACCAGGCGATGATTGCCCAGATAGAATTGCCGGCCGTCGATGCTGCCCTGCACGCCGCGGCCGGTGAGCGCTTCAAACGCGCTGACTTCAAACAAGTTCCCGGCATGCCCCAGGCCGTGCCAGTGCGCCGCCACCGCGCCCGATACCGGATGATCGGAACGGCTGGCCAGGCTGGCCGCCAGGCGCTGCAACTGCAGCAGCCGGCTGCCATCGCCAGCGGCAACCGGCTGCACCAGCTGCACGTCGGTGACGCGCGGTTTGCCCAGGGTCAGCGTGCCGGTTTTATCCAGGGCCAGCGCCTTGATCTTGCGTCCCATCTCCAGGTACACCCCGCCTTTGATCAGCACGCCGTTCCTGGCAGCCGCCGCCAGCCCGCTCACCACCGTCACTGGGGTCGAAATCACCAGCGCGCAAGGACAGGCAATCACCAGCAGCACCAGTGCCTTGTACAGCCACGGATAAAACGCCGCCCCCATCAGCAGCGGCGGCAAGGCGGCCACCAGCAGCGCGGCCAGCACTACCGCGGGGATGTAGTAACGGGCAAACTGATCGACAAAGCGCTGGGTCGGCGCGCGCTCGCCCTGCGCCTGCTGCACGCTCTTGATGATGCGCGCCAGGGTCGAATTGGCTTGCAGCGCACTCACCCGGTAAACGAAAGAACCACGCTCGTTGATGGTGCCGGCGAACACCTGGTCGCCGGCCTGTTTCTCCACCGGCATGCTCTCGCCGGTAATGGCCGCCTGGTTGATGGTGGTCTGCCCTTCCGTCACCACGCCGTCCAGCGGAACCCGGGCGCCCGGCTTGACGCGGATCAGCGCGGCCAGCGCCACCTCGCCGGTAGCTACTTCACGCCACTCGCCGCCGGCGCCTTGCACCGTCGCCAGGTCCGGCGCCATCGCCATCAGCCCCTTGATCGCATTGCGGGCCCGGTCCAGCGACAGGGCTTCGATCATTTCCGCCAGCGCGAACAGGAAAATCACCACTGCAGCTTCCGGCCATTGGCCGATGACGGCGGCGCCGATCACTGCCAGCGACATCAGGAAATTCATGTTGAGCGAAAAATTGCGCAGCGCGATCCAGCCCTTTTTCAAGGTATCCAGGCCGCCGCTCAGGATCGCCGCCAGCGCCAGGCCGATCACCAGCCATGAGCCATCCTGGCCGCCGCTCCACGCCACTGCCTCGGCGCCTACCGCTGTCATGCCGGAGAGCGCCATCAGCAGCCACTTCCTGCGGGATATCTTGAAAGCGCCGTCGCCGGCGCCGGCGGTCAGATCGACGGCGCCGGTCAGCGTGTCCGATTTGAGCGCCGGCGCCATGTCCAGCGCCTGCAAGGTGGCGACAATGGCGTCCACCGACGGCAGGCGATGCTGGACCGTCAGCTCACGCTGGATCAGGTTGAATTGCATGGCTTCGATCCCTGCCATGTTCTTGAACCTGTCGCGGATCAGTTTTTCCTCGGTCGGGCAATCCATTTTCTGGATCAGGAACACCGCCTGTTCCGCGCCTGCAACCAGCGGCGCATGGCCGGCGGCGGACGCGCCCGCGTCTGCCTGCGCATGCTGGCGCTGATGGTCATGCTTATGATCATGGCCATGCCGGTGATCGTGATGGTCGCGATGGTCGCTATGGTCGTGCTCGCAACGGCCCATGGTGTACTCCTTGACTCGGGTTTTGAGGATGCAATCGATTACTCCTTGCGTATTTAAAACCCTGTAGCTACTATAAGGTCAAGGATTTATCTTGAAATAACCTTGGAAGAGCCGCCATGAGCGCAATTTCACTCAAAATCGGGGAGCTGGCCAGCCATGCCGGCTGTCCGGTGGAAACCATCCGCTATTACGAGCGCGAGGGCTTGCTGCCGCTGGCGGCACGCTCGCAAAACAATTACCGCCTGTACGGACAGGCGCATATCGAACGCCTGCAATTCATCCGCCATTGCCGTTCGCTGGACATGACGCTGGACGAAGTGCGCCGGCTATTGCAGTTCCGCGATTTGCCGGAAGACAATTGCGCGGAGGTCAACAGCCTGCTGGACCATCATATCGAGCACGTGGCCGACCGCATCAGCGAATTGAAGGCATTGCAAATCCAGCTGAAACAGCTGCGCAAGCAATGCCAGAGAAGCCAGGCCGCCAAGGATTGCGGCATCCTGCAAGGCCTGGCCAGCATGGAAGACGAAGCGCCCGCCAACCTGGGCAGCCATGGCGGCGGCGTCCATTAAGACCAGATGAATATCCACTCAGACGATCTGCGGATTTTCATTGCCGTGGTTGACAGCGGCACGCTCAGCGCCGCCGCCGAACAGCTGGGCCAGACCACCTCCGGCCTGAGCCGGGCGTTGTCGCGGCTGGAGCAGAAACTGGCCACCTCCCTCCTCACGCGCACCACGCGCCGCATGGAGCTGACGGAAGAAGGCCATCTTTTCCTGGAAAAGGCGCGCACCATCATTGCCGCGATGGAGGAAGCCGAAGAAGCGATCCAGGTGCGCCATCAAAGGCCGTCGGGACGCCTGCGGGTGGACGCTTCGCCGCCCTTCATGCTGCATTGCATAGTGCCGCACATTGCCGAATTCCGCAGCAGCTACCCGGACATCACGCTTGAGCTGACCAGCAACGACCAGAACATCGACCTGCTGCAGCAGCGCACCGACATCGCCATCCGCCACGGCGCGCTGCAAGACTCGATGCTGCATGCGCGCCGCCTGGGCGCCAGCCTGCAGCACATCGTCGCCAGCCCCGAATACCTGCGCCGGCATGGCACGCCGGCCAGCGCGGAAGAATTGAAGCAGCACCAGCTGATCGGCTTCACCCAGCCGGAATCGCTCAACACCTGGCCGCTGCGGCTGGAACAGGAAGAGAACCTGGCGATCAGCCCGACGCTGCTGGCGTCCGGCGGCGAAACCATACGCCAGCTGGCGCTGCATGGCCTGGGAATCACCTGCCTGTCGGCTTTCATGGTGCGCGAAGATATCGCCCGCGGAACCCTGGTCGATATCCTGGCGGAGCATAACAATGGCTACCGCCAGCAGATCCACGCGGTGTACTACAGGAATACCCAGCTGGCGCGGCGCATCACCTGCTTCCTGGATTTCCTGCAGCTGAAGCTCTAGCGCCCGTTTTCACCGGGAAGCACGCTCAAGCCGGGTGTGGCTGTTCGCTATCCATGTGCGCCATCACCGCCGGCGCATAACGCTCACCGGCGATTGCATCGGCCGGCACAGCCGCCTCGATCCGCGCCAGGTCAGCGGCGCTCAGCTGGACATCCAATGCCCCCAGCGATTCCGCCAGGCGATCGCGGCGGCGCGCGCCCACCAGCGGCACGATATCCTTGCCGCGCGACATGACCCAGGCAATCGCGATCTGCGCCATCGTCGCTTGTTTGTCGGCTGCGATGGCGCGCAAGGCTTCCAGCAAGGCCAGGTTGTGCCCGAGATTGTCGCTGCTGAAACGCGGACTGCGGCCGCGGAAATCGCCCGGCGAGAACGCCTTGTCCTGGCCCCAGTGGCCGCTGATCAGGCCGCGCGACAAAACGCCGTAGGCAGTGATGCCGATG
Source organism: Collimonas sp. OK412 (assembly GCF_900112135.1). GTDB lineage: Bacteria > Pseudomonadota > Gammaproteobacteria > Burkholderiales > Burkholderiaceae_D > Collimonas > Collimonas rhizosphaerae. The sequence continues at coordinate 31,143 of NZ_FOLC01000011.1, forward strand.
CCCAGTTCGCGGCAGACCGGCAGGATCTCGGCTTCGATGCCGCGCGAGATCAGCGAATATTCAATCTGCAGCTCGGCAATCGGATGCACTGCCTGCGCCCGGCGCAAGGTGCCGGCGCCGACTTCGGACAAGCCGATGTGGCGCACGTACCCGGCCTTCACCATGTCAGCGATAGCGCCTACCGTTTCTTCAATCGGCACCGCCGGATCGAGCCGCGCCGGACGATAGATATCGATATGGTCGGTGCCGAGCCGGCGCAAGGTGTAAGCCAGGGAATTCTTCACCGCCTCAGGCCGGCCGTCAATGCCGAGCCAGTCGCCAGCCGGGTCGCGCATGGCGCCGAACTTGACGCTGAGCTGGACCTGGTCGCGATTGCGCGTGCGCAGCGCCTCCCGGATCAGCATTTCGTTAGCGCCCATGCCGTAGAAATCGCCGGTGTCGAGCAAGGTGACGCCGGCATCGATCGCCGCGTGCAAGGTGGCGATGCATTCCGTTTCATCGGCGGGCCCGTACAGGTCGGACATGCCCATGCAGCCGAGGCCGATGACGGAGGTTTGCGGGCCGCTGCTGCCTAGTTGAAGCTTTTTCATCATGAGATCCTTGACAGGTTATTCGATGGCAGCCCGGGGGAAACGCCAATCCAGCTGCCTTGAAAACATTATTGTCCAAGCCCAGCCGTTAATAAATGCGCATAAAATGATTTATTTATTCGAGAAACGCTAATAATCGGAGTAACCATGGACCGGATCCAGACTATGGAAGTCTTCTCGCGCGTCGCCGAGCTGGGCAGTTTCAGCCGCGCCGCGGAACAGTTGAACCTGCCGCCGGCCACCGTCACCAACGCGGTCCAGGCGCTGGAAAAGCACATCGGCGTGCGCCTGCTGCAGCGAACCACGCGCAAAGTCACGCTGACCGATGAAGGCATTACCTATCTCGAACGCTGCACGCGATTATTGGCGGAATTCGAAGACGTCGAAGCTCTGTTCCAGCGCGACCAGCTGCAGCCGCGCGGCGTGATCCGGGTCGACCTGCCGGAGCGGCTGGCGCACACGACGGTGATCCCTGCGCTGCCGGATTTTTTTGCCCGGTATCCGAACCTGCGGATCAAACTGAGCGCCACCGACCGCTTCATCGACCTGGTCGGCGAAGCGGTCGACTGCGTGGTGCGCGCCGGGCCGCTCAGCGACTCCACCCTGGTCGCACGCCGCATCGGCAGCATGGAACAGATCAACTGCGCCGCCAAGTCTTACCTGGACCGCTACGGCAGGCCGCAGACCTTGGGCGACCTGCAGCATCACATGGTGGTGAATTTTTTTTCCAGCCGCACCGGACGCGACCTGGGCTGGGAATACATGGAGGATGGCGAACCGCGTTTCCTGAAGCTGCCCGGCCAGATTTCGGTAGCCAGCTCAGAAGCGTACCTGGCGAGCTGCATCGCCGGACTGGGGCTGATACAAGCGCCGCGTTTCGGACTGGAAGAGTTGCTGGAGAGCGGCGCCGTCGAAGAAGTGCTGCCGGATTACAAGCCGGCGCCGTTGCCGGTATCGGTGGTGTACGCCCACAACAAACACCTGTCGCCGCGGGTGCGGGTGTTTGTCGACTGGATCGCCAGGCTGCTGGCCGACCGCTACACCTGAACCGGCCGGAACCGGTTCAGGCAATGAACGCTAAGCCGCAGCTGCCTGCTGCGCAATCCACAGGTCGATCTGCGTTTCCAGCATCTCCAGCGGCACGGCGCCGTTGTCGATGACGGCGTTGTTAAAGCGCCGCAGGTCGAACTTGCCGCCCAGTTCGTGCTGCGCTTTTTCCCGCAAGGCCTTGATTTTCAGCTGGCCGATCTTGTAGCCCAGGGCCTGGCCCGGATCGACGATGTAACGATCGATTTCAACCTGGTTGTCGTGCGGCGGATTGGCCGTGTTGACGTTCATGTAGTCGATCGCCTGCTGCCGTGTCCAGCCCAGCGCATGCATGCCGGTATCGACCACCAGGCGGGCGGCGCGGAACAGCTCATCGTTGAGATGGCCGAACCTGGAATAGGGATCGGTGTAGAAACCCATTTCGCCGCCCAGGCTTTCGGCATACAGCGCCCAGCCTTCGCCGAACGCCACGTACCAGCCGAAACGGCGGAACTCGGGCAAACCCTTGATTTCCTGCGCGCGCGCGATCTGCAGATGATGGCCCGGCACCGATTCGTGCAAGGTCAAGGTTTCCATTTCCCATTTGGGACGCGAATCGAGTTTCGACAGGTTGGCGAAGAAGTAGCCCGGGCGCGAACCGTCCGGCGTCCCTGGTTCGTAATAAGCGCCGGCCTGGTTCTCGGCGCCCACTTCCGGCACCGCTTTGACGTCGACCGGCGCGCGCGGAACATCGGCAAAAAAGCGCGGCAGCTGGATGGAAGATTTCTTGATGATGTCCTTGTAGCCGGCCAGCAGATCTTCCGGCCTGGTGTAATAGAAACGCGGATCGGTATTCAGGAAGGTGATGAATTCCGCAAACGTGCCCTTGAAACCGGTCTGCTCCATCACCAGCTTCATTTCACCCTGGATCCGCGCCACTTCCTGCAAGCCGACATCGTGGATCGCTTGCGGCGTCATGCTGGTGGTCGTGTTTTCCTTGACCTTGTAAGCGTAGTACGCTGCGCCGCCGGGCAGGTTCGATGCCGCAATGCTGTCGCGGCAGGCCGGCAGGTAGCTGTCGCCGATGTACGCGTTCAACTTGCGGAAAGCCGGCGCCACGCCTTCATGCAGCAAGCGCTCGCCTTCGCGCGCCAGGCTTGCGCGCTGCGCCGCCGGGATCGACGCCGGCATGTTTTTGAAAGGTGCGGCCAGCGGGCTGCTGTCGAGCTTGGCGACAAATTCCTGCAACTGCCCGGGAACCACGCTCATCGTAACCTTGGGCGCGACCCAGCCGGATTTGACGCCTTGCTGCAATTGCGCGATCACGCCGTCGACATAGTTGGGCAAGGCGCGCAAGCGTCCCAGGTAATTGCGGTAATCCTTGGCCGTCTTGAACGGCGTTTGCGCAACCAGCTGCGGAAACTCGAACTGGACGCCGCTCAGCTGCGAAATCGGCTCAGGGTTATAGGGATAAAACTTGGCGGCCTGGATGTTTTTCTGTTTTTCATAGATAAACAGGTCGTAAGAAAGCAGGTCCTGTCCGCTCAGCTTGCTACGGTCGATACGCTCGGCTTGCTGCAGCATCTGCTGCTGGTGGGCGGTGCCGGCCAGGCTGGCGGCCAGCGAGACATCCGACAGGCGGTCGTTATAACGGTTGTCGCCGACCGCAGTGGCAAATTCAGGCGCGTTGCGCATGCTCCACTGCCAGTCGCTTTCGAACAGCGCATTGAGTTGCTGCTGCGGCGTGGCTGCGTGGCCGAGCGGCGCCAGCAGCAAGGTACAAAGAAAAAGGAATTTATTCATCTGTGTCTCCGAAGATTAGCCCGCCATTCTAGCAAACTAAAACGGAAAAATTTCTTGATGGAAATCTCTCTGCGAGGGTTGGACTGCAGCCTCAAAACAGGTATCAGGCGAAGGCAATCGTTTCGTCTTGTTTCCCCTTCGGAGTCGCCACGACTGTGTTGCGGCCGCTGTGCTTGGCCTGGTACAAAGCCTGGTCGGCGCGGCGGATCAGGCTCTCAAGATCCTCGTCGGATTCAAATGCCACGACGCCAAAACTGGCAGTGACATTGAGCATCGCGCCGTCGTCCAGCAGGATATGGCAAGCGTCGATCGCGCCGCGCAATTTTTCCGCTACGGCAAACCCTTGGGACATGTCGATTTCAGGCAGCATCAGGAGGAATTCTTCCCCGCCGTAACGCGCCAGCAGGTCAACCTTGCGGTGATGGCGCCGGCACAGGTCCGCCACTACGCGCAGCACCTGGTCGCCGGCGTGGTGCCCGTGGCGGTCGTTGACTGCCTTGAAATGATCAACGTCCATCAGGATCAGCGTCAATTGCCGCCGATAGCGCTGGGCAATGCCGAACTGCTGCTCGCCTTGCGCAAAAAAGGCACGTCGGTTCAGCAGGCCGGTCAGGAAATCCGTGTCAGACAAAGTCTGCAATTGCGCAATCATTTCTTCGCGCTGTTTTTCCAGGCCGACCTTGGCCAGGCTATGCGCCTTCAGCACATGGATTGCACGCATCATGGCGCCGATTTCATCGTCATGGCGCGGTATCGGGATCGCCGTGTCGAACCGTTCGCCGGTCAGCGAAACGAACAGGTTGGTAGCGTCAAGAATCGGGCGCAGGACCCGCTGCCGTATTACCTGTGCGAGAAGAATGAAAATAGCCAGCGCAATTAATCCCAAACCGGCTGCCGCCAGCAAGAAAAAGGCTGCCCGCCTGTTCTTGTCTTTGGCCTGCTGAAGCATCTCAGCCAGGACCAGGTCGCGCAGTTGCGGAATTGCTGCCATTCCCGGCATGTAACGGATGACCATTTCACGGCCGCTCAAATCGTAGTTCCCCGAGCTGCGCCCATTTGCGAACAGCTCGTCCAGGAATCCCAGGCTGGCGCCGAGGTAACGATCGCGCACCTCGTCCAAAGCGCCCTGCAAGGCCGGGCGGTCCCGATACGGGCGCAACTGCAGTTCAATCCCGGAATACAGCTGGTCGACCTGTCCGGACAGTTTCAAAAATGCGTGGATTTCCTGGGAAGTCAAAGGACGCTGCATGATCACCGGAGCGGTAAAGACCGCTCCTATCCGGCCCGCAATATTGCGCAGGCTGGAAGCCAGCAGAGCGGCTTCCAGGCCATCGCTAAGCTGCGCATCCGACCGCACGGCAATGTCGGACAACGTGGCGATGACCGGGGCAAAACCGCTGTCGACACGTGCCATCGTCTCCAGCGCGGCGTCGACGGCAGCCATATGGCGCTGCCGTTTTGGCAGTGACAACAGAAGATCGATTTCTTTGCGCGCCGCCGCCAGCGCCAGCTCTGTCGCCGCTGCCTGCGCAGCCAGCGACGGAACGGCTTGCACCGCATGACGTAACGCTGCCAGCGCCTGGTCGCTGGCGGACCGCGCCTGCTCCAGTCCTGCAAGCTCGCTGGCGGCAGCGTCCGCTTCTTGCATCAGCAGCGAATGGCCGGGACCGCGCTCGGCCGCCAGCTTTTCTTCCACCAGCAATGCCAGCTGAAGATTCTTGATGGCGGGCATGCTTTTTGTGCTGCGTTCGTATACGGACCATTCGCTGCTAACGATCCTGCCGGTCAAGACCAGGAACAGCAGCATCAGCAAGATCGAAATCAGCCAGAACAAGCGATTGAGCGACATACGAAATAACATACGTCCAGACTATGCAGGAATGTAATACATTGTTTTTAATAGTTACAATCTATTCAAACAGTAAATCAAATAGATTATTCATTAAACGATCGTATCACACACCGCAAGAATCGCCTCTGGCGCGGCGGCTCAGGCTTCCAGGCTCACCTGCGTTTCCGTCTGCCCGTGCATTTGCAGCACATCGCGATAGAGGCTGGCATAGCCTTCTCCCATTACCCTGGCCGTAAACAATTTCTGATACCGCGCTTGCGCACGCGCTCCCATGGTCCGCGCCAGTTCCGGGTCATCCCAAAGCTGCTGCATCGCCAGCCGGAAGGCGTCCGGGTCGCTGGGAGGAACCACCAGTCCGGTTTCGCGGTGGTTGTTGATATAGCTGGTGCCGGTGCCGATCTCGCTGGAAATCATCGGCTTGCCGTACATGGCTCCTTCTAGCAAGGAGATGCCGAACGCCTCGGAACGCAGATGCGACGGAAACACAATGGCGTAGCACAGCTGCAGCAATGCGACTTTGTCTTCATCGTCGACGATGCCGAGGAAGATCACGTTGCGCAAGCCCTGCTCCTGGACCCGTTGCTTCAGTTCCTGCTCGATCGGTCCGGCGCCTACGATCACTATCGGATAATCGGTGCCGCGCGCCGCATCCAGCAGGATATGCAAACCTTTGTAATAGCGGATCGCTCCCACGAACAAAAAGAAACGTCCGCCGATCTGCTTTTGCCATTTCTCCATCCGCTCCGTCGATGGCGTCGGATAGTTGTTCTTGTCGAGGCCGATGGGAATGACCTGGGTCTTGTCCTTGTACCCGGCCAGCACGGAACTGGTTTGCAGGTAATTCGGCGAAGTGGCGACAATCGCGTCGACGCTGCTCAGGAAACGGTGCATCAGCGGCCGGTACAATTGCAGCAGTGTCTTGTAGCGCACGATGTCCGAATGATAGGTCACCACGCTCGGCTTGTTCATGCGCGTAACGAAATGGGCCAGGTCCATGAATGGCCATGGAAAATGGTAATGCACGATATCGACCTCGGCGGCAAGCTGCGCGAAACGCTTCAGCGCGGACAGCGAAAATCCGGTCGACGCGATCTGCAGGTCGAGCTTTACCCTATGCACCTTGTGTCCTTCGTACATCAATTCGGCAGGATCAGGGTCATCGCTCAGCGTCAGTACTTCGCTCTCGACGCCGCTGGCGGACGAACATTTGCACAACTGGTAAATGGTCTGCTCGATCCCACCGTACGATTCCGACTGATAAGTCTTGTAGAAATGAAGAACCCGCATTACACACTCCTCTCGTAATCTGCCCCATCTTCTGTTCCGGCCAGAAGTGAAAGGCTATTTTCTATTTATCAGGGCCGCCTATCCCAACGGCAGCCGACACTACTCAGCCATTAGCCGCCTGCCGATACACATCGGCAGTAACGGCTGCGCATTTTCGCCACGAAAATTGCACCGACCGCTCCAGGCCCGCTATGCGCTGCCCCATCCAGGCCCTGTCATCCTCCATCAGCCGGCGCATCTGCTCTGTCAGCCCCGCCTCGTCCTGAGGATCGACATAGGCAGCGGCGGCACCAGCGACCTCCGGCAGGCTGGCGCAATCAGACGCAATCACCGGCGTGCCGCTAGCCATCGCTTCCAGCACCGGCAAGCCAAACCCTTCATACAAGGACGGGAACACCATCATCTTGGCCGCCGCCGTGACGCAAGCCAGGTCCGCCTGGTCCAGGTAACCGGCCAGGCGCACATGGCCGGCGCTGACCGCCTGCGCCAGCGCGCCGTTCAATTCCTCCGCCTGCCAGCCTGGCATGCCCACCACCAGCAAGGGGAAACGCGCGCGCAAAGGCAACGGCAAACGCGCATGCGCCTTCAGCGTCAGCATCAGGTTTTTACGCGGCTCCAGGGTGCCGACCGACAAGATGAAACCGCGATAGGCCAAACCCAGGTTGCCGAGACGGGCAGCCAGCTGCTGCTCCACCCTGGGCTGGAAAACAGAAGAACTGGCAAGCGGCGCCACCACCACTTTTTGGTCCGGCACGCCGAAATGCTGTTTGATCTCCTGTCCGATGAATTCGGAATCCACCAGGATCCGGCTGACGCGCGCCAGGGCCGACGGCAGCCGGCGTTCGATTTCGCGCAAACGGTCTTTAGGCTGGGTTTTCGGGAAATGGACATGCGTCAGGTCGTGCACGGTCATCACGGTCGGTCCGTTGAAATTGAGCGGCCACAAACTGGGTTCGTGATACACATCGGGACGCAGCCTGTGCACGCCCTGGTTAAAACGCCGCTGTTCGATCATCCGCCGGAAAACATAGGCGGCCGGCAAGCGCTTGGCCATGCCGGCCCAGCGCGAATAATCCTGCATCGGCTCGCCGACCAGCGCGTCCTGCCAGCGCAAGCCGCAAAAATATTGCATGCCGATGTCAGGCATCTGCTGCAGAGCCTGCGCCAGCTCAACAACGTAGTTGCCGATGCCGGTGCGTGGCGCAAGCAGGATCTTGCTATTCAGGGCAATGTTCAATTTCATGAGGCTCACTTTGCTTTTGCGTTCGCACCTGGCGCACAACCCGCTTCACCAGCTGGCGCGCCGAATCTTCCCAGCTGAGCCAGGACCAGCCCGATATCTGCCGCGCTGCCGGGAAAATGCCGCTGTCTTCCGATTGCCGGACCTGCCGGGCCAGCGATGCCGGCTCGCTCAAATCAAAATAGCTGACGAATTCGCCGCCGATTTCATGAAACACCGGGATATCGCTGGCCATCACCGGCAAGCCGCGCTGCATGGCTTCCACCAGCGGCAGGCCGAAACCTTCTACAAACGACGGGAAAACCAGTGCTTTTGCATGGCTATAACAATATTCCAGCTCCACATCGCTGAGATCGTTGAACATGAACAGGCGCCGCTTCAGCTGCGGATGTTTTTTTACGCGTTCGATCAGGCGTTCATTCTTCCAGCCTATGCGGCCGATGAAACACAGTACGACATCGCTGCCCTCCCGCCACAGCTGCTCGAAGGCGTCCAGCAGGTAAGCGTGGTTCTTGCGCGGTTCGATGGTGCTCACCATCAGGTAAATGGAAAGGCCGGAGGTGAATAATTTTTCCACAGGGCCGCGCACCGATTTATCGGCATCGACCAGGTCAAGCTCGGAACCAAGGTGGAAGAAATCAAACCAGCGGCTGCCGGCGCGTTCACTGCCCAGCCGCTGCCGCACCTCATGGTGCACTTCGTCGCGGATGGTGCTGGATATGGCAACGAATCCGTTTGCCGTATTGGCAATCCACTCGAACCAGCGGTCGAACACCTGCACCAGCGGGCCGTCGCAAAATTGCGGATGGCTCAACGGGATCAGGTCGTAGATGACCGAGACGATGGTCACTCCCTGCCGCTGCAACTTCTCCGCCACGGGGAAAAAATCGGCATGCCACGACGAATCCAGCAGCACCAGGGTGTCATCGGCGCGGCACTGCATCTCAAACGCGCGCGGGTTTTCTTCTGTCTTTTTCAGGATCCATTCGGTCAGATAAAGGGGCAGCACGAACGAGGCGCTTGCCAGGCGGCACAGTACAAATGTCACTCGCCTCACATTATGCGAAGCTCTCCATGGCCATAACCGCAGCAGGCGTGCGTGGATCAGCCAATAGCGGTTGCGCACTTGCACCAGCTTCCGCGCCAGGTTTTCCAATGCCCGCTGCGAACGGCCTTGCCAATCGTCGGCATGTTCCGACGTCAGCTGCTTGACTTCCAGTATCTTCCCGTTTTTGAAAATGACGGGAATGCAGACAACTTCTTCCTGCAGCGACGGCAGATGGTTGATGATGTTGCGGACAACGCGCTGTATCCCGGAATTCATTTCCGGGTGGTGGAACACGTAGGTGCACTCGATCAGCAGCCTGGTCATGCCGTCACTCCATCCTTGCTCACGCTGGCACGGTCGTGCGAACGCTCTACCGCCATCTCGGCATCCAGGAATGCGCAACCGACAAAATCGGGATGGCGCGTATTGATCACATGGAAAATAACGCTGTAATCACGCCATTCATAGTTGGTGTCGAGATGAGAATCCAGCCGGGACAGGGAAATCGCCACCGAATAACTGCCCTTCCCCAGGTTCATCGGAAAGCGGCAGCGATAAACCAGGTCCTCGCCCGGCTGCAAATCGGCCTGCGGCATGCCGAGCCGGTGGCTGTTGATGCCGAAGATCGATTGCCCCAGCTTGTCCTTGATCATGTACCCCATGACCAGGCGCGATACCGGAGCGTTTATGGCAACCCTGACTTCCAGCGTGACGTCCGTGCCGACTTCCACCACTTCCAGCTGCCTGCCATCGTCATCAAACAAGGCTACCGATGTAATGCTCGCTTCGCCGGTGCCGGAAATGGTCCGCAGCCTGCCGTCGGCCAGGCGCTCCTGCCGGACTGTCTGCCGCTCTTTCTCCGCCAGCATGGCGTTATAAAAATCCATCACTTCCACCGGATCGCCTTGCATCTCCAGCTTGCCGCGGTTGAGCAGGATGGCGCGGTCGCAAATGGTCTGTATCGCATAACGGTCGTGCGAGACGATCAGCAAGGTGGTGCCGGCGCGGCGGAATTCGCGGATCCGCTCAAAACTCTTGTGCTGGAAATAGGCGTCGCCGACGGACAAGGCTTCGTCGACAATCAGCACGTCCGGCCGGCTGGCGGTCGCCACGCTGAATGCTAGCCGCATCTGCATGCCGCTGGAGTAGGTCCTGACCGGCTGGTCGATATAGTCGCCAATTTCGGCGAATGCTTCGATAGCCGGCATCAGCTCTTCGATTTCAGCGCCGCTCAAACCCTGCAGCTGGCCGGCCATGACGGCATTCTGCCTGCCGGTAAAGTCTGTATGAAAACCCATGCCGAGTTCCAGCAGCGCAGCCACCCGCCCCTGGATCGCCACGCTGCCGGTGGTGGCTTGCGTGGTCCCCGCGATCAGCTTCAGCAGGGTGCTCTTGCCTGCGCCATTGATGCCGACGATGCCGACCGCCTCGCCGGCCTCCAGCTGGAAGCCGATATCCTGCAACACCCAATGCAGCTGATGCCGTTGCCGGGCAAACGGCAAGATCCATTCGGCCAGCCGGGCCCAGCGTCCATCGTATGACTTGTAGGCCTTGCCCAAATTTTTAACGGTTACCTTACCCATCAGAGCTCATCCACCATTTCACCCGCGTGCCGGCGGAACAGCAGCATTCCAAAGGCGCACAAGGCAGTGCTCAGCAGCGTCACTGGCCACAAGTCGCTCCATTGCGGCCAAAGCCCGCTCACGAAAATCCCTTGGTAAGCGCCGATCAAGGCAGTCATCGGGTTGAATTTAAGCAGGGTCTGCACTTTCGCAGGCAAGGTGGAAACCGTATACACGATAGGCGTAAACCAGAACCAGAACTGCAGCACGATGCCGAACAGCTGGCCGATATCGCGGAAGAACACGTTCAGCACGCCAAGCACGATGCCCAGGCCGACGGAAAACAGCACTTGTATCAGCAACAGCGGCAGCATGCCCAGCAACACCCAGCCAGGGAAGTTGCCGGAGATGAGCAGGAAACCGAGGAACAAGCCGAAGATGATGGAAAAATTCAAGCCGGCGTTCATTACCGTGATGACCGGCAGGCAAATGCGCGGAAAATTCAGCTTCTTGATCAAGTTGCCGTTTTCCAGGAATACATTCTGCAGGCGCGACACGGTCTCGGTGAAAAAACCCCAGGTCAACAAACCGGCGCATAGATAAATGCCGTAACTGAACTGGCTGCTGGCGTTAGGCAGGCGCGCATGCATCAGCTGCGAAAAAATCACCGTATACACGACAATCATCGCCAGCGGATTCAACACCATCCAGGCCGCACCGAGCATCGAATTGCGATAGCGCGCCTGGAATTCACGCTTGACGCTGCCGAGTATGAAGCCGTGGTAGTGCCACAGCGAACGCAGCATGGTCTGGTTTTTTGTCTGCATCTGCATTTTCAGCATGGCTTGCACCTGCCATACTTGTCGTCAAAGCGCACGATATCGTCTTCACCCAAGTACGCGCCGCTCTGCACCTCGATCATCACCAGTTCCAGCAAACCCGGGTTTTCCAGGCGATGTTTGGTGCCGGCAGGAATATAGGTCGATTCGTTGGTATTGACGTATATTTCATTCTCACCGTTGACCACCTTGGCCATGCCATGCACTACCACCCAGTGTTCGCTGCGATGATGATGCATCTGCAATGAGAGCGATGCGCCCTGCTTGACAACGATGCGCTTGATCTTGAAATTGGGTCCTTGCTCCAGTAAGGTATAACTGCCCCACGGCCGAAACACGGTGCGATGCAGTTTATAAGTGGCGTGTTCGGTGCTCTTGAGCTGGTGCACGACTTTCTTCACATTCTGCACATGATCCGGGTGCGCAATCAAAAGGGCGTCTGGCGTATCCACCACGATCAGGTTATTGACGCCGACCGTCGCCACCAGGCGCTGCTCGGAATATATGTAGTTGTTCCGGCTGTCGATCAGCACAGCTTCGCCCAGTACGCGATTTTCCTGTTCGTCGGGTTCCACCAGTTGCCGCAGGGCGCCCCAGGAACCGATATCGTTCCAATCGAAACCGGCCGGTATGACTGCCACCCGGTCGGAGCGTTCCAGCACCGCATAATCGATGGAGATATCCTGCATCGCCATGAAGCTGTCGCCATCCAGTTCCTGCAGCAAGACGCCGGCCGACGCAGCCGTCGGGCTGGCCTCGGCGCACGCAGCCGCCTGCGCCAGGATTTCAGGTGCATGCCTTTCCAGCTCGCTTAAAAAAACCGACACCGAGAAACAGAATATGCCGGCGTTCCACAGATGACGGCCGCTTTCGACAAAGCCGGCAGCGCGTTCGGCATCCGGCTTTTCTATGAAGCGGCTAACCTGCGCCGCCCCGGCGCCGTCGATCTGGGCGCCGCATTCGATGTAGCCGAAGCCGGTTTCCGGCGTCAACGGGCGAACCCCGAATGTAACCAGATAACCTTGCTTGGCGACTTCTACCGCATGATGCACGGCTTCAGTAAAACACTCCACATCCTTGATCAAATGGTCTGCCGGCATCACCACCATGATGGTGTTGTCGCCGTGCAGCGCGCGCAACGACAGCGCAGCGACCGCGATTGCCGGCGCGGTATTACGGCCGGAAGGTTCCAGGATGAAATGCGGGCGATAATGCGAGCCCAGATCGGCCGAAACGAATTCGTCCTTGCTCTGGAAATAATAATCCCGGTTCGTCACGCTCAAGATATCGCCGCGGATGCCCAGCTGCGCCACTCTCTGATAAGTCTTTTGCAACAGGCTCTTGCCGTCCGGGAGTTTGATGAAGGGTTTCGGATGTCCTTCCCGCGATACCGGCCACAAACGGGTGCCTGCACCACCCGAAAGCACCACCGGAACGATGATCGCCGTTGCTGTCAATGGAATACCGGGTTCTGGCGTACGCATCTTCATCTCCCCCTTATTCTTTAGCTACGCGACGCATGTCTGCATCGACCATTTTCTGCATCAGTTGCGCCAGATTTGTTCTTGGCTTCCAGCCCAGTTTATCGTGCGCTTTCGCCGGGTTCCCGAGAAGCACATCCACTTCAGCCGGCCGGAACAGCTGCGGATCGATCACCAGGTAGTCTTCGTAATTCAGATCGAGATGAGAAAAGGCGATACGGCACATTTCCCGCACGCTGGTGGTTACGCCGGTAGCGATCACGTAGTCGTCGGCCCGCTCTTGCTGCAGCATCAGCCACATCGCTTCGACGTAGTCGCCGGCAAATCCCCAATCGCGCTTGGCGTCGATATTTCCCAACCGCAGCTCCTGCTGCTTGCCGAGCTTGATCCGCGCCGCTGCGTCAGTCACCTTGCGCGTAACAAACTCGATTCCGCGTAAAGGCGATTCATGGTTGAACAGAATGCCGCTGGATGCATGCAAGCCAAAACTCTCGCGATAATTGACGGTAATCCAATGACCGTAAAGTTTTGCCACGCCATACGGACTGCGCGGATAGAACGGAGTGTTTTCATCCTGGTGTTCGGCCTGGATCAAGCCGAACATTTCGCTGGTAGATGCCTGGTAGAACCGTGCCTCGGGACTAAACTGACGGATGGCTTCTAGCATGTGCGTGACGCCCAGGCCATCCACCATGCCTGTCACCACTGGCTGATTCCAGGAAGTGCCGACAAAACTTTGCGCGCCAAGATTATAGATTTCGTCCGGCCGCGACTGGCACACAGCGCGGATGGCGGAAGTTGCGTCAGCCAGGTCGCCCTCGACAAACTGCAATTTTTCCAGAATGCCCAATTCACGCAAGCGCCACAGCGTGTCGCTGCTGCGCCGTGCCAGCAAGCCGTGCACCTTGTAGCCCTTGTCAAGCAGCAGCTTGGCCAGATAGGCGCCGTCCTGCCCGGTCACGCCGGTAATCAATGCTGTTTTTGTCATTACCTGTTTCTCCATGTGTCTGTTCTAATTTTTTTCGTCACGCAAATGAACTTGAGCTGCATGCTCTGCCGCTGCCCTGCTCTCCCAGTCTGATAAAACATTCAGCAGAGTCTGCTGCATCGGAATGCTGGGCCGCCATGCTGTTGCCTGCGTGATTTTTTGGTTGCTGCCCTTGACCCTGCGTAAGTCCGATGGCCGCAACCGCGCCGGATCCTGTTCGATTTGAGCATCGATCTCAGTCAGGTAAAGCATGCTGGAGATCAGATCGCGGATCAGGTATTCCTTGCCTGAGCAGACATTGTAGGTTTCTCCGTTCAGGCCATTCTCCAGCAATGCCAGATAGGCAGAAATGACATCTTCGACATCCAGGAAGTCGCGGCTGACGTCGACGTCGCCCACCTGTATGCGTGGCTCCTGCAGACCCTGGCGGATGCGCGCCAGCTGCCGTGCAACGCTGGAAACCACGAAATCGTCGCGCTGTCCCGGACCGATATGGTTGAACGGCCGCGCGACCAGGATGCGCCATGGCTGGCTGCAGCTCCATTGATAGCAAAGCAGTTCAGCCGCCGCTTTGCTGACTGCATAGGGATTTTGCGGACGCACCGGCATCTGCTCGCTGATCGGCAGCGACTCAGTATCCACCTTGCCATACACGTCGCCCGAACTCACGTAAAGGAAAGTACCGTTGAAATTGTTGCGCTGCAGTGCCTGCAGCAGGTGCAGCGTTCCTTTCAGATTGACGTCCAGGGTATGCGCCGGGTCGCGGAATGCTTCCGGGATAAAGGTTTGTCCGGCAAGATGGATGACGGCGTCTGGACGGGCCTGCTGAATTACGGGGCCCAAAGCTGCCGGCTCCAGCAAGTCATAAGGACTGCTGGCCGATATCAGCTCCCAGCCATGCGCAGCTGCAATATGTGTCCGCATGCGTTCAAAGGCAAGGCCGACAAACCCCGATTGCCCGGTAACAAATAGTCGTTTCATATGTAACCGCTCCTTTGCTGTCTGCTCAATGCCATGCTGCGCCGCCAATCATGGCTTGCGCGCAATGACTACCTGGCTTTTCGGCATCAAATCGTTCAATGCCCGCCTCACATGTTCACCGTTCGGAGTGTCCATCAACGCCTCCCATGTTTTGGCCCAGTTATCCAGCAAAGGATGACTGGCGTTGTTGAGATCGACCTTGCAAATCCAGAAAAACAGCCACCAGACTGACCAGTAGAAGCCGCAGTATTCATGCCGTTCAACCACCAGGCCGGCATCTGTCACCATCTTTTCAAATTCGTCGCGCTGGATGATGCGCACGTGATTCGGTTTCTGGAAATACACCTCCGGCGCCAGCCCGACCTGCAGCTGTTCCGCTACCGGATCCGGCACCGTCAGCAAATACTGCGCGCCAGGCTTGCCGATGCGCACCAGCTCGCGCAGGAATTGCGCCGGATCGTCGACGTGCTCCAGCACTTCCATCGAAATGATCTTGCTGGCCACGCCATCCGGCAACAGCAGCGGATTGGCGTCGCTCACCACTCCCTGTACCTCGCGTGCCGGCGTGCCGCTCAGGCGTTGCGTGGTGGCGGCCACTTTGACGGCGTCGATGTCGGCGACGATTACATGCGCACCGCGATTGGCGCAGAACAATGCGCAACCGCCGTCGCCGCAGCCAACGTCGACCACCACATCCTCGGCTCTGATCGCAAAACCTTCATACAGTTCACCGCTGTCGACCCGATACCAGCCGTCGTAGCCGGCATCCTTCAGGCCGATGTCAAAATGATTGGCTTCCGGCACCCGCGGCGCCGCCGCAACCTGCGGCACGATCGCCTTGCCTTGCATGGCCTGCCGGCCGCCGAGCAGTCTGTTGATCAATTTACGCATGCTAGGATTTCTCGCTATCGGCGGCGGCGATCGACGGACGATTGCGGAACCGCCCCAGCCATGCCTGGAACCAGCCTGGACTCAAATTGATGCGATCGGCCAGCAGTTTGCCGCGGATGCGGAACGGCGTTTCAACGAAGCGATAATTCAGCTCGCTGAAAATCACCACCAGCACAATCGCGGTCAGCGCCAGGCGGCCGTTGTAATTCTTGGCGAAGACGGTATTCACCGGTTCGATCCGGAACCAGATTTCCCGGCTGGCGAGATAAGCCGGTATATGGGTCAGGTACAGCGCATAGGAGCGGCTGCCCAGCCACAGGAAGACCTTCTTCAACGGGTTGTCCGGCATCAGGTAGTCCTGGTCGTAAGAACCGATGAACACCAGCAGGGCCGAGATCAGCGCCACCACGCCGACCCAGAACCGGAATTCGGCAAAGCGATAGGAACCCATCGCTCCCAGGCCGAGCACCAGCAGCAGCAACACGATCCAGCGCAGCCACCGCCGGCTTTTCAGGAAAACCGGTTCGAACCAGCGGTAGCTTGGATGCTGGCTCCAGATCGCCAGCAGCACGCCCAGCATCAGCGCATCCGAACGGGTCGCCATCAGAAACAGGTCGTAGTGCCGGTGCGCGTAGAGCTGGTAGAACAGCGGCACCAGCAGCACCCACGGCAGCCAGCGCCGGAAGATAATCACGGCGAACGGCAGCAGCAGGTAAAACTGTTCTTCCAGCGACAGGCTCCAGTACGGAAAGCTGGCGCCGTATTCGGAGCGGCCGAAGGTCGCCATCAGGCGGAAATTGCCGTAGTTGAAAACCCCGGCAAGGGTGGCGTCCAGGTTGGTCCGCACTATGCCGAAGGCGCCCGATCGATTGAAGCCAACGACAGCCACCAGGATCAGCGCCAGCCACAGCCAGGCCGACGGCCACAGGCGCGAAGCGCGCCGCACCCAAAAACTCAGCATGGTCGAAAACTGGCGGCCGTCGCTGCGCGCCAGGCGCGGGATCAGGTCGCGCGCGATGACAAAACCGGAAATCGCGAAGAACAGGTCGACTCCGGTCCAGCCGCCGAAATTCGGGTAGATGTAGGTCAGCAGCCGGTTCGGCTCGCCAAACAGGTTGAACTGGGTATGTTCGACCAGCACGAACAGCACGGCAATTCCGCGCAATAATTGAATATCTGAAATCCGTCGATTCATGTCTGGCCTGCTCTCCTTGCTGATCCTGTACTGGGCGTCGTCCGTCAATCCGGCTTGCGAGCTATTATCAGCTGGCTCTTGGGCATGAAACCATCCAGCTTGTCCTTCACCTTGGCGCCGCCCGGCAGCGTCAGCAGCTGATGCCAGGTTTGCGCCCACTCATCCAGCAGCGGCGGATACGGCGCCTTGATCTGGTCCAGCGTAGCGCCTTCCTGCTGCGTCGCGCTGGCCCAGTACAAACACATCCACATGCTCCAGTAGAAACCGGAAGACTGGCGGCTTTCGATCACCAGTCCGGCTTCGGCGACCAGGGCGGCGAACGTCTCGCGTTCGAAGATATGGATATGGTTCGGCTTCTGGAAATGGGAGGCCGGGGCCAGTCCTTGCTGCACATGTTCGCCGACCGGATCGGGCACCGTCAGCAAATACAGCGCGCCGGGCCGGCCGACACGCACCAGCTCCGCCAGCACCTGCGCCGGATGGTCGACATGTTCCAGCATCTCCATCGCGATGATGCGCGTGGCGCGCCGGTCGTCCAGCGGCAAGGGATCGGTATCGCAGACCAGCGCTTGCGCGGCGCGCGCCGGGACCGCCTTGACCTGGCGCGCCAGGCGTTCGATCTTGGCGCCGTCGGTATCGGAAAAAATCACTTCGGCGCCGCAGCGCGCGGCAAACAGCGTCGCCGCACCGTCGCCGCAGCCGACGTCGAGCACCACGTCCTCGGCGCCGATCCGGAAGCCGCTGGCCAGTTCGCCGCTGGCATGGTTGAACCAGCCGCTTTGCAAGGCGTCGACCAGGCCGCACATGCGCGAATCGACAACGCCCTGTTCCGAAACCAATGGCGGCAGGACCGGCGCGGCTGGCGCCTTATCCTTGAACAAGGCCGTAAAGCTTGACAGTATCTTCAGCATACCGGCGCCGCATCATCGGTACTGCGGCTGGCGGGCGCGGGCTGGCCGGCGCCGGCAGAGCGCGCGTGGTCCAGCAGGAAGGCGCCGAGGCGTTCCGCGATCACCGCCTGCGAGCAATGCTGCTGCAGGCTGCGCACCGCATGCTCCGCCATCTGTTCGTAGCGAGTCCGATCCTGCTTGAATACGCGATAGCTGTCCTGATAAGCCGCGCGCAAGGAATCCCAGTCAATCCGGTAGCGCAAGGTCCGGTACGCCTGGCGCGGATCATGCGGCCAGTGGCTGGGCTCTTCGCTGGAAGCGATGATGAATGCGTTGTCGGCGTCGATATAGTCGGCCATGGCGGTATTGTCGGGGGCGATCGCCGGCTTGCCGCAAGACATGAACTCCATCAGCGGCAGGCACTGCCCTTCGCCATGCGAGGTATTCACCACATAGCTTGTGGCCGCCACCAGTTTTTCATATTCGGGATCGGCCAGGTAACCGTGGATCAGCACCACGCGGCAACGGTAAGGAGTGGCCTTGTGCAAATCCTCGAGCAAGGCGTCGACCGCGTTCTTGATATCGTGGTGGGTCAGTTTCAGCACCAGCGTCGCATCGGCGACATCACGAAAGGCCCAGCAAAACGCGCCAATCATGTCGAACCAGTTCTTGCGGCCGTCATACGGATTGAACACCGAGGTGTACACCACGCCGTCGAGCTGCAGCTGCTGCGGCTGCAGCCGCGCCAGCGCGGCCGGCCGGATCAGGTCTGGCTTGGGATCATGCTTATGGGTCGGTCCGAACGGCGCGAGATCAGCGCTGCGGGTATCGATCACGGTGCCCGCCACCTGCAGCTCGACGCCGCCGGCCGATATCGCCGAGCGGCGCAGGCCGGCAAACCGGTCCCACACCGGGGCCGGCGCGGAAACGATAGGGAACGCCGGCGTCATCGCCGCCCGCACCGTGGCGACAGTGTAATTGGAATGAGTAATGGCGCTACCGAGCTTGCTGAACACCGTGCGCCAGTCATGGCGCGGCTCGCCTTGCCACGGCTCCTGCGGCACGGTACTGAATTCCCAGGCGAACACCGGGATGGTCGGGCACTCCAGGCCGGTCACGGTCTTGTGCGGCGGCGAAAACGACAGGAATACGCAGTCCTGGCCGTGCGCCTTGGCGTTGCGGTAGATCGCGTCGACTTCGCGCGCCGGGTCGGTAACCGCGACCACGATCCCGAGCCGCTCCAGCAGCGGCCGGAATTCCCTCAGCACGAAGTAGTAGCTGTATTCTGGCAAACCCAGGTTCTTTTCAATCGAACCGGCGTCGGTTTCCGAGTAGACGATGATGATCATGTGCGGCTATCTTCAGGTCAGGCGGCTGGCCAGCGCCACGGGAACCGTGTCGCGTACAGCGCCGTGCAGCGCGGGGCTGCGTCCGGTTTGATGGAAGAAGCCCTGCAACTGCCGCCTGACGGCATCGACCGATGCATACGACTGCATCCGCTGCAGGGTATGCGCGCGCATCTGCGCATAGGTTTCAGGCGCCTGCCGGGCCACCTGGTAGCTATCCCGGTAAGCGCTGCAAATCGAGGACCAGTCAAGCCGATAACGCAAGGTGCGAAACAGGTCGCGCGGGTCGTGCGGCCAGACATTCTGCTCCAGTCCGGACTTGACCACAAAGGCGACCTGCTCGTCGATATAGTCGGCCATCGCCGTATGCGAAGGCGCGATGGACGGCTTGCCGCAGCTCATGAACTCCATCAGCGGCAGGCACAAGCCTTCACACAGCGAGGTATTGACATAATAGGTGGTGGCGCCGATCAGCTGTTCGTAAGCGTCATCGTCGAGGAAAGCATGCAAGGTCACTACCCTGCATTTGAATGGCGCCAACTGCGACAGCAGGGTCATCAAGGTCGTGCGATAGGAGGACAGGTCGCGTTCGTTCATTTTCAGCACCAGCGTGACATCCTCGACCTCGCGGAAAGTCCAGCAAAATGCGGTCACCATGTCGAACCAGTTCTTGCGGCCGTCCGTGGGACTGAACACCGAGGTGTACACCACGCCGTCGAGTTTGACCGCGGTTTCCGGTTCCGGCGCCGCCACCACCGGCGGCGGCGTGGCAGGCAAGTCCGGCTGCGGCTGCGGCGCCGGCCGTATCACGGCATAACCCTTGCGGCCTCCGCTCGCCAGTGTCCTGGCCAGCCACAGCGGCAGCAGATCACGCAATACATCCCGGTACCAGCCCAGCAGATGGCGCTTGGTGGCGCCCAGCCGGTAGCGCAGGTTTTTCGCTGGAGCCGGCGCTGGCGGCGGCGCCGTCGCGGGGAGCGGCTCCACTGCGGCCGGCTGCGCCGCGTTGGCGATCAAGCCATCGGCCGACAAGCCGAGCATGCGGCTATCGATCACCGTGCCGCGCAAGCGAATCTCGTTTGACCCGCCAAGTGCAGGATTTCCCAGCCGCTCGCGGGCGCCGGCAAATTGCTCCCACAGCGGGGCCGGCACCGCCAGCACCGGGAATTCCTGGCCCATGGCGTCTTTCACGGCGCGTGCGGTATAACCGGACAAGGTGATAGCCCTGCCATGGCGGGCAAACACGTTGCGCCAGTCGCTGCGGGGATCTTCATCCCACTGCTCGTTGGGGATATTGCTGTATTCCCAGGCAAACACCGACACCGTAGGACACTTGAGGTCGATCGCGGTCTTGCTGGGTGGGGAAAAGGAAAGGAACACGCATTCCTCTCCACGTTGCCGGCATTCTTCAAACAGCGGGTCGACTTCGGTTTCCGGACGCCGTACCAGCGTGACCGTCCCGAGTTCCGCCAATGCGGCGCGAAAGGCTTTCAAGACAAAGTAATAGCTGTACTCTGGCAAACCAAGGCTTTTATCGATCGTGCTTTCGCCAATATCCGAATACAGAATGAAATTCATCAAAATCGTACTTTTAATCGAATGTTAATCGTCCAAACCACTGCCAGGGCCGCTTGCGGCTTCGGCATATTGCTTTTCAGACTTGTCTCAGCCCCTTAGGCGGGGCCATTCTTTGTTATTTACACCGAGGAAGTGCCGCGGCAACCGAATGGCGCCGCCCAGAAAGTTTCCCGTCAAACACTCTCCCTATGGTTGCCGATAATACCTGATACCGCACGAAGGTAGTGCGATGCGGCACTCCTTTAGAGCGGGAACCCTATTGTGCTTTAATGTAACTTTGAGTTATTTTCGGCGCCAGCTACCCAACCAGGAATGGCTTTACGGGTGGCGATTCAGGAAAAAAGATTTGCATCAATATCAACATCCGCCAGCATTGGGCGCGTGATGCCAGATGACGCCGGCCGCGCCGGCGCTTCACGATGAGCGCCTGCAGCCGGGGCTTTGCTATTGAAGATCAGCCAGTCTGGCTGTCGTCGGTAACCAGCCACACCCACGACGACGACAATTCGTCGGCGCGTGCCGGTTTTGCGTTGGCGCCTGCAGCGGAAGCCAGGGCGCGTCCATAGATTTTCACGTTGGTGCGCCTGATCGATCTTTCCGTGTTCAGGCGGGTGTGTTCGTCGCCAAGGGTGACGATGGCCCCCAGCATGGCTTGCAATTCCAGGTCGTCAACCAGGTTTTCGGCCAGGCGCCGCCAGGCATCAGCCTTGGTCCAGCGCCGGAACCGCATGTAGCTGGTTCTCCAGCGGCCGAATTCGGGCGACAGGTTGCTCCATGAGCCTGATTTCAGCGCAACCCATAACACCGCCTCCATGAATAGGCGATTGTCGCGGCCGCACATCCCGGAATCTCCAGGCCGTCCGATCAATAAAGGTTCCAGCTTGTCCCACTGATCATCTCGAAGAACGCCATCAATTTTCTGCATCGGTTTACTCTTTGATTGTTGAAAATGAACAAGCGCGTAGAATTGCCTTACGGCAAATCTTTTTTTCTTTTGGAAATTGCCTGTCCAGATCCAGTCGGTTACCCCTACGCTACACATTCACCGGTTTGTTAAATCCGGCGTCAGCATGCAAGCAAAGAGTAAAAGCAAGAGCCGCATGAAACTACTGGAAAACTCAATCTTTAACTATCGTTGACACAAATTAACAAAATTTAACCGTCTAATGACGCTAAATACACACCTATTATTTCCCATGGAAAACAAAGCCGATTTAACTATTTCTTCTCATTAATATTTTCTGGCTGCCGGTTTCTTGCAGAGTCGCCGGCAACTTCGCGTGTCCAGGCGCATAACGTTAACAATGAGTGTGCAATCGCCGTCTTTGAAACCGGCAAATATCGCCAGGAGTTTTTCGCACGCAAGGTACAGATACGTCGGCGCCGGGCTTAGCCGCGAAAAAGGAATGGTGGCCGGACTGACGCGAGCTGGCCGCTCAGGCGAGCGGCGCGGCGTGCTCCATGCAGTGCTGGGCGATCCACTCGCGGAAGATCGTGATTTTCTGCTGGTTGGCGACGCTTTCCGGGTAAACGAAATAATAGCTTTGCCCCGGCATCACGCAATCGAACGGCTTCACCAGCCGCTGCATCTCAAGGTCGTCGCTGGCCAGGATACAGTCGCCTATCGCCACGCCGAATCCTTGCGCGGCCGCATTCACCGCCAGGTCCAGCGTTTCAAAACTCTGGCCGCTGCTGGCGTCCACGCCTTTGACGCCGGCAAAGCGCAGCCACATTTCCCAGTCCCGGTGATCCCTGGTCGGATGCAGCAAAGTCTGCTGCGCCAACTGCTCCGGCTCCAGGTGCGGCTGCTCCTTGAGCATTGCAGGCGAGCATACCGGCGTCAGCTGTTCGGTAAACAATAAAAGCGAATGGGTATCCTTGCCGGTCGGCGCGCCATACACGATGGCAGCGTCAAACGATTCGCGCTGGAAGTCGACATTGTGCTGCAGGGCAGTCGTGACCTGCAGCTGGATATCCGGATAGGCAGCCTGGAACAGCATGATCTTGGGATAGATCCAACGCATGATGCAGGTCGGCACTTTCAACGCCAGGTCGGTGCGCTGCCGCGTCAGCCGGTTCGATATCTCTTCGATCCGCGCGAAACTTTCGCGCACTGCGGGCAGCAGGAGCTCGCCTTCCTCGGTCAGCGTCAGGCCGCGCGCATGGCGCTGGAACAGGGGGAAGCCGTAATACTCTTCCAGGATCAATATCTGCCGGCTGACCGCGCCTTGGGTCAGGCAAAGGTAGTTGGCGGCATGCGTGATGTTTTGATGGCGCGCGACAGTCTCGAAGACTTGCAGGGCATTCAAGGGCGGCAACTTGCGCATGGGCGTCTCCGGAGATCAAAGCCAACAGGAAAATGCATGGCTCCTATGATTATATTTCGTTTGTGAAGGCCCGGGCAATGCCCAAGAATAGCAAGCATAAAAAAGTGAGCAGATCCCGCAGGGACACTTCACAAAGAAAATACATTTCCTGATACCGGAGAGAGACAAATGCGCCCTACCCAAAAGCCACCAGCTTCCTGCTGCAAGCTCGCACCTGCCGCAATTACGCCCTGCCTTCGCAGGCATCAGCTTTACGCATCTTAGCCATCATTAAAACTAATGCCTTACAGCAGCATCTGGCACATCTCTTGCATCCCGGGATAACGCCGATCAATCTGGCCACAGGCATCCAATCGTTGTTTCCATACTTTTACAGCAGGAGCAAGCCATGCAAAATACAAATACCAAACGACGCAACGTCATCAAGGCAATTGGTGCATCGATTGCCGCATCCACGTTATCCGCACCATTTGTGAACGTCTTTGCACAGGAACAGAACTTCAAAGGCAAGACGCTGCGTTTCCTGACCTGGTCAGATGACACAGGCCTGGCGGCGTTGCGCAATATCGCCGCCAGCTTCTCTGAAAAGACCGGCGCCAAAGTGATCGCCGACCGCGCCGACGGCACCTCGGGCATGGTGGCCAAGCTCAAGGCTGCCGGCAACAAACCGCAATACGATGTGATCACGCTGGCAGGTGTCGGCGCTTCCGGCCTGGCGGATGCCGGCCTGCTGATGCAGCCGGACCTGGCGCGCCTGCCCAACCTGAAAGACGTCGCCCCCCAGCACCGCAGCGGCGCCAACGGCTTCGGCGTCGGCTACCTGCTGTGGACCAACGGCCTGATCTACAACACCTCGACCTTCAAGGCCGCGCCGTCCAGCTACGAGGCGCTTTGGGACGAGAAATACAGCGGCCGCATCTTCTTGCCGCCGCCAAGCTGGGTCGAGGCAGTCGACCTTGCCATCATTGCCGCCAAGCTGTCGGGCGGCTCGCAAAAGAACATCGACCCCGGCTTCAAGAAACTGGCGCTGCTCAAGGACCGCATCCTGATGCTCGGCGAAAACCCGAACCAGGTAGCCGAACTGTTCCGCACCAATGCGCTGGACCTGGGCGGCATCTACTCGCCAGCCTTCTTCCCGGTCGCGATCAAGAAACCGGAATACAAGATGGGCGTCACCTATGACATGAAGGAAGGTTTTGCGGCGCAGCTGATGTACACGGTGATTCCGAAATCGCATCCGGGCGACCTCGACCTGATCCACGCCTTCATCAACCATACGCTGGATCCGGTGGTGCAAGGCAAGATGGCCGCCGACGTCCTCAACGGCCCGGTGAACACCAAGGCCTCAATACCGGCCGACAGCAGCCGCTATGTTCCCAGCGCCAGGCAGATCGCCGAAAAAGCGCAGATCCACGACGACAAGGCGCTGGCCGTGGTGCAAAGCGAATGGGTGCGCCGCTATACCGAGATCTTTTCGGCCTAACCGCTACAGGCAAAGGTAAAAGCAATGCTCGATCAAGACTCCAATGCGCGGCCGTGGCTGCTGCTGGCGCCGGTGCTGCTGTTCCTGGCAGTACTGGCGGCAGCGGCGCTGGCGGTGATCCGCATGAGCGTCGGCAGCAACGGCGATGAATGGCGCAGCGTTTCGCTGAGCAGTTACGCCGACCTGGCGACGCCTTATTACATGAAGTCGCTTTGGCTCACCTTGCGCCTGGCGTTCCAGAGCACGGTGCTGGCGGTGCTGCTGGCGATCCCGGTAGCGATCGCCATGGCGCGCGCCAGATCCAAGCTGGCGCGGCGTCTGCTGCTGACCGGCGTGCTGCTGCCCTTGCTGGTAAACCTGCTGCTGCAAAGCTATGGCTGGCTGATCATCCTTGGCCCCGGCGGCGTACTGAATAATTCGCTGCTGGCGCTGGGCATCGTGCAGCGCCCGGTGCAATGGCTGTATCGCGAAAACGGCGTCTTGCTGGGATTGATACAAACCGCGTTTCCGCTGGCGGCGCTGCCGATGGCCAGCGCCCTGAAAGCGATTTCCGGCAGCTACGAAGAAGCCGCCGCCACCATGGGCGCCAGCCGCTGGCAAATCCTGCGCCACGTGCTGCTGCCGCTGGCGATGCCGGGCATCCTGTCGGGCGCCTTGCTGGTGTTCGCCTACAACGCCAGCGCCTTTGCCGTGCCGCTGCTGCTCGGCGGACGCCGGGTCTCGATGCTGGCGGTGCTGGTGCGCGACCAGATTACGCCCTTGCTCAACTGGCCGGCGGCATCCGCCACCAGCGTGGTCTTGATGCTGGCGACCCTGGCGGTGATGGCACTGTCGCAGAAACTGGTGCATCGTTCACGGAAGATGCTGGGGAATACACGATGACTACATTTACCCTGCCGTTCCTGCGGCGCGCCCTGCCCGGCCAGCTCACCCGTTTCACCGGCGTGCTGGCGGCAGTGGTGCTGATACTGGCGGCAATGCCGATCATCACCATGATCATCATGTCGTTCGGCGCTTCCGACACGCTGGCTTTTCCGCCGCCGAGTTACGGCTTGCAGTGGTATCGCGCAGCCTGGCACACCTTCATGTCGCCCGACGCCAGCGACGTGCTGTCGATGGGACAGGCGCTGGGCACCAGCCTGATGGTGGCGTTCGCGACCATGTTGATCGCCGCCGCAGTGGCCATTCCCGCCGCCTATGCGCTGAATCGCTTCAACTTTCCCGGCAAGGCCGTAGTCGAGCAGTTCATTGCCCTGCCGATGGTGTATCCGCTGGTGATGCTGGGCATTTCGCTGCTGCTGGTGTTCAATTATTTTCCGGTCGAACTGGGCATTTTCCGGCTCGTCATCGCCCATGTGATCCTGGCTTTGCCGTTCGCGGTCAAGAACTGCGCGGCGTCGATTGCCGGCATCGGCCCGGAATTCGAAGAAGCGGCTTACCTGATGGGAGCACGGCCCCTGCGCGCCATGTTCGACGTGGTGCTGCCGCTGATGCGGCCCGGCATCCTGGCCGGGATGCTGTTCGCCTTCATCGTCTCCTTCAACGAATTCACGGTGACTTTTTTCCTGTACGACGTCGATACCATGACCTTGCCGGTATGGCTGTACAGCCGCACCGTATCGTCGCTCGACCCGACCGTCTTTTCCTTCGCCGTATTCATCGTCCTGATCGATTTCGGCCTGATCTGGCTGCTGGAAAAACTGGTGGGCGATGATGGCGTGGCGCTCTAGCCGAATCGTGAAGCAATACGTTCCAACCTGACGAGAACAATATGAGCAATCAACTAATTATCGAAAACGTCAACAAGCACTTTGGCGCTGTGCACGTCGTCAAGCACGTCAACCTGAGCATCCCCGAAGGCAAGCTGGTATGTTTCCTGGGGCCGTCCGGCTGCGGCAAGACCACGCTGCTGCGCATGATCGCCGGGCTCGAGACGCCGACCAGCGGCCGTCTCAGCATGGATGGCAAGGACCTCACCCACGTGCCGGCCTGCGAACGTGATTTCGGCATGGTGTTCCAGTCGCTGGCGCTGTTCCCGCACATGACCGTGGCCGGCAACATCGCCTATCCGCTGCGCTTGCGCAAGGCCGGCAAGCAAAACCAGAAGCAGCGCGTCGACGAACTGCTGCAATTGATCCAGTTGCCGCACATGGCCGACCGGCCGGTGGCGCAATTGTCCGGCGGCCAGCGCCAGCGGGTAGCGATTGCCCGCGCCCTGGCGTCCGCGCCCAAGCTGTTGCTGCTGGACGAACCGCTGTCCGCGCTCGACGCCAAGCTGCGCGAAGCCATGCAGGTTGAAATCCGCCTGCTGCAGCAACGGCTCGGCATCACCACCATCATGGTGACCCACGACCAGCGCGAAGCAATGACCATGGCCGACGTGATCGTGGTGATGGAACAAGGCCAGATCGCCCAGATCGGTTCGCCGCTGGAAGTGTACCGGGATCCGGTCAACGAATTTGTCGCCGACTTCATCGGCCTCGGCAACATCCTGCCAGCGGTGCCGAGCGGCGAGCAATGCGTACGGCTGGCCGGCGGCCAGCTGATCGACATCGGCGGCCCGCGCAAAGCCAGCGCCGGCCAGGACATCCGCCTGCTGATCAGGCCGGAAGACGTTTGCCTGAAAATCAGCGAACCGCAGGCGCACAAGGATCTTCACGCCAGCATCCGCAACAATTGCGTGCCCGGCCAGGTGAGTTTTATCCGCGACGTCGGTTCATCGCTGGAAGCCACCGTAGATTGCGCCGGCTTTGCGCTGACGGTAGCCACCAGCCCGCGCGAAGTGCCGGGGCTGGCAATCGGCAGTTCGGTGCTCGCCACCCTACCGCCGCATGCCTGCAAGCTGATCGACGCCAGCCCTGGCCGGCTGGCCGCCTGACCTGGAATGCCGCCGAACGATGCATCCATTCACTCACTGGAAAACACCATGAACCTTTTGCCAGCTCTCCTGAACCGCCGCCTGTGCAAGCTGGGCGCCGCCTTGCTGCTCGCAGCAGGCATGCTGCATGCCGCTCCCAGTCACGCCGACGCCATCGACACCATCGCCAAGAGCGGCAAGGTCAGGATCGGCGTCTTCATGGACTACCCGCCGTTCGGCTCGATCGGCCCCGACATGCAGCCGCTCGGCTACGACATCGACATGGCCGAACTGATCGGCAAGGCATTGAAGACCAAGGTGGAACTGGTGCAAGTCACCGGCGACAACCGCATGGTTTATCTTGCCGGCGGCAAGGTGGACCTGCTGCTGTCGGTAGGACAGACCCCGGAGCGCGCCAAGGTGATTGATTTTTCCGACGCCTACGCGCCGTACTACCTGGCCGTCTTCGGCGGGCCCAAGCTGGCCATCAAGAACAGTGCTGACCTGGCCGGCAAAACCATCGCCGTGGCCCGCGGCACGCTGGAAGACTTGAGCATCTCGAAAACAGCGCCGGCCGGCGCCACCATCAAACGCTTTGACGACGCCAACGGCGCCATCTCGGCCTTCATGTCGGGACAAACACAGCTGATGGTGGTCGGCAACGATGTCGGCGCCACCATCATGGCCAAGAATCCGGCCGCCGGCATACAGCAAAAATTCCAGCTGTTCAGCTCGCCGGATCACGTCGGCTTCAACAAGAACGAAGCGCGCCTGACGCAGCAGATCAACCAGGCCATCGTGCAGGCCAAGAAAGACGGCAGCCTGAACAAGATTTCGCAGAAATGGCTGCGGCTGCCATTGCCCGCCGATTTATAACTGTAACGCTACGCCACCGCTAAAAAAAATGAAACGACTTGAGAGTACTGAAATAGGCAAAACCGGCGCCGGCCCATCCAAAAGCGGAGCGCTGACGATCGCCCCTGCAAGCACAAGCTGTGGCGAAGTGCTGGTCAAGCTGCTGGAAAACTACGGGGTCGAACTGGTGTTCGGCATTCCCGGGGTCCATACCGTCGAGCTGTATCGGGGCCTGGCGCAATCCAAGGTGCGCCACATCACGCCGCGCCACGAACAGGGGGCGGGTTTCATGGCCGACGGCTATGCACGGGTAAGCGGCAAACCCGGCGTCTGCTTCATCATCACCGGCCCCGGCATGACCAATATCGCTACCGCGATGGCGCAAGCCTATGCCGACTCGATCCCGATGCTGGTCATTTCCAGCGTCAACGCGCGCCAGCACCTGGGAAATGGCAACGGCATGCTGCATGAATTGCCGTCCCAGCGCAGCGTGTTTGCCGGGATGACGGCGTTCTCGCATACCTTGATGAGCGCCGACGAACTGCCGGCAGTATTGGCACGCGCCTTCGCCGTGTTCGACAGCGCCCGTCCGCGGCCGGTGCATATCGAAATGCCTTTGGATGTGATCGTCGCCCCGGCCGCGCATGTGTCCGTCGCCATGCCGGTGCGCAGCGCGAAACCGTGCGCCGATCCGCGCAGCGTAGCCGCCGCGGCGACAATGCTGCAGCAGGCCAGGCGTCCGCTGATCCTGGCCGGCGGCGGCGCCGTCAATGCCGGCATTGAACTGCAACAGCTGGCAGAGCGCCTGCAGGCTCCGACTGCGCTCACCATCAACGCCAAGGGCTTGCTGCCGCCGCGGCATCCGCTGCTGCTCGGCTCGAACCAGTCCACCGCCGCGACCCGCGCACTGGTATGCGAGGCCGACGTGGTGCTGGCAATCGGCACCGAACTCGGGGAAACCGACTATGACACCGTGTTCGACGGCGGCTTCCGCATCCCGGGCAAACTGATCAGGATCGATATCGACGCCCAGCAGCTGGCACGCAACTATCCGCCATCGCTGACGCTGCTGTCGGACGCCGCCGGCGCACTGCAGGGATTGATGCAGCAACTGCCGTCGCCATCCGAACCGGCACGGCCCGACGCCTCATGGGGCGGCAGCCGCGTGGCCACCTTGCGCGGCGAAATCGACGCCAGCCTTGACCACCCGGCCCGCATGCAGCATCGCATGCTGGAGGTGGTGGCGAGCGCGCTGCCGGATGCGATCTACGTCGGCGATTCTACCCAGCCGGTGTATACCGGCAACATCACCTTCGACGCCGCGACGCCGCGCAGCTGGTTCAATTCCTCGACCGGATACGGCACCCTCGGTTATGCGCTGCCGGCTGCGATAGGCGCCAAGCTGGCCATGGCCGCCCGCCCGGTGATATGCCTGATCGGCGACGGCGGCTTGCAATTTACCTTGCCGGAACTGGCCAGCGCAGTGGAGGCCGGCGTGCCGGTAATCATCCTGCTGTGGAATAACAACGGCTACGGAGAAATCAAGAAGTACATGCAAAACCGCACCATCGAACCCGTCGGCGTCGATATCTACACGCCCGATTTCCTGGCGATTGCACGCGGCTTCGGCTGCGCGGCGCAGCATGTGGCGACAGCGGCGGAACTGGCCGGCGCCCTGCGGCTGGCGGCCTCAGCCAACAGGCCGACCCTGATTGAAATCGGGGAAATCGAATGGACCGGCCAGGAGCAACAATGCTGAACCAACCGCCGCACCAGCTATACATCGCGGGCCGCTGGTGCAACGCCCGTTCCGGCCGCACGGAAACCGTGTTCAATCCGGCGACCGAAACAGCGCTGGCCGAGGTCGCCTTCGGCGCCGCGCAAGATATCGACGACGCCGTCGCGGCCGCTGCAGCCGCCCAGGCAGGATGGGGCAAAAGTCCCGGCCGCGCGCGCGGCGCCTTTTTACGTGCAATCGCCGGCGGCGTGCAACAGCAGCAGGAACAGCTGGCGCACCTGCAAACCGCCAACAACGGCAAACCCCTGAGCGAATCGCTGATCGATGTCGGCGACGTCATCGCCACCTTCAACTATTACGCCGAACTGGCGGAACAGCTCGATGACCGCCAGGATCAGCCGGTAGCCCTGCCCGGCGCCGGCTTTACCGCAACGTTGCGGCATGAACCTTGCGGCGTCGCGGCCCTGATCGTGCCGTGGAATTTTCCCATGGTGACCACCGCATGGAAAGTGGCGCCGGCGCTGGCGGCCGGCTGCACGGTGGTGCTCAAGCCGTCGGAGATAACGCCATTGCCGGAGCTGGCGCTGGCGGCCATCATCGGCCAGGCCGGATTGCCGGCCGGAGTCTTCAACCTGGTCACCGGCGACGCTGAGGCCGGAGCGGCGCTCGCCTCCCATCCCGCGGTCCGCAAAATTTCCTTCACCGGCAGCACTGCGGTCGGCCAGGCGGTGATGAAAACCGCCGCCGACGACCTCAAGCGGATCAGCCTGGAACTGGGCGGGAAATCGGCGGCGCTGTTGTTTGCCGACGCCGACCTGGAACTGGCGCTGGATATTGTCTGCGGCGGGATATTTTTCAACGCCGGACAGATGTGCTCGGCGACCTCGCGCCTGCTGGTCGAGCGCAGCATCGCCGAGGATTTCACGGCGCGCCTCAAGCAGCGCGTCGAATCCATCCGGGTCGGCGATCCGATGGATCCCGCAACGCAGATGGGTCCCTTGAGCAGCCGCCGGCAATATCAGAAAGTGCAGCAATACATCCAGCAAGGGCTGGCCGCGGGACTCAAGCTGATTACCGGCGGCACGCCCGCGCAAGACATGGACAAGGGATATTTTGTAGCGCCTACGATCTTTGCCGACGTGCCCTTCGACAGCCCGCTCTGGCGCGAGGAAATCTTCGGCCCGGTGTTATGCATCCATGCCTTCGACAGCGAGCAGGAAGCGATTGCGATCGCCAATCGAAGCGAGTACGGCCTGGTGGCGACCGTCCTGACTGCGGACACCGAACGCGCCAGCCGCGTGTCGGCGGCGCTGGAAGTAGGCCTGGTCTGGGTCAACAGCCCGCAGGTGATTTTTCCGCAAGCGTCGTGGGGCGGCATGAAGAAAAGCAGCCTGGGCCGCGAACTTGGCCCCTGGGGCTTGCAAGCATTCCAGGAGATCAAGCACGTGGTCGTGGCCGCGCCCGGATAAATCAGTGCAGGAACCTGCCGCTCTTGGCCACCATGGTCAGGTCGACGAATTCCGAGCCGTTGTGGTTGCTCGGACTGAATGTGACAAAATAACCGCCGGCGTCGTAGTGGTTGACGGTCTCCAGGGCCTTGACCAGGCTCTCGCGCGACAGGCTGCTGCCGGCGCGCTTGAGGCCTTCCACCAAGACCTTGGCCGCAATGAACCCTTCCATGCTGACGTAATCCCACTCTCGCTTGCCGTCCTGCAGGTAGTACTTGCGGTACTCCTTGACGATGCCGTTGACTTCATCCCAAGGAGCCGGCATCACCTGTGCAATCTGCACGCCGCTGGCATCCTTGCCCAGCGCATTGACCAGCTGCTGGCTGCCGACAAATGAAATGTTCCAGAACGACGGCGGACTGCCGGCTGCAATCATGGCCTTGATGAAGGCCGCGCTGGAGTTGTAGGCCGACACCATGATCACCGTCTGCGGCTGGCTTTGGCGGATCTTGGCGACGGCTGCGCTGACATCGACGCTGTTGCGCTCTACCGTGCCCAATCCGGCAACCTCGATGCCGCGCTTCTTCAGCGCCCGCGTCACGCCTTCCAGGCCGGCCTTGCCATAGGCGTCGTTCTGGTAAAACACCGCAATCTTCTTCAGCGACAGGGTGGTGATCTGCTGCACGATTTTTTCGGTCTCGGCAAAATAGCTGGCGCGGATATTGAAGATGTTCCGGTTGAACGGTTCGCGCAGCGACTGGGCGCCGGTAAACGGCGCGAAGAACGGCACCTTGGCCTTGGTCAAGGCCGGAATCGAGGCATTTGAAGTCGGCGTGCCGACATAACCGAACAAGGCCAGTACGTCGTCCTGCTCGATGAACTGCCGGGTATTCGCCGCCGCGCGGTCGGGTTCATAACCATCGTCCAGGGTCTTGAGGACGATTTTCCTGCCGAACACGCCGCCGCTGGCGTTGACCTGGTCGAAATACGCTTGCGCGCCGTCATGCATGCCTTTGCCCAGCTCCTTCGCCGGACCGGTGAACGCCGCCGACTGTCCGAGCGTGATGGTAGTGGCGGTGACGCCGCTCTCCGCGCGGCAGAAGGCGCTTGCCAGCAGCAAAGATGACAGGGCAAGTATTTTATGAAGTCGCATGCAGAATCCGATCGTTCGTTGAGACAAGTTGATAAATAGTCAAAAAAATTCCACGCAATCGATGTTAGCGCTACCGACAGCCATCGATAGAATTTGTTGCGGTGCAGAAAATTGCGCCAAGTAAAACGCAAACCGGGCAATGCTGTCAAGCAAGCCACACTATTTTTGCCAACCGGCGAGGGAATAAAGTGGCATCTGAGCAAGAATGGGGCCAGCACAGCCTCTCCACCCCTGTTTTGTTCGCCAAGCCACGGCCGTGAATGTATATAATGAGAATGATTATTGATCATGGCTTTTGTATGAGACTTTGTGACTTGACGCCGTTTACCCCCGCAGTGATCGAATATGTAGAAGACGTGCTGGAGCAGGACCCGATCGCCAAGCGCCTGCGCGAGCTGGGATTTGTCCATGGCGAAGCCGTGAGCCTGGTGGCGCGCGGCCCGGTCGGCGCCGATCCGCTGATGATCCAGATCGGCTTTACCCGTTTTGCCCTGCGTCGCGCCGAAGCGCACCGGGTCCACGTCAATCCAGCGTCCTGAATCCCGGCCTCATGTCTAGTGCATCCTCCCTCCGCATCGCCCTGGTAGGCAACCCCAATTGCGGCAAGACCGCCCTGTTCAACCAGCTGACCGGCAGCCGCCAGAAAGTGGCGAACTACGCCGGCGTCACGGTAGAACGCAAGGAAGGCCGTTTCACCGCACCGTCCGGGCGCGTGTTCCAGCTGCTCGACCTGCCCGGCGCGTACAGCCTGGAAGCGACCAGCCCGGACGAGATGATCACCCGCAAGGTCTGCCTCGGCCAGATGCCGGGCGAAGCGCTGCCGGACCTGGTAGTGTGCGTCGCCGACGCCACCAACCTGCGCCTGCACCTGCGCTTTGTGCTGGAAGTCAAACGGCTGGGCCGGCCCATGGTGCTGGCATTGAACATGATGGACGCCGCCCGCAAGCGCGGCATCACCATCGACCGCGTGGAACTGCAGCGCCGGCTCGGCATCCCCGTGATTGAAACCGTGGCGGTGCGCAGCGGCGGCGCGCGCGGCCTGATCCAGCACCTGGACCAGGCCGGCGCACCGGCAGCGGCAACCGGCAGCGTCGGCGACGATCTGCACGCCGAGGTGCGCAGCATGCTGGCGGCGGCTGTCGCCATGCCGCGCAATACATCGATGATCGACGACGCCATTGACCGCTGGGTGCTGCATCCGGTGTTCGGACTGGCGCTGCTGGCGGCCATCATGTTCTTCATTTTCCAGGCGGTCTTTTCCTGGGCGCAGCCGCTGATGGAAGCGATCCAGGCCGGCGTCGGCGCAGTCGGCGCCTGGGTTGCGGCCGCCATGCCGGAAAGCCTGTTGCGCAGCCTGGTGAGCGACGGCATTTTCGGCGGCCTGGGCACGGTGCTGGTGTTCCTGCCGCAGATCCTGATCCTGTTTTTCTTTATCCTGGTGCTGGAAGAATCCGGCTACCTGCCGCGCGCCGCTTTCCTGCTCGACCGCATGATGTTCAAGGCCGGCCTTACCGGCCGCTCCTTCATCCCGCTGCTGTCGAGTTTTGCCTGCGCGATTCCCGGCATCATGGCGACCCGCAGCATCCAGGACCCGCGCGACCGCCTGACCACCATCCTGGTGGCGCCGCTGATGACCTGTTCGGCGCGGCTTCCCGTATACACCTTGCTGATCGCCGCTTTCATTCCGAGCCGCAGCGTGTGGGGCCTGTTCAATTTGCAGGGCGTCGTCCTGTTCGTGCTGTACGTGGCCGGCATCGCCAGTGCGCTGGCGGTATCCTGGATCATCAAGCGTGTGCGCAAGGATAAAAGCGAGCACGCGCTGTTGATGGAGCTGCCGTCATACCGCCTGCCCGGCGCCCGCAATATCGCCATCGGCCTGTGGGAACGGGCGCTGATTTTCTTGCGCCGGGTGACCACCATCATCCTGTCGCTCACGGTGCTGCTGTGGTTTTTATCGACCTTCCCCGGCCCGCCGCCAGGTGCAGCCATGCCTGCCATCGATTACAGCCTGGCGGGCCGGATCGGCCATCTGCTGGAATACGTGTTTGCCCCGATCGGCTTTAACTGGCAGATATGCATCGCATTGGTGCCGGGCATGGCGGCGCGCGAAGTTGCGGTATCGGCACTGGGAACCGTGTATGCGATGTCCGGCAGCGAGGACGCCATCGCTTCGCAGCTGGGGCCGATGATCGCCCATCAATGGTCGCTGGCGACTGCGCTGGCGTTGCTGGCCTGGTATGTGTTTGCGCCGCAATGCATGTCGACGCTGGCGGTGATGCGGCGCGAAACCAATTCCTGGAAAATCGTCGGCGTCGCCACCGCCTACCTGTTCGGCCTGGCTTATCTTGCGGCTTTCCTCACCTATCAGATTACGAGGTTCCTGACATGACGCCCTTTCTCGTGCTGCAAGCCATCGTGATCGGCGCCGCCGTGATCGCCAGCCTGGTCTATGCCTGCCGCCGCCTGATGCCGGCCACCAGCCAGCGCTGGCAAGGAGCCCTGGCGAATTCCCTCAGCAGCGACTCGCGGCCGACGGCATTGCGCGCGATCGGCAAGCGTTTGCAACCGGCGGCTTCAACAGGAGGCTGCGGCAGCGGATGCGGCTCGTGTTCCACCGGCTGCGGCCCAACCCCGGCAGCCGACGAACAGCCGCTGCAATTCCGCGAGCGCTCGCGCGAATAATCGATCCGAAAGCACAAGTACCCCGCAAGCAGTCAATTAGGGTCAGAGTCAAATTGTTTGCGTTTATTAGGGTCAGAGTCAAATTGTTGACCGGTCAACAATTTGACTCTGACCCTAATTACTCGTCCTGCAGCGCGTAGCGGGCGCAGTATTCGTCGGTGATCAGGCCGGACCACCAGCCGCCGCGCAGCACGGCGCGGATCGCTTCTGCTTTCTTGACGCCGCCTGCCATGCCGATCACCGGGCGCGCCGGCGGCGACGTCAGCGGCAAGCTGGTGACGCGGTCTTCAAGCGGCGATGCGATCAGGCGGCCGTCGCCGGCGATGGCGTGGCCGATCATTTCTCCCACTGCGCCGTATCCCTGCAATTGCGCCACTTCTTCGGCGGTGATGAAACCGTCTTCGTGCATCGGACAGCCTGGGGCAATGGTGCCGACGCCGATGAAAGTGACGTCGGCATGCTGCGCCAGGTCGGCCACGATGCGATACACGCGGTGGCTGCACCACTGGCGCATGTCGTCGGCGCTGTCAGCCACCAGCGGCGCCGGCAGGAAAAAGAAACGAGCCTGGATCTTGTCGGCGGCGGTAAGCGCCACGTCATAGCGATTCGATGAGCCGTCGGCGGCAATCGCTCCCACCATCGACACGATCCGATGCTGCGGCCGTTCCATTTCAGTGACAGCTTCCAGCACCGCCTTCAAGGTCCGCCCGGAACCGACGTTGACCACCAGCGGCGTCTCTTGCTGCAGATAGCGCTCCATCACCTCGGCGCCGACCACGGCCAGCATCTGCTGCACGCCGGCGTCGTCGACCACGTTGCCGCCCGCGCCCGTGCTCGGCACCACATGGCATTGCTCCAGGCCGTAGCGCTGCTGCAATGCCGCGGCCAGCTCCAGGCAAGTCGATACCGGATGCTCCACCCTGACCTTGACCAGCCCCGACTCACGCGCATAAGCCACCAGCCGCTGCGCCATCTGGCGCGAGATTCCCAGGTGGTCGGCGATTTCGTTCTGGGTATTGCCGGCCACGTAATACATCCACGCCGCGCGCGCGGCGAGATCCAGCTTTTCATTTGCCATCTGATTTCCTTTTTTGGGCACGGTGCGCCCGGCATGCGTCTCCACGACATGCATCGCCTGGGCCGCTACTGCC
Source organism: Collimonas sp. OK412 (assembly GCF_900112135.1). Classification (GTDB taxonomy): domain Bacteria; phylum Pseudomonadota; class Gammaproteobacteria; order Burkholderiales; family Burkholderiaceae_D; genus Collimonas; species Collimonas rhizosphaerae. The sequence continues at coordinate 67,434 of NZ_FOLC01000011.1, forward strand.
TTGTTTTTGGCATTCGACCCAGGAATTGTCCCAGATAGTGCAGCGCAGCAGAACTAAATCTTGACACGCTTTGAATCATGCATGATTATTTGCTCAACGAAAAGTCTTTTGCTCAACATTTAAAACAGCAAGGCATGATGCAAAAGACAACGTTAAAGAATTTTCCAGGCGACCACTATCAACGCCGCCTGAGAAAGTGATAACGCGAAGCCGCGCAAGTCGGCATGGCGTATTGATCATTCCTACAATGGAGACAAACATGAAACGTCGCAGCATCCGCGCAAGCTCGTTTTCAGCCGCCCTGGCCCCACTCAGCCTGCTGGCTATGTTCTGCAACAGCGCCTGGGCCGCGCCAACCACCGTGAACATCGCAACGATCAACAATCCTGACATGATCGAATTGCAAAAACTTTCCTCGAATTTCGAAACCGCCAATCCTGACATCAAGCTGCGCTGGGTAGTGCTGGAAGAAAACGTCCTGCGGCAGCGGGTCACCACCGACATCGCCACCGGCAGCGGCCAGTTCGACCTGATGACCATCGGCGCCTATGAGGCGCCGATCTGGGCCAAGAAAGGCTGGCTGGCGCCGATGGAAGGCTTGCCTGCCAGCTACGACGAAGGCGACCTGATCAAGACCGTGCGCGAAGGCTTGACCGAAGGCGGCAAACTGTACGCGCTGCCGTTCTATGCCGAAAGCTCGATGACGTATTACCGCAAGGACCTGTTTGCGGAAAAGGGCTTGAAAATGCCCGAGCACCCGACCTTCCAGGACATCGCCGGCTTCGCTGAAAAACTGACCGACAAGCAGAACGGCATCGCCGGCATCTGCCTGCGCGGCCGTGCAGGCTGGGGCGAGAACATGGCGCTGGTCGGCACTATGGTGAATACCTTCGGCGCCCGCTGGTTCGATGAAAAATGGCAGCCGCAGCTCAACTCGCCAGAATGGAAAAACGCCGTCACCACCTATGTCGACCTGCTGCGCAAGTACGGCCCGGCAGGCGCCACCTCCAACGGCTTCAACGAAAACCTGGTGCTGTTCTCCAGCGGCAAATGCGGCATGTGGATCGACGCCACGGTGGCCGCCGGCATGATCTACAGCAGCAAGGAATCGAAAGTGGTCGGCAAGGTAGCGTTTGCGCCGGCGCCGGTGGCGGTCACGCCTAAGGGCGCGCATTGGCTGTGGATCTGGTCGCTGGCGATTCCGAAATCGTCGAAATCGCAGGACGCCGCCAAGAAATTCGCGGCCTGGGCGACTTCCAAGGAATATGTGCAGCTGGTCGCCAAGGAAAAGGGCTGGGGCCTGGTCCCTCCAGGCACCCGCATGTCGACCTACGCTTCGCCTGAATACAAAAAGGCGGCGCCTTATTCCGACTTCGTGCTGAATGCGATCCAGTCGGCCGACACCAAGGATGCCACCTTGCAGAAAGTGCCTTACACCGGCATCCAGTTCGTCACCATTCCCGAGTTCCAGTCGCTGGGAACGGTAGTCGGCCAGGCGATTGCCGGCGCGCTGGCGGGCAAATCGACCGTCGAAGCTGCGTTGCAGACATCGCAGGCGCAGGCGGACCGGGTGATGCGTCAAGGGCGGTATATAAAATGACAGCGCAAGTAATAACACGCAGTCAATAAAAACAGCAGGCCCGCAGGCGGATGCTATGCCCGCCTGCCCTCCCTTGCCGCTGCCGGACCATGCCCTTGCAAGGTCCATCATCCGCAGCGCAAAAACGTAAGAGGTAAATCATGTCGATTCCTTCCGCCCAGGTCGCCAGCGCGGCCCTGCCGGTACGGCCAAACACCAGCAAATTCAAGCCGGTACGGCTGCTGCAAACGCCCTCGGTGTTCCTGCTGCTGCTGTGGATGATCGTGCCGCTGGCGATGACGCTGTACTTCTCGGTCATCCGCTACAACCTGATGATGCCGGACGTCACCGGTTTTGTCGGGCTGGACAACTATGCCTTCCTGTTCAACGATCCGGCATTCTGGCCGTCGATCCTCAATACGCTGCTGCTGATCGGCTCGGTGCTGGTCATCAGCGTGGTCGCCGGCACGCTGCTGGCGGTGCTGTTCGACCAGCCGTTCTTCGGCCGCGGCATCGCTCGCCTGCTGGTGATCGGCCCGTTCTTCGTGATGCCTACCGTGGCCGCCCTGATCTGGAAAAACATGATCCTGCATCCGGTCTACGGCCTGCTGGCCTGGGCCATGCGCCTGGCCGGCCTGGAGCCGATCGACTGGCTGGCCGAATATCCGATGCTGTCGGTGATCATGATCGTCGCCTGGCAATGGATCCCGTTCGCCTTCCTGATCCTGCTGACGGCGTTGCAGTCGCTCGACCTGGAACAGAAAGAAGCCGCGCAGCTGGACGGCGCCGGACCGATCCGGGTGTTCTGGTATGTCGTGCTGCCCCATCTCAAGCGCGCGATCACGGTAGTGATCATGATCGAAACCATTTTCCTGCTGTCGATTTTCGCCGAAATCTTCACCACGACCGCCGGCGGTCCGGGCACGGCGACCACCAACCTGGCTTACCTGGTGTATTCGATCGGCCTGCAGCAGTTCGATATCGGCATCGCCTCGGCCGGCGGCATCATCGCCGTGGTCCTGGCCAATATTGTGTCGTTCTTCCTGGTGCGGATGATGGCCAAGAACCTGAAAGGAGCGAACGAAAAATGAGCGCTAAAAACAAAAACCGCCTATGGCTGGGGCTGGTAGCGTGGGCCTGCGCCATCGTGCTGTTCTTCCCTATCTTCTGGGTTGCCATCACCGCCTTCAAGACTGAACACCAGGCTTACGTGCCGACCCTGATCTTCTGGCCGACGCTGGAAAGCTTCCATGAAGTGATGGCGCGCAGCAATTACATGAACTTCGTCGGCAATTCGCTGATCGTCTCGCTCGGCTCCACCATCCTGTCGCTGCTGATCGCGGTGCCGGCAGCGTATTCGATGGCGTTCTTCCCCACCGCGCGCACCCAGAAACTGCTGCTGTGGATGCTGTCGACCAAGATGATGCCGGCGGTAGGCGTGCTGATCCCGATCTACCTGCTGGCCAAGAATACCGGCCTGCTCGATACGGTGACCGGCCTGACCATCATCTACACCCTGATCAACCTGCCGATCGCGGTCTGGATGGCGTTCACCTACTTCAACGACGTGCCCAAGGAAATCCTGGAAGCGGCGCGCATCGACGGCGCCAATGCCTGGCAGGAAATGGTGCACCTGCTGCTGCCGACCTCCATGCCCGGGCTGGTCTCGACGGCCCTGCTGCTGATCATCCTGTCATGGAACGAAGCGTTCTGGAGCATCAACCTGACCAGCGTCAGCGGCGCGCCGCTGACCGTTTTCATTGCTTCCTACTCGAATCCGGAAGGACTGTTCTGGGCCAAGCTGTCGGCCGCTTCGCTGCTGGCGATCGCGCCGATCATGGTGCTCGGCTGGCTGGCGCAAAAGCAGCTGGTGCGCGGTCTTACTTTCGGCGCGGTGAAATGAGCAAAACAATGGATAGCCATATCAGCCACCTTATCTGCGACTGCGACGGCGTTTTGCTCGATAGCGAGAGCATCGCCCTCGCCGTCCTGCATCGCGAGCTGACGCCGTATTTGCCGCCGTCCATGCTGCAGGCCGGCCCGGCGCTGCACAGCGCAATCGCTGAGCGGCTGGGAATGATGACCAACCTGCTGCTGGATGAAGTCGACAGCGAATTCAAGCTGGGACTGGGCGCGGCGGACTACGATGCGATCAACCTCGCGGTCGGCCGCGCCTGCAGCGAAGAAGTCAATCCGGTTCCCGGCGTCAGGGAAGCACTGGCGGCGATTGCCTTGCCGAAGGCGGTCGCCAGCAACAGCAGCCTGGACCGCATCCATGCCGGCTTGCGCCGCTGCGATCTGCTGGAGCTGTTCGACGGCCACATCCACAGCGGCCACGAACTAGGCAGCCCGAAACCGGCGCCGGACGTCTACCTGGCTGCCGCCGCCGGCTTTGGCGTGGCGCCCCGGCAATGCATCGCGATTGACGACAGCATCACCGGCGTCCGTTCGGCGGTTGCCGCCGGCATCCGCGTCATCGGCTTCACCGGCGTCGCGCACGACCGCCAGCGGGCCGGCGCCCGGCTGCTGGCGGCCGGCGCCGAACGCATATTCGACGACATGCGGCAACTGACCGAGCTGCTCAGTAAACAGACGGCTTGATGCCACGCATTTTCACTGGATCGCCGCCATCCGCGGCGGCGATCCAAGAACAAAACAGAAGGAGACCATCATGGCAGGCGTAACGATCAAGAACCTCATCAAGAGCTACGACGACAATGAAGTCATGCGCGACATCAACCTCGACATCGAGGATGGCGAATTCGTCGTCTTCGTCGGCCCCAGCGGCTGCGGCAAATCCACGCTGCTGCGCATGATCGCCGGCCTGGAAGACATCACCAGCGGCGACCTGTTCATCGGCGACACCCGCATGAACGACGTGCCGCCGGCCAAGCGCGGCATCGCCATGGTGTTCCAGTCCTATGCGCTGTATCCGCACATGACGCTGTACGACAACATGGCGTTCGGCCTCAAGATCGCGGGAAAATCGAAAGCCGAGATCGACATCGCGGTCCAGCGCGCCGCCAAGACCCTGCACATCGATCATCTGCTGGACCGCAAGCCGAAAGCCTTGTCGGGCGGCCAGCGCCAGCGGGTGGCGATCGGCCGCGCCATCACGCGCGAACCCAGCGTGTTCCTGTTCGACGAGCCTTTGTCGAACCTCGATTCGGCCTTGCGGGTCAAGATGCGCCTGGAATTTTCGCGGCTGCACGACCAGCTCAAGACCACCATGATCTACGTTACCCATGACCAGATCGAAGCCATGACCCTGGCCGACAAGATCGTCGTGCTGTCCGCCGGCCGGGTAGAACAGGTCGGCTCGCCGCAGCAGCTTTATCATCACCCGGCGAATCGTTTTGTGGCGGGCTTCATCGGTTCGCCAAAGATGAATTTCATCGACGGCAAGGTAGCGGCCATCGCCAATCACGGCGTGCTGGTCGAGCTGGCCAGCGGCGGCCGCCAGTCGGTTGCGGTCGACGGCAGCAGCCTGCAGATCGGCGCGCCGGTCAGCATCGGCGTGCGTGCCGAACACCTGATGCTCGATTCGCACAATCCGATGCTGAAGGCAAAGTTCACGGTGCTGGAAGCGCTGGGCGATTTCTCCTATCTGTACGCCGATTCCACCGCGTCCGAAGAACCGCTGGTGCTGCGCGTGGCCGATACGGTGGACATGCAGCGCGGCAGCGAAATCGGCGTGTCGGCCGATCCGCAGCGTTGCCACCTGTTCGACCAGGGCGGCCGCGCCTTGCGCCGGCTGGATGCAACCGTCTCCGCAACCGGACAGAACCATCCAGCCACTGCACAGACGGCATAAGACATTATTTACCAAAGCGGCGTCAGCCATCATTTATCCAGGACTCACCATGCAAGCCACCTCCTCTCCTACTGACGCAGCCGGCAACACCTGGCTGCACATCGGCGCAGGCTCCTTCCATCGCGCCCACCAGGCGGTATACCTGCATCACCTGATGGAAACCGGCGACACCAGCTGGTCGCTGGCGCTGGCCAACATCCGCGACGACATGACGCCGCTGCTCGACGCGCTGGAGCGCCAGGGCGGCGCCTATACGCTGGAAACCGTGACGCCGGGCGGCGTGCGCAGCTACGAAACGATCCGTTCGATCAAGACCATCGTGCCGTGGGACGCAGCGCTGCTGGAACTGACCGCGTTCGGCGCCAAAGCCAGCACCAGGATCATTTCGTTCACGGTTACCGAAGCCGGCTACTACCTGGACCATCACCACAAGCTGGACACCGGCAATCCAGACCTGGCCGCCGACCTGCAAGGCGAACTGAACACCGTCTACGGCGCCCTGACCGCCATCCTGCGCGCACGCGCCGCAGCCGGCAACGGCCCGGTCACCCTGCTCAATTGCGACAACCTGCGCCACAACGGCGAACGCTTCCACGACGGCTTGCTGCAGTTCCTCGCATTGCGCGGCGAAACCGACTTGCAGCAATGGGTGGCGGACCACACCAGCAGCCCCAACTCGATGGTCGACCGCATCACGCCGCGCCCCACCGAGGAAGTCAGGACACGGGTGGCGCAAGCGCTCAGCCAGGCCGATCCTTGCGCATTGATGGCAGAGTCGTTCATCCAGTGGGTGATCGAAGACCGGTTCGCCGCAGGCCGCCCGGCCCTGGAAAAGGTCGGCGTCGAAATGGTGCAGTCGGTGCTGCCCTATGAAGAAGCCAAGATCCGCATACTCAACGCTACCCATAGCTGCATCGCCTGGGCCGGCACGCTGGTTGGGCTGAACTATATCCATGAGGGCTGCGCCCGGGCGGATATCCGCAAAATGGCATACGACTATGTCACGCAAGACGTGATTCCCTGCCTGACGCCGAGCCCACTCGACCTGGCGGACTACCGCGATGTGGTGCTGGAGCGCTTCGGCAATCCGAATATCCAGGACAGCAACCAGCGCGTCGCCGCCGACGGCTTTTCCAAGATTCCCGGCTTCATCGTGCCGACCCTGCAGGAATGCATCGCCCGCGGCGTCGTGCCGCACGCCACCCTGGTCCTGCCGGCGCTGTTCTTCCTGTTCCTGCAACGCTGGGCGAAAAACGAACTGCCCTATGCCTACCAGGACGGCATCTTCGATGAAAACGCGACCCGCGCCATGCTCGGCAGCCCCGACCCGGTGCGCGCCTATTGCGCCGATCCCGCCTTATGGGGCACACTAGCTGGCAGCCCGCAGCTGGAGCTGCCGCTGCGCGCGGCGCTGGTGCATGTCCAGGACTGGCTTGCGCAGGAAAAAAAATAATATTAACTTAACGGCGCCTCTATAAACCGTAGCGAGCGCCCCAAGGTCTGGTAGAGAAGCGCAGCTGTACTTCAGTACAGCGAGCATCGCAGACCAGAGATTGGGTCGCGCAGTAGGTTTATAGAGGTGCAATCGCGTAAGGATGGGGATATGTATCTGGGCATCGATTTGGGCACTTCGGAAGTCAAGATCGTCCTGATGGATCAGTCCGGCAAGCTGCTGGCCGACGCCGGCAGCGCGCTCACCGTGTCGCGCCCGCAGCCGCGCTGGTCGGAACAGGATCCCGGGCAATGGTGGCAAGCCACCGGCGAAGCCATCGCCAAGCTGCGCGCAAAAGCGCCGGCAGAATTCCGCGCCGTGCGCGCCATCGGCCTGTCGGGCCAGATGCACGGCGCCGTAGTGCTCGGCGCGCAAGACCGCGTCTTGCGTCCGGCGATCCTGTGGAACGATTTGCGCAGCATCAGCGAATGCGTCGAACTGACCGAACGCGCGCCGCAATTGCACCAGATCGCCGGCAACCTGGCCATGCCCGGTTTCACCGCCCCCAAACTGCTGTGGCTGGCGCGCCACGAACCGGAAGTATTTGCCGCCATGCAGATGGTGCTGCTGCCGAAGGACTGGCTGCGCCTGAAGATGACCGGCAACAAGGTATCCGAACCGTCCGATGCGGCCGGCACCCTGTGGCTCGATGTCGCCAAACGCGACTGGTCGGACGAACTGCTGGCAGCGACCGGCATGCGCCGTTCGCACATGCCGCGCCTGGTCGAAGGCGGAGAATCGTCAGGCACGCTGTTGCCTGAAGTGGCTGACGCCTGGGGCTTGTCGCCGGAAGTCATCGTGGCCGGCGGCGGCGGCGACGGCGCCGCCAGCGCGGTAGGCATCGGCGCGGTGAATCCCGGCGACGGTTTTGTCTCGCTCGGCACCTCGGGCGTGCTGTTCGTCGTCAACGACCGTTTCCGCCCTAACCCGGCCCAGGCGGTGCACGCCTTCTGCCACGCCCTGCCCGGCCGCTGGCACCAGATGAGCGTGATGCTGTCGGCCGCCAGCTGCCTGCGCTGGTTCTGCCGGCTGGTCAGTGTCGACGAAGCCACACTACTGGCGGAAATCGCCGAACTGGATACGGCTGCGCTGGAAAACGCGCCGCTGTTCCTGCCCTACCTGTCGGGCGAACGCACCCCGCACAACGATCCCTATGCGCAAGGCGTATTCCACGGCCTGTCGCACGCCCACGGCCGCGCCGCGCTCGGATATGCCGTGATCGAAGGCGTCACCTTCGGCATGGCCGACGGCCTCGCAGCCTTGCACACCGCCGGCACCGAGGTCACGGAGCTGTCGCTGGTAGGCGGCGGTTCGCGCAGCCCTTACTGGGCGCAACTGATCGCCGATGCGCTGAATGTGCGCATGGTGACCCACATCGGCAGCGAAACCGGCGGCGCGCTGGGCGCCGCCCGCCTGGCCTGGCTGGCTGCCAACGACCAGCCTGGCAAGGAAGCCGTCATCTGCGCCAAGCCGCCGCTGCGCGAGGCATTTACGCCGAATGCGCAGCGCCACGCGGCACTGCAGCCGCGCCTGGCGGCTTATCGCGAGATTTACCGCTGCCGGCCTGAACGGAATGCGGATGCCGTCCTGCCTGGGCATTGAATTGCTTTAATTTGGCGGTTGATTGCTGCTAGAATATATTCGTACTCTTGCATTGGCTTTTGCAAAAGTAGTGCCGGTGTAGCTCAGTTGGTAGAGCAATTCATTCGTAATGAAGAGGTCGGGGGTTCGACTCCTCTCTCCGGCACCACGAGACATTTCAAGAAATCGCAAAAAAACGCTGCAAACCACGTAAATACATGGTTTTGCGGCGTTTTTTTCATTTCAATCTCAATCTGTTGATTTGTGTCCAAAACTGATAGTCATCTAGCAGTCCTCTCTCGGGCTGGACCAAGATTGATCGAGAATCCAAGTCGCTTGCAGAGCGTGTTGTGCTTCGAATTGGTTAGGTGATTGATAGCCCGGCGCTGGCGCTGGTTCACCCCAAGACACTCGTGACTACGCCATTTTTTTTTCGCTGTCTTGGGGCACCATAACGACCATGTGTCTATTGGGTGTTTTTCACACGTGCGATCGATCCTCTATTCGCATCTTCCTTATAAGCATAGACGACCTTGCCGTTGGCGATTTCTCCCATGACGATCATGTTTAGGGTTATCGCTTCATGATCGGTCGGCGAGAAAGGCTTGTAGTAGCGCGAGACGATTGTAGATGTTGTGTGCACCTGCAAGTTCTCTAGAGCATCCTTTATCTTCGAACCGTCCACCGAGTTGGCCTGGAATAACGCCAGCGTCAGCAAGCGCAGCGCATCATAGGTCTGGGCGGCAACCATGGCAGATGGAATGTGGTTAACCTTGTTAATGTTTCGATAGGTCAGCGAGAATTGATTACTCACTGAACTTAGGTCGTTTTCAATGAACGTCACTGAAGTACGCGTACCTTCAGCGGCCGCACCTGACTTGTCTATGAATGTCTGTTGCGATAAAGTCCACGGCCCAACCATCGGCAGTTTCAATTTCAGTTTTTCTGCGCTTTTCACTACCATTGCCCCTTCCGGGCCAAGGCAATACAGTACGATCGCCTGAGCACCGTTTTCTTTCGCATGCTGCAGCTGTATTGTCATATCTATGTCGCCAACCTTGAAGCTCTCCACCAGCACTGGCTTGATCTTGCGCCGTTCCAGCTCCGCCAGTATGTTTTGCTTGGCGAACTGGCCAAAGGGGCTGTCATCATGCAACAGCGCAATTTTATCGATCTTGCGGCGATCGATCACATCGTTGAGAATCACGATCGGCTGCAGCGCATCGTTGGTACCAGAGCGGAACACATAGCTGACCGGATAGGCCGGCGGCATGAAGGATTTGGTAATCGCCGCGCCGGTGGCGCCTGTCACGATCAACGGGATCTTGGCTTCCTGGAATATTTTCGCCGCAGGCAGCGCAACACCGGTATTGCCGAAACCGACCACGGCGACCACTTTTTCCTTCTCGATCAATTCTTTGGCCATGGCAACCCCGAGCTCCGGTTTAGCTTGGTCGTCACGCTCGACCAGTTCGATCCGTCGTCCCATGACCCCACCGATCTGATTGATGTCGGCAAGGAATACCCTGGCGCCGCCGACAATACTTTGCCCCATGTCCTCCGATGACTTTCCTGTGACAGGACCAATGATTCCTATCTTGATCGGCGGTAATTCGGCAAATGCGTTTGTGTAAAATCCTAGTGTCATCAGGCAAAAAATGACACCGGACATCCTGTTTCCTTGCATCGTTGTCTCCATGGAATTTGAACATTCTTTTTGTTTTTGTTAGTCGGGAATTTCAGAAAAAACTTTGTGCCCTCCCTTTATCCAGTTCTCCAATTAGCATATGGTGAGTAAATTTGACGAAAAATGTAATCAGGAAACCCTTAGTTCTGCGTGGGGATTTCCTTCAGTGTTGCGGACAATGACGCATGTCGGGCAATCCTCGTCAACGTATCAAAGCCGCCAGGCGTGAAATCCGGCAAGCAACGGCGCAGCCTGAAACAGATTCACGAGGATCTGTTCGAATCGGGTTTCATGGGGTCTTGCGACAGGGTGGCGGCGCTCGCCAGGCAATGGAGGGGACGGCTAGATGATTATCAATTCGGCGCGCAAACGAACAGCTACCTGGCTAGATCGTTTTTATCAGCCGCAGCGAGAGAAAACTCACGCACCTTTACAAGCAACGGAGAAGCATCAAAGCATTTCTTATACTGCTGATTTTGGACTGATCGAGGAGCGGTGGCTGCAAGATTGATACGAGCGGGTCGCAGAGTCAGCAATTGCCTGGAGAATGTCCCCCTGAACTAACGAAACAATTGCATCCTCATTGCGTGTTTGGTTGCAGTACAAATTTGTTTCAAAATAGCGACAAATTTTAACGGAACTGTTTGATTTATCCCACAGTGGCGCCGATGCTGCCGATCAGCGTACAGCCGCATTCGGTCTTGTGACCTTCCAGCGCTACGGGAATCCCGTCAAGGATAAACGTCGAATGCCCTTCGATGATCTTGTTGACGCCGTGCGGTTTACCGCCCGGATAGACCAGCGGACATTCGACCAGGTCGCCCAGCCGTGCAATCGGCTTGTCCAGCACGTTATGTGTGGGGGAACCGCTGATCACATGACCGCCATGACTGGTTTTATCGCCCACCACGATGATTTTTAGAGCCATGATTTGTCCTGAAAAAATAATCCAACTACATTAAACCAAGCAGGCGACACTCGCAATTTCGCGGCCTCGTACGATCCTAAATTCATCTGTAAGAACCAGAATACATGGACAGCACGTTCATCGCCACCATAAGGCCGATACCCACAAACGGAAAGGCGATGGCGCTGCCCACCGCCAGGTAAGCCTCTTTTCATTGTTGAATCAGACGCCAGTTCGCCTTAATCCGGCAGCTTTACATTTGATCCGTCTAATTTATCAACGCGTCCTTTATACGGCGCCAGTGTCGTTAAATCTTGCGTTTCGACCTGCGTATTCGTGAAATCAAGCCTTTCGAGGATCTTGGTATTCTTGATATCGAGCCTGCTGATGCGGCTTTCCTTGAAACTGGCTTCCTGGATGGCGCAATTATCGAGAATCAGGTTTGCGGTATTTATATGATTCGATGCCAGCACAGGAATCTTGCAATTGTGAAGACGCAGGGACTGGTTGACGCGCGCTATTTCCTTCTTGCTGGAAAAACCTCCACCGATAAACACCCCTTCGCTGGCTTTGCCAAACGTGACATTATCAATGTCGATACGTACGATCTTGGCCGGCGAAGTCTGGAATACGTCTCGTCCGTTCCCCTTGACCTGGCTGTTTCGTATGGTCAGGCTTGCCGCCGATCCAAACAAGGCATTGACATAACCTGCATCCAGCGATTCCATCAGCACATCGCCCTTGACCGTGGCTTCGGACAGGTCGATGTTATCGATGACGGTATTGCGAATGGTGAGGGATAAAAATGCGGCAGGACGCATATCAAAATTTCCGCGCAGCTTGGAATTCTCTATAAGAACTTCAGAGCCGCCTGTCGCCGCATCTATCGGGCAATCAACATTTTCAAACTGACAGTCCCGGATAGTCAGCTTGGTATCGCCATAGATACTCATGTACTTGAACTGGCAGCGCGTAAACTCCGTTTCGCCTTCGGTCCCTAATGCGCCAAAATGATTTTGATCGGCGCCGTCCCCCTGGAACTTGCAGTCTTCGAAACGGACTTTTGTACTGCCCGGATCGCCGATCAAGTTCAGCTTGCCGACACCCGCGCATTTGGAAAACTGGACCCGATTCATTTTGCCGAATCCCAAAATTCCGCCAAAGCGGCAACCGTCGAATTGCAGATCTTCGCTGCTTTTCAATTTGAGGGCATATGAGCTTGCAAAATCGCAGTCGACGAAACGGATGTTGCGCCATGCCTGCCCATGAAATTCAGTACCGCCAAATGACGCGCTATTTATTGTTATGAGGGCGTCGCCATTCTCTTTCTGGCGGAGTTCCGGATTTTGCAGGTAGTCAAAAGTTTTTCCAAATTCGCCAATTGGTTTTTTGCTGCTCATGGCATCACATCCTGTTATGTTGGTTAGACTCAAAGCAAAAACACTGACACGGCGCAGAAAACTCCGCCGTGAAGTTATGATTATCATGTTCAGCCTTTAATGACTTTTTGAGGATCCGGATAGCTGTTCCCCGGGCCGTTCCGGTAGGTTTTAAATAACCATCCCCAATCCGGCACTTCGCCCCGCTCTCCGGCTGGCCTGCCGATAAGCGGCACGGCTCCGATTTCCGTTATTCTAAATTGAATCTCCAGCGGAAATACCCACGAATCGCTGAAGTTCATGTCTTTGCCCCAATCGGGCTGGCCGGCGGCAACGGTTGGTTTCTTCAACAGGACTTCGCAAAAAGCTTGCGGAATTTTTGTCCCGCCGTTTGCCCTGAATGCGCTATCCAGCACGTTCAGATCCGATGCGCTAAACGTCAGGCGCTTTTTGCTGCCGCTGGAAGAGCCAAACAACTGCTTTGGCGCATCCGAGAAAGATGGCGTGAGCCGGTGCCAGGTTTTTTTTGCGTCGCCGGTTTCTTCATCCCGTCCCCCGACAAATACCCATATGTTCATTCCAGTAATACACGCCAACCCTGTCATCTGGTCGCTAAGAGTGACATCCACGGTACGGGAAAAAAGCGCCTGCCCAGGCTTGAAGTCGGTACACATGAAATTCAGCGGCATGGCTATGTCGCTGTCGCCACGGCTCATGACAGCCAGATAGTCGAGCGCCACGCACAAGCGCGGCTGCGTGTTCTTTTTAGGATCGCTGGTCTTGACTTGTTTAATCGCACCACCCTTAGCATCCAGCAAGGTTCCGCTAGGCGGACGCAGGGTCCAGCCATTGAGCTCCCCATACAGGTTTTGCACGCCGATCGGACCGCCGCAGCTGCTGACGATAAAATTGGTGTGCTGGTCCGAACTTTTTTGCTCTCCGTGCAACCCAGGATCACGCGCATCGGCAATATTGGCCCGTCTCAACATGTTAGGGCGGTCTTCGGGCGTCGGCCGGTACAGTCCCGAACGATGGCTATGGCCGGACAAGTGATGGTTGACACGCCGCGTATCGTCGACAAAGACACAGGTATCGAAATACCACTTGAGATTCTTTTCACAAGTGCCGAAATTGGCATCATTGAAGGCTGGCGTATCGACGACGCGGACCTGCCCTTCCGACAGCACTCTGTCAAACGGCGTGATGCTGAGCTTGGCATTCAGCGGTGATTTGTTGTAGTTGATGATGGTGAAGTGCGTCGCCACCAGCAGCTTTGCCTTGGAGTTCTGCTTGTAAAGCCCGGCAGAATTGAGGATATGTTTCTGCTGGTCGTTAATCGAATGGGTGGCACGGGGCAATACCGTGCTGCCTTGCGCATCAGGGCTGCTGCTCTGGCGCCAGACCCTGTCGCCCGCCATCCCCTTTACTTTTTCCATGCTCAAATTGATGTAGACCTCGCCGTTGCCCCATTCCAGGCCGCACAGCACCTGCTTTGCATCTTTGCCGGCCGGATCATCCGGTTTCGCGCCGTATGGGATGACAAAATCCGACAGCGGCGTGAACAGGGCGCTGAACCAGTCGAAATTGTCCGCGTGAAAATTCCTCGCCGTGTAAATTTGCGCATAGGTTGGACCGTAAGCCAGCGTCGCTTCATAGATGGTCATGTTATGGTCGGCGGCAATCCCTTCGTTGGCCTTGCCGGCAATCCACTCGCTGGCTGCCTCAACGTCCTTGCGCAGGTCCGCTATCTGCTCTTCTCGTGAAGAGGTCTTGAACCACCATCCGTCGCGCTTGATCGTTGGCATCACCGGCGACATGCCGGTTGCCATCTCTTCCATCCGCCCCATCTTGTTAGCCCAGGTGCTCAAACTGGAGTCGGCGCGCGGGCTGACTCCGTATGGCACGTCATACGCCTCGTGATTGCCGGTCGTCATGAAAACGGGGAGCGTCAATTCCCGGTAAGAGTGCCGCACCAGGCTGTACATCAGCATATCGTCCATGCCGCGCTTGTACAGGTTTTTGTCATCGAGCTTGCCGAGCACGTTGAAATTTCTCCATTGGTCGCCAATGGTTCCCCCGGCCTGGTCCGGGTCGATATTGCGGTTGAAGTCGATCAGGTCGCCGGTCAGAAAGATCGCATCGGCACGGTTCTCGCCCTTGCCGAATTGCTCAAACAGATCCTTGAGAGCCATGAAACTGTTGCACACCTTGCCGCCGACCTTGTCCGCCAATGCGCCTGCCGCATCGTCTTCGATCACGCGGGCCGGAGATTGCGCCAACGCATTGTGGCGCACATTCACATGCACATCTGACAGATGGCCGATCTTGAGCGTGTCGCTCTTGCCGCGAATGACCGGATGCCAGCTCATCAGCCGGTCGGTCCTCTGCGCCGGCAGGCCAGTTGCCTGGAAATTATCGAGATTGAATTCATAGGGCCGCGCAAAATGATTGGCGGCGGCATTTTTCTGGTTATGCAGGAAATCGTGGATGTACATGTCCTGTCCTTCGACATGGGTAACCCCTTGATATTCCTGATGACGGGCATGTTCCTCATCGATTTCCACCATCCAGGCAAACGTTTTGAAGGCATCGGTGCCAATACTGGTAAACGGGCCTTGCGTCAGGTCTATCTCGATTTCGTAGACATGGCTTAGCCCCCGGTACACTTCGGCGGCCTGGGTTGAAATCGTGGCAAACGGCTGGCCGTGCCGGTTCTTGATCAAGGCCCCGGCAGCGAAGTCGCCCACCAGCCAGCCGTTGATGGCTGTCTTGGCCTTGGAAAATGTCTTGCCATCCCCAAACAAGGTGCCCTGGGTGGTGTCGGTCTTTGTGTCCTTTTTCTTGATGTCATACAGGCGCAGATGGCGGTCAGTCGCGCAATGGATGGTATGCGCCTGCTTGGTCTTCTCATCAATGGTGAAGTGCGTACGCGCTTCCGCAGCCGCTCCCAGGAAAATGCTGCACTTGGTTTGCCCAGGCGCCAGGATCAACGGCGTGCCGAGGCTGGGATAAAGAATGACAGCACTGATAGGAGGATCTTTTTCGCACTCGGTAACGCCGGGAGTCTGGTTCTTGCCGCTGGAGGCATTTGCTACGCTTGAAGAAATATCAGCCATGTAAGAGTCCGGATAAAAGTATTAGGCCAATGACGCTAGCGGATGGCTGGAAACGTTTCCAGCGCGGCGCAGGCGTAACGGGGTCAGTATTTTTTCTGAGAGCAGCGCCAGGCTGCGCGGCGCATCGGCCTGCTGCGCTTCCCAATACGCCGCGGGCATGCGCCCGATGACGGCGGCGATCGATTCCTTTGCAGCGGCGCTGGCGCGCAGCAAGGCGTTTAGCTGCGGCTCGTCGCAAGCGCGCGGGTGCATGCGCAAACCAAGCGCGATCAGCAGCCGCTGGTCGCTCCATTCGTTCAAATCCAGCTGCTCGGCCAGCTGCAGCTGGAGATGGGCGATCACACGCAGCACGGGCGCGGCGATGTGGTCGAGCTCGCCGGGATCGGTATCTTCTTTCAGGACCAGGGCTTGCAACCGCTCGGCGTGGTTCAGGCGATCCAGCGCCAGCTGCAGTTCGGCGCCGATTGCCAGCGGTTCGCTGAGCGCGGCCGCCTGCGGCTGCGCTGCGCCGCGGATGACGCGCGGCGCGAACAAATGGTCCCAGCTGGCCCACCATTGCATCGCGCTGAGGAATTGCTGGCGCACCGGTTGCGGCCAGCATTGGGCCATGTCCAGGCCGATGCGCGGGTCGAAATAACGCATCAGCACTTGCGACTTATCTTCCAGCAGGCCGTTGAACCAGCTGCGCAGATGGGCGCACAGTATGTGATTGCGCAGCGGACTGGCGATCACGCTGAGCGCCTGTCTGTTGCCGGCGTCGGTGGCAAGGCGCAGCAGCAAAGCGTCCGAAGGCTGCGGCGGCAGGCGCAACAGCCATGGCCCCTGGTCCACGTGCGCATCCTCTGCCGTGTGCGCAAACAAAGGCTCCGCATCGAGTTCGTGGTCAGCGATGAGCTTGGCGATGCTGCCCGGCGCGCATTGCCCCGCATTGACCAGCGCGTAACACTGGGCAGCGCGCGGCGGCCGCAGCAAGATGCGCAAATCGTGGCTCAGCGCCTGCGCGACTTCATCCAGGAATTGTTGCGGATTATGCGATGGCGTTGATTCTGCCGAATCTGGAACTGCGTGTAACGGAGCGTTCATGTGATATCCATTCAGAGCCGCTTGGTCAGCGTGGAAGCCTGCTGATTCGCTTCCTGCATGCAGCTGACGCAGATATCGGGCTGGGTCTTGACCGGCAGGCTTTTCGGCCCAGGCCAGCTGCGGCTCGCCGCATGCACCAGATGCGGACCGTTGGTGCCGTATTCGATGCCGCCGGCATTGTGCTTGACATAGCTGCCGCCGCCGTTGATCAGGACTTCTTCCTTGGCCGTGATGGTGACGCGCTCGGCAGTCACGCTGATGTTCAGCTTGGCCAGCAGGTTGATGTTGTTCGACAGCGCCTTGACGTCGATGTCGCCTGCCGCTGCGATCATTTTCATGCCGGCCTTATGGACAAACAGGCGGAAGGTCTGGGCGACGCTGGCAAACAGGCTGTCGCCGCTGGCGATCGACAGGCTCTTGCCGGAACTGATCGCGGTATGCTGGGTGCTGGCGATATGCATCGACTGCGCCGTCGTCGTTTCGATCCCGGCCGGGCTGCTCAGCACCAGGTGCGGCGCCGCCAGTTCAGGGAAACTGCCCTCGCCTTCGGCAGCGCCGCCCTGGATTGCCTGGTTCTGGCCTGTGAGCGCCTGCGCGACATTGGTTTGCTGTGCAGGCGCTTCCTGGGCGCCGCTCTGCTCGGCCAATTCGGCCAGCGCCTGATGGCTGTCCGTCGCCGCCGACAAGCGCTGCACCGTTTCGCCCATATCCTTGATATGCGAAGCGGCATTGGCGCGCGCCTCGGTAGTGATCAGCATGCCCTTGGCGGAACGGGCGACGCCGTGGCCGTCGGTGCGCAATTCCCAACCTTCGCCGCGGAAATCCTTGCGCCCGGCATTGTCCTCGATGCGCGTGATGTTGCCGAGGGAAAGCTGGCTGTGCTGATGGTCGCTTTTCAGCTGCGCCTGGATCTTGCCGTTGCTGTCGTCCAGGATCAGGTGGTTGCTGCGGCCGCTGCCGCCATTGCCGAACTCGCGGCTGCGCATGCCGGTCAGGACCTGCTGGCCGGCCAGCTGCCATGGCGGCATGTTGCTCTGGTTGTAGACGGCGCCGGTGATGATCGGATGGTCCGGATTGCCGTCCAGCCACTGGACGATGCATTCGGAGCCGATGCGCGGGGTGGAGATGGAGCCGAGGTCGCTGCCGGCCCAAGGACTGGCGACACGCACCCAGGCCGAACTCTTTTCATCATTGGCGCCGATGCGGTCCCAATGGAATTGCAGCCTGACCCTGGCGAATTCGTCGACGTAGACATCCTGCCCGGCCGGCCCGACCACAGTCGCCGTCTGCGGCGCCTGGATCCTGGTGTCGACGCTATTGAAGCCGCGCACCGGACGCCACGGGATGCTCTTGCGGATGCAGACCAGGCGGTTGTCATAGGCCGCCGCCTGGTCAGCCTGCTGCAGGTAATTGTTGCTGGCGCTATGGACCACGCTGACGATCAGGAACGCATTCTTGTCCGCCCCCCCCGCCTGGCCGGAGGCGCCGACGTTGAAGTGTCCGGTCAGCACGAACGAACGCCCCGGCACGGCAAAGCGGCTGTTGCCTGCCGCCGCCACATGCTTGCCGCTGGCTTCAATCTGCTCCATCTGCCGCTTGGCCATGGCGTCGCCATCCTGGCGGTCCTTGAAGCCATATGCGCCTGCGTATTCGTACGACTCGACATCGAGCACGTCGCCTTGCTGGTTGATGGTCGGGATGTCGAGGTTGGCCGGGATCGGCGCCTTGAAATTGAATCCCGACAGGGCGACCCGGCCCGGGACGATCTGCCGCACCGGCGTCCATTCGCCGATGGCGTCTTCTTCCTGCGCGCCGGCGTGGCGCTGGAAACGGATTTCCGGACTGCTGCCGGCGATCGGTTCGGCCTGCGTCGAATCGTCCGACAGGACCAGCTGATGCCCCTTCTCGGAATGCTCATACCAGTAGTGCCAGCCAGCGGCTTCCCAGCGCCGGTGCAGATAGTTGTGATCGGATTCGTCGAACTGGCAGGCCATGGTAAACGGCAGGTCGCTGCCCTTGACGCGTGAATCCCAGTCGGCATGCGCGCCGTAATCGCTGAAGATGTTTTGCGTTTGCTCGTTCAGCGTCTTGCCATGGAACAGAAGATTGTTTTTGCGGAGCCGGAGATAGGCCAGCCACGGCTTCAGGACCATCGAGTAAAACGCCACGCTGCCGTCGGTCCTGGCCAGCCGGAACTCGAAGACATAGCCGTTGAAATAGCGCAGGCTGCCATCGCCGCGCACCAGTTCCACGGTCACCATCTTGCCCTGGATATCCTTGAGCGGGATGCTGGCGTCGTCCGCCAGCACTTCAACCCTGTATTCGAAATCGCGCGACAAGCCTTCTTCGGCTTCGAGGCGATTCGCCACCAATGTCGTGCGCGGCCCGTCGCCATGGGGGAAAGACAGGCGCAATATCCGGTTATGCTGGCGATCCTGCACCAAGGCCAGGATGGATTGAGGCAAACTGCTCATGCGGGGTTCCTCGAAATTGAACCGTTACTGATAAATGTTATTTAAACAATATTTAACGTTATATTTTACCTGAAGGCAAATCTTATCAAATCATAACTGCCAGCACTGTTAATTACCAACGGGAAATATTATTAATCCGGATACTTTGCAAGAATTAACACTCTTGTTGGAATTCAGAGACAGCATCCGGCATGCGTCCCGGACCGGCCGCCGCCAAAGCGCCATTTGCGGGCACTCCGCGGCCATCTGCATGCAGTCCGCCACATGCCGATTCGGCAGAATCAGGCAATCCTCGCACAGCATTGGTCTACCCTGCCCGATGCCTGCCCGCCTAAGATGAAATCAACGTTTTATCCATCAACGGAGATCCCATGAAAACGGTAGACCATATCTATATCAACGGCAGATTCATCAAACCCCACGGCACTGAAATATTTGAACTCGTCAATCCATCGACCAGGACGGTGATCGGCAAAGTCACGCTCGCCGATGAACAGGATGCACAAGCCGCGATTGCAGCGGCGAAGGCTGCCTACAAGAGTTTTTCGCAAACCACCAAAGAACAGCGCATGGCGTATCTGCAGCGCTTGCACGATGCCGTAGCAGCCCGCTCGGACGAACTGCGGGAGACCATGATCGAAGAGTACGGCGGCCCGTACCGCACGAGCAGTGCCACCACGCAGCGCGCGGCCAACAGCTTTCTTCAGGCCAGGGAACTGCTGAAGACATTCGATTTCGTCAAGCATGTCGGCATCTCCAAAGTGGTGCTGGAGCCGCTCGGCGTGGTCGGCCTCATCACTCCCTGGAACGCCAACTACGGTTTCATCTGCAGCAAGCTGGCCATGGCGATTGCCGCCTGCAGCACTGCCGTGATCAAGCCCAGCGAACTGAGTTCCCTGCAAACCCAGCTGCTGACCGAGTGCCTGCATGCCGCCGGTTTGCCGGCCGGCGTGTTCAACATCGTCACCGGCCGCGGCGCCACGGTGGGCGCGGAAATCACCCGCCATCCCGACATTGCCAAGATTTCGTTTACCGGCTCGACCGATGTCGGCAAAACCATCGCACGCGGCGCGGTCGACACCATGAAGCGGGTAACCCTGGAACTCGGCGGCAAATCTCCAAACGTGATCCTGGATGATGCGGACCTGGAACAAGCCATTCCTGTCGCAATAGCGGCGGCGACCGTCAACAGCGGCCAGGCGTGCATGGCAGGCACCCGCCTGATCGTTCCTGCGAGCCGCCTGGATGAAGTCAAGCGCCTGGCAGCAAAAGCGATGCAAGCCTTGCAAGTGGGGGATCCGCACAACCCCGACACGGCGATCGGGCCGATGGTCACGCAAACCCAATATGACCGCGTGCAGCGCTATATCCGCCTGGGCGTGGAAGAAGGCGCGGAATTGCTGGTCGGCGGCGCCGGCCATCCGGTCGGGCTGGACCAGGGCTATTTCGTGCAGCCCACCGTATTCGCGAACGTCACCATGGACATGCGGATTGCAAAAGAAGAAATTTTCGGGCCGGTGCTGGTCATCCTGAGCTATGCAACCGAGGAGGAAGCCATCGACATCGCGAACGATACTGTCTATGGCTTGCACGCTTTCGTCAGTTCGGCGGATGTCGGCAGGGCAAACAAGGTGGCGGCCCGGATCGTCGCCGGCCGGGTGTTCATCAATGGCATGTATGATGAACCCAGAGCCCCGTTTGGCGGATTCAAGCAATCCGGCATCGGCCGGGAATTCGGCACATATGGACTTGAAGCCTACCTGGAGCCGAAAGCCGTCATGGGTCACGGTGAAACAAGCAATGAAAATGCGCAATAGCGGCAATCCTCCGATATCTTCCTCCGGCCCGCTGGACCTCCTGCGGGCGGAGGTGCTGAGCCATTTCGAAAACATTCCTGAAGAACAGCGCGACGTCTCCACCGCGCTGCCTTATCTCTCGTTCATCCGCTTCACCCGCCCCACCGAACTCAGCAGGGGCATGCTGGAGCCGTCGATGTGCCTGGTGCTGCAGGGGACAAAAAAGGTCTTGATCGGAACCGAGATCACGCACTACGGCAGCGGCAGTTATGTGCTGTCCGCAATCGACATGCCGGTTTCAGGCCAGGTGGTGGAAGCATCTGCCGCGCAGCCTTATCTTGGGATAAGGATCGACCTGGACGCCAGGGAAATAGCAGCGCAGGTCATCGAAAGCAATATCCCGGTCCCAAAGAATTCCCGCTCGCGCGCCGGCGCCTATGTGGAGGAATCGGATGCTGAACTGCAGGATGCATTCCTGCGCTTGTTGCGGTTATTGCGGAAACCCCGGGACCTGGCCGCACTGGCGCCCCTGGTCAAGCAGGAAATCCTGTATCGCCTGATCACTGCCAAAGACGGCGACGTGCTGGGCCAGACCGTGCTGGCCCATTACCAGGAAAAAGGAGTCAACCAGGCGATCCACTGGATCAAGACCAACTACGCCGAACCGATGCAGATCGAGAAGCTGGCCAAGACGGTCAGCATGAGCGTATCGAACCTGCACCACCGCTTCAAGGCCATCACCGTCATGAGCCCCTTGCAGTATCAAAAGCAGATACGCTTGCTGGAAGCGCGCAAGCTGCTCTTGGGCGGCAACATCGAAGCCGCCACGGCGGCCTTCAAGGTGGGCTATGAAAGCCCATCGCAATTCAGCCGGGAGTATCGCCGGCTGTTCGGAGCCTCGCCGCTGCAAGACATGGAGTATTTGAAACACCATGAACTGGATCGGTAAAACAGGCTAGCTGCTAGAATTGCAGGCTCGTCAAACCAGCAGGATTCCCATGCCATCCTACGCATTCCGTCTTCTCAATGTCTTTGCAGAATCCACTTTCGGCGGCAACCAGCTCTGCGTGTTTGAAGACGCCCGCGGCATGGACGACGCCACCATGCGGGCGCTGGCGCTGCAATTCAATCTCTCGGAAACCACGTTTATCCTGCCGTCCGAGCACGCCGCTGCCCGTGTACGGATTTTTACGCCGGGTTATGAAATGCGCTTTGCCGGCCATCCGACGCTGGGCACCGCGCACGTGGTGCGCGATCTTGCCGGCGCCGGCGACAGGCTGTCGCTGGAATTCGCAGCCGGCGTGGTCCCGGTGTCCGCCGACGGCGACGTCTGGACTTTCACCGCGCCTCAAGGCGGCGGATTGAAAACGGCGCCGGCAAACCTGACGCAAGCCGAGATGGCAGCGCTGCTCGGCTTGAATGAAGACGATCTGCTGGCCGCACCGGTATGGATAGACACCGGCGCCGACCAGTTGCTGGTAGCGCTGCGCAGCATGGACGCCGTGTGCCGCACCAGCCCTGACAGCGCACATCTCGATGCCTGGCCTGAGAGCAGCCTGGAGCGCAAGACCGTCTACGTGTTTGCCTTCGATCCGGACCGGCCGGGCCAGGTGTTGTCCCGCTACTTCTTTTCCAAGCAGGGCGGCGGCGTATCCGAAGATCCCGGCACCGGATCGGCTTGCGCCAATCTTGGCGGCTGGCTGATCGCCAACGGCCATCCCTTGCCTGCCGAATATCAGATCACGCAAGGCGAAGCGGTGCAGCGCCCTTGCCTGCTGCGGCTCAAGGTGACGGCTGACCGCGCCATCCAGGTGGGCGGCAAGGTCATCGAAATCGGCCGCGGCAAAATCAGCCTGTAACGTTTAATTCCGGCTCAAGCCCGCGCCTGCGACCAGCGCCGGTAGCGCCGCGTCAGCCGGCGCGTACGCAACTGGTCGATGACCAGGGTCAGCAGCGCCGAATGATTCCCCGCCACCGCCCGGCTGGCGCCGAGCGATCGCAGGCGGCGCTTGACCAGCGCCATGCGCGCCAGCGCCGCCATCATCTGGTCCTTCCATTCCACCGCCGGACCGCGCGCAGCCTGGTCGCCGCCGGCTAGCCATTGCGCAGGCAAGTCGGGCGCGATCGCCAGCGCCGTCGCCATGCCCGCCACCGCTACGCCGCTAGCCAGCACCTGCTCCGCCACCGCCTTACGGCCGATGCCGCCGGTAGTCATCACGGGCATGCGGGCGACGGCGGCCAGTTCTTTGGCAAACTCCAGGAAATAGGCTTCACGCGCCAAGGTACGGCCATCCGCAGTCTGGCCCTGCATCGCCGGGCTCTCGTAGCTGCCGGCGGACAGCTCGACCAAGTCCACCTGCAATTCGTTGAGCCAGAGAATGACCTGCCTGGCGTCGTCCTCGCTGAAACCGCCGCGCTGGAAATCGGCAGAATTGAGCTTTACCGCCACACTGAATCCGACCGCAACCGCGGCCCGCACCGCGCGCACCACTTGCAGCAGCAAGCGCGCCCGGTTTTCCAGGCTGCCGCCCCACTCGTCCTGGCGGCGATTGCTCAGGGGCGACAGAAATTGGGAGATCAGGTAGCCGTGCGCGGCGTGGATTTCAACTCCGCTGAACCCGGCCCGTTCGGCAGCGGCGGCGCTGGCGGCAAAACGCTCGATGACTTCCTGGATCTCCGCATCGCTCATCGCTTTCGGTTGCACAAACAGCTTGCTGTGCTTGCCCATGTCCAGCGCCAGCGCCGACGGCGCCCACGCCGTGCCGCCCATGGCAGCCATCACCTGGCGCCCCGGATGGTTGAGCTGCATCCACACTTGCGCGCCCTTGTGTTTCGCCGCTTCTGCCCACTGCTTGAAAGGCTGCAGGGGGGTATCGGCTTCCAGCACGATGCCGCCCGGCCCGGTCAGGGCGCGGCCGTCGATCATGACGTTGCCGGTGATGATCAGGCCGGCGCCGCCGTCGGCCCAGGCGCGGTAAAGCCGGTGGATGGCGGCGCCGGGCAACTGGCCGCTGTCGGCCATGTTTTCTTCCATGGCGGCTTTGGCGAGGCGGTTGGGCAAGGTGCTGCCGTTCGGCAGTTGCAACGATGAAAACATGGTCGAAGTCATGATGGATGCGCTAGCAAAAGGAGGAAATACGGTATGCTAAGCTTGAAGTCAACTTGAAGGTCAAGCGATATGAAGATTGGTGAACTGGCGGACAAAACCGGCATGGCGCCCTCGGCCATCCGCTATTACGAACAAAGCGGCCTGCTGCCCAAGCCTGAGCGCGGCGCCAACGGCTACCGCGACTATGCCGAGGCTGCCATCGAACGCCTGCGCCGGATCCAGATGGCGCAAAGCCTGGGATTTTCGCTGGACGCTATCCGCAGCGTATTCGCCAGCAACGAGGAACTGTCCAAGGACGACCTGATAGGCAAACTGGATGGCCGGCTCAAGGAAATCGAGCAGCTGGTGGACACGCTGCGCGAGCAGCACCAGCATCTGCGCAACCTGCGCGCCACGCTGCAGGCAACCTGGGCGGAAGGAGAGTGCCTGAATACCTCCAGCCTGGAAAACGGCCGGATTGCCAGGCGCGGCAAGCACTAGCGGCCTGTCGCACTTAGGATGATCGGCTGCTAGGCATCCTTGTATTCGGAATACTTGCGCGCATCCCCGCGCACTTTATCGGCAGGATATTTAAGCCGGTTGAGGACCATTTTTTCTGACACGGCTGCGCGCAGGTCAACGTCGAGCTTGTCGGCAAGGCGCACCAGGTAGACCAGCACGTCGGCCATTTCATGCCGGACCTGCTGCAATTTGCCTGGGGCCAGCTCATCGCCGCTGCCGGTTGGCAGCCATTGGAAATGTTCCAGCAGCTCGGCCGCCTCGACGCACAGCGCCGCCGACAGGTTTTTCGGGGTATGGAATTGATCCCAGTCGCGCTCGGCGACGAACTGCCGGACTTCTTCCCGCAAGCTGGCAAATTCACCGTTTCCTGACTGTTCGACCATGGCAGCGCTCCGTTTAAATTTCCCACCATGATATAGGCTGAGGCGGCTGCAAGCAGCCGTTTCGATGCCGCACTCACGATCTTGCCCTGGCGGCGCTCTGGCCGGAGGTTAAAAATATCAATTTCGCAAGCACTTTCATCACAAAGGCCTACGTGATATAAGAGTACCTGTTACTTTGCTTTCAGCAACCTGCTCTCGACTAGTGTTTTGTGAACAGACGTGCCGCCGTTTAATGATGGAACCATCATCTCGGTAAGGATGCATATGGACATGAGCGTAAAAATCGGCGGGCAGCCGGAAGCAATCCGCCGGGTGACAAAAATCTATTCACGCTTGCTGATCGCGGGCTTTGCGCTATCGCCGGCTATCCTGATCGCCTACCTGTATTTCTTCCAGGATCCCGGGCTCAAATTCGAAGACCACCTGTTCCACGAAATCGCGATTGCCGCCGCTACCCTGGAGGGCATTTTTGTCACTTACGTCAGCTGGCGTTGTTACCTGTCCTCGGGAGAACCGCTGCTGCGCTGGCTTACCCTGGGTTTTTTAGGATTCACCCTGATCTACGTCCCGCACGGCTTCTTCACCGGCATGGCGCATCACAATATCTGGCTGTTCCTGCTGTATGGCCCGGCGTCCCGCCTAGCGATGGCGATCCTGCTGCTGGTCGGCTTGTTATCCTTCAACCAGGAACCCGACGCTCACGAGCTGCGCGCCAATCCGCGCCCATGGCGGATATGGATCGCGGTGTTTCTGCTGATCGATATCGCAGTGGCGTTCATCGCCTATTCGGCGATTGCAGGCAGTCCTGCGGTGCGGCTGACAATGGAGGGCGGCGCCCTGTTTTTCTGCGCGGTCAACATCATCCTCATGCTGGCCGGCCGGATCCGCTCGCCGCTGATGACGATCTTCGGCATTTCGATCGCCTTGTTCGGCCTGTCGTCATTGGCGTTCATCCTCGGCCGCCCGTGGAATCACATGTGGTGGCTGGCGCATGCCATCTTCGCCGGCGGATTTTTCTTCCTCAGCTACGGCATCATCCAGGCATTCCATACCACCCGTTCATTCGCCACGATCTACAACCAGGAAGAAATGGTGAACCGGCTGGCGATGGCGATGGTCCGGACTGAAAGCGCGCTGCAGGAACTGCAGCACAGCAACCGCATGCTGGAGCACCTGGCCTCGACCGATCCCTTGACCGGCGCCGCCAACCGCCGCTATTTCATCGAGCGGGTGGATGCCGAAATCGCCAGGTCCAGGCGGGATAACCTGTCGTTTTCCCTGCTCGCCCTCGACCTGGATAATTTCAAGGCCATCAACGATCATTACGGCCATCAGGTGGGCGACGACGTACTGCAGGGTTTCGTGCAGAAATGCCTGGAAGAGATCCGTCCCTATGACAGCGTAGCGCGCATGGGCGGCGAGGAATTCATGGTCTTGCTGCCGCAAGCCTCGCTGGACGTTGCAGTGGTGATCGGCGAGCGCATCAGGTCAGCCACCGAAAACGCCGTGTTCGACAGCATCGTCATACCTAAGGTGATACTCACGGTCAGCATCGGCGTATCGCAGTTCGGCCGCGACGGCATCACCATCGACACGATTTTCCGCGCTGCGGATGAACGCCTCTATCGCGCCAAGAACCAGGGCCGCAACTGCGTGATTACAACGTGAGGCGAGCGCGCCGCGACCTGCCGGCTCAACCGGCGCCGGTGTTGCGGTATTTACCGATGCCGATGCCGAATATGCTGGTCTGATGGCTCTTGCTCTTCACTACCCTCAATTTTTTGCTTGGGTCGAGCAGCGTGAAGCGTTCCCTGATGTCAGCTTCGCTTGGCAATGAATTTGCGCGCCAGCGGATGATATCGATACCGGCCTTTTTCAGCGCCTTGTACTTTCTTTCATCCTCTTTGCTGACGGTCTTGCTGTTGTGATTCTTGTGGTCTATCTCGATTACCGCGACCACATCGCTGGCTTTGTCGCAAATCACGAAATCCAGGTTCTTTGCCGTCAGGCTGTCGAGACCGGCGCTGTCCTTGGTGCCGAGGCAGCGGCTCAGCCCGACTTGCGCCAGCACCATGTGGTCCGGCAACGCGCCTACCAGCCGCCAGTACATGATCTGTTCATTGTTCGACATCGGTTTTTTCTTGACGTATTCGCGTCGCTTTTGCAGCTTCGCCTGCTTCTCCCTGGTAACCACAGCAATCACAGCCATGATAATGAGCGTTAGCACCGTGAGTGCAATGACTGCTTTCATTATTCAGTTCCTCTAGTTGAGTGCAGCGGCCATTATATTTCTATATGGAAATATAATGAAGTCAAAAATGCAGTACTTATGGATTGTTTATCGCAATCGCCGGCAGCGGGGCCGTCAGGATCTTGGAAAAGAACTGGCCGGGAAAGGCCGGCAGATATCGGCGCACCGCGAGAAAAGCGGCACAGGATGGGGGGAAGCAAGGGACGGCGGACATCTGGTCCGCCCAACCCTGCCAGCTCGCTGAGCCGACAGTGGCTGGCTGTATTTACAGGCCGGAATTACTCGGTCAGCCCGAAAATCGCATCGTAGCCATTCTTGGCCCGATCGGCTTCTTCCAGTTCATTGCTCAAACCCAGGTCTTCCAGCTCTTCCGCCGCATTGTTGAACTGCTTGCTGCTGGAGGCGCCGATGACACGGTAGATTTCCTGTTTCGCATTGCGGATGCCGAGCAATATCTGTTCTTGCCTGACGACGTTCAGTTCTGTCGACGTAATCAGCAGGTTGGCCATGATGTCGTGATCGAACTCGGGGATGTCTTTATCTCCGATTAGTGCTGTTTTCAATCTGTTCCTCTTGTCTTTATGAATAAATTTTGCCGCAAGTGTGCGATTTTATCAGTGTAGTGCTTTGTAAGTAATGGAGCTTCAGAAATGGTGTATTTTTGTGCCAGGCTAGACGCAAACCGGAGCGATAGCAGTGCTATCGCGAGGATTTGCAACGACGCATGGCGCGAAAAGACGCCGTTTATGAAGTTTCATTATTTGCAAAGTACTACACTAAGTCTGGCGTTTTGCCGTCATGGCGCTCCGCGAAGCGCCCGGGCGCTGCATCTGCGCCGGGCTTCGCGGAGAAGGCTCCTGCTTATTCCTGGTGATAGCGGGTCACCAGTTCGACTTCGCTCTTCGAACCGAGGAAGACCGGCACGCGCTGGTGCAGCTTCTCCGGCTGGATATCCATGATCGCCTGCTTGCCGTCGGTGGCGGCGCCGCCGGCCTGCTCGACGATGAAGGCCATCGGGTTGGCTTCGTACATCAGGCGCAGCTTGCCTGGCTTGTCCGGTTCACGCGCATCGGCCGGGTACATGAAGATGCCGCCGCGGTTCAGGATGCGGTGGACGTCAGCCACCATCGACGCGATCCAGCGCATGTTGAAATCTTTCTGGCGCGGCCCGCTGCTGCCTGCCAGCATTTCGTTGACATAACGCGTGACCGGCGGGTGCCAGTGGCGCGCGTTGGAAGCGTTGATCGCAAATTCCTTGGTCTCGGCCGGGATTTGCATGCCGCGCTGGGTCAGGACCCACGAACCCATTTCACGGTCCAGGGTAAAACAATCCACGCCATTGCCGGTGGTCAGCACCAGCATGGTCTGCGGGCCGTAGACGGCGTAGCCGGCAGCGACCTGCTTGCGGCCCGACTGCATGAAATCCTGTTCGGTCGGCGATTTCATGCCGTCCGGCGCTTTCAGCACGGAGAAAATGGTGCCGATCGAGACATTGACGTCGATGTTGCTGGAACCGTCGAGCGGATCGAACAGCAGCATGTATTCGCCTTGCGGATAGCGGTTGGGAATCGGGTGTATCGATTCCATTTCTTCCGAAGCCATGGCCGCCAGGTGGCCGCCCCACTCATTGGCTTCCAGCAGGATTTCATTGGAAATGATGTCCAGTTTCTTCTGCACTTCGCCTTGCACGTTCTCGCTGTCGGCGCTGCCCAGGACTTCGCCCAGCGCGCCCTTGCCGACGGCGTGGCTGATGGTCTTGCAGGCGCGCCCGACCACTTCGATCAGCAGCCGCAGTTCGGCCGGGATGCTGTTGTGCAAGCGTTGTTGCTCTATCAGGTGCTGGGTAAGACTAATACGTTTCATATTGCTCTTTCTTTGTTGTAGCCTTCCCCGGCCGGCGGCGGAAACCTTCCCGCTGCCGGTTGGGAAACGGCAAAAAAATCAGTTGGCGAGTGCTTTGCCGATGACTTCCAGTACGTCTTTCGACAAGTCAGGCGCTGCGGCGACGCGCTGCAAGGCCGCGCGCATCTTTTCCTGCAGCGCCGGCGCATATTTGCGCCAGCGGTCCAGGCTGCGCGCCAGCCGCGCCGCCACTTGCGGATTGACGCCGTTGAGTGCGATCACCTGGTCGGCCCAGAATTCATAGCCGCTGCCGTCGGCCGCGTGGAAATTGGCCGGGTTGCCGCTGCAGAAACTGAAAATCAGGCTGCGCGCGCGGTTCGGGTTTTTCAGCGTGAACGCCGGATGCTCCAGCAAGGCGCGGATCGCCGCGACATCGGCCGTGTAAGCCGTGGCTTGCAAGGCGAACCATTTGTCGATGACCAATGCTTCCTGCTCGAAATCCTTATAGAATTTTTCCAGTGCGGCAGCCTTGCCTGGCGCATTGCTGTTAGTCAGCGCCACCAGCGCGGCGAGGCGGTCGGTCATGTTGTTGGCGTTGTCGTATTGCTGCTGGGCCAGCGCATGCGCCGCCTCGTCGTCGGCCTGGATCAGGTACGACAGGGCGACATTCTTCAATGCGCGCTTGCCGGACGCTTCCGCATCCGGGCTGTATGCGCCGGGTGTCTGGCTGGCATGGTAAGCCGCCAGCAGGTCATCCTTGAGCGCCAGTCCCAGCTTGCCGCGCAGGTATTGGCGCGACTGGTGGATCGCTTGCGGATCGATCACTTCGGTCTGCTCTGCCAGCAAGACTTCCGACGGCAGGGTCAGGGCCAGTTCGCGGAAAGCCGCGTCAAGCTTCGCATCGTTGAGGATCAGGCCGAACGCCGTGCCCAACGCTGCGCTGTTGGAGGCCGCATTGTCCAAGACATCCTGCAGCGCCACCACATGGCCGGCTTGCCCGGCATCCTGCACGGCTGAAGTCAGCGCCAGCAAGCTGCGCGTAGCGAGACGCTGGCCGGCTTCCCAGCGGTTGAACGGGTCGCTGTCGTGCGCCAGCAGGAAAGCCAGGTCGGCGTCGCTGTATTCGACATCCAGCACCACCGGCGCCGAAAAATTACGCAAGATCGACGGCACCGGCTGTTCCGCCACATCGACGAAACGGAAGGTCTGCTGCGCCTTGGTCAGTTCCAGCACGCGGGTGGTTGCGCCGCCGGCCTTGCCCTTGCCGTCTGCCTGCAAATGCAGCGGCATGTCCTTGCCTTTGCTATCGAGCAGACCGACTGCAACCGGGATATGGAACGGCAGCTTCTTGGCCTGGCCCGGGGTCGGCGCGCAAGTCTGCGTCAGTGTCAGCTCGTAGGTTTTCTTGACGGCGTCGTACTTGCTCTGTACTTGCACCCGCGGCGTGCCGGCCTGGCTGTACCAGCGCTCGAACTGGCTCAGGTCGCGGCCGTTGGCGTCGACCATCGCGGCGCGGAAATCGTCGCACTCTACCGCTTGGCCGTCATGCCGCTCGAAATACAAGTCCATGCCTTTGCGGAAACCGTCGCGGCCGAACAGGGTCTGGTACATGCGCACCACTTCGGCGCCTTTTTCATAAATCGTGACGGTGTAGAAATTATTGATTTCGACATAGGAATCAGGCCGCACCGAGTGCGCCATCGGACCGGCATCCTCCGGGAACTGGGCCTGGCGCAAGACGCGTACGTCATCAATGCGCTTGACGGCGCGGCCGCTGTCGGTGCCGACCATGTCCGCCGAAAACTCCTGGTCGCGGAATACGGTCAGGCCCTCTTTCAGGGACAGCTGGAACCAGTCGCGGCAGGTGACGCGGTTGCCGGTCCAGTTATGGAAATATTCGTGACCGACCACCGCTTCGATATTGGCGTAGTCGACATCGGTGGCGATACGCGAATTGGCCAGCACATACTTGGTGTTGAAAATGTTCAGGCCCTTGTTTTCCATCGCTCCCATGTTGAAGTCGCCGACGGCAACGATCATGAAGCGGTCGAGGTCGAGCTCCAGGCCGAAGCGCTCTTCATCCCAGCGGATGCTGTTGACCAGGGAATCCATGGCGTGCTGGGTCTTGTCCAGGTTGCCCTCTTCGACCCATACCTGCAGCAGCACTTCGCGGCCGGATTTCAGCGTGTGCTTCTGTTCCTGGCAGACCAGCTTGCCGGCTACCAGCGCGAACAGGTAGGAAGGTTTCTTGAACGGGTCTTCCCACTTGGCGTAGTGGCGGCCGTCCGCCAGGTCGCCTTCTTCGATCAGGTTGCCGTTCGACAGCAGCACCGGATATTTTTTCTTGTCGGCGCGCAGCATGACGGTGTACTTGGCCATCACATCGGGACGGTCAGGGAAATAGGTGATCTTGCGGAAACCTTCCGCTTCGCATTGGGTGAAGAAGTTGCCGTTGGAAACGTACAAACCCATCAGCGAGGTATTTTTTTCCGGGCTGGTCAGCGTTTCGATTTCCAGCACGACCTTGGCCGGCGCCGATGCAATGCGCAGCTTGCCGGCCTCCAGCTGGTACTGGCCTGGTTTCAATTGTTTGCCATTGAGGCGCAGTTGCACCAGTTCCAGCTCTTCGCCGAACAGGACGATTTCCTTGCTGCTGCTGGCCGGGTTGCGCCGCATCGTGATGCGGGTGGCGATGCGGGTAGCGGCAGGATCAAGGTCAAAGCCCATGTCGACCGTGTCGACCAGGAAGGCAGGAACGGTGTAATCCTTACGAAGAATGGTTGGTGGCGTGGCGGAGGTATCTGTGCGCATAGGAAGTAGTGGAGTGACGGTTAATATCGATGACTACGGTTCGATGACTACGGTTGATAACTATGGTTGGTAACTACAGTCGGCAACTAAGCGGGCCTGCCAGGGATCGCCTGGCGGCCTGCTTAATAACGTGGCTGGTCAGTCTCAATAATTCGGGCAGACAGTGATTCTACCAATCAAAGCGCAAACCATCATGCAATTTGCTGCGGATTGCCGGCCTGCCGGCGATTCATCGATAGCAAACTGCAAAGATCACCCTGGCCAGGGAATTCGTTTAAAATTAATATAAATACATGATTTTGATGGATCAAACGGCAAACGCCATTTCTCAGCTTACGGATAGTGCCAAAGCGATAGAGCAGCACTATGAAGACTTGGCTAAAATGGCCACAGCAGCTGCCGCTACCGGATACCGCCAATCGGGCAAACCACTGGACCGGCCTGCAATCCCCCACCAAGAGGAATCACAATGAAACGTATCATCAGTCTCTGTCTGGCTGCATTTGCATTGCTGCTGGGCGGTTGCGCCACGGTCATCCGCAGCGACGTCACCGCCTTCAACGAATGGCCGGCCGATTTGCCGGACAAGTCCTATGTGTTCGAAGCTACGGCGGCACAAAACAATGACCTGGAATATCGCAATTACGAAAACCTGGTGCGGCAGGAGTTGCAGCGCCTGGGATTCGTGCCAGCCGGCAGCGCCTCGCCGCAGCTGAAGGTCGCGCTTAACTACGGCATTGCTGCGCGCGATGTCCATGTGGTCGAACCGGTAGTGGCGGATCCCATGTGGTACGGCCCTTACGGGCCTTATGCCTGGGGCGGCCCAAGGTTCTACAGCCCGTATTACGATCCGTTCTGGTACGCACCGCAGGTGATCGGCCAGCGCGAATACAACTACCAGCTGTTCCAGCGCCGCCTGAACATCGCGATCACGCGCGCCGGCAACGGCCAGAAACTGTATGACGTCACGGTCTCCAGCGAAGGCAAGATGAATTCCTTGCCTGCCGTGATGCCGTACATGGTGCGCAGCGCATTCACCGACTTCCCCGGCAAGAGCGGCGTGCCGCACCAGGTTGAATTGAAAGTCGAAGACCAGAAATAACAAGCCTGTCGGCGGCAAAACGGCCTGTGCTCCCTTTCACCAGGGACCACAGGCCGTTTTTCATCGGGCGCGGAGTCAGCTATAAAACCATTCGCTGGCAAACGTGATGAAGCCGATCAGCATGACCGCCAGCACCAGTACGATCAGCAGGCGGCCAAACTTGGGTGAACCCTCGCTGCCGCTGGCCTGTTCCTCCGGGTGGTTCATCGGATTTTGCGCATCCGGCTGCTGTTTCAAGGGGTCGTTCATGCATGCCTCAGGGAATCAGGATGGTGGAACCGGTGGTCTTGCGCGACTCCAGGTCGATATGCGCTTGCGCCACGTCTTTCAAGGCATAGCGCTGGTTGATTTCAATCGTGATTTTTTTGCTGTCCACCATCTGGAACAGGTCGGCCGCGGCCGCATCCAGGTCGGCGCGGCTGGCGATATAGCTCGGCAGCGACGGCCGGGTAATGGTCAACGAGCCGCGCGACGCCAGTTCGTTCAGGCTGAACGGCGGCACCGCACCGGAAGCGTTGCCGAAACTGACCATGGTGCCGAGCGGCGCCAGGCTGTCCAGCGAACCGATGAAAGTATCCTTGCCGATCGAATCGTAGACCACCGGCACGCCTTTGCCGCCGGTGATTTCACGTACCCGCTCGACGAAATTTTCGGTCTTGTAGTTGATCACATGGGCGCAGCCGGCTGCCTTCGCCAGCGCTGCTTTTTCATCGGAGCTGACCGTGCCTATCATGGTCACGCCCAATGCCCTGGCCCATTGGCTGGCGATCAGGCCGACGCCGCCGGCAGCGGCGTGGAACAGGATGGTTTCGCCGCCGCGCAAAGGAAAGGTGCGGCGGAACAGGTACTGCACCGTCAAGCCTTGCAGCGTCATTGCGGCGGCGGTATCGAAACTGATGGAATCCGGCAATTTGACCAGGAACGCGGCAGGCATCACGCGCGCCTCGGAATAAGCGCCATTCGGGCGCGTGGCGTATGACACCCGGTCGCCTACCTTGACATGCTGCACGCCGGCGCCGACCGCTTCGATCACGCCGGCGGCTTCCTGTCCCAGGGCGCCCGGCAAGGGCTGTGGATACAAGCCGCTGCGGAAGTAGACGTCGATGAAATTCAGGCCGCAAGCGACATGCCGTATCCGCACTTCGCCCGGTCCCGGGTCACCGACTTCCACGTCGACATATTCCATCACTTCCGGGCCACCGGTCCGCGACATCCTGATTGCTTTTACCATGATTGCTCTCACCTCCAAATATGCGTCAAATTGCCGCTTTTTTTAATTGTGCTGCTTTTTTAAATCCCTATGATTTCTTTTTCGAAATCAGGTAAATACCCGCCAACACCAGCCCGGTCCCGGTCAGCTGGATCGCCGTAACCGGTTCCGCCAAAATCAAGGCCCCCAGGAACAGGGTGGAGACCGGCCCGACCATGCCAGCCTGCGCCGCAGTCGCAGGGCCGATGCGGGCCACCGCGACCATGGTCAGGAATACCGGCAGCACCGTGCAAAACACGGCATTGATGACCGACAGGCCATATACCGCCGGCTGCTGCTGCAACAGGACCTGCCACGGCCGCAACAGCAAGAACTGCAGGATGCAGGCGGCGCACGATACGCACATTGCATACGCCACCAGCCGCATCGCCCCGACCCGGCTAACCAGTTCCCCGGACAGCATCAGGTACAGTGCGTAACTGACCGCCGCGCCCAGCACCAGCGCACTGCCGAGGCCGACATTCGCGCCTCCCAGGCGCACATCGTGCAGGAACACCAGCACCGTCCCCAGGTAGGAAATCAGCAAAGCCCCCCACTCCAGCCAGGTCACCCGGCGCCCATAAAACAGGAACGACATCAGCAGCACGAACGAGGGCGTCAAGAACAGTATCAGGCGCTCCAGCCCGGCAGAAATATACTGCAAGCCGAGAAAATCGAGAAAGCTCGACAGGTAGTACCCGATCAATCCCAGCACCACGATCCGCACCCGGTCCTGGTTCGCCAGCGGCGCTTCGCTGCGCGCCTTCCACAATGCCACCGCGGCGAACAGGGGCAAGGCGAACAGCATGCGAAACGTGATCAGCAATACGGCGTCAACCGGATAACGGTAAATCAGCTTGGCGACAATGGCCTTGGCAGAAAACAGGATGGCGCCGGCAATTGCAATTGCCAAGCCGCCAAGAAAAACCTGGCGGCCGCCAGGCTGCAACTTGCCGCTCATTGTTTGCCCATGGTGGAATTGTAATGGGTATGTGAAGATCGCGTTGCTAAGGCAATGGTTAGGAAAAAAACTGTCTCCTGCCGCGGCCCCTGAACGCGATCATTGGTGATGGTCAATCTCACTTATTCTTCACTTCTTCTTCAGCAAAGATCCCAGCACGCCGCGTATCAATTCGCGCCCGACCTGCGATCCGATGGTGCGCGCAGCGGACTTGACCACTGCCTGCACCACGCTGTCCTTGCGCCCCGAACCGCCGCCGAGCAGGCCGCCCAGCACGCTGCCCCATGAGCTGCCGGCAGAATCCGCCCCCGCTCCGGCGCTGTCCTTGCCGGCCGGAGCGGCCGCCACCCGCCCTTTCAGCTTTTCATACGCGGATTCACGGTCGACCGCAGTTTCATACACCCCGGCGACGATCGATGATGCAATCAGCTGCTTGCGTTCGTCGTCGCTGATCGGCCCGATCTGCGACGCCGGCGGCAGGATGAAGGCGCGCTCGACGATGTTCGGCCGCCCCTTCTCATCGAGGAAAGACACCAGCGCTTCGCCGACGCCGAGCTCGCTGATGATTTGGGCGGTATTCAAATCGGGATTGGCGCGGAAGGTCTCGGCGGCGGCCTGCACCGCTTTCTGGTCGCGCGGCGTATACGCCCGCAGCGCATGCTGCACCCGGTTGCCCAGCTGGCCCAGCACGGTATCGGGAATATCCAGCGGATTTTGCGTGACGAAGAACACGCCGACGCCCTTGGAGCGGATCAGGCGCACCACCTGCTCGATCTTTTGCAGCAGCGGCTTGGGCGCTTCGCTGAACAGCAGGTGGGCTTCGTCGAAGAAGAACACCAGTTTCGGCTTGTCCAGGTCGCCGACTTCCGGCAGGCGCTCGAACAGTTCCGACAGCATCCACAGCAGGAAGGTCGAATACAGGAGCGGCGCGTTCATCAGCTTGTCCGCCGCCAGGATGTTGACCACGCCCTTGCCGCTGCCGTCGGTCTGGATCAGGTCGTCGATGTTCAGCATCGGTTCGCCGAAGAACTGCTCGCCGCCCTGTTCGCCGATACCGATCAGGCCGCGCTGGATGGCGCCGATGCTGGCAGCGGAAATATTGCCGTATTCGGTCTGGAAGCTGGCGGCGTTGTCGCCGACGTGCTGCAGCATCGCCCGCAGGTCCTTCAGGTCCAGCAGCAGCAAGCCATTGTCGTCGGCAATCTTGAACGCCAGCTGCAATACGCCCTGCTGGGTATCGTTCAGGTTGAGCATGCGCGCCAGCAGCAGCGGCCCCATGTCGGAGATGGTGGCCCGCACCGGATGCCCCTGCACGCCGTACACATCCCAGAAAGTCACGGGCGTGGCGGCCCATTGCGGCTCGGCCAAACCGAGCGCCTGCAGGCGCTGCTTGAGCTTGTCCGACGCCGCGCCGGCCTTGGCCATGCCGGACAGGTCGCCCTTGACGTCCGCCATGAAAACCGGCACGCCGCTGTCCGACAGCGCTTGCGCAATCACCTGCAGGGTGACGGTCTTGCCGGTGCCGGTGGCGCCGGTGATGCAGCCATGGCGGTTCACCAGTGCGGGCAGGAGCGCCAGGTCATGCTGGGCGTTTTTGGCAATCAGGAGAGGATTTGACATGGTTTGGCAGACGTTTTAAGTGGATTTCAATGGATTTCACGAAAGTGCAATATGGTAAAATTGCGCTTTGATTATAGCTAACTCACGCACGAAAGAATCATCATGGCTGGACACAGCAAATGGGCCAATATCAAGCACAAGAAGGCCGCCACCGACGCCAAGCGCGGCAAGATCTGGACGCGGCTGATCAAGGAAATCACGGTTGCGGCCCGCATGGGCGGCGGCGACATCGACGCCAATCCGCGCCTGCGGCTGGCGGTTGACAAGGCGTCCGACGCCAATATGCCGAAGGATAACGTCACCCGCGCGATCCAGCGCGGCAGCGGCGGCCTGGAAGGCGTCAACTATGAGGAAGTGCGCTACGAAGGCTACGGCATCAACGGCGCCGCGATCATTGTCGATTGCATGACTGACAACAGAATCCGCACCGTGGCCGAAGTTCGCCACGCGTTTTCCAAGTTCGGCGGCAACATGGGCACCGAAGGTTCGGTGGCTTTCATGTTCAAGCATTGCGGCCAGCTGCTGTTCGCGCCGGGCACCAATGAAGACGCCCTGATGGAAGCAGCGCTGGAAGCCGGCGCCGAGGATGTCCTCACCGACGACGAAGGCGGGATCGAAGTCATTTCCGCGCCGCATGATTTTGCCGCGCTCAAAGGCGCATTGGAAAAATCCGGCTTCAAGGCCGAAATGGCGGAAATCATCATGAAGCCGGCGACCGAAACCGTATTCTCGGGCGACGACGCGATCAAGATGCAAAAGCTGCTCGACGCCCTGGAAAACCTGGACGACGTGCAAGAAATTTACAGCAACGCAGTAATCGAAGACTGACTCGGATCGTTTATATGAAAATTCTGGTAGTGGGCTCTGGCGGCCGTGAGCATGCCCTGGCGTGGAAAATCGCCCAATCACCGCGTATCCAAACCGTCTTCGTGGCGCCCGGCAACGGCGGCACCGCGCTGGACCAGCGCCTGGAAAACATCAACATCACCGATCCTTCGGCGCTGGCCGATTTCGTTGAACGCGAACATGTCGCGCTCACCGTGGTCGGGCCGGAAACGCCGCTGGCGGCCGGCATCGTGAATGTTTTCCGCGACCGCGGCTTGAAGATTTTCGGACCGACGCGGGAAGCGGCGCAGCTGGAAAGTTCCAAGGATTTCGCCAAATCGTTCATGCAGCGGCACCACATCCCGACCGCCGAATACCAGACCTTTTCCGACGTCAATGCCGCCCACCGCTACATCGACCAGAAAGGCGCTCCGATCGTCATCAAGGCCGACGGCCTGGCTGCCGGCAAGGGCGTGGTGGTTGCGATGACCATCGACGAGGCGCATGGCGCGGTCGACATGATGCTGTCCGATAACCGCCTCGGCGATGCCGGCGCGCGCGTGGTGATCGAAGAATTCCTGGCCGGCGAAGAAGCCAGCTTCATCGTCATGGTCGACGGCAAGCACATCTTGCCGCTGGCCACCAGCCAGGACCACAAGCGCCTCAAGGATGACGACCAGGGCCCGAACACCGGCGGCATGGGCGCTTATTCGCCGGCGCCTATCGTGACGCCGGCGCTGCACGCCCGCGTCATGCGTGAAATCATCACACCCACCGTGCAAGGCATGGCCAAGGACGGCATTCCGTTCAGCGGCTTCCTGTATGCCGGCCTGATGATCGACGACAAGGGCAATCCGAAAACGCTGGAATTCAACTGCCGCATGGGCGATCCGGAAACCCAGCCCATCATGGCGCGCCTGAAAACCGACCTGCTGGCGGTGATGGAACACGCCGTCAACGGCACGCTGGATACGATCGAGCTGGAATGGGACCGCCGCACCGCGCTCGGCGTGGTGATGGCCGCAGCCGGTTATCCCGATGCGCCGCGCAAGGACGACCTGATTTCCGGGATTCCCGCCGAGACCGCCGACGCGGTCACCTTCCATGCCGGCACCACCCTCAACGGCGAGCGCCTGACCACTTCCGGCGGCCGCGTCCTGTGCGTGGTCGGCCTGGGCGACAGCGTCAAGATGGCGCAGAAACAGGCATACAACGTGGTCGATGCAATTCATTTCAACGGCGCCCAGTTCCGCCGCGATATCGGCTGGCGGGCATTGAAGAAACATGCCTGATCGGGCGGGCGGCTAGCATTTTCTGCGGTATCAAGAAGTTGGGGCCAGCGGTTTTCGTCAGGCAAGGACGGACAACCCTGGCCCCAATTGATTAAACAAGATTCACTACATCACTCCACGATGAGCTCAAACATCACCACCGGCAATCCGGCCAGCGCCGTCAAATCCTATCTGCTCGACCTGCAGGCGCGCATCGTCGCGGCGCTGGAGCAGATCGACGGCAAGCAGTTCGGCAGCGACCAATGGCAGCGCGCCGAAGGCGGCGGCGGCAATTCGCGCATCATCGAAGAAGGCAATGTGCTGGAACGCGGCGGTGTCGGTTTTTCGCACGTGATGGGCAAGAGCCTGCCGCCGTCGGCCGCCGCCAACCGGCCTGAACTGGCCGGCCGCCAGTGGGAAGCGATGGGCGTGTCGCTGGTGATGCATCCGCGTAATCCGTTTGCCCCCACCGTGCACATGAACGTGCGTTTCTTTATCGCCAGCGCTGAAGGCCAGGAACCGGTCTGGTGGTTCGGCGGCGGCATCG
This sequence comes from Collimonas sp. OK412, assembly GCF_900112135.1. GTDB lineage: Bacteria > Pseudomonadota > Gammaproteobacteria > Burkholderiales > Burkholderiaceae_D > Collimonas > Collimonas rhizosphaerae. Next base: position 106,814 of record NZ_FOLC01000011.1, read on the forward strand.
ACCTGACGCCGCATTACGGTTTTACCGAAGACGTCGAACACTTCCACCGCAGCTGCCGCGACGCCCTTGCCCCTTTTGACAACGAGGCCGGCCAGCAGCTGTATCCGCGCTTCAAGCAATGGTGCGACGACTACTTCTACCTGAAACACCGCAAGGAACCGCGCGGCGTCGGCGGCATTTTCTTCGACGATTTCAACCAGCTGGGCTTCGACCGCAGCTTCGCCATGATGCAAAGCGTGGGCAATGCCTTCATCCCGGCATATACCCCGATCCTGGCGCGCCGCAAGGATATTCCCTACGGCGAAACCGAGCGGGATTTCCAGGCATATCGCCGCGGCCGCTATGTCGAGTTCAATTTAGTGTATGATCGCGGCACTTTGTTCGGTCTGCAATCCGGGGGACGTACCGAGTCCATCCTGATGTCGATGCCGCCCGTGGTCAAGTGGCGTTACGACTGGCAACCGGCGGCAGGTAGCCCGGAAGCCAAGCTGTACACCGATTTTCTGATCCATCGCGAGTGGGTGTGATGGGCAGCTCCCCTGTGACATCCAGCCAGCTTGTTCATCCCGAGGCCCGGCTCCGGCCATGCATTGCGGTTCTCGGCGGCAGCTTCGATCCGGTCCATAATGGCCATGTCGCGCTGGCGAAGTACTTCGTGACCTTGCTGGCGCCGGATGAATTGCGGGTGATTCCTGCCGGCAACCCATGGCAAAAGCACGGGCTGGAAGCCACGCCGGAACAGCGGGTGGCGATGGTAGAGCGTGCATTCAGCCGGCAAAGCGTGCCTTTGGTGATCGACCAGCAGGAAATCCGGCGGCACACCGCGACGTATACGATAGATACGCTGCAAGCCTTGCGGTCCGAACTTGGACCGCAGGCGTCTATCGTATTCCTGATGGGCGCAGACCAGTTGCAGCACTTGAATACCTGGCAAGGCTGGGACCGCCTGTTTGACTATGCCCACCTGGGCGTTGCTTCGCGGCCCGGGTTCGCCATGGATGCATCGCAGGTTCCGGCCGAGGTCACGCGCGAATTCACACGCCGCGCCGCCACCCCGGAACAGATTCGCCAGAGCGCGCACGGTTTGACCTATCTGGCGCAGAACCTGGCTGTAGACATTTCGGCAACGGAAATTCGTGCCGCGCTGCACAACGCAAAAAGACCCGACACGCTGGTCCCGGCCGCAGTACTGGACTATATTGAACAACATCATCTCTATAAGAATTAAATGGATATCAAAAAACTACAAAGTCTCGTCATCGATGCACTCGAAGACGTCAAAGCACAAGACATCCGCGTCTACGACACGGTCCACCTGACCGGCCTGTTCGACCGCATCGCGATCGCTTCCGGCACCTCCAACCGCCAGACCAAGGCACTGGCCGCCTCGGTACGCGACAAGGTCAAGGAAAACGGCGGCACCATCCTCAGCGTCGAAGGCGAAGACACCGGCGAGTGGGTACTGGTCGACATGGGCGACATGGTGGTGCACATCATGCAGCCGGCGATCCGCGCGTATTACCGCCTGGAGGAAATCTGGGGCGACAAGGAAGTCAAGTTCGGCGCCGCCAAGCGGATTTCCACCCGCACCGCAGCCGAAGAAGAAGCGCCGAAGAAGATTTCGCGCCACCTGACGACTTCGCAGGCACTGAAACCGGAAGACGACACACCGAAAAAGGCGCCTGCGCGCAAGAAACCGGTCAAGACTGACGGCGCCAAAAAGGCAGTCGGCAAAACCATCAAGGTAGCGCCGTCGAAGAGCTCGATCCCGCCGAAGAAGACTGCGGCGCCAAAGAAAGCGCCAGCCAAGAAACCCGCTGTCAAGCGCGCTCCGGCAAAAACCAAGGCAGCTGAATAAGCTGCCGCGGCCATAGCATCCCCATGCAGCTCATCATCGCTGCGGTCGGCCATAAAATGCCGGCATGGATAGAAAGCGGATTCGGCGAGTATGCGAAACGCATGCCGCCGGACTGCCGCATCGTCCTCAAGGAAATCAAGCCGGTCGAACGTTCCGGCAGCAAGACCGCGGAAACAGCCATGGCGCTGGAACGCAGCCGGATCGAGGCGGTGCTGCCGAAAGGCGTGCGCATCGTCGCCCTCGATGAACGCGGCAAAGACCTCACCAGCGTCCAGTTATCGCAGCAGCTGACCCAATGGCAGCGCGACGGGCGCGATGTCGCCTTCATCATCGGCGGCGCCGACGGCCTCGATCCTGAATTCAAGGCCGGCGCCGACAGCCTGCTGCGCATCTCCAGCCTGACGCTGCCGCACGGCATGGTCAGGGTGCTGCTGGCGGAACAGCTCTACCGGGCCTGGTCGATTACCCAGAATCATCCTTATCACCGCGTCTGAGCCCCTCAATAAGCCCCCGATACGCAGGTAACTCTGTAATAATCGCTGGAATCATGAGACCACGCACCCGCCGTAGCCGCCAGCAATGAAAAATCCTTACCAGAAAATCTACCTTGCCTCGAAAAGCCCGCGCCGGCGGGAATTGCTGCGACAGATCGGCGTCGCATTCGAATTGCTGCTGCTGCGCGACCAGACGCCGCGCGGCCCTGATGTCAGCGAGGAAGTCTTGCAGGGCGAAGCGCCGCAGGAGTATGTCGCCAGGGTGACCATGGAGAAAGCACACGCCGCGCAGCAGATGATGGTGTGGCGCAGCCTGCCGGTGCGCCCTATCCTGGCCGCCGACACCACGGTCACGATCGACGGCCGGATCCTCGGCAAACCGGCCAGCAAAGCCGAGGCAAGCGCCATGCTGCGCCTGCTGTCGGGGCGCAGCCACCAGGTCCTGACCAGCGTTGCCGTCATCCATGGCGAGCAATCCTGGCAACTCACGCAGGTTTCCGATGTCTTGTTCCAGGAGCTGCCGGAAGCCATGATCGAAGCCTACTGCGATACCAGCGAACCTTACGACAAGGCCGGCGCTTATGGCATCCAGGGCCCGGCAGCGATTTTCATCGAAAGCATACGCGGCAGCCATTCAGGCATCATGGGCTTACCACTTTTTGAAACCGCGCAACTATTACAACAGGCAGGCATCCGCATTTTATGAGCGAAGACATCCTCGTCAATATCACCCCCCAGGAAACCCGCGTCGCCCTGATTTTCCAGGGCGCGGTGCAAGAGCTGCACATCGAGCGCACCTTGTCGCGCGGCCTGGCCGGCAATATCTACCTGGGCAAAGTAGTCCGCGTGCTGCCCGGCATGCAATCGGCGTTCATCGATATCGGCCTCGAGCGCGCGGCTTTCCTGCACGTCGCCGACATCTGGGAGACCCGCGCGCACGACGGCCAGGCGGCGCAGCAGACGCCGATTGAAAAGCTGCTGTTCGACGGCCAGTCGCTGACCGTGCAAGTGGTGAAAGACCCGATCGGCACCAAGGGCGCCAGGCTGTCGACCCAGATTTCGATTGCCGGCCGGATGCTGGTGTACCTGCCGCAAGACCGGCACATCGGCATCTCGCAGCGGATCGAAAATGAAGCCGAGCGCGAACTGCTGAAGGATAAAGTGCAAAAGCTGCTGCCGCCCGAGGAAAAAGGCGGCTTCATCATCCGCACCATGGCCGAAGACGCTTCCGAGGCCGACCTGCAGATGGACATCGAGTACCTGCGCAAGACCTGGTCGTCGATTACCCAGCTGGCAAAAAGCAAGCCGGCGCCGACCTTGCTGCACCAGGACCTGAGCCTGGCGCAGCGCGTGCTGCGCGATTTCGTCAATGACGAGACCACCACCATCCAGGTCGACTCGCGCGAGAATTTCCAAAAGTTGCAAGAGTTCGCCGCCAGCTACACGCCGTCGGTGACCGCGCGGCTGATGCACTACACCGGCGAACGGCCCCTGTTCGACCTGTACGGCGTGGAAGAAGAAATCCAGGAAGCATTGAGCCGCCGCGTGCCGCTCAAATCGGGCGGCTACCTGATCGTCGACCAGACCGAAGCCATGACCACCATCGACGTCAACACCGGCAGCTTCGTCAACGGCCGCAATTTCGACGACACGATTTTCAAGACCAACCTGGAAGCGGCGCACGCCATAGCGCGCCAGCTCAGGCTGCGCAACCTGGGCGGCATCATCATCCTCGATTTCATCGACATGGAGAACAGCGAGCACAAGAGCGCCGTGCTGGCTGAGCTGCACAAGGCCCTGCTGCGCGACCGCACCAAAAAATCGGTATCCGAATTCTCGGCGCTGGGCCTGGTGGAAATGACCCGCAAGCGCACCCGCGAATCGCTGGCGCACATCTTGTGCGAGCCCTGCCCCGCCTGCAACGGCAAGGGCCAGGTCAAGACCGCGCGCACCATCTGCTACGAAATCCTGCGCGAAGTGCTGCGCGAAGCCAAGCAGTTCAACCCGCGCGAATTCCGCATCCTGGCGTCGCAGGTAGTGGTCGACATGTTCCTCGAGGAAGAATCCCAGCACCTTGCCATGCTGGGCGACTTCATCCGTAAACCGATTTCGCTGCAGGTGGAAACGGTTTATCCGCAGGAGCAGTACGACATCATCCTTATGTAAGGCATCCATGAATAGCCCTTTACCGATTTCTCCTGCAGCCGCCGACGGTTCTTTCCATATCGCGTTTTGCGTCGACGACCACTATTGCCGCAGCATGGGGGCGACCATCGTCTCCGTCATTGCCAACAGCCCGGGCGTAACATTCACCTTCCACGTGTTTGCCTTCGCCCTTTCCGAAGACAACCGCCGGCGCTTCAAGGAACTGGAACAGATGTACCAGCTGAAGACGCATGTGCATATCATCGATCCGGCGGTATTCAAGCCGTTCGCGCACATTTCGCAGTTTTCCTACTATTCGCCCACCATCTTCACGCGCCTGCTGATCCCGTCCACTTTGCGCGGCATCTGCGACAAGGTCCTGTACCTGGATGCGGATATCCTGTGCGCCGGCAGCATGGCCGAGCTGCTGGACATGGATTTCGGCGACCGCGCGGCGATTGTCGTGCCGGACGCCGACGAAACCACCAGGAGGCGCTGCGCAGCCCTGCAGCTGGCGTCGCAGAAGTATTTCAATTCCGGCGTGATGTACATGCATGTCGATAACTGGATGGCCCAGGAAATCACCGAAAAAACCATCCTTGCGATCCTCGAAAACGGCAAGGACTACCGGTTCCCGGACCAGGACGCGCTGAATGTGGTGCTGGAAGGGAAAATCCAATATATCCCGAGGAAATGGAATTTCCTGTACGACCTGATCCATGACCTGGAAAAGGACAAGCGCCAGATGCGCGATATCGGCGAGGTGGTCTTCATTCACTTCGCAGGCGCCGTGAAACCCTGGAACGACTGGTGCCTGCATGCGTCGCGGGACATGTTCGTCAAGTACCAGGCGTTGTCGCCATGGGCCGACCTGCCGCTCGATCCGGCGCCAAGAAACTATAAAGAGATGCGGATGTATTCCCGCTTCCTGATGAAACGCGGCCAGATGCTGGACAGTTTCAAGTGGTACATGAAATACCTTTCCGCCAGGTAAATATGCATGAAGGGTAACAAAAAGTGAGAACCTGGCCGGCGGCCCTGGCCGCCAGCTATAATTTCTGCAACTTATCGTCTATACAGCCTTAACCGATCCAATAATGGCAATAACCAGCTCCCATCTCTTGATATGCCGCACCGACAACATCGGCGACGTCATCCTGACATTACCCATCGCCGCTTTCCTGAAGCAGCACTATCCGGACCTGAAAATCAGTTTCCTGTGCCGGGGTTATGCCGCGCCGGTCGTCAGGCAGTGCCGCAGCATCGATGAGGTGGTGGAACTGGAAAGTTTCCTGCTGGACCCCGCTGCCTATTTTGCCCACGCTGACGTCGATACGATCATATTGGCGCAACCGAACAAACGCCTGGCGGTTATCGCTTTCAAAGCCCGCATCCGCAACCGTATCGGCAACGCCCGCCATAAGCTTTACCAGATGCTGTATTGCAACCGCCGGGTGCGGTTCAAGAAAGGGAACTCTGAATACCATGAGGCACAATTCAATTTTGAGTTCCTGCGCCCTTTCGGCCTCACTACCATTCCCGAACCTTCGGCCATTCCAGCCCTTTACGATTTCGATGTCCCGCAGAATCCGGAAATAAACCGGCTGCTTCAGCCCTATCCGTTCAACCTCATCCTTCATACAAAATCGAATGGGCATGGGCGCGAATGGCCGGTCAGCCATTACGCGGCGCTTGCCAGGCAGCTCAGCAAATATCCGGACGTCCGCCTGTGGCTGACAGGCAGTCCCGCCGAAGGACAATGGCTGGCCGAACATGCCGAGGAACTGCTGGAATTGGAGAATGTGAGCAACGTGTGCGGCAAGTACAGCCTGGATCAGCTCAGCTCGTTGATTAACGCAGCCGACGGCTTGATTGCAAGCGGCACCGGCCCGCTCCATATTTCCGCCGCGCTGGGCCAGCGCACGCTCGGCCTGTTCCCGCCGACGCGGCCGATGCATCCGGGGCGCTGGGCACCGCTCGGGCGACGGGCCCAAGCCTTGTCCTTGCCGGTCAGCTGCACCGGTTGCAAGGATAGCCAGGCGGCCACTTGCGCCTGCATGGAAAACATCACGCCTGAAAGCGTCGCCGAGATCGTTTTGCGATGGCGGCAAGAAGCGCAGGCAGAAAAAGCCCCCGCCCCTGCTATCAGCGCTTCAGGACGGCAATAACCTGCGCAACCGTAATCGCCTTCACCCAGTCCCGACGATTTGCGGTGGTAATGACGATGCTGTTCTCTTTATCGATCGGCGCCCATTCGGGATTTTTCTGACGCATCAACGCAATCACGGGCACCTGTACCGCGTTCGCCAGGTGCATCACCGCGGTTTCAACCGAGATGATCAAGTCGCACTCGCGCAGCATCGCCGGCAGCTGGAAAAAGTTCTCCTGGGCGCTGAACAGCTGCAAGCGTTCAACCGCATGACCGTCGAAAAACGTCTTGGCCTGCGCCATTTCTTCCGGCACGACATTCACGATAAACCGGGTATCTTTCCAGGCATCCTGGGTCCTGATCGCTGCCACCAGTTCCACCACCCGTTCCAGCGGCCAGCAGCGTTTGTGCGTCTTGGCGTACGGATTGACGAAAACCAGCTTGGCCGGATTGACAGATTGCCGGCGGTCGCGATTAAAGCCCCACAATTTCAGCTGCTCCTGTGCGTACCGGCCCCATTGCTCTGGAATGCGCACGAAAGGCTGGCGTGACGACGCCGCGCTGTCCATGCCGAACAGGTGGTTGAACCAGGCAGCATAAACCTCGCTGATGTGCACTCCCGGCTGCGCTACGCGGTCAGGATCGAAAGCGGCATCCAGCTTGCGGTAAGCCAGGCGCTTGTGCAAGGCAAGGACTCCAGCCGGCTTTTTCATCCCGGCCATAAAACCTTGCGGACTGATTTGGCGCGCCAGCGTTGCATACATGGGCGGCCTCAAGGTCGACAGCGACACCACCAGCGGGTACTGCTGCTTTTGCGCCTCGGCGATCGACTCTTCAAACAAGGCGGGGCTGTATGTTTGCTGATAGACCTTGGCGACGAAAGGACATTCGGCCAGCCAGTCATACAAGGCGTATTTCTTCAGGAAGGGCCACGCCGCGGTGTTCTTGGTGCGGCGCACCTCATCCACCCATATATGGATCTTGATATGCGGGAAGGCTTGCGCAAAGGCTTGGAAACAATTCTGCAGATAAGTGAAATCGCCGAGGGCAAGGTGGGCGATGAACAGGATCTTATCCGTTTTTTTTAACAGTTCGGCTGGAACGAGTTGTGCTGTCATGAGATTTTCTTTTGATTTTTTTCAGGCGACATTTCCAGAGGGAGCGGGTCGGCGGTCTCAGGCAGCAAGCCTGAGATCCAGCGCATTACATCTCTATATTCACCGCATCCTTGGAAAACTGGAGATGATACAAATTTGCGTATGCACCCTGCTTGCTGAGCAGTTCATCGTGGGTGCCGATTTCAACAATGCTGCCGTTCGAGAGCACGACGATGCGGCTGGCGCGCTCGATAGTCGAGAGCCGGTGCGCAATCACGAAAGTGGTGCGGCCTTGCATCAGCTGGTCGAGCGCCGCCTGCACTGCCCGTTCCGATTCGGTATCGAGCGCTGAAGTCGCCTCGTCCAGGATCAGGATGGGAGCATCCTTGTAGATGGCGCGCGCCATTGCCAGCCGCTGGCGCTGGCCGCCGGACAGGCGCGAACCGTTGTCGCCGATTTGCGTTTCGTACCCTTCGGGCAAAGCGGCAATCATGTCGGCCAGGTAAGCCGCCTTGGCAGCGGCTTCAATCCGTGCGCTGTCTGGCGCTCGGTCGCCATAGGCGATATTGGCGGCGATCGTGTCGTTGAACAGCACGACATTCTGGCTGACCATGGCTATCTGCGCCCGCAGGCTGTTCAAGGATATGTCCTCGATAGGCAAGTCATCCAGCAGGATACGGCCTTCAGTCACAGAATAAAATCCGGGAATCAGATTCACCAGCGTCGATTTGCCGCCGCCTGACATCCCCACGAAGGCGATGGTTTCACCCGGCTCGACGTTCAGGTTGATGTTCTTTAGCGCAGGCTTTTCCTGGCCTGGATATGAAAAACCGACATTGGAAAATGCGATTTTCCCGTTTGCACGCTGGTCCAGCTGTATTCCCCCGGTGCGCTCGACCGGACTGTCGATCAGCTTGAACACCGCTTCTGCCGCAGCCATGCCGCGCTGCAGCGGGCCGTTCACTTCAGCCAGCTGCTTGAGCGGTACCTGCAAGGCGATCATCGCCGCCAGGAACGACACGAAATCGCCTGCGGTAAGCTGGCCGTGGCTTGCCTGCACCAGCCCCATCGTGATCATCGCCGACATGGCGCAGGCCATCATGATTTGCGTGACCGGCACGGTGGCGGCAAAGGTGCTGGTCATGCGCATGCTGTAGTGACGGATATGTTCTGCCGATTCTTCGAATCGCTTCCGCTCGTAAGTCTCGCCGCCAAACACCTTGATGACCTGCTGCGCGCGCGCGGTTTCTTCAATTACCTGGGTCAACTGTGCATTGACGTCGAGAGAATCCTTATTCAGCCGTTTCAAGCGCTTGGCGGTGGTGCGCACTACCAGGATCATCAGCGGCATCAACACCAGCGCCACGATCGTCAGTTTCCAGCTGATGAACAGCATGTAGCCCAGCAAACCCGCTACAGTCAGCACGCAACGCACGATCGAAGTAAACAGCTTGCTGATCATTTCTATGATTTGCTGCACTTCAAACATGATCGAATTGATCACGCGCCCTACTGTATGCGTAGCGTGGAAATCAATCGACACATTCAGGATCCGATTGAACATCTGCTGCCGCAATGTCGTCAGCACCCGGGTCGACACCCAGTTGGTCATGTAGGTTGTCAAAAAGGTCGAGGCGCCGCGCGCCACGAATGCGCCAATCACGGCGACCGGCACCAGCCACAGCGGGAACGTAGGCTTTTCGACAAAACCGTTGTCCAGCAGGATTTTGAAAATGTAAGCTACCAGCGGCTCCGTCGCCGCGGTCACGACCATGCCAAGAAGACCAAGGACCAGTCTTTTTTTGTATGGGCGATGCAATAGTGCAAGGCGCTTGAAAATTGTCGTATAGGAAAATGCGCTCATAAGTCAGTCTGCTTTAAGTTCTTTTTTGCGCTTTACCGTCATGAAAAAAATCTTTCCTGAAAGTAGTGCTAAGTAATATGGGGATGCAGAGCCAATTGGCAAAAAGCGACAGCTGTGCCCTAGTATTCCACGGCGACAGCTTCCTTCCCTACTTTTTCCACCAGCGCCAGCTGCAAGCCATCGCTGGGAGACACTCGCCATGCATCGCCCAGCACTATTTCGCAAGCTACCCCGTCGCCGGTATAGCGCAGCGTCATCGGCAGGCCGCTGTCTGACCGGTGCGACGACAGCATTTCCCTTAGCTGCACCGCATCGATTTTCTGTGACGGCGACGATAGGGACAGCACGATTTGACGGCCGTATTGAATTCGCGCAGTGGCGATATCCATCACCCGTTCAGCGGACACCCGCAAGCCGCCGTTGAAACGGTCTTCAGAGACCTTGCCATGCACCACCAGGAATTCGTCTTCCTTGAAAAACGCCTTGTTGGGCTCGAACTGTTCGTTATAGACGGTAACGTCGACAGTCGCGCTGCCGTCGTCCAGCGTGACGATCATCATTTTTCCACGCTGCGTCATTTGCGCCCGCAGGCCGGAGATGATGCCCGCCAGGATGCGCGGTTCGCGCGACGGTTCCAGGCTGCCCAGCGGCGTGCGCGCGAAGCGGCGCGCTTCGGCGGCATAGGCGTGGAACAGATGGCCGGACAGATAGAAGCCCAGCGCGCTTTTCTCTTCGGTCAGTTTTTGTTTGTCGGTCCATGGCGCGGCCTGCACATATTCGATCGGCGCTTCCAGGTCGCTGTCGTCGCCGCCAAACAGGCTGACCTGGTTAGCCGAGGCCAGCTTCTGGTCCGCAGCTTCCATCGCCCGCGGCACCGACGCCAGCAGGATGCCGCGGTCGACCTTGAAACAATCGAAGGCGCCGGCGCGTATCAGCGATTCGATGGTGCGGCGATTGATCTGGCGCTTGTCCACCCGCAGGCAGAAATCGAACAGGTCGACAAACGGCTTTTCCTGGCGGGCGGCGATGATGGCTTCAATCGCGTTCTGGCCCGAGCCTTTTACCGCACCGAGGCCGTAACGGATGAAGGTGGCTTTCTTGCCCGGCTCGCCTTCCGGCGTAAAACGGTAATCCGAGAGATTGATGTCCGGCGGCAGCAAGGTCAGCTTGCACACCGTCAGCGAATCTTCCACCAGGATCTTGATCTTTTCGGTGTCGTCCATCGCCAGCGACAAGTTGGCGGCCATGAACGCGGCGGGATGATGCGCCTTCAGGTATGCGGTGTGATAGGACAGCAAGGCGTAAGCGGCAGCATGCGACTTGTTGAAGCCGTAGCCCGCGAATTTTTCCATCAGGTCGAAAATCTCGTCGGCCTTGGCTTCGCTCAAGCCGTCCTTGGCGGCGCCGTCGCGGAAAATCTGGCGGTGCTCGGCCATCTCTTCCGCTTTTTTCTTACCCATCGCCCGCCGCAGCAAATCCGCGCCGCCGAGCGAGTAGCCGCCGACCACCTGCGCCATCTGCATCACCTGCTCCTGGTACACCATGATGCCGTAGGTTTCCGACAAGATGCCTTCAGTACGCGGATCGGGATAGTCGAAGCGCTCGCCGTGCTTGCGTTTGCAGAAATCCGGGATCAGGTCCATCGGACCCGGCCGATACAACGCCACCAGCGCGATAATGTCTTCGAAACGGTCGGGCCGCGCATCTTTCAGCATGCCTTGCATGCCGCGGCTTTCCAGCTGGAACACGGCGACCGTTTTGGCCGCGGTCAGCAATTCGTACGACGGCCGGTCGTTGAGCGGCAGCTTCTCCAGGCTGAAATCAGCCATGGCCGGATCGAGCTGCTTGATGTAGCGCACGGCGCGGTCAAGGATCGTCAGCGTGGTCAAACCCAAAAAGTCGAACTTGACCAGGCCGACCGCTTCCACGTCGTCCTTGTCGTACTGCGACACCACGCCGGCGTCGCCGCCTTGCGTATACAGCGGGCAGAAATCGGTCAGCTTGCCGGGCGCGATCAGCACGCCGCCGGCATGCATGCCGATGTTGCGGGCGATGCCTTCGACTTGCTGCGCCAGGTTGAGCAGCTGCTTGACCTCTTCTTCGTTCTCCAGGCGTTCGGCCAGCATCGGCTCTTCCTGGATCGCATCGGCAATCGTGACGTGCTTGCCCGGCTTGAACGGAATCAGCTTGGAAATGCCGTCGCAGAAATTGTAGCCAAAATCGAGCACCCGGCCGACGTCGCGGATCGCACCCTTGGCCGCCATCGTACCGAAGGTCGCAATCTGCGATACCGCATCCTTGCCGTATAAATCCTTGACGTGCTGGATGACGCGGTCGCGGCCTTCCTGGCAAAAATCGATATCGAAGTCGGGCATCGATACCCGCTCAGGATTGAGGAAGCGTTCGAACAGCAGGTTGTATTTGAGCGGATCCAGGTCGGTAATCTGCAACGAATACGCCACCAGCGAACCGGCGCCCGAACCCCGCCCCGGGCCTACCGGCACGCCATTCTGCTTGGCCCAGCGGATAAACTCGGCAACGATCAGGAAGTAGCCGGGGAAACCCATCTTGATGATGGTGTCGGTTTCAAATTTCAACCGGTCCTGGTAACGCTGGCGCTGCTGCTCGCGCCTGCTTTCATCCGGGAACAGGTGCAGCAGCCGCAGCTCCAGTCCCTCTTGCGATTGCTGTATCAGGAACTCGCCGATGGTCATGCCGTCCGGCGTCGGGAAATCCGGCAATTGCGGTTTGCCCAGCTGCAGCGTCAGGTTGCAGCGCTTGGCGATTTCGATGGAGTTTTGCAGCGCCGCCGGCATGTCGGCGAACAGTGCGGCCATCTCGGCCTGGGTCTTGAACGATTGCTGGTCATTGAAGCGGCGTACCCGGCGCGCATTGGCCAGCATTTCGCCTTCGGCGATACAGGTGCGCGCTTCATGCGCGATGAATTCTTCCTTGTCCAGGAACTGGATCGGATGGGTGGCCACCACCGGCACATTGAATTTGGCCGCCAGCGCCACCGCCTGGCGCACATGCGTTTCCATGTTGGGCTGGTCGGCGCGCTGGATCTCGACATAGAAATTGTCCGGGAAAATCTCCGCCCAACGCGCGATGCAGCGCTCCGCCAATCCTGTATTGCCATTGTCGATCGCAATGCCGATATCGCCGAAGTGGGCGCCGGACAAGGCAATCAGGCCGTTGCCGCCGCCCTGCGCCGCCAGTTCGGCCAGCCATTCGGCGCGGATTTCGGCGCGGCCGCGGTGCAGGTTTTCCAGCCAGGCCCGGGACAGCAGTTCGCACAGCTGCAGATAACCGCCGCGGTTCTTGACCAGCAGCAGCAAACGCGACGGCTTGTCGCGATCGTCGTCATTGGTGATCCAGACATCGCAGCCGATGATCGGCTTGATGCCTTTGCCGCGCGCCGCCTTGTAGAATTTGACCATGCCGAACAGATTGGCGAGGTCGGAGATGCCAAGCGCGGCCTGCTTGTCGCCGGCGGCTGCTTTCACTACATCGTCGATGCGCACCAGGCCGTCGACAATGGAGTACTCGGAATGGAGGCGGAGATGGATAAATTGCGGTGTCGTCATGGCCGGTATTTTACCCTGAGGCCCTGCCGCCTACCGGCAAAATTGGGCAATCCCGCGGCCGGCGTTTATAATACTGATAAATCAACGACTTACCGAGAATTTCACCATGCAGTCCAGTCATCCTTACGTCAACATCGCCGCCTATAAATTCATCACGTTTACGGACACCGAGCAAAAGCGTCCGGAATTCCTTGCAATGTGCAAACAATTGCAACTAAAAGGAACGATTTTACTTACACCGGAAGGCATCAACCTGTTCCTGGCCGGCCTGCGCGAGCAAATCGACCAGTTCCTGGCCTGGCTGCGCGCGGACGAACGGTTTGCCGACCTGGAAGTAAAGGAAAGTTATTCCGAGAAACAGCCTTTCACCCGGATGCTGGTCAAGCTGAAGGCCGAAATCATCACGATGAAACACCCCCTGATCAAGCCGGAACTGGGCCGTGCCCCGGCGGTGCAAGCGCAGATGCTGAAACGCTGGCTGGACCAGGGCTACGATGACAACGGCCGGCCGGTGGTCATGCTCGATACCCGCAATGCATTTGAAGTCGATGTCGGCACCTTTGAAAACACCATTGACTACCGGATCGAGAAATTCAGCGAATTTCCGGCGGTGGCCGCTGCCCACAAGGATGAGCTGGCCGACAAGACCGTCGTCACTTTCTGTACCGGCGGCATCCGCTGCGAGAAGGCGGCGATCCACATGCAGAATATCGGCTACGACAGCGTCTACCAGCTGGAAGGCGGGATTCTCAAGTATTTCGAAGAATGCGGCGGCGCCCACTATGACGGCGACTGTTTCGTGTTCGACTATCGCACCGCACTCAATCCGCAGCTGCAGGAAACCGCCACCGTGCAATGCTACGCTTGCCGCGCAGTGGTGACGCCGCGCCAGCAGCTGTCGCCGCAATACGTGGCCGGCAAGTCCTGCCCGCATTGCCAGCCGGAAGCCGCGGCGGCGCCGACGGAAGCCACCGGCGCGTACTGAACGCAACGGCCTGGACCAGCAAAAAAGCCCGCTTGCAATCGCAAGCGGGCTTTTTACTTTCAGAGGCGAACCTGGGTTCGCCCTCCTGCAAGAAAATTACTTCTTGAATTTCTGCGCAGTCTCTGCAACACGCTTGCCAAACTGCTTGGCGGTTTCCAGATCGCCGGCCGCAGGGCCTTCTTCCGGGGACGAGTCCGACGGGCTTTGCGCCAGGGCGCCGGAGAAACCACCGACGAAGTTCACGTCGTTACGTTGCGCGGCCTTGCTGTTGGCAGGCATCAAGCCGGTGCCGACCCAGACCATGCTGTGCTGCATCGCGAATGTAATCAAGTAGCTCATGGTGGTGCCCTTGTCGCCATTCATGGTCGCGGAATTGGTAAAACCGGCAGCTACCTTGTCCTTCCATTTCTGTCCGAACCATTGCTTCGACGATGTATCGGCAAATTTCTTGAACTGCCAGGAAACCGTGCCCATGTAGGTCGGCGTGCCAAAGATGATGGCGTCGGCCGCTTCCAGCGAAGCCCAGGCGGCGTCGCTGAGATTGCCTTCGGCATCGATGGCGATCAGCTCAGGCACCGCGCCGTCCGCCCGCAGCACGCCAGCGTGCACGGCTTCCGCCTGTTTTTTGGTATGGCCGTAGCCGGAATGATAAACAATAGCAACTTTAGTCATGGCAATGCCCTTTTGGTGTGGGAATCCGGTTGAAAAATGAACAAGCAACGCAATAAATCAGACAGCATCGGCAGCAATAGTCAGGCCAGCTACTTTGCCACGGACACGATAGCGGGCGAACCTAAAACGAAATCCAGAGTCAAGCCAACCATGACCGGCCTGCATTGAGCCGCAATTCGATCCTGGTATATCCGAAAATTTAATTCGCTATAGGAATCCGCTATATGAATCCATTGGATTACTTGGCACTATAGCCGTAAGAAATGACTTAAGACAGACGCTAAATTCCAATATATCATTCAAATTATCTGAATGAAATTTTCACAACATCCCCACTCTCCAGGCAACAATGAACCTGACGCTGGAAGCACTCCAAATCCTCGACACGATCGCCCGCAAAGGCAGCTTTGCCGCCGCGGCAGTGGAACTGGACCGCGTGCCGTCAGCGCTCACCTACAGCGTGCGCAAGCTGGAAGAAGACCTGGACGTGCTGCTGTTCGACCGCCGCGGCCACCGCGCCAAGCTGACCGGCGCCGGCCTGGAGCTGCTGACCGAGGGCCGGCACCTGCTGCTGGCGGCGCAGGAACTGGAACGGCGCGTCAAGCGCGCGGCGACCGGCTGGGAAGTGGAACTGCGCATCGTTCTCGACAGCATCATCCCGTTTGACAGCCTGCTGCCGCTGATCGAAGCTTTCGACCGTGAAAACGCCGGCACCCGCCTGCGCATTTCGCATGAGACATTGTCGGGCGTATGGGAAGCATTGCTGTCGGACCGCGCCGACCTGGTTATCGGCGCTCCCCATGGCGGCCCCGACAGCATCCGCATGAGCGGCGGCTTCCAGACCCGCCAGCTGGGGACGATTGAATGGGTTTTCGCGGTTGCCCCCGGCCACCCGCTGGCCAATGCGCCGGAACCGCTCACTGCCGGCCTGATACAGCAATATCGGGCGGTAGCGGTGGGCGACACCAGCCGCAGCTTGCCCGGCATCACGTCAGGTTTGCTGAGCGGCCAGGACATCTTGACCGTGCCCTCCATCGCCGCGAAGCTGCAGGCCCAGCTCCGCGGCCTCGGCTGCGGCCATTTGCCGCGCTGGATGGCGGCCCCTTATTTTGCCTCCGGCGCATTGATTGAAAAGCAGACCATCGAAGCCAAACCCACCGACAAGACACAAATCGCCTGGCGCACGCCAGTCGTGGGAAAATCTCTTAAATGGTTCATCACGCAACTCAGCGAACCTGCGATCCAGCACACCCTGCTTGGCTCGCCGGCGCCGCATCATCACGAATCGATCAGCCATGTCTAATCAAGCAAGCTATATCGGCCGCTTCGCCCCCTCGCCCACCGGACCTTTGCACGCCGGATCCCTGGTGGCGGCGATGGCCAGTTACCTGGATGCCAAGGCCAACCACGGACGCTGGCTGCTGCGCATGGAAGACGTGGATGAAGCGCGCACCGCAGCAGGCGCGGCAGAATCGATCCTGGCGGACCTGGACGTGCTGGGCATGCACTGGGACGGCGAAGTGGTGTTCCAAAGCCGGCGCACCGCGCTATACGAAGCGGCTTTCGACCGTCTCGGGCGGCTGGCCTATCCGTGCGGCTGCACCCGCCGCGAAATTGTCGACTCCCGCATCTGCGTTGCCGCCGACGGCGCGGCGGTCTATCCCGGCACTTGCCGCACCGGCCTGCCGGTCGGCAAGCCGGCCCGCGCTTACCGCCTGCGCGTGCCGGATCCGGGGCATATCGATGAACTGATTATTTTTGACGATCGCTGGCTGGGCCGGGTGCAGCAGCACCTGGCGATAGAAGTCGGGGATTTTGTGCTGAAACGGGCGGATGGCTTCTGGGCTTACCAGCTGGCGGTGGTGGTCGACGATGCCGACCAAGGCGTTACCCATGTGGTGCGCGGCGCGGACCTGCTGGATTCAACCGCGCGCCAGATCTACCTGCAGCGCCAATTGAAACTGGCGACGCCGTACTACTTGCATGTCCCGGTCATCACCAATGCCGACGGTGAAAAGCTATCCAAGCAGAACGGCGCGCAAGCCATCGACATCAAGCAGCCGCTGCATGCGCTGAGCAAGGCGGCCTGGTTCCTGGGTTTGGATATCGGACAAGTCGATAGCGTAGCGGCGTTCTGGCCGCTGGCGACCGCCGCCTGGGCCAATCTGGAAACGAGCCGCCGCGCTTGATCAGTTCTTTGGCAGGCCGCCCAGCAAAGCGGCCAGCTTCACCTTCGACGGCTTGATCGAGCCGCCTGCCGGCGCTACGCTGGCTGAATCCACCTCGGCTGCGAGCGTCGGTTCGTATGGCTTGAGGAACCACGGGTCGATTTTTTCCTTGCGCGAGGTCGGCGTCGACGTGTAGGCGCTGCGTGTGTGCTGCGTGCTGCGGTCAGAAGACGGAACGCCGCGGCTGTCGCCACGGCCGTTGCGCGCATCGGCGCCGCGTCCGGAAGAGCGCTCGCGTTCGGCGCTGGCCGGCTTGGCGACAAACCCGGTCAGCTCGGCGCGCACAAACTTGTACTTGATCATCTTTTCGATGTCGACCAGCAAGCGTTCATCCTTGTCGGCGTACAGGGAAATTGCATCGCCGGAAGCGCCGGCGCGGCCGGTGCGGCCGATGCGGTGCACGTAATCTTCGGCGTTGTACGGCAAATCAAAATTGATCACGCATGGCAGTTCGGCAATATCCAGGCCGCGGGCGGCGACATCGGTCGCCACCAGCACTTCGATCTCGCCGCGCTTGAATGCTTCCAGCGCCGCCATGCGTTCGTTCTGGGTCTTGTCGCCGTGGATCGCCGACGCATTGACGCCTTCGTTTTCCAGGTGGCGCGCCAGTTTCGAGGCGCCGATCTTGGTGTTGGAGAAAACGATGACCTGTTTCAGCTTGCGTTCGCGGATGATGTGCGATACCGCCTCAGCCTTGGTTTGTTCATTGACGTGATACATGGTTTGCGTCACGTTGTCGGCGGTGGCGTTGCTGCGCGCCACTTCGATCGTTACCGGATTCTTCAGGAAAGTCGCCGCCAGCTTCTTGATCTCGCCTGAGAATGTGGCTGAAAACATCAGGTTCTGGCGCTCTTTCGGCAACAGGTTGATGATGCGCTGCAAATCAGGCAGGAAACCCATGTCCAGCATGCGGTCGGCTTCGTCCATCACCAGGATCTGCGTCTGCGACAGGTTCAGCGTTTTTTGCTGCACATGGTCCAGCAAGCGGCCGGGAGTCGCGATCACGATCTCGATGCCGGAACGCAAGGCAGCGGTCTGCGGGGCGATATCGACGCCGCCGAACACCACGGTGGAACGCAGCGGCGTATGCCGGCAGTAAGCCTTGACGTTTTCCGCAACCTGGTCGGCCAGCTCGCGCGTCGGCGTCAGGATCAGGGCGCGTACCGGATGCCGCGCCGGCGAAGCGCTGGTGTTGGCATGCGCCAGCAGCAGCTGGATGATCGGCAAGGAAAAACCGGCAGTCTTGCCGGTTCCTGTCTGTGCCGCTCCCATGACATCGCGCCCTTGCAGCACTACCGGAATCGCTTCCGCCTGGATCGGGGTTGGATGGACATAACCCTGGTCGCTCAGTGCGCGCAGGATATCCGGGGACAACCCGAAATCTGCAAAACGGACGGTGGGCGTGGTTGGCACTGCTGGATCAGCTTGAATCTCGGACTGGATGTCGGACATGGTAGTTGGCGGCCTTTGGTGCAAGATGCACTCAAACAAAGGCACTATTTGCTCTCAATTGAATCGTGAATTTCGTGTCGGCCCATTGCTGGCGATCAGTGCTTGCCGAGGCAAGCCGCAGCGCCAGCATGCGAACCAAATGATTGTGGAAGTGCCATAACAGGCACCGCAAGCCGGATTACCACTTTGACATCATTGCCGACATGTTTTGTACCACAGTCGCGCATTATACGCCTAGCCGGGAATTTGCTCAGATACCTAGTTCATTCAGCGGCCAGCGCGGCCGTACATTGAACCCATAGGCACGCTGCGCCGCCTGCGGATTGATCTGCAAGCGCATGGCGCCGGCAAAGGCGATCATGGCGCCATTGTCGGTGCAAAACTCCAGTTCCGGGTAATACACCCGGAAGCGTCGCTTCGCTGCCGCGGCATCCAGGGCGCTGCGCAATTGCTGGTTGGCGCCTACTCCGCCCGCGATCACCAGGCGCTTGAGGCCTGTCTGTTTCAGCGCGGCCAGGCATTTGGCCAGCAGCACGTCGACCAGCGCATCGACAAAAGCGCGCGCGATGTTGGCCTTGTCCTGGTCGCAAATATTGGCCGTATGGTTTTTGACCAGCGTCAGCACCGCCGTTTTCAGGCCGGAGAAGCTGAAATCCAGGTTTTTCGAATGCAGCATGGGGCGCGGCAACTGATATACCGAAGGATCGCCGAATTCTGCCAGGCGCGAAATCGCCGGTCCGCCGGGATAACCGAGCCCAAGCAGCTTGGCCGATTTGTCGAACGCCTCGCCGGCGGCGTCGTCCAGCGTCTCGCCCAGCAAGCTGTATCGGCCGACGCCGTCGACCCGCATCAGCTGGGTGTGGCCGCCCGACACCAGCAAGGCGACAAACGGAAATTCGGGAGGATCGCTGGCCAGCAGCGGCGACAGCAAATGCCCCTCCAGGTGATGCACGCCCAGCATCGGCTTGTCCAGCGCCAGGCCGAGGCCGCAGGCGATCGATGCGCCTACCAGCAGCGCTCCCGCCAGTCCCGGTCCCTGGGTGTAGGCGATGGCATCGATGTCCTGCCGCGCGACGCCGCTTTCCGCCAATACTTGTTGCAATAAAGGAATGGCGCGCCGGATATGGTCGCGCGAAGCCAGCTCCGGCACCACGCCGCCGTATTGTTCATGCATCGCCACTTGTGAATAAAGGGCGTGCGCGAGCAAGCCGCGCTCGGTATCGTAGAGCGCAAGGCCGGTTTCGTCACAGGAAGATTCAACGCCGAGAACAATCATGGGTGGGGCAATAGGTAAGGAATGCGGCATTGTAAAGGAAAGCGCGGGCGGCACCCGCCACAGGTTTCGATTAATCCTTGCCGAGCTGCCGCATCGCCTGCCGCATGAACGCCAGCTGTTGCGAAAACCTGGTGCAAGCCGTGCAGGTCCACAGGTGCACGCGTACCCGCGCCCGGGTCAGCGGCGACAGATTGCTGTCCTGCGCCTGGGACAGGAGCAGCTGGGTATCTCGGCAATGTGGGATCAGGCGTTTATATGGCATAAAATAAATTTACTGGCTGTGCGAACATTCTGGCATTCATGGTTAGTCGCATCATGAATGCAATACTTACAATAAGACCTGGATTAGCTTTACATTGTGTACGAAAACCGCCAATTCAAGCCTGCGCGCCGAACCAGTTTAACTGCAAGCATTCGCGCAGCCGCGTGCGCGCCCGGTACAGCAGCACCCAGGCATTGGCGGCGGTAATGTCGAGCTCCTTGCAGATTGCGTCGGTATCGAGCTCCAGCCATTCCCGCATCATGAAAATGCGGCCGGTCTTGGCGGGCAATTTGTCTATGCATAATTGCAAGATATCGAAGAATTCCTTGCGCTCCAGCGCCTGGTCCGGATTTCCCCAGCTGGGGGCGGCTTCCACCGCATGCCCTGACGCGGTGAACAGGGCGTCGATCATGTCGGCATCGCTGCGGTCGGCGTCCTCATCCGTATTCAGCTGCACCTCGCGCTTGCCGCGCCGCAGCTGGTCCAGCAATTTGTGCTTGAGGATGCCGATGACATAAGTCTTGAACGACGACTGCTCCTGGAAACGGTCGGGATGCTCAAGCACGGCAAGCACGGTTTCCGAGACGGCATCCTCGGCCAGGGCGTCATTGCGCAGCTGCAGCGCGGCAAACCGCACCAGTTGCGGCCGCAGTATTTCAAGCTGGCGAGGATCGAATGCCATATAAGCCCAGATAAGAAAAACCAAGAACAGGCGCCAGGCAGTCCGCTGGACAAGCTGGCCGAATGGCGACGATTTTACCCGATGGCCATGGACCAAGGCCTGTTAAAGTAAAATCGCTGCGGACAGGCACCGCGCCATTCCCCGTTTGCAAACCCAGATCGTTATCCACACATGAATAATATCCAGCCCGCCGAACCGTTCCCCGCCGCCCGCTTCATCAAGGAGATCGGGCGCGGCAAGGACGGCGCGCGCAGCCTGTCGCGCAACGACGCGCACGATTTGTATGCCGCCATGCTGGATGGCCGCGTCTCCGACCTGGAAATGGGAGGAATCCTGCTGGCGATGCGCATCAAGGGTGAATCGGTAGAAGAAATCGCCGGTTTCCTGCAGGCGGCGGAAGCATCGTTTACGCAAATAGCGCTGCCCGGCCAGGCCGGCAGTGCTGCCTGGCAATATGCGCCGATTGTCATCCCCAGCTATAACGGCGCGCGCCACATGGCCAACCTGACGCCCCTGCTGGCCCTGCTGCTGGCGCGCGAGGGCGTGCCGGTGTTGCTGCATGGCGTATTGACGGATCCGGGCCGCGTCACCAGCGCGGAAATTTTCCAGGCGCTGGGCCAGCCGGCCTGCACCAGCATCGAGCAGGTGCAACAATGCTTCGTACAGCGCTTGCCGGCTTTCATGCCGATCGATGCACTGGCGCCGAAAATGGCAAGGCTGCTCGCCATGCGGCGCATTCTCGGGGTGCGCAATTCCACCCACACCCTGGTCAAGATCATGCAGCCGTTCGTGACGCCGGCCTTGCGCCTGAGCTCATACACTCACCCGGAATACCTGGCCATGCTGACGGCATATTTCACGACGACCGCTGCGGCCGAACGCGGAGACGTGTTTCTAATGCGCGGCACGGAAGGCGAAACGGTAGCCAATGCCAGGAAGGCGCAAAAAATCGACTGGCTGCATGGCGGCCAGCAAACCACGCTGGTGGAAAAACAAAGCATTGCCGACGACATGCCGGTTTTGCCTGCGCAGCGCGACGCAGCCAGCACCGCCAGCTGGATACGGCTGGCGTTGGAGCAAAAAGAATTGGTCCCGAAACCGATTGCCGAACAAGTCGAACAATGCCTGACCGTCTGCAAGGCCCTGCACGCGCAAGACAATCCTGCGGATATCGGCCGGCAATAGCAATTTCCCAATGGAACTAATTTTTGCGGCAGTGAACAAACCAGACTGATTCAAGATAAAAGCCGGATGCATGTACTATGTGGCAGTCGTCAAAACATTGCCATAGGGAATTGCAGCCAAATTGCGGTCTATTCTTAGCTTAGGCAATACCTTAAACAAATCAGATAGCGCAACGCAAATATAATCAACGCAAGGAGAGCGCGCTTAAAACCACGCAAGTCAGTATTTCAGCTATACCCATTCATCTGCCTGTACGGCATCTTGTCCAGCGTAGCGTCTTTTGCTGCAAGACTAATTTTCTGGAGGATCCATGGATTGGACTCTTCCGCCCTTTGCGCTAGCACAGCCCATCCAATGGAATGCGCTGTTACTGTTCGGCAGCTTGCTGCTGTTCGGGCTAGTGGGCGGCCATATAGTAACGAAAAACCCTTGGTTTCCACGCATTACCGGCTATCTGATAGTCGGCTTCCTGCTTGGCGTGGGCGGGCTCGACCTGCTTTCCGGCGACGTGCTCAAGCTGGCGAACATCTTTGCCGACATGGCGATGGCGCTGGTCGTATATCAGCTGGGCCGCTATGTCGACATCGGCTGGCTGCGCCGCGAAAAATGGCTGCTGGCGACCGTTGTCCTTAGCGCCGTATTGTGTTTCACCTTCGTCAGCGGCGCATTGATCTGGTTCGGCACCGCCCGCGTGCCGGCACTGCTGGGCGGCGTGCTGGCCATCGCCACCGCGCCGGCGGTAGTCATGGTAGTGGTGCGCGAACTCCAGGCTGAAGGCCAGGTGACGCGCCGCCTTGCTGCCATGACGGCGCTGAATAATTTTGTCGCCCTGCTGGCGGCATATGCCTTGCTGCCTGTTGTCGCCCATGAAAGCGCCGCGCCCTTCGGCACGCTGCTGGCGCACACCTTGTATTCGCTGTGCGGCTCGCTGGTGCTGGCGTACCTGACCTACCGCCTGATGATCCCGCTGGCGCGCCTGCTCGGCCGCCAGCCGAGCCGCCAGTTCGTGCTGGTGATCGCCGTCATCACCCTGGCGATCGGCGCCGCGCACGCACTGCAGCTGCCGATATTGCTCACCATGCTGATTTTCGCGATCATGTCGAAGAACCTCGATCACCAGTATGACCTGATGGAACTGGAGTTCGGCGTCGCCAACGAATTGTTCATCGTGATGCTGTTTGTCACAATGGGCGCTTCGATCCGCCTGTCCGACCTGTCGATGGTGGGCGCCTCGGTCGCGGTGCTCATCGCGGCCCGCTTCCTGGCCATGGCCTGCGGCGTCTTTTCGTTTGCGCACTTTGCCAAGATGAAATGGAAACAGGCGGCGCTGATCACCCTCGGCACCTTGCCCATGACGGAGGCCGGACTGGGGTTGATGCAAACCACCGCCTACCTCTATCCCAATACCACAGCCGAAGTCTTGCCGTTGCTGGCCGGCTGCCTGATCGTCCTGGAATTGCTGGGGCCGATAGCGACCCAGTTCGCCCTGATCAGGTCGGGCGAAAGCGGACGCGAATAAGGATATGAATTAAAGGTGAACCCATGACCGAAAACACCCAAGGCGGCATTGCACAGAGCGGCGCAGCAACAGCGGAGATTTTGCCGTTTACCAGTTCGGCCCCGTTTACGATGGGAATCGAGCTGGAACTGCAGCTGGTGAACCGCCGCAACTACAACCTGGCCAGCGATGCGGTCGACCTGCTGACCTGGATCGAACCGCGCGACCTGCAAAAACAGATCAAGCTGGAAATGACGCAAGGCATGATCGAGCTCAATTCCGACGTGCACACCCGGGTCGACCACCTGGTCGAAGAGCTGAAAGGCCTGCGCGCGGCGCTGAACCGCGGCGCGCAATACCTGAACATCGACGTCTCCGGCGGCGGCGCCCATCCGTTCCAGCACTGGAACGAACAACGGATTACGCCGAGCGAACGCTTCTATCACCTGCATGAAAAATACGGCTACCTGGCCAAGACATTCACCGTCTTCGGCCAGCATATCCATGTCGGCGTGCCGAACGGCGACGACGCCCTGTACCTGACCCACGCGTTCTCGCGTTTCGTGCCGCATTTCATTGCGCTGTCGGCCGCCTCGCCGTTTTACCAAGGCGCCGACACCAAGTTCGAATCCTCGCGCAGCAACGTGGTGCGCGCGTTTCCGCTGTCGGGAACCGCTCCTACGCTGACCCGCTGGAGCGATTTCGAATCGTATTACGATGAATTGCTGCGCATGGGAATCGTCGCCAGCATGAAGGATTTTTACTGGGACATCCGCCCCAAGCCGGAATACGGCACCGTTGAAATCCGTGTCTGCGACACCCCGCTGACGATCGAACACGCGGCGCACCTGGGGTGCTATGCGCAACTGCTGGCGCGCTGGATCCTGACTGAAAGACCGTTTGTCATCACCAACGATTTTTACCTGCTGTACCAGTACAACCGCTTCGAAGCCAGCCGTTACGGCCTGAACGGCTCCATGGCGTTGCACGGCAACACCCCGGCCACCTCGTCAAAACTGCCGATCTACCAGCACCTGCTGGACCACCTGCAGGATTTACAGCGGTATACTCAGAACGAAGCCGAGCAGCTGACCATCAAGCGCTTGCGTCACATGGCGGAAGATCGCCTCAGCGACGCCGCCTGGCTGCGGCAGACTTTTACCGAACGCGGTTCGCTCAATGACATGATGCGGCTGTCTTCGGAACTGTGGATGGGGCAAGCGCCGCCGCCGTACTTCCAATAGCTTTCAATATCCATTTAATCAAGATCGATGCAAAAACAATTTGATGTCGCCGTCATCGGCGCAGGCGCTGCGGGCATGATGTGCGCCGCGGTAGCCGGACAACGTGGGAAAAAGGTTGTTCTGATCGATCACGCCACCAGGCTCGCGGAAAAAATCCGCATTTCGGGCGGCGGCCGCTGCAACTTCACCAACATCAATGCCGGGCCGCAGAATTTCCTGTCGCAGAATCCGCATTTCTGCAAAAGCGCCCTGTCGCGCTACACCCCGCAGGATTTCCTCAGCCTGATGAAGCGCTACCGGATCGCGTATCACGAAAAGCACAAGGGCCAGCTGTTTTGCGACGACTCGTCGGAACAGGTCATCGCCATGCTGAAAGCCGAGTGCGACCTGGGCAACGTCAGCTGGCGCATGCCTTGCAGCGTCGCCGGTATCGGCAAGGACGGCGACCTGTTCCGGATCGACAGCAGCGCCGGCGAAATACTTGCCAGCAGCGTTGTCATTGCTACCGGCGGCCTGTCTATCCCGAAAATCGGCGCCACCGACTTTGCCTATCGCATCGCCCGTCAATTCGGCTTGCGGGTGGTCGAACCGCAGCCGGGCCTGGTGCCGCTGACCTTCGACGCCGCCGCCTGGCAGCCGTTCCTGCCGCTGGCCGGGATTGCCTTGCCGGTCGAGGTGGAAACCGGCGACAAGAAGAGCCGCGGCGAATTCAAGGAAGACCTGCTGTTCACGCATCGCGGGCTGTCCGGGCCGGCGATCCTGCAGATTTCCAGCTTCTGGAAGAGCGGTGCGCCGCTGCAGCTGAACCTCCTGCCGGAAATCGATGTCACGCAGGCCCTGCTTGAGGGCAAAACGTCGATCAAGAAAAACCTCGGCAACATATTCGCGCAATGGCTGCCGGCACGGCTGGCGCACGGCATCATCGAAGCCGGCAAGCTTGATCCGGGAGCGCGCCTGGCTGACACGCCCGACCGCTTGCTGAGGGAGCTGGGCAACGCCGTCAACCGCTGGGCGATCCGGCCCAGCGGCTCCGAAGGCTATCGCAAGGCCGAAGTTACCTTGGGCGGCATCGATACCAGGGAACTGTCGCAGCAGAGCATGATGTCCAGCCAGGTAGCCGGCTTGTATTTCGTCGGCGAAGCGGTCGACGTCACGGGCTGGCTCGGCGGCTACAACTTCCAGTGGGCCTGGGCGTCGGCAACCGCGGCGGGACTTGCCATTTAGCAATAACACCAGGCGGCTATCTGGCCGACGGCAGCGCCGCGCCGGCTGCATTACGGAATCAAACGGGGATGTTGCAAATAAACGGCAATGTATTTAACCGGTCGGGGATAACACTTCCATTTATCCATTTTCCCGGCTATAATCTCGTTCCTCCCTATACAAACTTGGTTTGAATTTACATGACCACAATTCGTCTTAAAGAAAATGAGCCCTTCGAAGTTGCGATGCGTCGCTTCAAGCGCACTATTGAAAAAACAGGTCTGCTGACTGAGTTGCGTGCACGTGAATTTTACGAAAAGCCAACTGCTGAGCGCAAGCGCAAGCTGGCAGCTGCTGTGAAACGTCATTACAAGCGCATTCGCAGCCAGCAATTGCCGAAAAAACTGTACTAATATTTGCACTAATTCTTCATCGCACTTAGTGCGGCTGATTGAATTGCGTTACAAACCCGCTCCGGTGTTGCTCCGCAGCGGGTTTTGCCGTTTTTCGCACAGGTAGCGTCGCATGGCCGGCACCACCATCCTGCATTTTTGTTTTTCTGATTTTCGATGAAAAACACCACCGAATGGAGAACCGCATGGGCTTGAAAGAACAGATCACCGAAGACATGAAGGCCGCGATGCGCGCCAAAGAGACTGCGAAACTCGGCGCCATCCGCCTGATCACCGCGGCAATCAAGCAAAAAGAAGTCGACGAACGCATCGAGCTGGGCGACACCCACGTGCTGGCCATCATCGAAAAAATGATCAAGCAGCGCAAAGACTCCATCAGCCAGTTTGAAGCCGGCGGCCGCCAGGACCTGGCCGACATCGAGAAAGCGGAACTGCTTATCCTTTCGGCCTACATGCCGGCCGGCCTGACAGAAGCGGAAATCCAGGCTGAAGTAGCGGCAGCCGTCGCAGCCAGCGGCGCCAGCGGCCCCCAGGACATGGGCAAGGTCATGGCGATACTGAAACCCAAGCTTGCCGGCCGCGCCGACATGACGGCGGTTTCGGCGCTGGTGAAAGTCGCGCTGAGCAAAGCCTGATTGTCCGATAGCCCGATAAAAGCGCCGCCTGCCGTCGAATCCGCGTGATTCCTCAATCCTTTATCCAGGACCTCCTCAACCGCGTCGACATCGTCGACGTGGTGGGCAAGTACGTCCAGCTGAAAAAAGGCGGCGCAAACCTGATGGGCCTGTGCCCTTTCCACAACGAGAAATCGCCCAGCTTCACGGTCAGCCCGACCAAGCAGTTTTACCATTGCTTCGGTTGCGGCGCGCATGGCACGGCGATCGGGTTCCTGATCGAATACTCGGGCCTCGGTTTTGTCGAGGCGGTGAAAGACCTGGCGCAAGGCGTCGGCATGACAGTGCCGGACAACGACGACAAGATCCCGCCGGCGCAACGCGCCGAATACCAGGCCAAGAGCATGGCCCTGTCGGATGCGATGAGCGCCGCCTGCGATTTCTACCGGCAGCACCTGCGCAGCGCGCCAAATGCCGTCGACTACCTGAAACGCCGCGGCTTGACCGGCGAAGTGGCGGCAAAGTTCGGATTAGGTTATTCGCCCGACAACTGGGACAGCCTGCGCCAGGTGTTTCCCGACTATGAAGCCACCGCCCTGGTCGAATCCGGCCTGGTGATCGACCGCACGGATGAAGAGGGCAATAACCGCAAGCGCTACGACCGCTTCCGTGACCGCATCATGTTTCCCATACGTAACACCAAGGGCCAGGTTATCGGTTTCGGCGGCCGCGTACTGGACAGCGGCGAGCCGAAGTACTTGAATTCGCCGGAAACACCCCTATTTCAGAAGGGTAGCGAGCTGTATGGCCTGTTCGAGGCGCGCCAGGCAATCCGCGATGCGGGTTACGTGCTGGTGACCGAAGGTTATATGGACGTGGTGGCATTGGCGCAACTCGGATTCCCGCAAGCGGTAGCCACGCTCGGAACCGCCTGTACGCCGACCCACGTGCATAAATTGCTGCGCCAGACCGACCATGTCGTCTTCAGTTTCGACGGCGACCGCGCCGGCCGCAAAGCCGCACGGCGCGCGCTGGACGCCTGCCTGCCGCATGCGACCGACAACAAGGTCATCAAATTCCTGTTCCTGCCGCAGGAACATGACCCAGACAGCTTTGTGCGGGAAATGGGAGCGGAAGCATTTGAGCGCCAGATCCACGACGCCATGCCGTTATCGCAATTTTTACTGAACGAAGTCACGGCCGAAGCCGATTTGAGCACATCCGAAGGACGCGCGCGGGCGCAATACGATGCCAAACCGCTATTGCAGCTGATGCCGCCGTCGTCGTTGCGGCTGCAAATCGTGCGCGGCCTGGCGCAGCTGACGCAATCGACGCCGAACGAAATCGAATCCTTGTTTGAACTGGCCAAACCGATAGCCAGCGCGCGCCGCGCACCGCCGCGCGGCAACCGGCCGGCGCCGGTCGGGCTGGAACGGCAAATCATCCGTTTGCTGGTCGCCCATCCGGCGTTCGCGTCGGAACTGGACGATGCCGCGCTGGACGCCGTGGCGCATTTCGCGCCAGACCGGGCAGAAATGCTGGCGCGCCTGATCACCGCCAGCCATGCGATGGGTGAACAAGCCAATTTTGCGACATTGGCCGAGCATCTGCGGGAAGGCGGCGAGGATTTTGAATCGCTGATTGCCGAAATTGCAGCAGAATCGGAATCCGAAACGGAAGCGGCGCGATTAGAACTGGCGGGTGCAATTCGCCAGACTAAAATGAAGATATTGAAAGAAGAACTGGACCAGCTGGCGGCAACCGGGCTTGGCAATGACGATGCGCGCAACCGCTACCGGGAATTGATGCAAAAACAGGAACAGTTGCGGCGCGAAGCCGAGGCCGAAATGAATTTACGCTAGAAAATTGCTTGAAATATGGTCAAGCCGACCTAAAACACGTAAATCGGACTGCGCAGGAAGGCCGTCCGCATTGGAGGAAAGGCCCTCCATATGCTATAATTAAAGGCTTTAGATTCAACACCTTAGGCTTAGCCGAATTGGGCGTTGAATTGATAGTAGCACCAGATTGATTTAGACGGGCAGGAACGTAGTGAAGAAAGCAGCAAAGGCAACAGCAGCAGCAGCAAGAGAACAGGCGCTCAATTGATTCTGTCAGCGGTTTAGGCTTATCAAAATTCAAACGGACAGAGTAAAGGCAGCTGCGGCGCGCAAATCAGTGTAACCAATTGGTATTTGAGGTATTTGATTCCATGGCGAATGCAATGAAGAGACCAGCAAAATCCCTGACACTTTCCGTTAAAAAGCCGGCTGCGGCCAAGGCCAAAGTAAGCACCTCTTCCTCAAGCTCGAAGTCCCCCGTTAAAAAAACGGCTGCTTCATCCAAAACGCCGGCGAAGCCCGTTAGCAAGAAAGTAGTTTCTAAAGCAACTGCAACGACCACGAAAGCATCAAGAACTGTTGCAAAACCAGTATCTGTGAAATCGAAAGCCCCTGTGACAAACAAGAAACCACAACTCAAAGTCGTCAAATCATCCAAAAATGCGGCACCGGCTCCAGTCAAGGCCGACGTCAGCGTGATGATTGGATCAGGCGTAAGTCAAACCACGGATGCCGCTACCCTGGCGGCGATTGATACTTCCGGCTATATCTTGCCGTCGGTGAAGGTGCCAGGACGTCGTGGTCGCAAGCCAAAAGAATTCCAGCCGGAAAACGACGAAGTCGCGGCGCTCAATGCTGTCGAACGCGCTGAACTGAAAGCGGTCGACAAGGCCAAGGCGAAAGACCGCAAGGCCAAGGAAAAGGCATTGCTGAAAGACGCCTTCTCGTCCGATACCGAAGCGAGCGAAGAAGAACTCGAAGCACGCCGTCAAAAGCTCAAGACCCTGATCAAGATGGGCAAGGAGCGCGGCTTCCTGACCTTCTCCGAAATCAACGATCACCTGCCTGAAAACATTATCGACCCGGAAGCCATCGAAGGCATCATCGGTACTTTCAGCGACATGGGGATTGCCGTCTACGAACAGGCGCCTGACGCGGAAACGCTGCTGCTGTCGGACAACGTCGCCACTGTCGCCAGCGACGACGACGCAGAAGCCGCGGCCGAAGCCGCGCTGTCTACCGTCGATTCCGATTTCGGCCGCACTACCGACCCGGTCCGCATGTACATGCGTGAAATGGGTTCGGTTGAACTGCTGACGCGCGAAGGCGAAATCGAAATCGCCAAGCGTATCGAAGACGGCCTGAAAGACATGATCCAGGCAATTTCCGCCTGCCCGACCACCATCGCCGAGATCTTGCTGGCCGCCGACAAGATCGGCAAGGACGAAATCAAGATTGACGAAATCGTCGATGGCCTGGTTGATCCCAACCAGACCGACGAAGCCGCCACCGCCAGCGCCGCAGCAACTGCTGCCGACGACGACAGCGAAGAAGACGAAGAAGAGGAAGAAGAAGATGCGGAAGAAGACGACGCCAGCTCGACCTCGGGCGCGGCCGGCTTCTCGGCGGAACAGCTTGAACAGCTGAAGCGCGACGCGCTCGGCAAGTTCGAGACCATCTCGACCCAGTTCGACAAGATGCGCAAGGCCTTCGAAAAGGAAGGCTACAACTCGAAACCCTACGTCAAGGCGCAAGAGATCATTTCGAACGAATTGCTGGGAATCCGCTTCACCGCCAAGGTCGTCGAGAAATTGTGCGACACCCTGCGCGGCCAGGTTGACGAAGTGCGCCAGATCGAACGCCAGATCCTTGACGTCGCGGTGAACAAGTGCGGCATGCCGCGCCCGCATTTCATCAAGGTTTTCCCAGGCAACGAAACCAACCTCGACTGGGTCGACGGCGAAGTCAGCGGCAACCACGCCTACAGCACCGTGCTCAGCCGTAACGTGCCTGCAGTGAAAGAGCTGCAGCAGCGCCTGATCGACTTGCAGGCGCGCGTCGTGCTGCCGTTGCCAGACCTGCGCGGCATCAACAAGAAGATGGGCGCGGGCGAGAAAAAAGCCCGCATGGCCAAGCGCGAAATGACCGAAGCCAACTTGCGGCTGGTGATCTCGATCGCGAAAAAATACACCAACCGCGGTTTGCAATTCCTGGACCTGATCCAGGAAGGCAATATCGGCCTGATGAAAGCCGTCGACAAGTTCGAATACCGCCGCGGCTACAAATTCTCGACCTACGCGACATGGTGGATCCGCCAGGCCATCACCCGTTCGATCGCCGACCAGGCGCGCACCATCCGTATCCCGGTGCACATGATCGAAACGATCAACAAGATGAACCGCATCTCGCGCCAGATCCTGCAGGAAACCGGCGCCGAGCCGGATCCGGCAACGCTCGCGATCAAGATGGAAATGCCGGAAGATAAAATCCGCAAGATCATGAAGATCGCGAAAGAGCCGATTTCGATGGAAACACCGATAGGCGACGACGACGATTCGCACCTGGGCGATTTCATCGAGGACAACAACACCCTGGCCCCGGCCGACGCTGCCCTGCATGCATCGATGCGCGGCGTGGTGAAGGACATCCTGGACTCGCTGACCCCGCGCGAAGCGAAGGTATTGCGGATGCGTTTCGGCATCGAAATGTCGACCGACCACACCCTGGAAGAAGTCGGCAAGCAGTTCGACGTGACGCGTGAGCGGATCCGCCAGATAGAAGCGAAAGCGCTGCGCAAGCTGCGCCACCCTTCCCGCTCCGACAAGCTGAAGAGCTTCCTCGAAGGTAATTAAGATTATTCGTGAATCATTCGGTGTTTTTTTGAATGATTCACGATAATTCCTTTACCTTTCGCCCACGTATTTTTCTATAATACGGGATTGATTTTAAGATGCTGCAGTGCGGTTGAGCGGATATGCGCAAAGACCACGAGCACGACGCTGCAGCGCCCTAAGGAATTGGGCCCCTAGCTCATGCTTGGTTAGAGCAGCGGACTCATAATCCGTTGGTGCCCAGTTCGACTCTGGGGGGGCCCACCAGCACTGATGCGGGTTGCGTGACTTTTCACGCAGCCCGCATTTTCTTTTGGCGGGGATTTTTTTGACCAATACGGTCGATTGCTGACCTCAACGAGTCCGTAACGAGGTGTGCATAACGTTGGGTGCTGGCCGAAGATTTATGTCCAAAAACTGCACCAACGGTGTATAGATCGACACCTTCATTAATCATTGAACTTGCGGCGCTGTGACGCAAATCATGAAAATGCAGCCAGTCCATACCAATCGTTCCCCTCGCTGTCCGGAAATGTTTGGATATTCGACTTTGATCAGGTAGCGGTATGCTGGCGCACACACGCAATTTTCGATGCATTGGGACGATCCGAGGTTCACCGTTCTTTGTGTCGGCCAAGACAAATGCAGATTCTGTCCGTTCCGCACGAATGATTTCGCTCATGCGCATGCCACTGAGAGAGAGAGAGAGAGAGATGAGCCGAGGACAAAACCCTCAGATGCATGCGATCGACAAGCAAGGTCGCTATCTCGCTTCTCAACCATGCCCGTCGCATCTCGTACCTCGAGGCTTGTACCCCGTACATTTGGTTTAATCTACGCGAAGTTGGGCGAGATAAAACGTCCGGAATGCGTTTACCTCCTCGTTGCACCGTTGCACACCGGCAAAAAACGACGACTTACGTCGTCGTAATCTTCCTTAAGTTTTCGAGCTCGCTCCGCTTCGTGGTTCTCTATGACAGTTGCCGGCTTCTCTCAAGCCCCTTTTCGCGCTGGCAGCACGAACCGCGGCTTGCCTAACACTTGAGTCGCAACCCGCGACGCGAACCGCCGCGTCAAGAAGCGCACGCCAAAGCACGACAGCTTGTTGAACAGGCCGGGCACAACCGTACGCTTGCCGCGCAGCATCGCGCGGATCGCGGCGTGCGCCACGAACTCCGCACTTTTCGTCGACGCGTTCGCAATCCACGAGTAGTCACCCCCGCCTGACGCGGCGTGGAACGCGGTTTCGGTGCCGCCAGGGCAGATACAGGTCACCGACAGCGGCGTGCCGCGGTGCTCGTCATGGAGGCCCTCGCTGAAGTTGCGGACAAACGCCTTCGACGCGGCGTACAGCGCCATGTTCGGCACTGACTGGTACGCGCCGGTCGACGCGATGTTCACCATGTGCGCGGGTCCGGTGCTTGTCTTGTGCGCGTCAACGAAGCACCGCGCCAGTGCGACGAGCGAGGTCATGTTGAGTTGGACGAGCTCCGCGTCGCGCGCCCAGTCGACCTCGTCGAACCGGCGGAAGTAGCCGAATCCGGCGTTGTTGATCAAGATGTCGATCGGGCCAGCCGCGGTGGCGGAGGCCCATAGCGCGCGCGCGGCATCGGGCTTGCCGAGATCTGCGGTAACGATCTCGACCTTCACGCCCTTGCAGGTCGCGGCGACCGCGTCGAGTGCGTCGCGGCGCCGCGCTGTCAGCACGAGATCAACGCCGAGCGCCGCGAGCTCACGCGCGATTGCCGCGCCAATGCCGCTAGATGCGCCGGTCACCAGCGCGCGCTTGCCAATGTTGGCGGTTGTGTATGTACTCAAATCGTTCTCCTTATCGTGTGAAAAATGACGCTACCTAGGTTATCCGGGAACTTTGCGGCTGCTGATCGCCTCTATCGTCATCTCGACGACGACCTTGCCCCTGGAACGCCCCAGGGCAAGGTATTCAAGGGCTTCCTTTGCTTGCTCGAATGGAAACACCTTGTCGATAACCGGCCGGATGCGCTCTTCTTTGAGGAGTTCGCCGATTTGGGCGAGTTGATCGCCATCGGGACGCACGAACAAAAATGAGTAAGTGACTTCCCGCTTTTTCGCAAGGCGCATGATCTTGCGGCTCATCAAGCCGAACACGAACGTCAGGAAGAAATTCAGCCGTCGAGCGCGAGCGAATGCCGCGTCCAGTGGCCCGACCAGAGAGACCATCGTGCCCCGCGGCTTGAGGATATTGGTGGCTTTCTCTAACGCGTCATCCCTGACAGTGCCAAGCACCGCGTCGTAGCCGTGTAGCACTTTCTCGAACTCCTGCTTCTTGTAGTCGATCACCTCGTCTGCGCCAAGGCTGCTCACCAGTTCGACGTTGCCCGTGCTGGTGGTCGTTCCCACCTTGGCGCCCAGGTGCTTTGCCAGCTGAATCGCAAACGTGCCAATACCGCCGGAGCCTGCCGGGATGAACACTTTTTGACCGGCCCGAAGATTGGTGCGTTCCTTCAGTGCTTGCCACGAGGTGAGCCCGACCATCGGGATCGATGCCGCCTGCACGAAGTCCAGGTTGGCCGGCTTCATCGCGGCAGCGCTCTCCGGGACCGCCGCGAACTCGGCGATCGAGCCCGTACCCAGGTCGAAGATGCTGGCGAAGACTGCATCGCCGGGTCTGAAGCGAGTCACGCGGCTGCCGACCTCCGTCACCACACCGGCCAGATCGCTGCCCAGCGTAGCCGGAAGCTGGAACCGAAGGACGGGTTTAAAGATGCCGGTGGGGACTATGTTGTCGATCGGGTTCAGGCCCGCAGCGTGGACCTTAACCAGCAGTTCGTTGGGCTTGAGCGTGGGGCGAGGAACATCCGAGATTCCGATGTCGGGCGACTTGCCATAGCGTTTGAAGGTGAGTGCTTTCATGGTTTTCCTTGTTCCTGACGGAGTGTTATTTAGAATGGAGTGCGAAACGGCTAGCCGCCTATGCGTCGAGCCGAAGGTCTTTGCGCACTCCGGCGTCCAGCACGCTGGCGGGCGCAAACCTGCGCAGCAGGCGCAGGCGGCTGGCCATGCCAGGGGCGTAGTGGGTCTTTGGCTGCGCGGCGGTGGCCGCCTTCAACACGATGTCGGCCACCACCTCAGGTCCGTCTGCGCCGGCAATTCCATCTTTGAGCCGCCGCTCCATGCCCGCGCGAATTTCGCGGTACATGTCCAGCGGTGTATCGGGCTGCATCAGATTCGCTTCGAAAGGCGTGTTGATATAGGGCGGCTCCACCACCGAGACGCGGATGCCCTGCGTCCGCAACTCATGGTCTAGCGATTCCGAGTAGCCAGCGACGGCGTGTTTGGTGGCGGAGTACAGCGCCATATAAGGTGCGGGCAGGAACCCCACGACGGAGCCGATGTTGATGATGCGACCACTCCCCTGGCGACGCATATGCGGTACGACGGACCGGATCATCCGTACCATGCCGAAGAAGTTGGTGTCGAAGATAGCCTGGGCCTGCGCAATCGAACTCTCTTCCGCGCCGGCTGGAGCGACTCCGAAGCCGGCGTTGTTGACCAGCAGGTCGATGCGCCCCTCCAACTGGATCAGTTGCTGGACCAAAGCATCGACCGACGCGTCTTGGGTCACATCGAGTGGCAACATCTCGAACGCTCGCTGGCTCGCCTGGCCGCCGCGCCGGCTGGTGCCGTATACCTTGTAACCAGCCTTTGACAGCTGCTGCGCAGTGGCTTCGCCTATGCCCGACGAGGCCCCTGTTACGAGGGCCACTTTGTTCTTCGTGTTCATGCTGTTTCTCCTTCAGTGTTTGATATTCGTATGATATTCATCATATATTTGTGCGAGCAAAAAATCGATGGGTTTAAGTGGCATCAGGCGATGGGCAGGTGCTTCAAGGCAGCCGCGCGCAGGCTGTCGGATAGCGCAGGCTCGTCGGCGACGCGGGCCAACAGCAAGGTGCCAACCATGGTGGCGACGGTCACGAGGGCGCGTTCGTGGACACCGGGCTGCCCCCAATCTGGCGACTGGCGGGCAACAAGATCGACCATTTCTTTGATATACCGGGTAGTCACGCGTCGGACTTCGGGCGCTTGGCGCACGGTTTCCGAGCCCAGCGCGGCCAGGGGGCATCCCCGCTCCACCTGCTCCAGGTTTTCTCGCGAGAGGTAGGCGTGGAACATGTAGGTCAAAGCCTGCTCTGGGGGCACGCTGGCAACCCCATCTGCCGCTGCGGCCGCCGACTCCGCACAGGCCCGCCCCGCTGCTTCCGCCAGCATGGCCTCGCGCGAGGCGAAGTGGGCGTAGAAGGCACCATGGGTTAGGCCGGCCTCCTTCATGATGTCGGCGACTCCGGTTCCGTCGTAGCCGCTGCGACGGATCGCGCGCGCAGCAACGGACACGATTCGCTCGTGTGAAGCTTCCTTGGCTGCCGTTCTGGAGGTAGATTTCGTATTTCGCATGATAATCATCATACACAACTTCAAAAAAAATGTGCAGTAATATTTTGAGCTAAAGACCCGCTTGGTTGCGATTTTTGGTCAGATCGCGCTTCACAAAGCGCCAAGCAACATTAAACCCCGGTAATCCAGAGGCCTTTCGATCAAGGTCTTCAGCTAAGCGCTCACCTTGCCCACGACCTTGCCTTTGGCACGCCCCGTCTCAACGTAATCAAGCGCTTCCGGGGTGGATGCGAAAGGAAAAATCTTGTCCACCACGGTGTAGAAGGTCCCAGTCTCGATCGATTCAGCGATGTGACGCAATTGCTCGCCATCCAAGCCCCACAGTCGGATCTGCGCCATTTTTTGAAGGTACGATCACGTACTCACCATCTGCACAACGACCTTCCCCTTAGCCCGCCCCCTTTCGAGATAAGCCAGCCCCTCCTTTGCTTGAACGAACGGAACTACCTTATCAATCACCGGACGGATGCGCGATGCCTCGAGCAACTCGCCGATCTTTGCGAGTTGACGGCCGTCTGGACGCACGAACAGGAACGAATATGAGGCGTCACGCTTTTTCGCGAGCCGGATGATCTTACGGCTCAACAGGCCCAATACGAACGTCATCAAAAAATTCATTCCGCGTGTGCGTGCGAAGGCGGCATCCGGCGGGCCGACGAGCGAGACGACACTGCTTCCGGGCTTTACAATCTGCAATGCCTTTTCGAGCCCATCTCCGCTGATCGTACCCAGGACGACGTCATAACCCCGCAGCACCTCCTCAAATTCCTGCTTCTTGTAATCAATCACCTCGTCAGCGCCGAGGCTACGCACCAGATCCACGTTACCCGTGCTGGTGGTAGTCCCTACCTTTGCACCGAGGTGATTTGCCAGCTGGATCGCAAACGTTCCTATGCCTCCCGCACCTGCCGGGATAAACACTTTCTGCCCAGGCCTGAGCCGTGCGCGCTCATTGAGCGCTTGCCACGATGTAAGTCCGACCATCGGAATCGAGGCGGCTTGCACAAAGTCCAGATTGACAGGTTTAAGCGCGGCAGCATGCTCGGGCACGGCGGCAAACTCAGCAAGAGAGCCGCCGCCCAGATCGAAGATGCTGGCGAACACAGCATCGCCCACCTTAAAGCGGGTCACGCGACTGCCGACTTCCACCACGACACCTGCCAGATCGCTCCCCAGCGTGGCTGGCAGCTGAAACTTGAGGATAGGCTTAAACATTCCTTTCGGAATCTTGTAATCAATCGGGTTGAGGCCGGCAGCGTGCACCTGGACCAGCATTTCATCCGGCCTGATCGCAGGCCGGGGAATATCGGCAAACGCGATCTGATCAGCCTTGCCATAACGTTTCAAGATAAGTGCCTTCATTATTTTATTGCCTTCTTTGTTTTCGTTAAATATGCACCCTGTTCGAGTACTGGCGGAGACGTAATCCAGCTTCTCAGCGCAGGCGGTCGCTGCTGGATTACGCTTTTCTACGTCGATGGTTGCTGTCCGACTGCGCGGGGTGGCCGCATCCTACAAACAAGAACGCCAGCATGAGCGCGACTTCGATGAAAACGGCTATCAGGATTCTGGGGGAGGCATTCCCTGTCACCAATTCAAGGATCCCCAGTGTCGCGAGCATGAAACAGGCAACCACAACACCTTTGATCAACGCTGATCGAGCCATTGATGGCTCGGCATTTCTGGCTGAGAACAACATGACAGCGATTCCTGCATACAGCGCTGCCGCACGCCGGCTGACCAATTCAGCTGAAGATGTGAATTCAATTCCCCAGTCTGACAACGGGAGTTGAGGCGCCAACATCCAGATTAGCGCCAAAGCGAAGAAAAGGAGCGCGGACAAGGTCGCGAGAGCACGGAAGTGGCGTTTCATAAAATTAACCTGCCAGCGTCGAATAGTCCGTATAGCCCTGCGGTCCAGGCGTATAGAACGTGCTTGGATCGGGGGCGTTCAACGGCGCGTTTTGGCGCATGCGTTCAACCAGGTCGGGGTTGGCCAAAAAGGCCCTGCCCATCGCTATCAGATCCGAGTGGCCTTCAATCAGCGCTTGCTCCGCGCTGTCCTTGTCGAAACCGCCGGCAAGAACGAAGGGGCCGTCAAACGCAGCTCGCAGATCGGCCTTCAGCTTGGCTGAAACAGGCGGAGCGCCGATCGCCGAGTGATCCAAGACATGTACGTACATGAGGCCGAGTGCGGATAACTCCTTCACCAGCGCCACATACTGCTCATCCACTTCCGCGAAGGGTCCGGTCGCGTTGAAAACCCCATGTGGTGATAAACGGATACCCACTCGCTCAGCCCCAATTTCCTTTGCGGCGGCGCGCGCGACCTCAAGCACTAGCCGGTTACGCCCTTCGGGTGTACCTCCGTAGCCATCTGTTCGGCGGTTGACATTGGCATTCAGGAATTGCTCGAGCAAATATCCATTGGCGGCGTGCAGTTCGATGCCGTCGAAGCCGGCATCGATGGCCAGGCGTGCGGCGGTTGCAAACTCATGAATCGCCGCCGCGATGTCGGCGTCGGTCATCTCGCGTGGTGGCGTGTGCGGCTGGCTACCATGGCTATCGGTCCACATCTCGCCTGGGCATGTGTCGGCTGATGGCCCCAGCACCTCGGCTCCGTCCGGCAGGTTTGCCGAATGGCTTACCCGTCCGGTATGCATCAGCTGTACGACGATCTTACCGCCCTTGGCGTGGACCGCATCAGTGACGAGTTTCCAGCCTTGTACGTGGGCATCATTGAATAAACCCGGTATACGCGCGTAGCCCAAACCGTTCGGCGACGGCGAGGTGCCCTCGGTAATAATGAGGCCAGCACTTGCACGCTGCGAATAGTAGGTAGCCATCAGGCTGTTCGGCGTGTTGTGCTCGACGGCGCGACTGCGAGTGAGCGGAGACATCACAGCCCGATTGTTGAGATTGGCGGCACGCAGAGAGAAGTTTTCAAATAGCATTTTCGAGCATCCTTTGAGAGGTATTTCCGCTTCTGAAATCAGGCCGGCAGAAGGTGCGGCGCGACCTTGCCGGTTTGTGTGGCAGCGAAGAGCGCAATGCGGGCCGCTTCAAAGCGTTCGAACAATGTCGTGTCCGCTACCGACGGCCAGCTGATGGTTTCGCCCTGATCGAACGCGGACAAGGCCGCGTCCACCATGTCGTCCGTTGCCATAACGGATTCCGAAGCCAGCGCTGCCAGCGGCACGCCGGACTGGTCCCAAAGCTCCGTGGCCGTGGCTGCGGGGAGCACCACCTGGACCTTTACGCCAGTATCGGCCAGTTCTTGCTGTAGCCCGCGGCTGAACGCCAGAACGAACGCTTTGCTTCCGCTGTACACGGAACTGATCGGCAAGGAGTGCACCGCCAATACGGAGGCAACATTGATGATCAGCCCCTCATTGCGCGACTTCATGCCGGGCAGGACCGCGTGAGTCAGACGCGTCAGCGCCATGATGTTCAGCGAAACCTGAGACAAGGAGTCTTGCAGCGGGCTGCCCGCGAGGGGGGCGAGCCGCGCGATGCCAGCATTATTCACCAGCACGCTGACCGCAGGATTGCTGGAAAGAACTTGCTCGACGCGCGCCTGGCCAGCCTCCGTTGCCAGGTCGGCAACCAATGGCTCGACGTTCACGCCATGCGTCTTTGCAATGCTGGCTGCCAGCGATTGCAAACGCTCCGCGCGGCGGGCAACGAGCACCAGGTCATAGCCGCGTTTTGCCAGGCGGTCGGCATACACTGCGCCTATGCCAGCCGAGGCGCCGGTTACAACTGCAATTTTTCGAGAAGAAGTAGACATCGTTAAATCCTTTAGTTGAGTGTTGCACTGCGTAACTGTCGAGGGAGTATCCCGTGATTCCATTCTGATCAGGGGCGACGAACCGGCTTGCTATGCGAGCCGCAGATCCTTGCGTATGCCGGCGTCCATCACACCGGCCGGCGCGATAGTGCGCAACAGCCGCAGGCGCGCAGCCAGTCCGCCAGCGGGATATCGCAGTTTCGGCCTCTGTGCCTGCGCTGCTTTCAGCACTGCCTCGGCCACCACGTCTGGCCCTTCTGCACTCACCATCACCTCCCTAACACGATGGGTCACGACGGTTCGCACCTGGTGGTAGGCGTCGAGTTTGGCGTCCGGCTGCAGCATATTGGCGTCGAACGGCGTGTTGGTGTAAGCGGGCTCAATGACTACTGCCCGGATGCCCCAGTTGCGTAGCTCATGATCCAATGATTCTGTATAGCCTTCGATGGCGTGTTTGGTCGCGGCATACAGCGCGCCATACGGCATCGGCAGAAAGCCGAGCACCGAACCGATGTTGATGATGCGGCCCTCCCTTTGGGCTCGCATATGCGGCAAGACTGCGCGCGTCATACGCACCATCCCGAAGAAATTCGTGTCGAAAATAGATTGAGCCTGTTCGATCGAGCTCTCCTCCGCTCCCCCAGGAGCTACTCCGACGCCAGCGTTATTCACCAGCAGGTCAATGCGCCCCTCCCGCCGCATCACGTCCGCGACGGCCGCTTGGACTGAGTCATCGCTGGTCACGTCCAATGAAAGCATCTCGTAGTCGCGCCGGCCCGCTTGCGCGCCGCGACGGCTGCTGCCATAAACCTTGAAGCCCGCTTGCGCAAGTCGCTTCGCTGTAGCTTCTCCGATGCCGGACGAGGCGCCGGTGACCAATGCAATCTTGCTATTCATGGCATTCCCTTTCAAATAGGCGTTACATAACGATTGGCAATACAATATATGATAGTCATCATATTTTAATGCAAAAAAAACTTACAACCAGCGCCAATCTCAAGTGACTGCCGGGGCGAATTGTTTCAGCGCAGCTGCGCACAGTGCCGTGGACAGCTTGGGGTCATCAACGGCACGCGCAACCATGGTGGTGCCTATCAGGGCGCAAACCAGCGCCATCGCCTGCTCGTGCGCCTGCGGCTGACCCCAATCAGGCAATTGGCGGGCAAACAGATCGATCATTTCCTTGATGTGGATGGTCGCGGCACGTCGCACTTCCGGCGCTTGGCGCGGCATTTCCGAGCCCAGCGCGGAAACCGGACAACCAGTCTCAATCGCTCCTATATGCTCCGGCGACAAATAAGCGTGCATCATAGCCTGCAACGCTTGTCCCGGCGGTGCGGCGGCCGCCACCTGCGCCGCCAACGCCACCGATTCAGCGCCGGCACGGTCGCCGGCCTCCGCCAGCAAAGCATCGCGCGATTCGAAGTGCGCGTAGAAGCCACCGTGCGTCAGGCCGGCTTCCTTCATGATGTCGGCTACGCCAGTGCCGCCGTAGCCACTGCGGCGGATGGCGCGCGCAGCCACCTCTACGATGCGTTCGTGTGAGGCTTCTTTGCGGCTGACAGCGGTGTGTTTGGTAGATTTCTTAACCATGATGACCATCATATACCATTTTTAATTAATGTGCACACACACCAATTCGGAGAGGACAGTTGCCGCTCTGACCGGACCTAGGTCTTGAAACCAAAAAACCGAACGACGGTCTCGTTGAGCTCCAACAAGCTCTAGCCAGGTTTGCAATCTGACAGACAAATCCGCTTTGGTGCATAGTGCAGCTGGGAAACACCTGAATAGTGGGACAACCGTTTGGCGCACAAGGTCACTTCACTCGCCAAGCAGGCACGGAATTTCTGCCCAAAACTGTTTACCCGATTACGATGCCTGCGATGATGCGTTGTTAGCGTAGTGAAATTCCGTCCATTTTTTGTACTCGGTAGTGAATCCCTCTTGACGTACTTACACCAACATCCTGTGCGGCATCATTGCTCGGCGCGCAGTCATCTCCCCGCCACGCCTGCCCGCTAATTTGGTCGCTTTCGACTCAAATTTTTTGAAGTGACGCACATAGGAGAAACCTGGCGTCGAAGGGCGAAAATACGCCGCAAAAAAACGACGCAAAACGACGCACGCGGAGGGGTAAAAGTGGGTTCTGGTGTGAGCGATGAAAAACCGATTTCAGGTTTGACCTCGGGGAAAGCATAATCTTTATAACCACGTGATTTTATGCACTGTAAGCCGTTGATTTATATAGGCTTAAATGGTTATGGTTGAACTATAACTTTTGATAACCTCAAGTATAACCAGGCTTTAAGTCATTGATTTATATAGTTATTTATTTTTATAGAAATTATCTTTAACTTTATAACTTAGTTATGCCAAGGTTATGTCGAAGTTATACTTTGTCGAATCTTGCAAAGCCTTATGCAGAAAGGGTTTTCAGCCACTTTCTGCAAAATGTTATAAAAATTATGGTTTTCCCGAGGGGTACCTTATTCTAGAAATAATGCACAAAATCAATGCAATGTGGCAATATTAGTGTTCGTTTGCGCGCCGAATTGACCCACTCAGTTTGCCCCTCCCTCCATTGCCTGGCGGACGCCGCCACCCTGTCGTAAGACCCCGTGAAACCCAATTCCAACAGGTCCTCGTGAAGCTGTTTCAGGCTGCGTCGTTGCTTGCGGGATTTGGCCGCCTCGGTCTTGAGCCAGCCTGAAAGCTGGAAGACGTATGGGTCGATGGCACTGGCCGATTGGTGCTCTGCATAGGCAGGCTCGGTCGACTATCGATCACGGTGCCGCCCACGGGCGGCGTCGCGCATCTAGGATAAGGCCAGTGATCGAGGCGCAACGGCGCAGGATAATCGCCTGTTTTTAGAAGCTGTTTTGTGGATCGTGCGGACGGGGTCGCCTTGGCGAGACATACCTGCAGAACTGGAAAACTGGCACACGACGTACACGCAGTTCAAGCGCTGGGGTGAATCTGGCGTATGCCAACAGGTGGTCGAAGCCGTCAATGACGATCGTGATTTGGAGCCGCTGATGATTGATAGCACGGCGGTGGCGCCCACCAGTATCGGCGGGTGCAAAAAAAGAAGGCCATCAAACGATAGGCCGTTCGCGTGGCGGCCTGACGAGCAAGATTCATGCGGTACCTGCGCAGTGACGTCCGTTGCCCGAGGCGTCAACGAGTTGTTTCAGGGCGGCTATCCTTTTCCGCGCGCACAGCGGCTTCGGCCTGCCATGTTCCGCCAATCACTTTGTAACTCAGGCCGGCCATGGCGCCTGAGCCGCCGTTGGAGAGCAGCGATGTCGCCGCCGGCGACAACCCTACCTGCTCACCGATGACGGATAGCACATTGCTGGCCGCTATATTGCTGTTGATGGCCGCCGTGCGAGCGACGGATTGATCGAATACGCGCATGTAATCCTCGCGCTTTCCTTTCCATGCAGGATCGAATTTTTGGCTGGTGCTGGCTTCCTTGGCCTCTTCCTGGGTCACATTGGTCCAGTCCGCGGTTTCCAGCACCGTATTGATGGTTGCTTTGACTGCGGACGAGTGATAAACGACGTTCATTGCTTCGTGTTTGCTGAGCGGGGAATGTTGTCCGGCGAGGGCCAGCCTGGCGTCGCCCAAGGCTGCCGGCACAAATGCACTGAAGGCATAGTTGGCCGCAATATTTACTTTTGCGTAGAATTCGCCCGAAGCATTCATATGTGATCCGCTGACGCCGCCATTGGTGTCGGCTTCCGTGTTTACCATGCGGAATGTGGCCTGTATGGTATCGCGCGCGCCTGCGTAAGCCAGCACCTTGATATCGGACGCCACCAGCTTCGCGGCAAGTTCAGGCTGCCCAATGTGAGGGCCGGCGACGCCTAATGCAATGTTGGTAAGTATACCGCCGGTGGCCAGTGTGGTGACGGCATCGGAATAGCGGCGCTGCTGCGCCATTTTCGTCTGCTTGTCTCCAGGTGAAAGCGTGGCCCATTGTTCGGCGCTGAGGTTGTGAAATCCGCGCGCCGCGGTTTCTGGGCTGCGTTGTTCGCGGTACTGGCGTACACGGTGCAGGCAAAGCGACACCGTGCCCGAGACGATCTGCAAGGCCACCGCATGCTCGTGGGGAATCTGGCGCAGTCCGGCAAACAATACTTCGTTCATGCATTCCCGAAGAAAAGTCGGAACGCCGACCGCAACCGTTTGATGGATCAGGTGGCCGGCGGTCGCGCCGGCAAATTTCTTTTCGATGCCCATGACCCCCAGCCCCGAGGCGGCGCTTGTGGCCACTTGGCCGGCTTGCCCGCCCACGAACGTGGCGGCCTGCTTTCCTTTCGCGGCGCCGGCAGCACCCAATTCCTTGCCTTTCTCCAAGCCCGCAACCATTTGTTTTCCGGCGAATTTTGTCGCGACAACCGTGCCGTCTTTTATCTTTCCGGCGCCGCTCTTCAGGGACGACAATGCGCTGCCGCCAAAGGAGGCAAGACCGTTCAACGGTGCCGCAGTCATTGCCCTCCAACTCGACGCAGGCGGCGGTGGCGGCGCGAATTCTATTTCGACCGCAGTATCATTAAACGGCGAATCTGGGGTGAATATCGGTGCTCCTGTGATACGACGCAAGGAGGTGGAGCCGCGGGTGGTGTTAGATGTTCTGCCACTTTCAGTGCCAGGCTCGGACGGTGTCGCGGTTCCGATTTCATTGTGGGGAGGGGAAGCATGCTGGCTTTTACCCCCTGCATTTGAGGTTCCCGGCAGGTTTGCATTCAGAATACGAGGCGAATTCCCAGCTGAAATGCGACCGGGAGTCAATGAGTCCGGCTTCGGTTTCAGCCCTTCAAGCGCTGTGTTCGTGGTTAGACTGGACCGCGCCCGAGTCAATGACGGTTTGCTCCCGGAAGCGTCCTCAGAGGGAGAGATCGTGTGCGGCATCGAGTGCGTCCGCGATATTCCTCCCGTTTCTCCTGCCATGATGCATCTCCCTTTAGATGTCAAAAATCGTCGTGACCGATTGTTGTCGTGAATGTTGCAATTGTTGTG
Source organism: Collimonas sp. OK412 (assembly GCF_900112135.1). Taxonomy (GTDB): domain Bacteria; phylum Pseudomonadota; class Gammaproteobacteria; order Burkholderiales; family Burkholderiaceae_D; genus Collimonas; species Collimonas rhizosphaerae. The sequence continues at coordinate 151,646 of NZ_FOLC01000011.1, forward strand.
TCAGATTAATGGCGTTTCGCCTGAATTTCGGTCGCAAACGCGGCCAGTTCCCGTAGCCAGCGGGCAAGTGCAACGGGCTGTGGCTGAGCCAGCGGCCAGCGACGCATCAAACTCGGGCCGCCGTAACCGTCCGTTGCAACCACGCCCGACGACAGCAGCAACTGGGCGTTGGCCTGCAGCAGCGCTTTGCGTGCTGCCTGATTCGCCCAAGCCGGGTCGAGCAGCGCGCTCGCAATCAGTGCCGAATCGTCCGGCGCGCAGGCGAGCAATAAACGCTGCTCGCCGATCAAGAGGCGACCGGTGCGCGCGACCTCCCGTGCGACCTCCTTCGTTGTACCGAGCAGCAGCATCACTTCGGCAATCAGAACCAGCACTTCCCTGGTCGCCTCGAATTCCTGCAATGCAGCCGGTGGCGTTCCTGTTTGCCCGCTCTTCGTCATATGCAACGTATTGCCGAATTTCATTGGAGCCTCTCTTTGACGTCAATATTATTTGAGGTGCCGGCGCGCACCGCCACGCACAGGTCATGCATGCTTTCCAATGCGGCGCGCAACAGTTCCGGTTCATGCATGGCCGACGGTAGATTCATCAGCAGACAGGCGGTGTCGCCTTCGTCCAGGGCAAAGCCCCAATCCGCGACGATCATTGCCGCTGCATTGGCGCGCAACATGGTGTTATGCCAAACGCTAGGATCTATACCGTCTGGCTTGGCCATGGTGGCTGAGGCCACGATGCGCAGCGCAGCATCAGGCAGTTCCTTGACATGAATTGCGAACTCGATCCCATCGCTGTACAGCAGGCCGGACTGAGCGAATGTTTGCTTGCTTTCGACATTCAGTCCCATGATGTCCGCGGTTGCGTGCAGCAATGCCGTCCGGCTCAGACGAGAGCCAAAAGATGCAGTATCTACGGCTGGTGAATTCTGGAACATGCGATTTTCCTTGATGGCAATCAGATGACTCTTATTCCACTCTCAAACGAGGCTGCCGTGTGATGCGCCTGCGAAAGATCGCTTCGATAGGCGAACTTCGTGAATCGCGCGCTCTTTTGGTGAAGTGGACTAACATGGCAAGCGGACAACATTTGTCGCCCAGGCCATCGTGTTCCGGCCAACTGATGCACGTGTGCATAGCCGCTCATTGGGATAACCACGACAAGTTCAGATTCAGCACGCCGTTAGGTGGCGGTTTCTTTGACTCCACCCAGTGGATGGACGACAACACGCGCCGAACCTTTGCAATCCGAGTCACTGCGATGGAATGCGAGCGATCTGCGCTGTTCGAGATACTGGCTGACGAGTCAAGGAAACTGCACCTGAAATTCTTCAACTACATCAATTGACGCCACGGCAGTCGGAGCTCTATTCAAGTGGGGGATTTTTTGACCAACTAGGCGCATTCAGTGTTTTTCACGCACTGAATGCACAAACAGTAGTTGTTGCCTGGCGCAGCATTGCGGCATACGCGCATTCTGCGTGCTTGACTCATAATCCGTTGGTGCCCAATTCGACTCTGGGGGGGCCACAAGCTGAGTGGGTCAATTCAGCACGCAAACGAACAATCGATGTAACAATAAAGCACTTTGTTACTCAGGATCAAACGCTTCGTTTATAAGCGTTGGGGGTTAATCCAGTCCATCGCAAAAATGCCCGTTGAAATGTACTTTGCTCGGAATAACCAAGTAATTGCGCGATATCAGAAAGTTGCAGTGTTGGATCTAGCAAGTACTGTTTTGCCAATTGTTGACGAATTTTTTCGAGTAGCACCCGGAAACTGGTGCCGCACTGGTCTAAGCGGCGGCGCAGTGTTCTAGGCGTTATATTAAATTTGCTCGCGACACTATCCAATTCTGGCTCGCCCTCATGAATTTGGCTTGTGATGCAACGTCGGACTGACATCACGAACTCGTTTTCTGTAGGTAGCTGATTTAGGAATTCATTTGCTTGCCTCTCTAACAGAGCTACCAATACAGGCTCTGGTTTTTTTAGGGGAACAGTCAGCGAATGCAGCGGTACGCGTATGCTAGTCGCGGCTTGATTAAAAAGAACTTCACATTTGAAGAAATCTCTATAGGCATGTAAAGACGACGGCTCGGGATTGATAAAGCTCACTTGCTTCCACTCTACATCCTTGCTAGATATGCACTTGGAAAATTGGAGAAGTGTCGCTATGCCAAATTCAAGGTGTAGTCGCCCGTGCCCCCCGGAACTTCTTGCAGGCCATCTAAGCACAAGATCGCTTCCGTCAATAATAGGAGCCTCTAAGCCGCCTTGCTCCACCTCTTGTATAAGGCGCTGATATGCTTGCAGGCGTAGCAGCGATGCGCCAAGAGTGGGGCACGACGCGAATATGTAGCCAATGACTCCAAAGTGTGCAGGAGTAACAGTTTTCCCCAAGTGCAGGCCTAAGAGGGGGTCTCCTAATCGAACCGCGGCACATTGCAAGTGAGAGATCCAGCGTTGCAGCGGGTAGCGGATTAGAACTCGGTCGACTTCGTCAGGTGTTGGCTCATTTAATAGCTTTGAGGCATCAATCCCCTGGTTTTTTAAATATTCAAAAAGTATGCGCATATAGGCGCTGGACACAAAGCCCTGTGCAAATGTATTTAATTTCACTGCTTTTATGTTCAAAAAACGTACAACGTATAAAACAAAGCATAGGTGACGGGATGTGCCAGTTAAAGTCCGGCCTCGGGCACCAATTACTAAAAGGCTTTCAGTGATGAGGGTCTTTTTTGTTGTGCTCCGCAACCCACTGCCTGTTCCGCAAAATCCTAATTCGGTAACGATGGGCAATCCGTCATAGCGGCGTTTACCCTCAGATGACCTCAATTATGGGTTGAGTATCCTTGCGACTATCCCGGAACCAGGAATTACAGTGATCCTCATTTTTTCTCAACTAGCTATTCCTCGCTCATTCCAATCAATGAAAGCCAATGCGATGTCGAACCCTCCATCAAAGAAGCAGACTCCTCCGCGTTAATTCGCGGCATGGCACGAGATCCATGACCGATTTCTCGCTTCGCTTTCCTACTACCTCTTTCTTCTCGCATTTTTTTTTGACGATCGCAATACGCAATAATTTTTCCTACCAACATGAACAAATCTCGATCATTCCGTAAATTTTCAGCCAGTTGCTGCCAGTGCCCACTTAGATACCATCGTCTAACGCGCATATAGATGGCGTTCCATTTTCCAAATTTTGGCGGCAAATCAGCCCAAACATTCGTATCAGACACAAACCACAGTACAGCTTCAATAAACAGTCTATTGTCACGAGCATGGCTTCCAGGATCTCCGGTTTTTCCCAACATCTGGAACTCCAGTTTTTCCCATTGATCGTCTCTAATTTTCGTGCCTGATTCACATTTAGAATTCATCATTAGCAATCTCACTTTCACTTTTTCAAACTCATCCTATCTCTTGCAATTCACTAGCCAGAAATGAACTGCTATCACAGCACAATAGTAAAAAGAGGGATTCAAAAGATACCGTTAAGCCTCTACATTTCTTAAATGAGAAGAAACGTTACATGCAAATAAAAGTGGGCTTCGAACCGAAGCCCGCCTATACAATCTGCATCTGATCAAATTTACTCTTGTCCCTACCAGGAATACCCCACACCCGCATTAATCAGTGTGCGACTAGCAGAGGTTGTACTAACACCGAATTTAACAACGGTGCTCTGACTGACACGGGCGCTGGCGCCGATAGCCAGAGCCGTATAACCAGCATAATTGCCAATGCCGGCACCTAATGCAAATGTCTTGCCGCTGTCGACTTGCGGAAGACCTGCCAAAGCCCCAGCCATCGCAACTCCGCTATATGCAATACGCTGAAGATCTCCAACTTGATTTTTCACCGCTGACAATTGCGAGACATTCACCGCATCGGTTGGATTGATACCAGCCGCCACGTTGGTGATGCGGCGTTCACTGCCAGGCGCCCCGACAGATACCGTATTGGCTTGGTCCGCGATAGAACCGGCACCCAGGGCCACCGAGTTGGTCCCGGTGGCTTGCGCCCCCGCACCGGTCGCGACCGAGTTATTGCCCGAGGCCAGCGCATTCTGCCCAATCGCGACAGTAGGATCGCCAGTCGCCTGCGCGTTATTACCGATCGCCACCGATCCGGCCTGCGAGGCCAAGGCACGGAAGCCCACGGCAGTGGTGTTGGTATCGGTTGCCTGTGCGTTGGAACCGAATGCCGTCGCGCCGTCTTTGGTCGCCTGCGCACACAAGCCGGAACCTGTTGCATCGACACCCTTGACCGTACTGCACGTTGCCGGCGTCACATTGCTGATCGCCGTGCCGCTAGCGCCACGCGTCTGTACCGTACCGTCGCTGTTGGCTCCGCCGATCGTGGTAGCACCTATCGTCGAACCGTTCGCCGCAGCGCTGCTTGACGCATCGGCAAGCGGTTTCAACGATGTCGACAACGAACTGACGCCCATCAGGCTGGTCGAGAGTGACGTCAATTGTCCCAGCCCGGTTGATATCGACGCAACGCCAGTTGACAACGAATTGATGCCGCTCGTCGCCACGCTCAAGCCGCTTGACGTAGACGTCGACAACGATGACACGTTGCTGTTGGTGGTGCTCAGACCCGTTGACAGCGAATTAATGCCGCTTGCAGCCGTGCTCAAGCCCGTCGAAGTCGAAGTCGATAGTGCCGACACATTGCTGTTGGTTGTACTCAGCCCGGTTGACAGTGAATTTACGCCGCTTTGCGCCGTGCTGATCCCTGTCGAAGTAGAAGTCGACAGCGATGTCACGTTGCTGTTGGTCGTGCTCAAACCGGTTGACAGCGAATTGATGCCGGTCGACGCCGAAGTAGACAAAGAGGATAACTGACCGTAATTCACCGCGTCGGTTGGATTCACACCGGCAGCCACATTGGTAAGAGTCACCGGCGTTGTCGCGCCAACCCCGCCCAAAGTAATGCTGGCGTGACCAGGATTGTCATATTGAACCGAGTTGGCAACCCCTGTAGACAGCGACGATACATTGCTATTGGTCGTGCTCAGGCCAGTCGATGTCGACGTTGACAACGAGGTCACGTTGCTGTTGGTTGTGCTCAAACCAGTTGACAACGAACCAATGTTGCTGGCATTCGTGCTGATGCCAGTCGAGGTTGAAGTCGACAACGACGACACGTTGCTGTTGGTCGTGCTCAGACCTGTCGAAGCCGAAGTCGACAACGAACCGATATTGCTGGCGTTGGTGCTGATACCTGTCGAAGTCGAGGTCGACAATGACGAAACATTACTGTTCGTTGTGCTCAGTCCGGTCGATGTTGACGTCGACAGCGACGACACATTGCTATTGGTAGTGCTCAGACCGGTAGAGGTCGATGTGGACAAGGAGTCCACATTGCTGCTGACCGTGCTCAAGCCTGTAGATGTCGAGCTCGACAGCGAAGAAACATTGCTGTTCGTTGTGCTCAAACCGGTTGAAGTCGATGTCGACAGCGATGTCACGTTGCTGTTAGTCGTGCTCAGGCCTGTAGACGTCGAGCTCGACAGCGACGAAACATTGCTGTTCGTTGTGCTCAGTCCGGTCGATGTTGACGTCGACAGCGACGACACGTTGCTATTGGTAGTGCTCAGACCGGTAGAGGTCGATGTGGACAAGGAGTCCACATTGCTGCTGACCGTGCTCAGTCCCGTAGACGTCGAGCTCGACAGCGACGCAACATTGCTGCTGGTGGTGCTCAGCCCTGTCGACAACGAACCGATGTTGCTGGCGTTCGTGCTGATGCCAGTCGAAGTTGAAGTCGACAACGACGTCACGCTGCTGTTAGTCGTGCTCAGCCCCGTAGAAGTCGAAGTCGATAAAGAATCTACATTACTATTGGTCGTGTTCAGACCAGTCGACAGCGAGCCAATGTTGCTAGCGTTGGTGCTGATACCTGTCGAAGTTGAGGTCGACAATGACGACACATTGCTATTGGTAGTGCTCAGACCGGTAGAGGTCGATGTGGACAAGGAGCCCACATTGCTGCTGACCGTACTCAGGCCTGTAGATGTCGAGCTCGACAGCGACGAAACATTACTGTTCGTTGTGCTCAAACCGGTTGAAGTCGATGTCGACAGCGATGTCACGTTGCTGTTAGTCGTGCTCAAGCCTGTCGACAATGAGCCCACATTGCTGCTGATCGTGCTCAGGCCTGTAGACGTCGAGCTCGACAGCGAAGAAACATTGCTGTTCGTTGTACTCAGTCCGGTCGATGTTGACGTCGACAGCGACGACACATTGCTATTGGTAGTACTCAGACCGGTAGAGGTCGATGTGGACAAGGAGTCCACATTGCTGCTGACCGTGCTCAGGCCTGTAGATGTCGAGCTCGATAGCGACGAAACATTGCTGTTCGTTGTGCTCAAACCGGTTGAAGTCGATGCCGACAGCGATGTCACGTTGCTGTTGGTCGTGCTCAAGCCAGTCGACAACGAGCCCACATTGCTATTCGTTGTACTCAGGCCAGTCGACAACGAACCGATGTTGCTGGCGTTCGTGCTGATACCTGTCGAAGACGAGGTCGACAATGACGAAACATTACTGTTCGTTGCGCTCAGTCCGATCGATGTTGACGTCGACAGCGAAGAAACATTGCTGTTCGTTGTGCTCAGTCCGGTCGATGTTGACGTCGACAGCGATGTCACGTTGCTGTTGGTCGTGCTCAAACCAGTCGACAATGAGCCGATGTTGCTGGCATTCGTGCTGATGCCGGTCGAGGTTGAAGTCGACAACGACGTCACGCTGCTGTTAGTCGTGCTCAGACCTGTTGAAGCCGAAGTCGACAACGAGCCCACATTGCTATTCGTTGTACTCAGGCCAGTCGACAACGAACCGATGTTGCTGACGTTCGTGCTGATGCCGGTCGAGGTTGAAGTCGACAATGACGTCACGCTGCTGTTAGTCGTGCTCAGACCTGTTGAAGCCGATGTGGAAAGTGACGTGAGATTCGAGCTGATGGCGGAAGCCGTTGTGTACAGTTGGCTGCCATTCACAGCATTCGTCGATGTCGCCGACACTTCGCCGTCAGCGACGCCCTGAATCTGACGGTTACCGACGGCCACCACGCCATTGGTCGGCGCTTGATTGACGGTAAAGGTCGCGCCCGGCACCACGCCGCTAGCGGCGGTCCACTTGGTCGTCGGGGTGGTGGCCGTGGCGATGGAACCCGAACCCAGCGCTACCGAATTGGTCAGCGTCACGCTGCTGCCGGATCCCAGTGCCAGGGTATTGACGGCCGACGCCGTGGATTGCACTCCCAGAGCCAGGGCGTTGGCGGCCGACGCCGTGGATTGCGCTCCCAAGGCGATCGCGCCCGTTGAACTTGCAGTGGCAAGGGCACCGAAAGCTAGAGAATCCGTCGCAGTGGCGGATGCTTGGGTTCCGAACGCGAGACTCCCCTGCCCCGAGGCCGTGGCATTCACACCCATCGCGACGGCCCCAGCGCCACTGCTTATGGCGCCCCATCCAATGGCCGATGCGCCAATACCAGTTGCCTGCGAGCCGCAACCGGTCGCGAAGGTGCTCAAGCCGTACGCCGTCGTATATTGGGTGGCGGTAGCGGCTTGCGGATTGGAGACCGTGATGTTACCCAGCGTCTGCGTAGAATTCACCCAATTGTTGATGCCACTTGTCTGGCCAGCGCCAATGTTGTAGTTCACGCCGTAGTTTAACGCAGACGTCTGCGCGCCAAAGCCATAGAAGCCGCCCGTATAATTTGCCCCAGATCCGTAGATGGCCGCAGCGTTCATAGCGCCAACAATAGTGCTACAGGCCGACTCGCCGGAAAAGGCAACACCGGCCTGAGAGACATCGACGCTCCCCCCATAAGCGGAGGTACTCGTGTTGCCATTAATGGCACTCACGCCACCTGACGAACCCGATACGCCAGCCAAAGCGTCACTCCCCGCCCCCAATCCCACCACAATGAAAGTTGCGGCAATCAATGTCTCATGGATCACGCTACACTGGCTCTTACCCTTCCCATGACTTTTGACCTTCTCCCCAACCACGCATAATTTTCCCGTAGTTTTGCTCCAGATCACCCGATACATTTTGTTCATTTTTACCCCCCGTGTATATTTGCTTTTTGATTAAAGATGTTTAAATAAAAAACAGCAGCCTGCTTCCATAAGCCATTGCGTCAATGAGCTATGGCTTTCCCCGCCGCCTTTTCTGGCGGCTCTTTGCATTGCATTCAATATTTGTTGATCATCGTAGGCAGCAATGTTCAGCACGAGGGTGCTCGGTTCCGGATTTTCACCAGAGTTAGCAAGCAACTGACATTCAATGGTTGTTGGTCATGCTCAACTCGGTCGACAGCCAAAAGATGTTGTAGGCATTGATGCTGATGCCCATCGAAACGAAAAATACAAACATCTTAAATTTGACTAAAAATCACATTGGCTTACGAGTCGGATGGTAGGCGAGGGCAAAATGGAAAATATTGGCAGTAGCGGACAATAAATTAGCATTTATGGCCACTAGCTTCCTGCTTGAAATTTTTTTAGCCTTCCGTAGTCGACGGAAATAGAAAATCGCAACTCTCGACGATTACAAAAAATTCAGGAAAAAAATTATAAATAATGTGAACTCAAGGAAGGGATTCATAGAGGAAATGGCGAAACTTAAACCAGCGAATTATTTTTGAAATAATCGTTTATATCATTTCACAAAACACATTTTTAGTTCCCGCATGGAAATATAAATACGCATCAGGATCAATCGCAAACAATTGTTAAATTCGGCGTAAAATATTTACCACAAGAAATTTATTGTGTTTTTCAACGTAAAACTGAGCGACGATTTAACCGATACCGATAGGGCCATATCATCCAAATTATGGGAACAGCTGAATTAAATACAGTTGCACAAGGCTTTGTATCCAGCGCCTATATGCGCGTGCTTTTTGAGTATTTAAAAAATCAGGGAATTGATGCCTCAAAGCTATTAAATGAGCCAACACCGGACGAAGTCGATCGAGTTCTAGTCCGCTACCCGCTGCAACGCTGGGTCTCTCACTTGCAATCTGCCGCAGCTTGCCTGGAAGATCCCCTCTTAGGCTTGCACTTGGGGAAAACAGTTACACCTGCGCACTTTGGAGTAGTTGGCTACATAATGGCGTCGTGCCCCACCCTTGGCGCAACGTTGTTGCGTCTGCAAGCATACGAGCGCCTTGTGCACGAGGTAGATCAACATCCCATGGAAGCGCCTATTTTTGACGGAGGCGATCTTGTGGTTAAATGGCCCGGGGGAAGTTCCGGAGGCCATGGGCGACTGAATCAAGAATTTAGCATTGCTACATTTTTCCAATTTTCGAAGTCCATAGCCAGCCAGGATGTCGAGCTAAAGCAAGTGAGCTTTATCAATCCCGAGCCGTCGTCTCTACATGCCTATAGAGATTTCTTCAAATGTGAAGTTCTTTTTAATCAAGCGGTAACTAGCGTACGCCTACCACTGCATTCGTTGACTGTGCCTGTAAAGAAACCAGAGCCTATATTGATAGCTCTGTTAGAGAAGCAAGCAAATGAATTCCTAAATCAGCTACCTACAGAAAACGAATTCGTGATGTCAGTCCGACGTTGCATCACAAGCCAAATTCATGAGGGCGAGCCAGAATTGGATAGCGTCGCGAGCAGACTGAATATGACGCCTAGGACATTGCGCCGCCGCCTCGACCAATACGACACAAGTTTTCGAGCGCTGCTTGACGCAATTCGTCAGCACTTGGCACAACAATACTTGCTAGATCCAGCGTTACAACTTTCCGATATCGCGCAATTACTTGGTTATTCCGAGCAAAGCACATTTAATCGTGCATTTTTGCGCTGGACAGGGTCAACACCAAACACATATCGGCGAAGTATCCAACTCTAAGTAACCAGTTTTACCGCAGCATTCCATTGGTTGTGGATTTGCACCGAAAACTGACCCACTTGGCCGCATAATTTGCATCAAAAATTGCTCTATGCTTAGCGCACAGCCCTACTTGTCAGAATGAGTGGGGGATCAGAGTGATCGACGTGACATTACTAGGAATAATCAGACGCTGGCACCTTCGTGACCAGGTCTCCAACCAGGAAACTGTAGGCATGGCACGCAATACGGTATTGAATTTGTGAGGTCAGCACCTGGTTCGACTCTGACGAGGCACCACCAGTAACCTGGCAGGAAAAAAGGTTCTCAGCAATGGGAGCCTTTTTGTTTTTATCAACATGCTCTCGTTCGCCCATTGGAACTCCAGCAAGGAGATCCAAGATTATTCCCGGCAAGCCCTCCCCGCCCCCTGTTCCGCAAAAGCCACTCTCCCCCTCTTCCTGACCCGCAGCCCTTTACGGCCAACCTCTTTCCCAACTACAATCACGTCCGATATTTCCATACGCCAATATTTATTCCTCCCGAATCATCGCGAGCCATGGCATCCCTTGCAGTTGAACCGTCCTACCCTTTTAGCTCAAAGGCAGTGTGTTGCAATGAAAATCAATAAAAGTCTTCTTGCCCTGGTTTTAATCGGCGCCATGCTCAGCCAGTCCGGCTGCGGCGGTGGCGGCGGATCGGGCGACAGCGCCGCGACCGGGCCGGCATCGGTTGCGGCATCGGCGGTCAGCATCAGCGCGCTGTCTGCCTCGAGCGCAGCCGCGGGCGCTACCGTGACCGTCAACGGCACCGGTTTCCAGAAAGTCAGCACCGTCACCATCGGTTCGACCGCGGTCACCTTCTCTATCGTCAGCGACACGCAAATTGCAATCACTGTTCCGGATGGCGCCGTCAGCGGAGTCATTACCCTGTCGGGCGCCGGGTTCTCGGTACAGACGTCGGCCAGCTTCACCTCGAGCCTGCCGTCGCCGCTGGTAACCAGCGTGTCAGCCACGAATGTCGTTGTCGGCAGCAATTTCACGATTCAAGGCAAGAACCTTGACCGGGTCAGCGCCTATCAGGTAGCTGGCGTCAATCTGGCGGTGGTCGCCAGCTCCAGCACTGCCGCTACCCTCACCATGCCGGCCCAGGCGATTTCCGGGACGCTGACGCTGGTCGTCGGCGGCGCTCCAGTCAACAGCGCCTACCAGATCAACGGCTATCTGCCGGCGTCGATTGTCGCGATGTTGCCGCAGCTCGGGATCGTGGGCAGCAGCGTGACGATCAGCGGCAGCGGCCTGGCGGCGGTGACCAGTGTCCGCTTTGCCAATGGTACGGTTGCATCGGCATCGGCTGTCTCGAACAGCGCGGTCACGTTTACCGTGCCGCTCGGGGCCGCGTCCGGCCTGCTGACGGTGGTCGACCGCTACCAGGAAGTGCGCAGCGCCACGGCATTTACCGTGGCGCCGACAGTCACAGCGACCTCATTGCTCAGCGCTGCCAGCGGCAGCACGGTTGTGTTGACGATAGCGGGCACCAACCTGGATAGCGTGAGCGCCGCCAAAGTCGGCGCTTCAAACGCTGTCATTGTCAGCCGCAGCGCCACGCAGCTGGTATTGCAGGTGAGCCTTGGAACCAGCGGCGCCGTGACGCTGACAGCGCCCGGCCAGGCGGCCGTCAATGCCGGCACCATCGATAGCACCGGCAGTGTCGGGCTCTGGATCAGCAGCGTCGACTTTGCGCACGTGTTCGACAAAAGCTCCACCGATCCAACCCTGCGCCTGACTCCGGGCCGTCCTGTGCTGGTGCGCGCCACGGTGCTCGCACCGGCAGCCGGCGCCACCAGCCCGTCAGTGAATTTGTCGGCCAGCAGCAGCACCGGCGCGGCATTGGGCGTGCTGGCGATGAATGGCCCGGCCACCCTGCCTACCGCGAAAGACGACTACAGCTTGAACAATAGCTTCAACGCAGTCCTGCCCGCAGCTTGGGTACAGCCGGGCGTCAAGATCAGCATCAAGGTTGCGGCAGGCGTCAACAGCAGCCCGGCCAGCCAGGATGTATCGCCCACCGTCGGCGCGCCTGCCAGCCTGCGGGTGGTGCTGGTGCCGCTCACGGTCGGCAGCGCCACCGGCGTCGTGCCGCCGGCGTTGTCGGATGTGCAGACAGCCCTGGCGCGCGTCTATCCTTACGCGCACGGCAATATCGTTGTGCAAAAACGCGCTCCGCTGGTGATCAGCGGTGCCGCCAGCACAACAGCAATGGATTGGTCGAGCGCACTGAACCAGCTCGAAACCGCGCGCAAGAATGAAGATCCGAACGCTTTTTATTACGGCTTCGTGCCTATGTACAGCCCGATCCCTTCGTCATTCATCGCCGGCCTGGGTTATGTCGGAGTGCGTACGCAGGGCAGCAGTTCGGCGGTCGCCGCGATTGGCCTGGACTGGACCAGCAGCGCCGGCCAGGGCGATCCGTTCGATAACAAATGGCCGCAATGGCAGGCCATCATGGTGCACGAAATGGGACACAACCACTCCCTGAGCCACGCCCCCTGCGGCGGCGCTTCGAGCCCGGATCCAGCCTTCCCTAACAGCACCGCTGACCTCAGTTCGCTGGCGGTCTACAACAGCCCATACAGCAGCGACACCCAGGTTGGGGTATTAAGCGCGCCGCTCACGCCAAGCAACAACCAGATGAAAGACGTCATGGGTTACTGCGGCGGCACATGGTTCTCCGATTTCAGTTACGTCAGGGCCCAGCAGTTTGCCGAATCGCGCACCGCCGCCATCCCGCAGCCCCTGGTCCTGAATGCTGCCGCCAGCGTCGCGGCGCCGGACGGTTACCTGACAATCTCCGGTGAGTTGACCGCGCAAGGCGTGTTGCTGCATCCGGCCGCCGCCACCGCCGCCAAAGTGGAAGCCGATACGGCGACCGCCAGGTCGGTCTATGCATTGCGCCTGCACACCAGCAGCGGCCAGACTTATCAGCTGCCGTTCGAGCCGGTCGGCGTGGCCGATGCCGCCGGCGAGACCAGCCATTTCTGGGTCAGCCTGCCCAATCCCGGCGAGATTGCATCGATCGAAGTCTTGCGCAACGGCCAGCTGCAAACCATGCAGCAGCCAAAACAAGCGCAAAACCTGAAAATCGCCAGCCAGGCAGCCGCCGCCAATACCCAGGCGATGGCGTCGTCGGCCAGCTGGACAGTCCAGGGCGGACGCCTGGCGATTACCTGGAACGCGGCGCTGGAGCCATTCCTGTCATTGATGTATGTCTCGCCTGCCGGCGCTAAAACCGTGCTCGGCAGCGGACTGCAGAACGGCAGCGCGTCATTCGATATCAGCGGCTTGCCAAGCGGCGGCCGCTTCGAGCTCAGCCTGTCTTCATCGATACAGGCGCGCCTGGTCGCTTTCCCGCACTGAACTGCCGAGCCTGGAGCGCACCACGTGGCTCCAGGCCCGCCGATAACCGGCGGCCGGCCTAATGCAATTGCGGGCCGGGCGCAAACACCGTCTTGCGCGGCGCCAGCTTGAACTGCGCCAGCAAGAAGCCAACGGCAACTTCATTAAACGCCGCATACAGCGACGCCTGCTTTTCTCCCCACGCATCCCAACGCCGCCATAGCAGCCGCTGCTGGCGCCGCATCTTCTTCTCCCATGCCGCGTCCATGGCCTGTTCTTGCCTGAGCCAGGCTTTCAGCTCGGCAATCTGCTGTGCCGGCGGGCGCGGCCCCAGCGTTTGCTCCACGCTGGCGCGAAAATCGTCATACAGGCTGTCCAGCTGGCGTTGTTCGCTGTCTGTCCAGTAACTGTCCTTGGCCTGCTCGCCGGCAAAATACGCAGCGCCTCCGCATAACTTCCCCATTTGCTCGGCATCGATCCGGCTCAACGGAGCGGCGACGCAGCCGAGCAGGTTCTCCAGGTACTGGCTATCTCCTTCTTCAGTTTCTCCGGCAGCGCCGACGGCTCCCGGCCCGAGCGCCAACCATGCACTGTCGTCGACCGCCAGGCCGGCAAGCTCCTTGTCGTGCAACGCTCTCATCTGCGCCGACAACGCCAGCAGCGGCTCCGCCTGGCAATAGCGCGTAATGCCCCATTGCAGGTCATGCAGCAGCCAATGCGCGTAACGATAGGGAACGGCGCCGAGGTCCGCGCCTACCGGGATAGCTTCCAGCAATGCGATGGCTTGCTCGCGCGCGCTGGTTTTTCCATCTGCCTGGCGCAGCCAGCACAGCACATCGATGATCACGGCCAGCGTTCCCGGTATGCCGAGTTCCTCGGTAAAACGATGCTTGCCGCCGGCGGCGCAGTCGGACGGCTGGTTATCGGGACCGAGCTCGGCGTCACGCAGGCGGGCCAGGCAACGCGCCTTCTGCGCCGGGTCCGCGGCGAAGCTGATCCATGCATTCGCGGTTGTTTGCCGCTCAAGTCCAACTGAAGTCTTGCGCGATGAAATTTTCTCATCCATGTCGTCGTCCTTGCCAGTCAGGATATGGCCGCAGCGTTGCCTGCGGACCGCGGTAGTCATGCCGGCGCCCTGCCGGCAGCCGCAAGGACGGCCAGCAAGATTCCGGGAAATCCGGTTCTTCAGAAATGTTTGCAAGCTAATCGACGGCCGAAAAAAAACGCCAGGGAAGCGAACCTCCTTGGCGTTTTATGTTTCGATCAGTTAGCTGCCAGGCTTAGAAGGTGTAGCGAGCACCCAAAGTGAAGTAGCGGCCGACCGCGCCCGACTGGTGCAGCGACGGGTTGTAGTTGATGCGGCCGTAGGTTTGCACGTCGAGCGGCGCCAGGCGATCGAATATGTTGGCGATCGCTGCGGTCACTTCCCATTGCTTGCTGACGTTCCAGCGACCGAACAGGTCGACTGTGGTGAACGATGCAATGCGGCAGTTCTTCAAAGGATTGCCGGTGACTGGATCGACGTCCAGGCATTCGCCGCCTGCTTCGTTCTTGTCCTCGATACCGCTGACATAGTTGACCGAAGTAGTCAGGTTGAACGGGCCACGGTCCCATGCCAGCGAAGCCGAAGCACGGGTGCGCGGCGTGCCGCCGTTGCCGGACAGGTTGGTATCGCCATGCGTGCCGACGAAGTTCTGTGTCACGCCACCGGAAGTACGCTTGAACTCGAACATTTGCGAAACCGTCAGGCCCGCAGTCATGCGGCCGTAGGAGTTCAGGTCGAAGCGGCTGCGCAGGTCGATATCGACGCCGCTGGTGCGGGTCTGGCCGGCGTTGATATACGGCGCCTTGACCAGCAGGATAGGACCGGCCAGGCCAGGGAAGTCCGAAGTCGGTTCGCCGCGCACTACAGTCGCATCAGGGAATTTCGATGGGTCTGCAATGATCGATGCCGCGTCGGAACCGGTGATTTCATTCTTGCGGACGATACGCCAGTAGTCCACCGAAACGCTGGTGTTCTTGATCGGTTCCAGGATGAAGCCCAGGCTGTAGCTCTGCGATTTTTCCGGTTTCAGGTTCTTGTTGCCGACCGTTACCGCGCCGACGTTCTTGCCATCCGCGCAATCTGCGGAAAGGCCGGTCACAGGGCAACGCAGCGGATCGCGCGAGAAGGTGGTGAAAGCCGAAACCGCACTGGTGCCGCTTTCTGCCGGCCCTGGCGCACGGAACCCTTCCGCATACGTACCGCGGATAGCCAGTTGCTGGACCGGCGTGAACTTGAAGCCGATCTTCGGTGTGGTGGAGTTGCCGAAATCGGAATACTGGTCGGTACGCAAGGCGAGCTGGAATTCCAGTTGCTTGAGGACCGGCAGCGCCAATTCGGTGTACAGGGAACTGATGTTGCGCGAGGCTTTGGCAGCAGCATAACCGAGGCCGACGATATCGTTGATGTCGGTGAACGGGGTCGCTTCGCTGTCGGTGGATTCGTGGCGGAATTCACCGCCGACCGCGATGCCGATCGGTCCGCCCGGCAGCTGGCCGAACTCGCGCGTTCCTTTGAAATCCCACAAGGCAAGCTTGGTGGTCGCCGAGTTCTTCAGTTCCGGCGAAACGAAAGCCAGCGTGTCGGCGCTGTTCAGTGCGCCGGCCTGGCCGATGCGGAAAGAACCGTTGTTGATCGCCGTCTGCAGGTTGCTGGCGCGGTAGTAGCCGTTCTGGGTACGTTCAGTCTTGCTCTGTGCGTACAAGATGCCGCTGTCGTAATCCCAGCCGAAGCTCGTTCCCTTCACGCCGACCAGCAGGCGCGTGACGGTGGTATCGAGGTCGGTAGCACGCGGACGATTCGGATCGACCCAGCGCGGGCGAGCCCGGTTGGCAGGAAACGGATTGTCCGGATGGCCGATAGGCAGCAACAGCTGGCCGGGGCCCGTGCCGGTGTTGATCACGCGGTTGTTGACCAGGTCGAAACCGGCGCTGGTCAGACCGGACGGCGTGGTGATGGTCTTCGCCTGGGAGTTGAACAAGCCAAGTTCCGTATAGGCTTGCATGTCATTGTTGATCTTCAGGGTGCCGCGGCCGAACAGGTTGATGTTCTGGGTTTCCGGCTGGATCGCCTGGTAGCCGTCCTTGATCGGATCCCACAGGCAGCCGCCGCCGGAATTGATCGAAGTGCTGCGGTCGATGTTGGCACAGCCTGGGAGGTTCTGGATGCCCCGACCAGGAATGGTAGCGCCGCCGGCGGTGACCGGACGCACGGTGCCGACCATGCTGCTGCCGCCGGTATTGCTGCTGGTGGTGCCGCCGGCGCGCTGGTCGCGGCCGCCCCATGGACGGGCATCTGCTGTGCCGAGGTATTCCGGCCGGTCTTTTTGCCAGATCGCGTTGCTTTGCTTGGCGTCGATGCTGAAGAAATAGTTGTACTTGTCGGTATCCAGGTCGCCGAAACCGAAGGTTCCCGACGCCGTCCGCAGGGTGCCGTCGCCGTGGCCGGATGTGCCCAGCGTGCCGGAAATGGTTTTGCCCTGGTAGGTTTCACGCAAGATGATGTTGACCACGCCGGCGATCGCATCGGAACCGTAGATCGCAGA
Organism: Collimonas sp. OK412; assembly: GCF_900112135.1. Lineage (GTDB taxonomy): Bacteria > Pseudomonadota > Gammaproteobacteria > Burkholderiales > Burkholderiaceae_D > Collimonas > Collimonas rhizosphaerae. Next base: position 168,495 of record NZ_FOLC01000011.1, read on the forward strand.
TGCGCCGTCTTTCAGCACTTCGATGCGGTCTACCGCGCCCAGCGGAATCGTGTTCAGGTCGACAAAGCTGCGTTGTCCGTCGTCGCCCAGGCCATAAGGCGCAGTGCGGCGGCCGTTGATCAGGACCAGGGTGGAGTTGACTGACAGTCCGCGCAGCGAGACGCCCGAGGCGCTGCCGGCGAAGCCGTTGGTGAATGAGCCGCTGATGGAACCGTTGTTGTCGGCCGACAGGCTGCGCACCACATCGGCTACCGAAGTCTTGCCTGATTGCTGGATGTCCTTGCGGGTCAGGATCTGCGTCGATGCAGCGCCTTCCTGCTGGGTACGCTTGATGTTGGAACCTGTGATTTCAACCCGTCCCATCGGTTTGTCGTCGTTTGTCTCCTGCGCCTGCGCAGCTTGGGCCATCAGCCCGATACCCATTGCGACGCCGCCGGTAAAAAACACCTGGCGCAGCAACTGTGGCAACTTCCGTTCCCTGATCATAAGCAACACTCCCTATCGATAATTTTAGAGTTGAGAATTTAATTATTTGTGTAATCAAACCAGACTGATTAAATCGCCTTGTGGACGACGTAAACTGCGTTTTGACCTCTGCTACGATTCCGTACAGACAGACAAACCTAAGAATCCACCGACGTACCCGACGGCTTTTTCATCATCTGGCTCCCCAGGGATTGCCGTCATTCGTTTCGCTTGTATGCATCGCGGACAACGGCAACGCAATGCCTCCCGGTACAGGCTATTGCCATGCACCAAGACATTGCGGTGTTAATCTATCCTAAACATAATATTTTTTGTTACAAATAATTCAGCCGAGTTACAAATAGTCATATTGCGTTACAAATTTACGACAGCGTGTTGTCAAAAAACGCCAGAAATGTCGTAAAAGGACAATTCCGAATAAGGAAATGCACTGAAATAGCGATTCGATGACGTGTTTTGCCGGCATTTGTTGTGCTTTGCAGCATTTCGTCTGGATTCGCCGCTTCGGGGCTGAAAAAATTTGTTACATGGAGATTGCGGGAAAGTTACAAACTCCCGCTTTGGCAGTTGTTACATTGTTGTTAAATTAGACAAGAAAACCCGAAATCGCGGATGGCAAACCGGGCGGGAAAGCCTGATGCTTTTCGGTTAATATCACCTACTTTCATTTAAGGGCGTCCCACAAACGCGATCAGGCCTTCTTTGCTCCGGACAGATCGCGAGGCTTGCCCTGCCGCATCATGGCGTGCGCAAACATCCAGATTTCCAGACGTCGATTTTTCGTTGAATTTGAGTATGCATATAGCAGTTTTCAGTTGGTTCGGATGGTCCTTGCTGTGGCTTGTCCCTATGGTTTTACGTGTCCTCAAGGCGCGCCGGACAGGCACGAATCCGCTGCGCGGCCCGGGCTCCATCCGCTTGTGGCTAGGCACGCTCCTCATACTCTGCAGCAGCAGCGCCCTGGAAGCCGTCATGCGCACGCACGAATCGACGCCGCCCGACGGCGACCGGCTGGGTTATGCCTTGGCCCATGGCTTCATGAGCGTGCTGGGCACAGCCGGCGGCGTGCTGGCGCTGGCGGCGCTCGGCGTCCTGGCGTTATCGTGGCTGTTTGGCAGCGAATGGCTGAAACCACTCATCGCCATGCCCCCGCTGCAGCGGATCTTCTCGCTTAAAAAACAGCAATCCGAAACCTCGCCCGAGCCGCGCAAGCTACGCACCGGCGCTGCCGTCGCGCCGGTCCAATCCGTACCCAGGCAGGCGCGGCCGCGCGAAAGCATTGCGATCCCGCCGCGCAGCAGGAAATCCTGGCAATTGCCTTCCAGTTCCGAGCTCGCTGAAATCTTTGGCAAGCCACAGAAACCGCCGGCCAAGCCGGCTGAAATCAAGACCAGCGCCAGGAGCATGGCGGAATGGGCCACGGTTGAACAAATCATCCCGACCCCGGCAATGCGCGCGCGCGCCAACACCGTGCAGAGTGCAAGCAACGCGCGCAAAGATGCGATGCATGCGCGCCAAGCAGAACGCAGCCAGCATCGCACTGCACCGCTGACCACCACAATCAGCACCCGCCCTGCTCCTGTTGCGCCGCCACGCCCGCCGATTGCCGTACCGGCTGCTGCGGCCAAGCCGGTTGCCGAGCACGCGCATGCTGTCGAAGCGCGGTCCGAAGCATCCGTGGCCGAGCTGGCCGTTTCTCCACTGGCGCATGCGCCGGCGCCGTCCCTGACAGTTACACCGCTGCCTGCGGCTGCCGAGCCGATTGCCCCGATGAATATCGTCCGTCAGGAAGCCGTCCTGCCTGATCCCGTTCCGGCAAGCCCGCAGCTCCGCGCGGCGCAGCCGCTGCCGCCAGAAACCGCGCCCGCTTACCTTACCGCAGAGAGGGCCGCCGTCGCCGCTCCACAGGTCGCACCAGCCCCGCTTGCGCCAAACGAAGCATCCGCACCGCCCGCCGGCAGCAACGAAGAGGATTTTTCATTTCATCCGCTGCATCAACTGCGGATTGATTTGCCGGGACTCGACTTGCTCGATCCCGCCGTCAACGAGCAGATCGACATTCCGCTTGAACGCCTGGCGGAAACCGGCCTGCTGATCGAGCAGCGCCTGAAAGAATTCAAGGTGCCGGTGACAGTGCTGGGCGCCGACGCCGGGCCGGTGATTACCCGCTTCGAAGTGGAGCCTGCGCTGGGCGTGCGCGGCAGCCAGATCGTCGGCCTGATGAAAGACTTGTCGCGCGCGCTGGGACTGACGTCGATCCGGGTGGTGGAAACCATTCCAGGCAAGACCTGCATGGGGCTGGAGTTGCCCAATCCGAAGCGGCAAATGATCCGGCTGTCGGAAATACTGGAATCGCCTGCCTACCAGGATTCCGCATCGCACCTGACGCTGGCCTTGGGCAAGGACATTACCGGCGCTCCGATAGTCGCCGACCTGGCGCGCGCTCCGCACATGCTGGTGGCCGGCACTACCGGCTCCGGCAAATCGGTGGCGATCAATGCGATGATCCTGTCGCTGCTGTATAAGGCCACGCCGGAAGAAGTGCGGCTGATCATGATCGATCCCAAGATGCTGGAGCTGTCGGTATACGAAGGTATTCCGCACCTGCTGGCGCCGGTGGTCACCGACATGAAGCTGGCGTCGAATGCGCTGACCTGGTGCGTGGCCGAGATGGACAAGCGTTACCGCCTGATGTCCGCGCTCGGGGTGCGCAACCTGGCCGGATTCAACCAGAAAATCCGCGACGGCGAAATGCGCGGCAAGAAAGTCAGCAATCCGTTCTCGCTCACCCCGGATGCGCCGGAACCGCTATCCACCCTGCCGCTGATCGTCGTCATCATCGACGAGCTGGCAGACCTGATGATGGTGACCGGCAAGAAGATCGAAGAATTGATCGCGCGCCTGGCGCAAAAAGCCCGGGCCGCCGGCATCCACCTGATCCTGGCGACGCAACGTCCTTCGGTGGATGTGATCACCGGGCTGATCAAAGCCAACATCCCGACCCGGGTCGCGTTCCAGGTATCGTCCAAGATCGATTCCAGGACCATCCTCGACCAGATGGGCGCCGAAGCCTTGCTCGGCCACGGCGACATGCTGTTCCTGCCGCCGGGATCGGGTTATCCGCAACGCGTGCACGGCGCATTTGTCTCGGATGCGGAAGTGCACCGGGTGGTCGAACACCTGAAACAGTTCGGCGAGCCGGAATATGAAGAAGCGATCCTGGCCGGCGTGCCTGCCGAAGGCGCCAGCGCCGACCTGCTGGGCGACACCCAGGATGTCGAGGCCGATCCGCTTTACGATGAAGCGGTGGCTTTTGTGGTGCGTACCCGGCGCGCGTCGATTTCATCGGTGCAGCGGCAATTCCGCGTCGGCTACAATCGCGCGGCGCGACTGGTGGAGCAAATGGAGTCGGCGGGAATTGTTTCGTCGGTGGCGACCAATGGCAGCCGCGAAGTATTGACGCCAGTGCAGGCGGAGTAAAACACACGCTGCGCCCGGCCGCATTTACTGTCGGGCGCAGCGCACTATCTCAATCAAGCCTGAAGCGCAGCCCCAGCGCCAGCACGCTGTTGCGCAACCCGCCGTTGCTCAGCTGCGCATCGTAGTTCAAGTACCAGCCCCAGCGGCTATCCACCGCCGTATTCAAACCCAAACCCGCCCAGCCCGAACTGCGCGCCAAGCCGATCCCCTGCACCGTGAAGCGCGCCGCCGGCGCCCCCACATACGCCGCCCCGAAATCCAGGCTGCCATCGCTGAACGCATGCTGCCACGCCGCGTAAGCCTGCACCACGCTCAAGCCGCCAGCCCATTGGAAACTGCTGTCGCCCCGCACACCCAGCAACCCCGCCGTCTGTTTATAAGCCTGGCTGTCCGCCGTCAAGCCGAACACCCCGCCGCTTTCGGTAAAACCGCCGCGCTTGAGGCGGTCATACGCCAGGCCGGCGTAGGGCGTCAGCCGCATGTCGGCCGAGAGCGGCAACACATAACCGCCTTCCGCATAGGCCGACCACAGGCTGTCCGTGTGGCTGGTCCCCAGGTTCTGCTCGCTATTGCCGATCACCGCGCTGCGCGTCACCGTGCTGTCGATGCTGGCTGCGCCCGCCCGTCCCGCTACATACCAGCCGTCCGCACCGAATGCATGGCGGCCATACAGGGAGACGCCGGTGCTGTGCCCCTTCGATTG